>NZ_CP029078.1:3023333-3715000 GCF_005222485.1 Streptomyces griseoviridis
GCCGCCGACGAAGACCGTGCGGACTGGGCGCGGGTCGTCGCCGAGGACCTTGCGGGCCAGGCGGACCTCGTCGGTCAGGGTGTCGGCGTAGTTGTCGCGGGAGGCGAGGACACCGCCCGTGCCGCGCAGCTCGGTCGCCGTGTAGGTGTTGAAGTCGCAGTAGCCGCAGCGGGTCGCGCAGTAGGGGACGTGCAGGTAGAACCCGAGGGGGCGGTCGGCGGCGCCGGCCAGCGCGGCGGCGGGCAGGGCGCCGTCGTCGGGGACCGGTTCGCCGTCGGGGA
Organism: Streptomyces griseoviridis; assembly: GCF_005222485.1. Taxonomy (NCBI): domain Bacteria; kingdom Bacillati; phylum Actinomycetota; class Actinomycetes; order Kitasatosporales; family Streptomycetaceae; genus Streptomyces; species Streptomyces griseoviridis. Next base: position 3,023,615 of record NZ_CP029078.1, read on the forward strand.
GTGCGGAAGGCATGCCCTCCATTGTCCAGCACGCGCGGCGCGGGCCGGTCACTCGGCCTGGAGGACCAGGAGCGCGAGGTCGTCCACCGGTGGCCTCGGTCCGAACTCGTGGACCAGGCGCCTGATGCGTTCCGCGACGAGTTCGGCGCTCAGGCCCGCGCAGCCGCCGAGGGCGGTCGCGAGCCCGTCACCGTCGTCGAACTGGCGTGCGCCCGAGCGGCGCTCGGTGACGCCGTCGGTGACGCAGAGCAGGGTGTCCCCGGTCCGCAGCTCGAACGTTTCGCTCGTGTACGTCTCGTCGTCGACGACCCCGAGCAGGGTCTGCGGCCTCGCCACCGTGCGGACGTCGCCCGCCGGGCCGAGCAGCAGCGGCAGCGGGTGCCCCGCGGAGGCGAGGGTGCAGCGGATCCCGCCGTCGAAGGGCCGCAGCTCGCCGTAGAGCAGCGAGAGGAACCGGGTCTGCGGGCCGTCGCCCGGGGTGGCGGGCCTGGCGAGGGCGCGGGCGGCGGCGTCGGCGGCCTCCGTCGCGTCGTCGAGGAGCAGCCGGTTGAGGCGGTCGAGGACGTCGGCGACCCGGTAGCCCTCGCGGGCCAGCAGCCGCAGCCAGGGCCTGGCCAGACCGATGACGACGGCGGCCTCGGGGCCCTTGCCCTGGACGTCCCCGATGGCGAAGCACCAGCGGCCGTCGCCGCCGGGGAACAGGTCGTAGAAGTCGCCGCTCGGGCCGCCCTGGTCGCAGGGTTCGTAGACCAGCGCGCTGCGCACCCCGGGGATCTCCGCGACGGCCACCGGCAGCAGGCCGCGTTGCAGGACCTGGCTGATAGTGGCCTGCCTGGCGTACTGGCGGGCCGCGCCGACGGCGAGCGCCACCCGGCGGCTGAGGTCCTCGACCAGGCCGGTGATCTCGTCGGGGAAGCGGGTCAGCCCGGAGCGGCCGATGACGAGCGTGCCCAGCGGCCGGCCGCCGGCCACCAGCCGGTAGGCGAGGGCCGCGCCCAGCTCCTCGCGGGCCCCGAGCGCCTCGCCAGGCCACGGGTAGGGGACGGGCCCGCCGTGGTCGCTCTCGAAGGGGTGCGGCGGGTCCTTCTCCAGGGCGCGGCGCAGCTCCTCGATGCGGTTCTCGCTGCCGTGCCAGACCCGGGCGAGGCGGGCGCCCTCGCCGGCGGCGCCGTCGCCGGGCCAACCGCCGCGCGCGGTGGCCTCGTCCTCGAGCCAGACGGCGCACCAGTCGGCGAGCCTGGGCACGATGAGCTGCCCGGTGAGGGCGGCGACCAGGTTCTCGTCGAGCTGTCCCGCGAGCAGGTCGGAGGCTTCGGCGAGGAAGGACAGGGCGCCCCGGTTGAGCCAGTCCCGGTCGCGTCCCGCGGCGGGCGGCTCGGGGGCGAGGCTCTCGGCGACCTTGAGGCCGCGGGCGAGGACGTCCCGCCCGTCGAACGGCCTGATCTCGTCGTCCGGCGCGCCGTTGCCGTCCCGCTGCCGCCCGGTCTCCTCCGGGCCGGTCCCCTCGCCCGGCGGGCCCTCCGCCACGAGCCGCGCCCAGACCGTCTTGGCGCCCCTGCGGTAGGTGACGCCCCAGGACTCGGCGAGGGCGGCGACCAGCCGCAGTCCTCGGCCGTGCTCCGGTGCCTCGTAGGAGGGTTCGGTGTCGCGGGGCGCCCGGGAGGGGTGGTGGTCGCCGACCTCGATGACGAGCGCGCCCGTGTCGGGCTCCAGGCGGCAGGCCAGCTCCACGTCGGTGCCCGCGTGCACGACGGCGTTGGTGACGAGTTCGCTGACGACGACCACCGCGTCGTCGGCGAGCCTGCCGGTGAGGTGCTCGGCGCCGGGGACGGCGGAGGCGGCCCACTCGGCGAGCGCGGCCCGCACCAGGACGCGCGCCGACCCGGGCGCGAGGGGACTGCCCGGCAGGGTCGCCCGGGTGCGGGCGCGCGCGCCCGCGTCCCCCTGCGCGGACGCGTCGGGAGCGCCGGAACCACCGGAACCAGCCTCCCGTTGCGTCGGAATGGCCCCCATGGACAGCTCCCCGAACGGTTCGCGCGAATACGCCTCAGTCGATGGCGACAGAGTGACAGACTGGCCACGCCCATAAGCGCCGAGTTACCGAAGTGGGCCGTCATGAGTGAGAACCGTGCTACGCGTCTGATCGAGGACGAGCGGATTCCTGACCGGATCCGAGCGTCCGAGCTGCGCCCGCTGCTCGCCGCGATGACCGCCGCACGGGACGGCGACTTCAGGAAGGTGCCGGAGACCGGCCAGGGGATGGTGGCCGAACTCACGGCCGTCTTCAACCAGATCATGGACCGCACGACGCACTTCAACGGCGAGACGCAGCGGGTGAAAAGGGAGTTGGTCCGGCACGGGCGGCTGGACGAGCGGCTTTCGGCCAGTCCGGGTCAGGGCGCGTGGGCGTCCCGGGTGAGCGATGTGAACCAGCTCCTGGACGCGCTGGTGGCGCCGGCCGCCAACGCGACCCGGGTGCTGGACGCGGTGGCGGGCGGCGACCTGACCCAGCGGGTCGATCTGCACGACGGGAACCGGCAGTTGAGGGGCGATCTGCGGCGCCTCGCCCGTGCCGTGAACAAGATGGTCGACCAACTGTCGCTGTTCACCGGTGAGGTGACGCGGGTGGCGCGCGAGGTCGGCACCGAGGGGCGGCTCGGCGGCCGGGCCAAGGTGCAGGGCTTGTCGGGCAGTTGGCGCGATGTGACCGAGGCGGTCAACACGATGGCGGCCCGGCTGACCGCCCAGGTGCGGGACATCGCGCTGGTGACGACGGCGGTGGCGCGCGGCGACCTGACCCGGACGGTGACGGTGGAGGCGACCGGTGAGCTGCTGGAGCTGAAGCTCACCGTGAACACGATGGTGGACCAGCTCTCCGCCTTCGCCGACGAGGTGACCCGGGTGGCCCGCGAGGTGGGCACCGAGGGGCAGTTGGGCGGGCGGGCCCAGGTGCGCGGGGTGTCCGGGGTGTGGAAGGACCTCACCGACAACGTCAACTTCATGGCGTCGAACCTGACCTCGCAGGTCCGCAACATCGCGCAGGTCACCACCGCCGTCGCCAACGGCGACCTCAGCCAGAAGATCACGGTCGACGCGAAGGGCGAGATCCTGGAGCTGAAGTCGACCATCAACACCATGGTCGACCAGCTCTCCGCCTTCGCCGACGAGGTCACCCGCGTCGCCCGCGAGGTCGGCACCGAGGGCAACCTCGGCGGGCGGGCCCAGGTGCGCGGGGTCTCCGGGGTCTGGAAGGACCTGACCGACAACGTCAACTTCATGGCCGACAACCTCACTTCGCAGGTCCGCAACATCGCCCTGGTGTCGACGGCGGTGGCGCAGGGCGACCTCGGCAAGAAGATCACCGTCGAGGCGAAGGGCGAGATCCTGGAGCTGAAGTCGACCATCAACACCATGGTCGACCAGCTCTCCGCCTTCGCCGACGAGGTCACCCGCGTCGCCCGCGAGGTCGGCACCGAGGGCAACCTCGGCGGGCAGGCGCAGGTGCGCGGGGTCTCCGGGGTCTGGAAGGACCTCACCGACAACGTCAACTTCATGGCGCTGAACCTGACCTCGCAAGTCCGCAACATCGCGCAGGTCACCACCGCCGTCGCCAACGGCGACCTGTCGAAGAAGATCACCGTGGACGCGCGCGGCGAGATCCTCGAACTGAAGGACACCGTCAACACGATGGTGGAGCAGCTGCGGGCCTTCGCCGACGAGGTGACCCGGGTGGCCCGCGAGGTCGGCACGGACGGCAGACTCGGCGGCCGGGCCCAGGTGCTGGGCGTGTCCGGGGTGTGGCGTGACCTGACGGACAACGTCAACTACATGGCGGACAACCTCACTTCGCAGGTGCGCAACATCGCGCAGGTCACCACGGCCGTCGCCAACGGCGACCTGTCGAAGAAGATCGACGTGGACGCGCGCGGCGAGATCCTGGAGCTGAAGACGGCCATCAACACGATGGTCGACACGCTGTCGTCGTTCTCCTCCGAGGTCACCCGGGTGGCCCGCGAGGTCGGCTCCGAGGGCCAACTCGGCGGCCAGGCACGGGTGGAGGGCGTGTACGGCACCTGGAAGCGGCTGACGACCAACGTGAACGAACTCGCGTCGAACCTGACCACCCAGGTCCGCGCGATCGCCGAGGTGGCCTCCGCGGTGGCGCAGGGCGACATGTCCCGCTCGATCACGGTGGAGACCCAGGGCGAGGTCGCCGAGCTGAAGGACAACATCAACCTGATGGTGGCCAACCTGCGCGAGACGACCCGCGCGAAGGACTGGCTGGAGTCCAACCTCGCCCGGCTCGCCGCGCTGATGCAGGGCCACCGGGACCTGATGGAGGTCGCCGACCTGATCCTGCGCGAGCTGACCCCGCTGGTGAACGCGCAGTACGGGGCGTTCTTCCTGGCCGACCCGGACGAGGACGGCCCGGCGCTGCGCACCACCGTGCCGGCGAAGGGGCTGGCGTTCATCGCCGGGTACGGGTCGGCGCAGGGCGCGACCATGGAGACCGGGGGCCTGCCGGTGCACGGGCTGGTGCGGCAGGCGGCCAGGGAGAAGAAGCGCATCCTGGTCGAGGAGGCGCCACCGGACTACATCAAGATCAACAGCGGTCTCGGCGAGGCGGCCCCGGCCAGCGTGGTGATCATCCCGATCCTCTTCGAGGACAAGCTCCTCGGCGTGATCGAACTGGCCTCCTTCTCCCGCTTCTCCGATGTCCACCTGGCCTTCTTCGACCAGTTCGTGAACACCATCGGCGTCGCCATCAACACCATCATCGCCAACTCGCGCACCGAGTCGCTGCTCGGCGAGTCGCAGCGGCTGGCGATGCAGCTCCAGGAACGCTCGGACGAACTCCAGAAGCAGCAGGCGGAGTTGCGGCGCTCCAACGCCGAACTGGAGGAGAAGGCCGCCCTGCTGGCGACCAGCTCCCAGTACAAGTCGGAGTTCCTGGCGAACATGTCGCACGAGCTGCGCACCCCGCTGAACTCCCTGCTGATCCTGGCGCGGCTGCTGTCGGACAACCCCGACGGCCATCTCACCGACCAGGAGGTGCAGTTCGCCACGACGATCCACCGCTCCGGCTCCGACCTGCTGCAACTGATCAACGACATCCTGGACCTGTCGAAGATCGAGGCGGGCCGGATGGACGTCAGACCCAAGCGGCTGCCGCTGATCAAACTGCTCGACTACGTGCACGCCACCTTCCGGCCGCTCACCCTCGACCGGGGCCTCGCCTTCGAGGTGGCGGTCGGCGAGGGCGTGCCGCGCGAGATGTACTCGGACGAGCAGCGGCTCCAGCAGATCCTGCGCAACCTCCTCTCCAACGCGATCAAGTTCACCGCGTCCGGCCGGGTGGAGCTGCGGGTCTCCCTGGTCGACGACCCCGGGCGGCCGGGCACCGACCACCGGTACCCGGGCGAGGGAGCCACCGGCGAGGAGCTGATCGCGTTCGAGGTCACCGACACGGGCATCGGCATCGCCGCCGAGAAACTCCCGGTGATCTTCGAGGCGTTCCAGCAGGCCGACGGCACCACCAACCGCAAGTACGGCGGCACCGGCCTCGGCCTGTCCATCAGCCGGGAGATCGCCGGCCTGCTGGGCGGCAGGATCGTCGCCGAGAGCCGGCCGGGACACGGCTCCACCTTCACCCTGTACGTGCCGGTCACCAGCCCGGGACATCCGGCGGACGAGCCGGCCCCCGAGGACCGGCGCCCGCTGGTGCCCGCGCAGTCCCTGCCCGAACCGCCGGGCAGCGCGCACGACGCCGACGACGGATGGCCCGCGCCGACCAAGCTGGAGGCGTGGCAGCGGGGGCGGGCCGGACAGGTGCTGCCCGGCCGCCGGGTACTGATCGTGGACGACGACATCCGCAACGTCTTCGCGCTCACCCATGTGCTGGGGAGGGTCGGGATGCCGGTGCTGTACGCGGAGAACGGCCGCGAGGGCATCGAGACCCTGGAACGCAACCCGGACGTGGAACTCGTCCTGATGGACATCATGATGCCCGAGATGGACGGCTACGAGACCATCGCCGCCATCCGCCGCGCCCCCCGCTGGACCGGCCTGCCCATCGTGGCGCTGACCGCGAAGGCGATGCCGGGCGACCGCGAGAAGTCCATCGCGCGGGGCGCCAACGACTACGTACCCAAGCCGGTGGACGTCGACCAGCTGCTCACCGTCGTCTGCGCGCTCCTCGATCCGCAGGGCGCGGAGGCCGGGGCACCGGCCGACGGGACACCGACCGAATGAGGCGGACAGACCATGATCGCTGAGGCATCGACCGACACCCGCGCCAGCATCCTCCTCGTGGACGACATGGAGGACAACCTGATCGCGCTCGAAGCCGTCCTGGGATCCCTCAACGAGCCTCTGATACGGGCCCGTTCCGGCGAGGAGGCGATGAAGGCGCTGCTGCGGCAGCGGTTCGCGCTGGTCCTGCTCGACGTCCGGATGCCCGGCATGGACGGCTTCGAGACGGCCGCGCACATCAAACGGCTCGACCAGACCAAGGACGTCCCGATCATCTTCCTGACCGGCGCAGGCGACGACTCCGGGTACGCCTTCCGCGGCTACGCCACCGGCGCCGCCGACTATCTGACCAAGCCGTTCGACCCGTGGGTGCTGCGCGCGAAGGTCAGCGTCTTCCTCGATCTGCACCGCAAGAACCGGCAGTTGGAGCGGATGCGGGACCAGGACCGGGCGGAGTACGGCGAGGTGGGCGCGCGGCTGGCCGAACTGGAACTGCGACTGACCGAGGGACAGCCCCCCGACCTGATGACCCTGCGCACCGAGGTCAGGGAGTTGCGCAGGCTGGTGCGCAGAGGGCGGCTGTAGGGCGCTCACGGTCCCGCTCCCGACCCGGACCCCTGACCGGCCCCCGACCCGGACCCCCGACCGGCCCCGGGTGGGCGCCTGAGCGCGCCGGGGCCGGGGCCCGGAGCGGCGTCACGCCTCGCGGGTGCCCGCGTACATCTCGTCGATCAGGTGCTTGTACGCGCGCTCGACGACCGGGCGCTTGAGCTTCAGGCTGGGGGTGATCTCGCCGTGCTCGATGTCGAGGTCGCGCGGCAGCAGCCGGAACTTCTTGATGGTCTGCCAGCGCTGGAGCCCGGAGTTGAGCTGCCCGATGTAGTCCTCCACCATGGCGACCGTGACCGGCGCGGCGACGACCTCCGCGTACGCCTTGCCCTCCAGGCCGTTCTCCTTCGCCCACTCCATCAGGGACGGCTCGTCGAGGGAGATGAGGGCGGTGCAGAAGTTCCGGTCGGCGCCGTGCACCAGGATGTTGGAGACGTACGGGCAGACCGCCTTGAACTGGCCCTCGACCTCGGCCGGCGCGATGTACTTGCCGCCGGACGTCTTGATCAGGTCCTTTTTGCGGTCGGTGATGCGCAGATAGCCGTCCGGGGACAGCTCGCCGATGTCACCGGTGTGGAACCAGCCGTCCGCCTCCAGGACCTCGGCGGTCTTCTCCGGCAGCCCGTGGTAGCCCTCCATGATGCCGGGGCCGCGCAGCAGGATCTCGCCGTCGTCCGCGATCCGCACCTCGGTGCCGGGCAGCGGCTTGCCGACGGTGCCCGTGCGGTACGCCTCGCCGGGGTTCACGAAAGACGCGGCGGACGACTCGGTGAGGCCGTAGCCCTCCAGGATGTGGATGCCCGCGCCGGCGAAGAAGTAGCCGATCTCGGGCGCGAGGGCGGCCGAACCGGAGACACAGGCGCGCAGGTTGCCGCCGAACGCCTCGCGGATCTTGGAGTAGACGAGCGCATCGGCGGCCTTGTGCTTGGCGCCGAGCGCGAACGGCACGGAGGCGGTGCCGGTGCGGCGGAAGTTGTCCTGGGCGGCCTTGGCGTAGTCGCGGGCGACCTCGGCGGCCCACTGGAAGATCTTGTACTTGGCGGCGCCGCCCGCGCGGGCCTTGGCCGCGACGCCGTTGTAGACCTTCTCGAAGATGCGCGGCACGGCCGCCATGTAGGTGGGCCGCACGACCGGCAGATTCTCGATGATCTTGTCGACCCGGCCGTCGACGGCGGTGACGTGCCCGACCCCGACCTGGCCGGAGGTGAGCACCTTGCCGAAGACGTGCGCCAGCGGCAGCCACAGGTACTGCACGTCGTCGGGGCCGACCAGACCGGTGGCGGCGATGGCGCGCGCCATGTACGCCCAGTTGTCGTGCGGCAGGCGCACGCCCTTGGGGCGGCCGGTGGTGCCCGAGGTGTAGATGAGGGTGGCGAGCTGGTCCCGGGTGATCGCGCCGACCCGCTCCTTGATCAGCTCGGGGTGCTTCTCCAGATGGGCGGCACCGCGCCGCTCCAGCTCCGCGAGGGTGAGGACGTCCCCGCCCGGCTCGACACCGGCCGGGTCGATCACCACGATGTGCGTGAGGTCGGGCAGCTCGCCGCGCCTGCCCTGGGCCTTCGCGAGCTGGGCGGCGTCCTCCGCGATCAGCACCCGGCTGTCGGAGTCGGCGAGGATGAACGCCGACTCGTCCTCGTTGGTCTGCGGGTAGACGGTGGTGGTGGCGGCGCCCGCGCACATGATGCCGAGGTCGGCGAGGATCCACTCGATCCGGGTGGCGGAGGCGAGCGCGACCCGCTGCTCGGGCTCGACCCCGAGCGCGATCAGACCCGCGGCGATGGCGTGGACCCGCTCGGATGCCTCGCCCCAGCTCAGCGACTTCCAGCCGTCCGGGCCCTGCCCCGAGGCGGGCGCCACCGGGTACCGGTAGGCCTCCGCGTCCGGGGTGGCGGCCACGCGGTCCAGGAAGAGGGCCGCGACGCTCGCCGGTCGGTTCTCGATCAGGGTCTGTGTGTCGCTCACGACGTCCTCCGGGGCCCGCGTCGGTGCGGCTGGCTCAGTGCGGCTGGTTTCGACTCACGCGCTGTTTAACTCGCGAGTAACTATCGAGCAGAGATCAGCGTAAAGCCCGACCGCCCGGTACGTAAGAGGCGGCGGCCCGTCACTTTCCGCGGGAAGCGGCCCCCGGCACACGCGGGGGGCCCGGCGCGCTTCCGCACGCCGGGCCCCCTGTGACGGCCGTTCCGGCCGGTCCCGCGAGTGACAGGCGGTGACCGCCCGCGCCCCGCCGGTGACCGGCGGTTACTTCTTGCCCTTGGCGGAGCCGCCGCTGTCGTCGCTGCTCAGGACGGCGATGAAGGCTTCCTGGGGAACCTCGACGGAACCCACCATCTTCATCCGCTTCTTGCCCTCCTTCTGCTTCTCCAGCAGCTTCCGCTTCCGGGAGATATCACCGCCGTAGCACTTGGCGAGGACGTCCTTGCGGATGGCGCGGATGGTCTCGCGGGCGATCACCCGGGAGCCGATGGCCGCCTGGATGGGCACCTCGAAGGCCTGCCGCGGGATCAGCTCGCGCAGCTTGGCGACCAGCCGGACCCCGTAGGCGTACGCCTGGTCCTTGTGGGTGATCGCGGAGAAGGCGTCCACCTTGTCGCCGTGCAGCAGGATGTCCACCTTGACCAGGCTGGACGTCTGCTCACCGGTGGGCTCGTAGTCGAGCGAGGCGTACCCGCGGGTCTTCGACTTCAGCTGGTCGAAGAAGTCGAAGACGATCTCCGCGAGCGGCAGCGTGTAGCGGATCTCGACCCGGTCCTCGGACAGGTAGTCCATGCCCAGCAGGGTGCCGCGCCGGGTCTGGCACAGCTCCATGATCGAGCCGATGAACTCGGAGGGCGCGAGGATCGTGGCGCGCACGACGGGCTCGTACACGTCGTTGATCTTGCCCTCGGGGAACTCACTCGGATTGGTGACGGTGTGCTCGCTGCCGTCCTCCATCAGCACCCGGTAGACCACGTTGGGCGCGGTGGCGATGAGGTCGAGGCCGAACTCGCGCTCCAGCCGCTCCCGGATCACGTCGAGGTGGAGCAGACCGAGGAACCCGACGCGGAAGCCGAAGCCCAGCGCGGCCGACGTCTCCGGCTCGTACACCAGGGCCGCGTCGTTCAGCTGGAGCTTGTCCAGCGCCTCCCGCAGCTCCGGGTAGTCCGAGCCGTCCAGCGGATACAGGCCCGAGAAGACCATCGGCTTCGGGTCCTTGTAGCCGCCGAGCGCGTCCGTGGCGCCCTTGTGCTGGCTGGTGACGGTGTCACCGACCTTGGACTGGCGGACGTCCTTCACACCGGTGATCAGATAGCCGACCTCGCCGACGCCGAGCCCGTCGGCCGCGAGCATCTCCGGCGAGTTGGTGCCGATCTCCAGCAGCTCGTGGGTGGCGCCGGTGGACATCATCCGGATCCGCTCACGCTTGTTGAGCTGGCCGTCGATGACCCGGACGTACGTCACGACGCCCCGGTACGAGTCGTACACCGAGTCGAAGATCATGGCGCGGGCGGGCGCGTCGGCGACGCCGACCGGCGGCGGGATGTCCCGGACCGTCCGGTCGAGCAGCGCGTCGACCCCGACGCCGGTCTTGGCGGAGACCCGCAGCACGTCGTCCGGGTCGCAGCCGACCAGGTTCGCCAGCTCCTCGGCGAACTTCTCGGGCTGCGCGGCCGGCAGGTCGATCTTGTTCAGGACGGGGATGATCGTGAGGTCGTTCTCCATCGCCAGGTACAGGTTGGCGAGAGTCTGGGCCTCGATGCCCTGGGCGGCGTCGACGAGGAGCACGGTCCCCTCGCAGGCGGCGAGCGACCGCGAGACCTCGTAGGTGAAGTCGACGTGCCCGGGGGTGTCGATCATGTTCAGGATGTGCGTCTTGGCGGGCTCGTCCGTCGGAGCCCACGGCAGACGCACCGCCTGGGACTTGATCGTGATGCCACGCTCACGCTCGATGTCCATGCGGTCGAGATACTGAGCGCGCATCTGCCGCTGCTCGACGACACCGGTCAGCTGGAGCATCCGGTCGGCGAGGGTGGACTTGCCGTGGTCGATGTGCGCGATGATGCAGAAATTGCGGATCAGAGCCGGGTCGGTACGGCTCGGCTCCGGCACATTGTTAGGGGTCGCGGGCACGCAGGGTCCTGTCTCTTGAGGCGCCTTGTGCCTCGGGTCGGATCGATACGTAGCTTCCATGGTCCCACGGGCGGCGACCGGAGACCGGTTTGGGCCACTCGGGGGGCCGCTGGTAGTGTGGGCGGCTGTGTCTCATGCCCTCTCAGCGCGAGACACGCACCCAGTGAAATCATCGGCTACGGGACCTTCGCGGGCCCGTGCCAGAACCTGAAAAGGCTCATTCGTGGCGAACATCAAGTCCCAGATCAAGCGGATCAAGACCAACGAGAAGGCCCGGCTGCGCAACAAGGCCGTGAAGTCCTCCATCAAGACCGCGGTCCGCAAGGCCCGTGAGGCCGCTGCCGCGGGTGACGTCGAGAAGGCCACCGAGCTGCAGCGCGTCGCCGCGCGTGCGCTCGACAAGGCCGTCTCGAAGGGCGTCATCCACAAGAACCAGGCCGCCAACAAGAAGTCGGCGCTTGCTTCCAAGGTCGCGACCCTCAAGGGCTGACACCTGATGTGACGCCGGGCGGACCGGGCGAGATCCCTCTGCTCCCCGCCCCGGCACCCCGAGCCTGCCGGTCAGGCTCAGCACCAACCCCTCGTGGGGGATGTCGGGCCCTCTACCCCGACCCACGAACAGACTTTCGCAGTACGCCACGCTGCGACAACGCCCCCGGACCCACTCCGGGGGCGCTGCTGTGTCCGGGGGCGGGTCGCGGGCGCGGGCGAGGCTGAGGGCGAGTGCGGGGTGCGTCCGAGTGCGGGTGCGGGGGGGCGGGGCGAGTGCGGGGCGCTTCCGAGCGCGGGAGCGGGAGCGGGTGCGGGTGCGGGTGCGGGGTGGTTGAACCCGCCCGGCCGATCACCTGACCATCACCCCATTCTAATACCGGTACAGTGACACCGGTATAGTTATTGGACGCATGTGAGAGGTCCCCCATGATTGAGATCCTGAACTCCGCGCGCATCGAGCGGGCGAGGGACACCGGCGCCCTGGTCGGAGACATCCTGCACACGCTGAAGCAGCGGAGCACGGTCGGGACGAACCTGCTGGACATCGATCAGTGGGCGAAGCAGATGATCACCGAGGCAGGGGCCCAGTCCTGCTACGTCGACTACGCGCCCTCCTTCGGACGCGGCCCGTTCGGGCACTACATCTGCACGGCCGTCAACGACGGAGTGCTCCACGGGCTGCCGCACAACTACACGCTGGCCGACGGCGACCTGCTGACCCTCGACCTCGCCGTCGCCAGGGGCGGGGTCGCCGCGGACGCCGCGATCAGCTTCCTGGTGGGCGACGCCAGGCCCGCGGAGAGCGTCGCGATGATCGAGACCACCGAACGCGCCCTCGCCGCCGGCATCGCCGCCGCCAAGCCCGGGGCACGCATCGGCGACCTCTCCCACGCCATCGGCACCGTCCTCGGCGAGGCGGGCTACCCCATCAACACCGAGTTCGGCGGCCACGGCATCGGCACGACCATGCACCAGGACCCGCACGTCTCGAACACCGGACGCCCCGGCCGCGGCTACAAGCTGCGCCCCGGACTGCTGCTCGCCCTGGAGCCCTGGGTGATGGCCGACACCGCCACACTCGTCACCGACGCCGACGGCTGGACCCTGCGCAGCGCGACGGGCTGCCGGACCGCACACAGCGAGCACACCATCGCCATCACCGACGACGGAGCCGAGATCCTCACCCTGCCGAGGGCGACACGCCCGTAGGGGACCAGCGGCGCTGCGGCACCGGGGGGAGACGCGGGTGGGCGGTAGCGCTGTGGGGCGGGCGGGGTGCTGCCGAGGGCGGGCCGCTCGGCGGGGAGCGGCGGGAGGCGGGCCGCGCGGCGGAGGCGGGGCTCGGCGGGGGCCCGGCTCGGTGGGTCGCCGGGCTCGCTAAGGGGCGGGGCTCGGCGGGGGCGCCAGGCTCGTCAAGGGGCCGGGCGCGGCGAGGGCCGGGCTCGGCGGGTCACCGGGCTCGCTAAGGGGCGAGGCTCGGCGGGGGCGCCAGGCTCGTCAAGGGGCCGGACTCGCCGGGGAGGCCGGTCGTCCTACGCCCTGCCGCGTGAGCGTGCCGCCCTGGCGATCGTCACCACGGCCTTCTCCAGGGCGTACTCCGGATCGTCGCCACCGCCCTTGACGCCCGCGTCCGCCGCGGCCACCGCGCGCAGCGCCACCGAGACCCCGTCCGGTGTCCAGCCCCGCATCTGCTGACGCACCCGGTCGATCTTCCACGGCGGCATGCCCAACTCGCGGGCGAGGTCGGCGGGACGGCCGCCCCGGGCCGACGACAGCTTCCCGATCGCCCGCACGCCCTGGGCGAGCGCGCTGGTGATCAGGACCGGCGCGACCCCCGTCGACAGGGCCCAGCGCAGCGCCTCCAGGGCCTCGGCCGCACGCCCCTCCACGGCCCGGTCGGCGACGGTGAAGCTCGATGCCTCGGCCCGCCCCGTGTAGTACCGCCCGACGACCGCCTCGTCGATCGTGCTCTCCACGTCGGCGACCAACTGCGAGACCGCCGCGGCCAACTCCCGCAGATCACTCCCGATCGCGTCGACGAGCGCCTGGCATGCCTCGGGCGTGGCGGACCTGCCCGTCGCCCTGAACTCCTGCCGCACGAAGGCCAGCCGGTCCGCCGGCTTGGTCATCTTCGGGCAGGCCACCTCCCGCGCCCCGACCTTGCGCGCCGCGTCGAGCAGGCCCTTGCCCTTGGCGCCGCCCGCGTGCAGCAGCACGAGGGTGATCTCCTCGGCGGGCGAGCCGAGATACGCCTTCACGTCCTTGACCGTGTCGGCCGACAGATCCTGCGCGTTGCGCACGACCACGACCTTGCGCTCGGAGAACAGCGACGGGCTGGTCAGCTCGGCGAGCGTGCCGGGCTGCAACTGCTCCGGCATGAGATCACGCACGTCCGTGTCGGCGTCGGCGGCCCGAGCGGCGGCCACCACCTCCTGCACGGCGCGGTCGAGCAGCAGGTCCTCCTGGCCCACGGCGAGCGTCACGGGGGCGAGAGGGTCGTCATTCGCAGTCTTCCTTGCCATCGCGACAAGCATCCCACGCGCCACTGACAACGAGGCCGGGGCCGCGGCTCCGCCGACGGTCTTGGACGCGCGCGCCGGGGGCGGGGGGCGGGCGTTCGGGCGGGGCATCGGCCCGACGGTCGATGGGTCGGGACGTCCGGTCGGGAACGTCCCGTCGGAGGCGTCCGGTCCGGGACATCCGATCGGAGGCGTCCGGTCGGGGACATCCGGTCCGGGAGTCCAGTCGAGGGCTGTCTACGTCGAGGGCCGTGGACGTCGAGGGCCGTCGACTACGGCTCCTCGCGCCAGCCTTCCCACTCGCCTGCGAACTCGTCCAGCTCACCGGCGTCGAGCCGTCCGTCCTCGTCCCGCAGGACGAGCAGCCACTGTGCGTCCTCGGCGTCGTCCTCGCCGGCCAGCGCGTCCCGCACCAGTTGCGGTTCCTCCCGGGTGCCGAACCGCTCGCGCAGCGCCTCGGCCGCCTCCTCCGCGGCGTCACGGTCGGGCAGCACCAGCACATGTCTCACATCGCTCACGGCACCATTCTCGGGCACCCGCGACGGCACCGGCAGTCCGCCCCCGCGGGCAGCCGCCCACCGCTGCCGTCACCGAGAACCGTCACCGGGGACCGTTGCCGCGGACCGACTACCCCTGCCGGACGATCTGCACGTCCAGCTCGATCCTGATGCTCGGTCCCACCACGGCGATCCCGCGCGCCAGCATCGTCTGCCAGCTGACCGTGAAGTCGTCGCGGTGCAGCTCGGTGGTGGCCCGGCAGGCGGCCCGCACCTCGCCCTCCATCCCGTTGCCGAGCCCGAGATACTCGGCGTCGAGGGTGACCGTGCGTGTGACGCCGTGCAGCGACAGCGCCCCGGTGACCGCCCAGCGGTTGCCGCCCCGGTGCGCGAACCGCTCGCTGTAGAACTCCAGCGTCGGGAAACGCTCCACGTCCAGGAAGTCGGCCGACCGCAGATGGTCGTCCCGCATCCGGACGTTGGTGTCGATGGAGCCCGCGTCGATCACCACATGCATCGCCGACGACTCCATCTGCTCCCCGATCCGCACCGCCCCCGCGAAGGAGTTGAAGCGGCCGTGGATTCGCGCCAGCCCGATGTGCCGCGCGGTGAAGGCGATCGAGGAGTGCGTCGGCTCGACCTGCCAGTCCCCCGCCTCGGGCAACGCGGGCGGCCTGGCCACCTGAAGCGTCACGTCCCCGAGGGAGGCCAACGCGTTCTCCGTGACGGTCGCGCTCGCCCGGTAGGGCGCGTACCCCTCGGCGGAGACCGCGAGCCGGTACTCCCCCGCGGGGACCGCCGTCATGAACGCCCCGTACGGGTCCGTCTCCCCGCTCACGACCTTGCGCCCCATGCCGTCGCTCACCGCGAACTCCGCATGCGGCACCGGCTCGTTGACCGGATCGAGCACCCGGCAGCTCAGCACGCCCGCACTCGGTGGTGTCCGCAGCGCCGCCAGCGGACTCGTCCGTTGCGCCCTGCTCGTCCGGTTCCCCAGCCTGCGGCCGAACATCCTCGCCACCCCTGTACGCCTCGCCCTCATCCGTTACCGAAGAAGCATTCGATCACTGATGCGGCTTTCGAGGCAACACGGGGCCACATCGCAGGAATGCATCCCATGTGCCGCTTTCGCACAGGGGCCCCACAGACCCGGATCCATCGGGGTCCACCTGACTCCACTGGGGCTCCACTTGGCCCCATCGGCCACACCGGGCCTCACCTGGCCACACCTGGCCACACCGGGTCGCCTGGAACGGCCGAGCCGCTCTGACCGCCCGAGCCGCCCCGACCGCTTGAACCCGCCCGAGCCGCCCGAGCCGCCCGCCGTGCCTCATCGCACAGAGCCGATTTCGGGGGGCGGACTTCTGCCGGACCCTGCTCCAACTCACGGTGGGGGCCATCCCCCTCCCCCCTCCCCTCCCCCCCTCCCCCTCCCTCCCCGCCCCCTTGCGTACGCGCCCCCTCCCCCGCGCCCCTCACCCTCCACCCCTCACCCCCGCCCCCTCACCCCCGTGCCACCGTCAGCCCATCTCCTCTCCCCGTGATCGCCAACGCCCCGTCGCGGTCCGTCCGGAGGACCACCGCGCCCGCGGCCCGCAGCGCCGCGACCGTCCCGGGGGCCGGGTGGCCGTACGAGTTGCCCGCGCCGACCGACACCAGCGCCAGCCTCGGCGCCGCCCGTCTGATCAGCTCCGGGTCCTGGTACGCCGAGCCGTGGTGGGCGACCTTGAGGACATCCACCCCGTGCAGCAGCGCTCCCTCGGGCGATCTCAACAGGGCCTGCTGGGAGGGGGGTTCGAGGTCGCCGAGGAGCAGCAGCCGCAGCCCCGCCACCCGCACCAGCAGGGCGACACTGGCGTCGTTGGGGCTCTCGGCGACCGGCGCCGACCCGCCCGGCGGCCACAGCACCCGCCACGACGACGGTCCCGCCCGCCGTTCCTCGCCCGCGACCGCCCGGACCAGCGGAACACGCCGTGCCGCCGCCTCCCGCCGAACGAACTCCGCCTGATCCGCGGGCTGTTCCAGTGCCGTCGTTTGGATGGCCCCGACCGAACGCCCCCGCAGCACACCCGGCAGCCCGGCCACATGGTCGGCGTGGAAGTGGGTCAGCACGACCAACGGGACCCTGGTGACGCCCAGCGCCCGCAGGCACCGGTCGACCGCCGCCGGATCTGGCCCCGCGTCCACGACCACCCCGCTGCCCGCCCCGGCCGCAAGGACCGTCGCGTCGCCCTGCCCGACGTCGCACATCGCGAACCGCCAGTCCGGCGGCGGCCACCCGGTGATCACCCTGGTCAACGGCGCCGGCCGCACCACCGCGAGGACCAGCAGCACCGCGCACGCCCCGCACCCCCACGGATGCCGGACAAGTCGTCGCCCCACCGCCAGGACGGCCACGGTGGCGACCGCCAGCAGCAGCGCACCCGTCCAGTTCCCCGGCCAGTCGACCCCCGCGCCGGGCAGCGCGGCCCCGGTGCGGGCGATCGCCGCGAGCCATCCCGCCGGCCAACTCGCTCCCCACGCCAACACCTTGGCCAACGGCATCAGCAGCGGAGCGGTCGCCAGCGCGGCGAATCCCAGTACCGTGGCCGGCGCCACCACGAACTCCGCGAGCAGATTGCACGGCACCGCCACCAGACTCACCCGCGCCGACAGCACCGCGATCACCGGAGCGCACAGCGCCTGCGCCGCACCGGCGGCGGCCAACGCCTCCGCCAGCCGCCCCGGCACCCCGCGCCGACGCAGCGCCCCGCTCCAGCGCGGCGCCACGGTCAGCAGCGCGCCGGTGGCCAGCACCGAGAGCAGGAAGCCGTAACTCCGCGCCAGCCAGGGGTCGTAGAGCACCAGCAGCAGTACCGCCGTGGACAGCGCGGGGACGAGCGATCTCCGCCGCCCGGTCGCCAGCGCGAGCAGCGCCACCGCCCCGCAGGCCGCCGCCCGCAGCACGCTCGGGTCCGGTCGGCACACGATGACGAACGCGAGCGTGAGCACTCCCCCGCCCAGCGCGGTCGCCCGCAGCGAGAGGCCGAGCCGGGGCGCGAGCCCCTTGCGCTCCGCGAGACCGGCCAGCCCAGGCGGCCCGATGAGCAGCGCGAGAATGATCGTGAGGTTGCTGCCTGACACCGCCAGCGTGTGGGCGAGGTCGGTCTCCTTGAACGCCTCCTCCAGATCCGGCAGGACCCGCGCGGTGTCCCCGACGACCAGCCCAGGCAGCAGCGCCCGCGCGTCCCCCGGCAGCCCGTCGGTGGCCTCCCGCAGCCCGGCCCGCAGCCGCCCGGCGAACCGCTGCACCGCCGACGCCCCCGCCACCACCTCGGGCACGGCCCGCCCCCGCACCCGGATCACCCCGGCGATCCGGTCCCCCCCGGCCATCGGAGGCACCAGCCGCCCGACGACCCGGACCCGGGTGGAGGGAAGCAGAGCGAGCCAAGGGGAACCGGAGGAAACCCGGCCGCCTCCGCCTGTCGTCGCCGACCGATCCGAGGGAGCCCCCGGCGGACCACCCTCACCCGAGGGAGGCCGCAGCAGACCGTCCCCGCCCGAGCCGGCTGGTGTCCGACCGCCTTCGTCCGAGGAAGCTCCCGGCAGACCACCCCCACCCGACGAATCCCCCGCTCCGACACCCGCGCCCGCTCCCGCCGCGCGCCCCACGCGCCCCGCGTCCACGATCACCAGCACCGGCGCCCGCGTCGCCACGGCCGTCCCGTCCTCCTTGGTCAGCCGCCGTACCTCGCCCTCGACCAGCACGGAGGCGGGCGCCATGTGGTCCCCGCTGATCCGGGGCCTGCTGACCCGGGGATCGGACGTCACCTCGACCTCTGCGGTCACCGTGGAGAACTCCCGCGCCGCCTCCGGCACCGGCCCACCACGCACATCCGCCCCGTGCAGACCAGCGGCCACGGCGGCAGCGGCCACACAGAGCAACAAGGCGACCAGCGACATCCGCCGCCACCCCTCGCGGGAACGACGAATCCGACCACCCCCGCAACCCTCACCACCACCGGCCCCACCACCGCCACCTCCCCCACGCCCCGCACCCTTCCGCCCGAGCAGCGTCACAGCCGTCGCCGCGACAACCCCCGTCCCCGCCACTCCGACGACCCACCCCACCGACGCGTCCAGCAGCAACGCCGTCGTCGCCCAGGCCGCCAGCGCGGGTGGGACAAGCCGGAGGTCCGTCGCCTCCTCCTGCCTGGGGTGTGCCGCGCCCAGCCGGTGCCCGGAGGCCCTGTGTACGGACACCCGCTCCCGCGCGGGCCCCGCCCCGCCGCTCATGGCCGGACAAGATTCTTGAGGTCGGCGAAACGGCGGTCACCGATGCCGTTGACCTGGCGCAGCTCGTCCACCGACCGGAATCCGCCGTGCCGGGTGCGGTAGTCGACGATGTGCTGGGCCAGCACCGGGCCCACCCCTGGCAGGGTGTCGAGCTGGTCGGCGGTGGCGGTGTTCAGCGAGACGGGCGCCCCAGGCACGGCACCGACCGCCCCCGGAACCGCGCCCCCAGCCGATCCCGCACTCCCGCCCCCGGAGACAGCGCCGGCACCACCCGCACCCCCGACGACCACTTGCTCGCCGTCCACCAGGAAGCGCGCCCGGTTGAGCCCCTCGGTGCTCGTGCCCGGCCGTACCCCGCCGGCCGCGCGCAACGCGTCGGCGACCCTCGAACCGGCGGGCAG
Source organism: Streptomyces griseoviridis (assembly GCF_005222485.1). Lineage (NCBI taxonomy): Bacteria > Bacillati > Actinomycetota > Actinomycetes > Kitasatosporales > Streptomycetaceae > Streptomyces > Streptomyces griseoviridis. The sequence continues at coordinate 3,042,770 of NZ_CP029078.1, forward strand.
CCGCCGAACACCGGGGTCCCTGACCTTCCCGCTGACGTCCACGACGATCTCGCCCCCGGGAGTGGGCACCGCGGCCGAGGGTTCACCCGCGACGGCGGCCGCCTCCCCCGCCCCGCCCTTCGCGTCCCGGTATCCGGCCGCGGCCCGTACCACCTCCGGTGCCCGCACCGGCTGGGTCCGTCCCGACCAGAAGTGCTGGACGGCGAAGAGAACGGCCACCAGGAGCAGCGCCCCGAGGGCGATCACACTCCGCCGCTCCAGCCCGCACCGCGACTGCACCCACAGCGGCATCCGCTCCCGAAACGCCGTCCGGAGCCGTCCGCCGGCGCCCATCTCCCGCCCAACCGACGGCGGTTCACGCACCGGCTCGGGCAACGCCCCGCCCGCCAGGCGATCTTTCGCGGTCACCGCCGCGACGGCAGGGACGGCATGGGCGGCAGGGACGACCGAGACTGGTGGGACCGACGGGACTTGCGCCACCTTCGGGACCTGCGCAACCTTCGCGACTGGCGCAACCGCCGGGACGACCGCTACGGCCCCGACCGGAACCCCCACCGAGACAGTCCGAACCGTCGGGGAGCGGCCACCGGCCCGTAATTCCCCTGGCTTCTCGGGACGTTGGGCGAACAGCACCTCCGCCCGCCGCCGAAGGTCGTCCTCAGCCGCGCGCCGCGCCGCACCCCTGTGCCGGACCTTCTCCCGGACCGAATCCCCGCCCCGGACCTCATCCCCTCCCCGGACCCGCGCCCCGTCCCCGGACCGCGCCCGGTCCCGCAGCCGTACCCGGCCGTGCGGCCGTCGGTGCCGGAACCGTCCGTCGGAGGCGGGCCGACGCCCCGGCCCGCTGGTGGCCACCGCTGTGCGTGTGCTCGATCGAAGTGCCATGCGCCGAGGATCGCTCACCTCGCCGTCTCGCGATGATCTTGCTCAATTCCGGTGGAGGACGGCCCGGTTGTGGATATCTCCGCCACTCACACGAGTGAAGCCACCCACCACCCAAGGCCCCAAGCCCCAAGCGTCGAACCCCGAAGCCCCCAAGGCCCCAGCCCCCAAGCCCCGAACTCCGAAGCCCCGAAGCCCGAAGCCCGAAGCCCGAAGCCCGAAGCCCGAAGCCCGAAGCCCCAACCAGCTTTACCCCGCCCCCCTCAGGCCCCCCAAGGCCCCCCAGGCCCCCGCCCCGCCCCCTACCGCTCCGAAACCACAGCCCCCAGCAACCCCGGCCCGGTGTGCGCCCCGATCACCGCGCCCACCTCGCTCACGTGCAGGTCGACCAGCCCGGGTACCCGTTCCCGCAGGCGGTCCGCGAGGGCCGTTGCGCGGTCGGGAGCCGCCAGGTGGTGGACGGCGATGTCGACCGGGGCGTCGCCGGCCCGGTCCGCGACGAGTTCCTCCAGGCGTGCGATGGCCTTCGACGCCGTGCGGACCTTCTCCAGGGGCTCGATACGGCCCCCTTCCAGCTGAAGCAGCGGTTTCACGGCGAGCGCCGAGCCGAACAGGGCCTGCGCGGCGCCGATCCGGCCGCCCCTGCGCAGATAGTCCAGCGTGTCGACGTAGAAGTACGCGGCTGTCCCCGCCGCCCTTTTCTCGGCCGCCGCGACCGCCTCGTCCACCGAGCCGCCCGCCTCCGCCGTCTCCGCCGCGGTGAGCGCGCAGAAGCCGAGGGCCATGGCGATCATCCCGGTGTCGACGACGCGTACCGGGACCGGTGCCTCGCGGGCCGCGAGGACGGCGGCGTCGTAGGTGCCGGAGAGTTCCGCGGAGAGGTGGAGGGAGACGATCCCGGTGGCGCCCGCCTCGGCGGCCTTGCGGTAGGTCTCGGCGAACAGCCGGGGGCTGGGGCGCGAGGTGGTGACCGGGCGGCGCTTCTGGAGCGCCTGGGCCAGTGAGCGCGTGGAGATCTCGGTGCCCTCGTCCAGCGCCTGGTCGCCGAGGACGACCGTCAGCGGCACCGCGGTGATGCCGTGGTGCTCCATCGTCCGCGGCGGCAGGTAGGCCGTTGAATCGGTGACGATCGCGACATGGGCGGACATGAGCTGGAGGTTACCTGCCGTAGCGACGAGGCGGCAGCCCGGCCCCTGACGGCAGCCCGGCCCGTGAAGGCAGCCCGGCCGGCGACGGCCGAGCGGAGCTTGACCGCTGAGCAGAGCACGACCGCCGAGCGGAGCTTGACCGGATCAAGTCGTGCTCTCGGGGCGGGGCTTCTTCTGCCAGGGGTAGGCGGGGCGGCGGCTCGGCGGGGTGATCGACGGACGTGTCCGCTCCTCGGCGGCCGGGCGTGAGGTGCCCGGCCGGGTGTGCTGCGGCTGCGGGTCTGCGGCCTCGGACCGGGGCGACTGGGGCGACCGGGGTGCGGCGGTGGACGGTCCCGGCTGCTGGGCGGCGGCCGGGTCCTGGGCGGTCGTCCAGTGGCGCAGGGCGCCCGCCTCCAGGTCGATCTGCTCGCTCAGGGTGTCCAGGTCGTCGGCGGCGAAGCGGACGGCCCGGTCGCGGGCGGCCCAGCGCAGCGAGTCGGCAGACGCGACCACCCGCTGGGTGCGCTCGCGCAGTCCTGGCAGCCGCTCGCGGAGCCTGGCGCGGTCCGGCTCGGACTCCAGGGCGCGCAGTTCGCCGTCGAGCTCGTGGCCGTGTGCGCTGAGGCGCTGGAAGAGGCCGAGGGACTCGCGGAGGGACTCGTCCTCCGCGACGCCGGTGTTCAGCGCGTCCTGGGTGGCGCGCATCGATGTGCGCAGCCTGAGCCGCAGTTGGGCCAGTTCGCCCGCCGGTCCCAGCTGGGCGTAGGACTTGGCGCGCAGGGTGTGGTCCTCGACGGTGCGGCGGGCCTGCGTGATGGTGCGGTCCACGCCTCGCTTGGCGGCGCCGACCGCGCGCACCGCGGCGAGAGCGCCGAGCACGACGAAGGCCACGAACAGCAGTCCGAGCACCGCGATCACTGCTTCCACTGCGGGCCTCCTCCGAACGGTCGCGGCACGCGCCGCGCCGCTTCTTCAACGGTAAACGCAACAGGCAGGCCCGGAGTTCCAGCAGAACCCCGAACCTGCCCGTAGGGGAGTACCCCGATACCCTCCGACACCACCGCGCACCGGCAGTGACCTCGGGCCGGACGCGTTATCCCGTGACGATGTTGACCAGCTTCGGCGCCCGCACGATCACCTTGCGGATGCTCGCGCCGTCCAGTGCCGCGACGACCTTCTCGTCGGAGAGCGCCGCCTTCTCCAGTTCGTCGTCGGAGATCGACGGGGAGACTTCGAGGCGGGCCTTGACCTTGCCCTTGATCTGGACGACGCAGGTCACCGTCTCGTCGACGACGTAGCGCGGGTCGGCCACGGGGAAGTCCTGGTGGACGACCGAGTCGTCGTGGCCCAGTCGGCGCCAGAGTTCCTCGGCGATGTGCGGGGCCAGCGCGGCGACCAGCAGCACCAGGGGTTCGGCGACCGTGCGCGACAGCGGCCCGCCCGTCTTGGTGAGGTGGTTGTTCAGCTCGGTGACCTTGGCGATGGCGGTGTTGAAGCGCAGGCCCTCCAGGTCCTGGCGGACTCCGTCGATCGCCTTGTGCAGGGCGCGCAGCGTCTCCTCGTCGGGCTCGGTGTCGACGACGGTGAGGGCGCCGCTCTCCTCGTCGACGACGTTGCGCCACAGCCGCTGGAGCAGCCGGAACTGGCCGACCACCGCGCGGGTGTCCCAGGGCCTGGAGACGTCCAGGGGGCCCATCGCCATCTCGTAGAGGCGCAGGGTGTCGGCGCCGTACTCGGCGCAGATCTCGTCGGGGGTGACGGCGTTCTTGAGGGACTTGCCCATCTTGCCGAGCAGTCGGCTGACCTTCTGGCCCTGGTGGTAGTAGGCGCCGTCGCGTTCCTCCACCTCGGCGGCGGGCACCGCGATGCCGCGGCTGTCGCGGTAGACGTAGGCCTGGATCATGCCCTGGTTGAACAGCTTGTGGAACGGCTCGACCGACGAGATGTGTCCGAGGTCGTGGAGGACCTTGGACCAGAAGCGCGCGTACAGCAGGTGCAGCACGGCGTGTTCGGCGCCGCCGACGTAGAGGTCGACGCCGCCGTGCGGCTGGCCCTCGCGGGGGCCCATCCAGTAGCGCTCGATCTCGGGGTCGACGAGCTTGCGGTCGTTGTGCGGGTCGAGGTAGCGCAGCTCGTACCAGCAGGAGCCGGCCCAGTTGGGCATGGTGTTGGTCTCGCGGCGGTACTTCCGCGGGCCGTTGCCGTCGCCGAGGTCCAGGGTGACGTTCACCCAGTCCTCGTTGCGGGAGAGCGGGGTCTCGGGCTGGGTGTCGGCGTCGTCGGCGTCGAAGGTGCGGGGCGAGTAGTCCTCGACCTCGGGCAGTTCGAGCGGCAGCATCGACTCGGGCAGCGCGTGGGCGATGCCGTCCTCGTCGTAGACGATCGGGAAGGGCTCGCCCCAGTAGCGCTGGCGGCTGAACAGCCAGTCCCTGAGCCGGAAGTTGACGGTGCCCTCGCCGATGCCGCGGCCGGCGAGCCAGTCGGTGATGCGGGCCTTGGCCTCGGGGACGGGCAGGCCGTCGAGGGAGATCTCGTCGTTGGCGGAGTTGATGATCTTCGCGTCGTGGGACCCGAAGGCGTTCTCCCAGGTGGCGGTGTCGGTGCCGCGGCCGTCGGTGGGTTCGACGATGCAGACGACCGGCAGTTCGAAGGCGCGCGCGAACTCGAAGTCGCGCTGGTCGCCCGCGGGGACGGCCATGATCGCGCCGGTGCCGTAGCCCATCAGGACGTAGTCGGCGATGAAGACGGGGATCCGCTCGCCGTTGACCGGGTTGGTGGCGAACGCGCCGGTGAAGACGCCGGTCTTGTCCTTGGCCTCGGCCTGCCGCTCGACGTCGGACTTGGAGGCGGCCTGCGCGCGGTAGGCGGCGACGGCCTCGGCGGGGGTGGCGTGGCCGCCGGTCCACACGTCGTGGGTGGCCTCGGGCCAGGCGGCCGGGGTGATCTTCTCGACGAGTTCGTGTTCGGGGGCGAGCACCATGTAGCTCGCGCCGAACAGGGTGTCGGGCCGGGTGGTGAAGACGGTGATGCGGTCGTCGCCGACGGGGAAGTCGACGCGGGCGCCCTCGGAGCGGCCGATCCAGTTGCGCTGCTGGAGCTTGATGGCCTCGGGCCAGTCCAGTCCGTCCAGGTCGTCGATGAGGCGGTCGGCGTAGGCGGTGATGCGCATGTTCCACTGGCGCAGCTTGGCCTTGAAGACGGGGAAGTTGCCGCGTTCGGAGCGGCCGTCGGCGGTGACCTCCTCGTTGGCGAGCACGGTGCCGAGCCCCGGGCACCAGTTGACGGGGGCGTCGGAGGCGTACGCCAGGCGGAACTCGCCCAGGACGTCGGCGCGCTCGGTGGCGGTCAGTTCGCTCCACGCGCGCGTGTGGCCCGGTACGGGGCGCTCACCGGACTCGAAGAGGGCGACCAGTTCGGTGATCGGGCGGGCGGTGCCCGCTTCCGTGTCGTACCAGGAGTTGAAGATCTGGACGAAGATCCACTGGGTCCACTTGTAGTACTCGGGGTCGATCGTGGCGAAGGAGCGGCGCTTGTCGTGGCCGAGGCCGAGGCGGCGCAGCTGGACCTTCATGTTCTCGATGTTGGCCTCGGTGGACACGCGCGGGTGCGTGCCGGTCTGCACGGCGTACTGCTCGGCGGGCAGGCCGAAGGCGTCGAAGCCGAGGGTGTGCAGGACGTTGTGGCCGTTCATCCGCTGGAAGCGGGCGTAGACGTCGGTGGCGATGTACCCGAGGGGGTGGCCGACGTGCAGGCCCGCGCCCGAGGGGTACGGGAACATGTCCATGATGAACTTCTTGGGGCGGGCGGCGACGGCGGGGTCGTCCGCCAGGTCGCCGGTGGGGTTGGGGGCGGAGTAGGTGCCCTCGGCGTCCCAGAAGTCCTGCCAGCGTGCTTCGATGTCGGCGGCCATGGCCGCCGTGTAGCGGTGCGGCGCCGCCACCTCGGCGGTGGTGGCGGGGTTCGTCTCGCTCATGATCCTCAAAGCTCCATCGATCGTCTCTGCCCGCGGAAATGAAAAAGCCCCTCGCACAGGAGGGGACGCCGCGCCGATGCCGACCTGCCGGTCCACCCGGCCGTCGGGACTGATCAGCGCGGCCCGCTAAGCAGAAGGCGTACGGCACGCATGGCGTTAGGGTACCGCAGCCCTTGAGCAAGGTGCGACGCGCTTGCGTATGCAGGGTGGACACCACCGTCGCACAGCAGGAACCGAACCTCCGGTCAAGGATTACTTCGCGTAACAGTCGCTAAGGGACACGGCGCCAGTCGCATTGTCCTTTGATAACAACGCAATAACTGAAACCTCGTACCCGTCGGTATGGCGCCACTTAGAGTGCGGCAGCGGGACCGCCCTTCCCGAACTGCTCGGAGTTGCCCCCATGAATCCTCGTCGTAGTACCAGCACGCTCCCCAAGCCCGGCCGGTCGGCCTACGGCGTGGCGAGCGCTGTCGTCCTGGTCCTCATACCCGTGGTGGTGCTGGTCGGAGGTGACCGGTTCCGCGACTTCCTCAACTTCGGCGCGGGCGTGCTGTCCCTCGTCTCGCTCAGCTGTTCGGTGATCTGGGGCCTGGTCGCCCAGGACCGGATCTTCCTCAACACCCGCCAACGCATCGTCGGGCAGGCGGTGCACCGCACGACCGCGGTCGCCTCGATCGCGTTCCTGCTGCTCCACATCACCACCAAGATCGCCCTCGACCACACCGTCCTGATCGCCGCGCTCATCCCGTTCTCGCTCGGCGTCTCCGGGAGCGCGGGCCTGATCGGCATGGGCTCCCTGGCCGGGCTGCTGATGGTCTTCGTGGGCGTCACCGGCGCCCTGCGCAGCAACTTCGCCTCCCCCGCGCCGGTCGCCGCCCGCTGGCGGGCCATGCACATGCTCGCCTACCCGGCCTGGGGCCTCGCGCTGGTGCACGGGCTCTACGCGGGTCGCGCGGCCAAGCCGATCTTCACGATCCTCTACAGCCTCTCCCTGCTCGGCGTGATGGCCGCCCTCGCGCTGCGCGCCTCGCCCCGCCCGGTCAAGCGGAAGGTCGCCGACCGGATCATGCGCCTGCTGGGCACCGACGACCGGCCGGGACGGGACGAACTGGAGGCCAGCCGCGCCCGGATGGCCGAGTCGTCCTCGTCGCTGCCCGGCTACGACAAGCCCCGGGAGCGGAAGCCGAAGGCCGCCGAGTCCACCGGGTCCTTCCAGTCGCCGTTCTACGACACCCCGGCCCGCACGATGTCCCCTGACCCCGCCGACGGCTTCGCCGCCGCCTACCGGGCCGCCACTCCCCCGCGCGGGCAGCAGCCGTACGGCGCCGACCAGGCCACCCGCATGGACGCGCAGCCCACCCAGGCGATGCCCCGCGCGGACAACAACGGAACCGCCGCGGGCAGTTGGCCCGTCCCCTCGCCGCCGCCGCTCGGCGAGGCGCCGCCGTCCGCCTACGACCCGCTCCAGGACACCGGATTCACCATCCCGGCCTACGGGAGCGCGGACGCCGGCGGACATCCGCCACGTGATGTGTACGACACGGGTGAGACGAATGCCGCCTACGGCACGTACAACCCTCAGGACACGTACAACAACGGTCCCGCCAACTCACAAGGTCCCGGCACCTCCTACGAGGCGCCGGGTTCGGGCGAACCTTGGAACACGCCTTCCGGAGGCTATAGGTGAACGAGGCCCTGCCCGACGTCCCAGAAGTCCGCGTGGTCGGCCTTCCCCAGCTCACGTCGGGCTTCGACCTTGTCGAACGACTTGACCTGCCCATGCACCTGAAGGTGCACGGGCCGCTCGAACCCCTGGGCGGCGAGCAGCTCGCCCAGCTGTCGGAGAGCATCAACCTGAAGGGCCGCGGCGGCGCGGGCTTCCCCTTCCACAAGAAGCTGCGCTCGGTCGCCGAGGCGGCGATCAAACGCGGGGTGCGCCCGGTCGTCGTCGTCAACGGCAGCGAGGACGAACCGGCCTGCCGCAAGGACACGGTGCTGATCAACCGCGCCCCGCACCTCATCCTGGACGGCGCGCTGCTGTGCGCCGAGGCCCTGGGCGCCCGGCAGCTCGTGATCGGCGTCACCCGGGAGTCCACCCAGCGCTCCATGGAGGCGGCGCTCGCCGAACGCGGCCTCAGCAACAGCCGCCGCTCGGCCCTGAAGGCGTCCGTGCAGCGCAACCCGGTCCGCATGGTCACCGGCGCCGCCGCGTCGCTGATCCGCTCGATCGACGGCGGCCCCGCGGTACCGCCGGGCCGCAAGGTCAGCGCCTCGCAGAACGGCGTCGGCGGCGCCCCCACCCTGCTCTCCAACGCCGAGACGTACGCGCAGCTCGCCATCGCCGCCCGCATCGGCCCCGAGCGGTACGGCAACACCGGCCTGTACGACGAGCCGGGCACCGTGATGCTGACGGTCTCCGGAGCGGTCGCCCGCCCGATGGTGATCGAGGTCCCCACCGGCGTGCCGCTGCGCTACGTGCTCCAGCTGGCCGGCGCCCCGCCGGTCCCGCAGGGCGTGCTGACCGGCGGCTACCACGGCAAGTGGATCGACGCGGCGACGGTCAACGAGGCGATCGTCTCCCGCAATTCGCTGGACGCGGTGGGCGGCGCGCTCGGCGCGGGCGCCATCCTGCCGATCACCCAGGAGACCTGCCCGCTGGGCGAGTCGCTGCGGGTCGCGCAGTGGCTCGCGGAGGAGAGCGCGGGCCAGTGCGGCCCCTGCTACCTGGGGCTGCCCGCCGCCGCGCGCGGCATGGAGGACATCCTCAACGGCGGCGGCCCCGCCGCCCTCGAAGCGCTCAAGCAGGTCGCCAAGAACGTGAAGCGGCGCGGCGCCTGCTCGCACCCCGACGGCTCCGCGATGTTCCTGGAGTCGACGATCAAGGCGTTCACCGACGACCTCGCCGCGCACGTCCTCGGAAACGGCTGCGGACGGCCCGTGGAGGGCGTCCTGCCGCTGTTCGAGGGAGGCAGGGCCCCCGCGCTCGTCGGCGGCGGCGACAGCGGCGACGACGGCGCGAGCCGGCAGAAGATCCACGTCGACTGGACGCTGTGCCGGGGCCACGGGCTCTGCGCCGACATCCTCCCCGAGGTGTTCCAGCTCGGCGCGGACGGCTTCCCCACCGTCGCGCAGGCGAAGGTCCCGCAGTACGCGGAGGCGAAGGCGCTGCGCGCGGTGCGCCGCTGCCCCGCGCTCGCGCTGCGCCTGGAGGAGGACACCCGCTCGCAGGCGCCCGCCAGGAACCTGCCGGTGATCTCCCAGGGCCGCGGCCGACGGGCCCTGGGCCGCTGAGCCGAGGCACGCGCGCGCGTGAGCCGACGTGGAGCACGCACGCGTGGAGGGCCGCCCGCACCGGGCGGCCCTTCCGTGTCCGACGCCCCGCGCCAGAGACCGAAGCAGGGCAGGAGCGGGGACGGGAGCAGGAACGGGGTCCGGGCGAGGCCGCGATCGGGATCGAGAGGGGGACACACAAAAGCGGACCACCCTTTCGGATGGTCCGCCTTCGATTCCTGTGGAGCTAAGGAGAATTGAACTCCTGACCTCCTGCATGCCATGCAGGCGCTCTACCAACTGAGCTATAGCCCCGTGCTGTGGTCCGCCAGGTCTCCCCGGCGGCGACGCCAACATTACACGGTCGACCGGGCCCACCACCAAATCGTTTCCGTTCCGTGCGGGTACGCGGGCTAATGTCGCCCTTCGTGACCGTGATCGCGTTCTCCGGAACCCGGCGGATGCCGACCGCCGTGGGCGTCTGCCTGCTGTCCTTCGCCGCGTTCTGGGTCGCCCAGCGGGCCGCGCACGTGTCGATGATCGATCTGCTGGTGTACCGGGCCGAGGGCGCCACCGTGCGCGCGGGCGGCGACCTCTACGCGCTGCGCACCACCCACGCGCGGCTGCCCACCACCTACCCGCCGTTCGCCGCCCTGCTGTTCACCCCGCTGACCCTGCTCGACACGGCGGCGCTGCGGCTGTTGGGCACGGTGGGCAACCTCGCGCTGCTCGTGCTGTTCGTGCGGCTGTCGCTGCGGCTCGTCGGGCACCCGCGCGCGGAGAGCGTCTGGTGGGTGTCCGCGGCTGCCGTCTGGTGCGAGCCGGTGTGGACGACGCTGCGCTACGGCCAGGTCAACCTGGCGCTCGCGGTGCTCGTCCTGTGGGACCTGACGCGGCGCGGCGCGGACCGCTGGGCGGGCGTCGGCATCGGGCTCGCCGCCGCCGTGAAGCTGACGCCCGCGCTGTTCGCGGTGTTCCTGCTCGCCGCCGGGATCACCGCCCGCGTCAGGGACGGCGGCGGAGCGCGGCATCTGCGGCACGCGCGCGGGGCGGCCGGTGTCTTCGCGGCGGCGACGCTGCTCGCCGCGGTGCTCCTGCCGCGCGACTCATGGCGGTTCTGGACGCGGGCGCTGTTCCAGACCGGCCGGGTCGGGCACGCCGAGGACACCGCGAACCAGGCCCTGCGCGGCGTTCTCGCGCGTCTGCTGCACGTTCCCGACCCGGGAGCCGGGTGGGCCGTCCTGGCGGCTGTGACGGCCGTGTGCGGCCTCGCCGTCGCCGTGCGTGCGGAGTTGGGCGGGCGGCACGCCTGGGCGGTGACGGCGTGCGCGGTGACCGCGCTGCTCGTCAGCCCGGTGTCGTGGTCGCACCACTGGGTCTGGTGCGTGCCCGCCGTGCTGCTGCTGTGGACCGGGGCCGAGCGCCGGACGGCGGCGGCCGTGGCGCTGGTGTTCTGCTCGTACGCCCTGTGGTGGGTGCCGCACGGCCAGGGCCGCCCCGAACTGCGGCAGAACAGCCTGGAGTTGACGCTGTCCGCGCTCTACGCGGTGGCCGGCTGCGTCTACCTGGTGCTCGCCCGCCGGTCGGGGCGGGCCGTCACGCCGTCACGAACGAGTAGAACCGCTTGAGCGTGCAGTGCTCCTCCAGGAGGCGCCCGTAGATCGGTTCGCCCTCCAGTTCGCGGTACGTCTCGATCGGGTCGCCTTTTATGATCAGCGCCCGCGCGCACTCCTCGCACCAGTACTGGTAGCCGGGGTTGACCGGCTCCATGTCCCGCACGATCGGCGTCCCGCTGCCGCACCAGTCGCACTTTCGCCTGTGTGCACCCATCGATCAGCTCCGGCTGTGGCCGCGGGCCGTGCACACGGAGGAGATCCCGCCGTCGTCACCGGGCATCCGGGCGACCTGGCCGAAACCGCGGGAAGGGCAGCTCGCGCGGGGCACCGTGGACCGTGTCAACGCCGCTTCGAGGAAGCCACCGACCTCCCCGAGGATGCTCGCAGGCATCGCTACTCCCTCCCGTCGGGCCGCGCTCCCTTCCGGCCGTTTGATTCTGCCACGGCCGGACCAATACGGTCAGCGACGCCTCAGTACCAGTCCGGACACGGCCCGACCCCGGGCGTCTCCTCGAAGAGGTATACGCCTGGGGACCTCGAAGCGCTCAAGGCCTCGGGGACGGGTACGAAAAATCCCGCCCCCCTCACGGGGAACGGGATCCTTTGTGATCGTGTCCTGTGGAGCTAAGGAGAATTGAACTCCTGACCTCCTGCATGCCATGCAGGCGCTCTACCAACTGAGCTATAGCCCCTCGCGTTCTTCCCGCTCGGCGGGGCGAACAAGAAGAACTTTAGCCTGCGACCTGCCGGAAAGTGAAATCCGGTGCGGGGCAGGTCACCGGGGCTTCAGTCGTCGTCGCCGAGGACCGGTTCGGGCAGGGTGCCGGCGTTGTGCTCTAGGAGCCGCCAGCCGCGCCCGCCCTCGCCGAGGACGGACCAGCAGCAGTTGGAGAGGCCGCCCAGGCTCTCCCAGTGCCGCGACTCCAGGCCGAGGAGCCGGCCGATGGTGGTGCGGATGGTGCCGCCGTGGCTGACGACGACCAGGGTGCCGCCGTCGGGGAGCTTGTCGGCGTGGCCGAGCACCACGGGCGCGGCCCGGTCGGCGACCTCGGTCTCCAGCTCGCCGCCGCCCCTGCGGACCGGTTCGCCGCGCTTCCACGCCGCGTACTCGTCGCCGTGGCGCTCGATGATCTCGTCGTGGCTCAGCCCCTGCCAGGCGCCCGCGTAGGTCTCCCGCAGCCCTTCGTCGTGGGCGACCCGCAGGCCGGTGAGCGCGGCCAGCTCGGCGGCCGTGTTCGCGGCCCGCCGCAGGTCGGAGGCGACGATCGCGTCGGGGGCGAGGGAGGCGAGCAGCTTGGCGGCCCTGCGGGCCTGGGCGACGCCGGTCTCGGTCAGCTCGACGTCCGTGGTGCCCTGGAAGCGGCGCTCCACGTTCCACGAGGTCTGGCCGTGGCGCCACAGGATGAGCCGGCGACCCCGGCCGGAACGGCCGGAGGTCACCTCACCGGTGGCGCTCATCACCACTCACCTCCCGGCCGGTCCGCCTCCTCGTCGTCCCGCAGCTTCGCGTGCTCGGCGGCCTTGCCGCGGGTGGCCTTCGCCTCGGCGGGCAGCTCCAGCTCGGGGCAGTCCTTCCAGAGGCGCTCGAGGGCGTAGAAGACCCGCTCCTCGCTGTGCTGGACGTGGACGACGATGTCGACGTAGTCGAGCAGGACCCAGCGGGCCTCGCGGTCGCCCTCACGGCGTACCGGCTTGACCCCCAGCTCCTTCGAGAGGCGCTCCTCGATCTCGTCGACGATGGACTTGACCTGGCGGTCGTTGGGCGCGGAGGCCAGCAGGAAGGCGTCCGTGATCGACAGGACGTCGCTGACGTCGTAGGCGATGATGTCGTGCGCGAGCTTGTCGGCGGCCGCCTGCGCGGCGGTGTTGATCAGCTCGATGGAGCGGTCGGTGGCGGTCACTACAAGGCTTTCGGTAGGCGGACGATGACCCCCAAGGGTCTCACGGACCACCGGGGCCACCCCACGTGTTATCCGGATCACGTGGGGTGCGGCGCCCGCCAGGGGGTGTCCGGCCCTTCCCGCCGCCCGGCGGGGGCGGCGGCACGGCGTCACCCGCTAGGACGCCGAGGACGGCTGGTAGTCCTGCCCGAGGACGACCGTGACGTCGGCGTTCGACGCCGTCTTCCCCTTGGCCACGGCGCCGGCCGGAAGGCCCAGGGTCTTGGCGACCTCGGTGGCGTCGTCCTTGTCCTCCGCGTCCGTGTAGAGCACCTGGGACGTGGCCTGGGCGGTGCCCGAGGTGCCGCCGTCGAGGAAGGTGAAGCCGCCGTTGAGGAGCACCACGCGGGCCTTCTCGGTGTCGTCCTTGGTCCCGCTGGCGTTCTGCACGGAGACCCGGACGGCGGAGCCCTGCTCGGGGCTCTTGGCGCTGCCGCCGAGGACGTCCTTGACGACGCTCGCGCTGGCCTCGGTGCTGAGGGTGCCGTCGCTCTGGACGGGCAGCATCGCGGTCCTGTAGTCGCCGCCCTTGGCCAGCTCGGAGAGTTTGGCGAGGAACCCGCCGAGGTCCTTGTCGGTCAGCGACGGGTCGAGGATCTGGGCGAGCGTCTGCACGGTGACCGTGGCGGCCTGGGCGTCCGAGGAGATCTTGCGGAGCATGGCCTGCACGACCTGTCCGAACCGTTCCAGCTGGGCGTTCTGGGCCTCGCCCGAGGCGCGGTGGGTGGCGTAGGCGACGGCCATCTTGCCGCTGAGGGTCTGGCTCTTGCCCTGGTGGACGAGGGGGGCGCTGTTCTTCTTCTTGGCGTCCGGGTCGGGCACCGAGGTGTTGGTGTCCACCTCGATGTTGCCGACCAGGTCGACGAGGTTCTGCAGATAGGGCGTGTCCAGCCGCCAGGTGCCCTCGATGTCGGTGCCGAGGACGGTGTCGAGGGCCTCGCGGGTGCCGGAGGAACCGTCGTCGTCGACGGACTTGGCGAGCGTGGTGCTGCCCCCGCCGTCGCCGTCGGTCAGGGCGAGGGAGTTGGGCAGCAGGACGGTGGTGCCCTGGCGCGCGGTGGTGTTGTCGACGAGCAGCGCGGTGGAGGTGGCGCCCGATCCGGTGTCGTGCAGATGGACGACGACCACGTCCCGTTTCTGGGCCGCGGCGGAGGTCGCGGTGCCCTTCGCGGCGTCCGACGAGGAGAGGCCGGGGAGGCTGCCCGCGTACCAGAGGTATCCGACGCCGCCGGCCGCGACCACGGCGAGGGCGACGACCAGCGCGACGACCCGGCTGCGCGCCCTGCGCTTGGCCTCCTCGCGGCGTTCGGTGCGGTTCTCGGTGAAGTTCAGCCAGTCGATGACGTCCTCGGAGTCGCCGTCGGGCTCCTCCACGAACGCGAACTGCTCGGGGGCCTGGCCGGTCCCGTCCGCCGTCTCCTGCCGTGCCTCGGTGGGCTGTTCGGCGTACTCGGGCGGCGCCGACTGCTGCGGGATGTAGGCGGTCTGCTCGGCGACCCGCGGCTGCCGCCCGGTGGCGGAGGCGGACTGCCCGTACGGGTCGTAGGAGGTCGGCTGCTGCCCGTAGGGGTCGTAGCCGGGGGTGACGGGCTGCTGCCCGGTGCCGGGCTGCCCGTAGGGGTCGTAGCCCTGCTGACCGCCCGAGCCGGCGTACGGGTCGTATCCGTACGCCTGTTGGCCCTGCTGCCCCTGCCCCTGCCCCTGCCCCTGATGTTGCTGTTGCTGTTGCTGCTGCTGTGCGTACGGGTCGTACTGCTGCGGGGGCTGCTGGGGCTGCGCCTGCCGGTAGACCGGCTGCCCGTACTCGTCGTACCCCACCAGCTCGTACTGGTCGTTCCCGTAGCCCGCGTCGTATCGGTCGTTCACCGGTGCCCCTCTCGGCTCACTCGCCGCGGTACAGCTCGCGCTTGTCGATATAGCGCACGACTCCGTCGGGCACCAGGTACCAGACGGGGTCCCCCTTGGCGACTCTCGCACGGCAGTCTGTGGAGGAGATGGCGAGCGCGGGAACCTCGACCAGCGAGACACCGCCCTCCGGGAGCCCCCGGTCGGTCAGTTGGTGGCCGGGACGGGTGCAGCCGATGAAGTGCGCGAGGGAGAACAGTTCCTCCGAGTCGCGCCAGCTGAGGATCTGCCCGAGGGCGTCGGCGCCGGTGATGAAGAACAAGTCGGCGTCGGGGTTGAGGGAGCGCAGATCGCGCAGGGTGTCGACGGTGTAGGTGGCGCCGCCGCGGTCGATGTCGATCCGGCTCACGGAGAACTGCGGGTTCTCGGCGGTCGCGATGACCGTCATCAGATAGCGGTCCTCGGCCGGGGAGACATCGCGGTGACTCTTCTGCCACGGCTGGCCCGTCGGGACGAACACCACCTCGTCCAGGGCGAATTGAGCCGCGACCTCACTGGCGGCCACCAGGTGTCCGTGGTGGATCGGGTCGAACGTCCCGCCCATGACACCCAGGCGGCGCCTGCCCGGGTTGGAGGGGCCGCCCGCGGGGCCGCTCGCCGGTCGCCGCGCGCCGTCGGCCTGGCCGTTCGCCGTGTCCTTCGCCGGACCGGTAGGCATGTCCTGCTCTCCCATGCGTGCAGACCCTACCGGCCCGGTACGGGCACCTCGCCTGCCAGCCGCCCGGGGACGGTCAGCGGTCGCGGTTGAAGCGGGTGGTGATCCAGAGCAGGAGCAGCAGGATGATGAAGGCGCTGCCACCGGTGACCAGGGGGTTGAGGCTCTCGTGGTTGCCGCCTCCGTGCTCCTCGCCCTCGGCGGCGAGGGTGACCAGCTGGGCAGCGGCGCTGTGGATGCTCATCTTCGGCAGGACCTATCCGGTGTGGGCGGGATAAAGACGTCGGCCCATGGTAAGCGGGCGCCTCCCCGGCGATCACGCCGACTCCGCCATCGGGAGGCCGCCGGACGGACCGTCGGACCACCGCAGGACCACCGCCGGCCGGCTTCGTGCGACCGCGGACCGGCCGCCGACCGACCGCGAACCGGCCGCCGACCGACCGCGAACCGGCCGCCGACCGACCGCGAACCGGCCGCCGACCGACCGCGGACCGGCCGTCGGTCGACCGGGGACAGGCCGCCGATCGACTGGGGCGGGCCGCCGGGAACCTTCCGGTCGGCTCAGTCGTCGTTCCGTTTGTACCCGCGGAGCAGGAACCACCCGGTGAGCGCACACCCCACGACCATCACGATCAGAATGACCCGCAGCAGGTCGCCCGACGACCCCTGGTGCTGGGCGGCCTGGGCGAGCCAGACGGCCCGGGAACTGTGCGCCATGGCGTGACTCCTTCGCTGAACTGCCCGTCCACGGTATCTCCACCTAGGCTGGGCGCCGCTTCGGGGGCACTTTGGGCACACAGACGCACATGGGGGGACCACATGTCCGACGACGGCCACGAGCACGAGGCGCACGAGCACGTACCGAGCAGGCAGCGCAGGCGCTTCCCGGGGATCTCCTCGCGCGCGTACGAACACCCGGCCGACCGCAGCGCGCTGGTGGCGCTGCGCAAGCTGACCGGCTTCGACACCGTCTTCAAGGCGCTCAGCGGTCTGCTGCCCGAGCGGAGTCTGCGGCTGCTGTTCCTCTCGGACTCGGTCCGGGTCTCCGACCAGCAGTTCGCCCACCTCAACGACATGCTGCGGGACGCCTGCTACATCCTGGACCTGGAGAAGGTCCCCCCGATGTACGTGAACCAGGACCCGCAGCCGAACGCGATGTGCATCGGTCTCGACGAGCCGATCATCGTCGTCACCACCGGCCTGGTCGAGCTGCTCGACGAGGAGGAGATGCGGGCGGTGGTCGGCCACGAGGTGGGCCACGCCCTGTCCGGGCACTCCGTGTACCGCACGATCCTGCTGTTCCTGACCAGCCTGGCCCTCCGGGTCGCCTGGATCCCGCTGGGCAACCTGGCGATCATGGCGATCATCACCGCGCTGCGCGAGTGGTTCCGCAAGTCGGAGCTGTCCGCGGACCGGGCGGGTCTGCTGGTCGGCCAGGACCTCCAGGCGTCGATGCGCGGCCTGATGAAGATCGCGGGCGGCAACCACCTGCACGAGATGAACGTGGACGCGTTCCTGGCGCAGGCCGAGGAGTACGAGGCGGGCGGCGACCTGCGCGACTCGGTCCTGAAGATCCTGAACGTGATGCCGAGGTCGCACCCCTTCACCACGGTCCGCGCGGCCGAGCTGAAGAAGTGGGCGGCGAGCCGGGACCACCAGCGGATCACGGACGGCCACTATCCGCGTCGCGACGAGGACAAGGACACCTCGGTGGCCGACTCCTTCCGTGAGTCGGCGGCGAGCTACGCGACCAACGTGAAGAACTCCAAGGACCCGCTGATGAAGCTGGTCTCGGACCTCGCGGGCGGCGCGGGCGACCTGGGCGGCCGGGTCCGCCGCGGCTTCGGCGGGTTCACGGGTTCGTCCCCGGCGGGCGGCGGCTCCACGGACGGGCCGTCGAAGGACGAACCGCCGAGGGAGGGACCCGGGGCGAACGGCTCCGCGACGGACTGACCGCCGGGGCGGCCGACCCGGCCGTCGCGGGGCATCCCCCGGGCGGCGCGCGGGTGTTCCCGGATCGCTCTTCGGGGGCTCACCGCGCCCGCCCCTTCCCCGGCCGGCCGATGTCGGCCGGGGCGGTCTCAGATCTTCGGCTGGGCGTCCGCCGCCAGTGTCCCGCACAGGGCCGTCGGGTTGCCCGCGGCGTACGGGTCGGTGCCGGCCGGGCCGCCCGCGCGGGCCGTCTGGCCGGCCAGCAGCGGGCGCAGCCGGTTCGCGGTGTCGGTCCCGCAGGAGAGCGGCCCTGCCTGCACGGAGGAGACGACCAGCTGGGCCTGGCGCAGCCGCAGGTCGTCGCGGTCGAACCGGAAGCGCAGTTCGCGCCGGACGGTGAGGAGCGAGGCGGCGGCCTCGGCGTCGGCTCCGGCGGGCCGCAGCGCGTAGACGAAGGTGTGGTCGGCGACGACCTCCAGGGTGGCCGCGTCGGTCTCGTCGGCCCGCAGGGTGCCCCTGACCCGGATCCGGCGGTCGGCGAGCCGGGACTCGGTGGTGTCGAGGCGGACCAGCCAGCCGGTGGGGGTGTGCCGTCCGTCGGACGCCGGGTGGTCGAAGCTCGCGTCGAACTGGTCGAGCTGCCGGGAGTCGAGCATGACCCGCACCGGCCGTACGTCCTCGCCGCCGATCACCTCGGGGTAGAGGGAGGAGCGCACGATGTAGTCCTTGGCGGTGGTGAGGGCGGCCACCACCTGGCTGTCCGAGAAGTGCGCGGTGCGCCGGACGGCGGGCAGCGGGATGCCCTCGGCGCCGATGGCGAACCCGGCGGCCGGGCTGTGCGCGTACAGGTACTCGGGGTCGGCCGCGCCGGGGACCTTGCCGGTCGGGGCGAGCGGGATGACGGTCAGCCGCGGGGACTCGACGGGCAGGGCCGCGGTGGACGACTGGTAGGGGTGGCGGATGCCCATGTAGATCGCGGTCCCGAAGGCCACCGCGATGAGGGTGACGAGGACGAGGGCCTGCCGGGAGAGGCCGCGGTGCAGCGGGGGGCGGCGGCGGACGGCGGGCGCGTGGTCGCCGACGCGTTCCTGGGCGGAGAATTCCTGGAGGCGGGCAGCGCGGACGAACGACTCGTCGAAGACGACGGATCGGTATTCGTCCTCACCACCCCCGGGGATGCCCTCGGGTGTCCCCTCCGGGGGGTTCGCGGGCCCGCCCATATCTTCAGAGTAGGTCTCAGGGCGCTCGGGTAAACGCGTGGCCGCCGGACAACTTCTGACAGGTTCTCACCTGGGTCGTCACGGGGTGTGCGGGATCACCGACAGGGCGGGGCCCGAGTGGTCGGCGGCGACGGAGGGCACCAGCACGCCGCCCTGTTCGAGTCCGGTGGCGGCGGGCGCGGGCACCTGGTCCTGACGGCCCGAGGAGCCGCCCCGGTAGACGGCGGCGAAGGCCAGCGCGATCATGCCGACGCCCATCACGAGGGCGAGCAGCCAGGCGACCGGGCGGTGCCAGCGGACCTTCTTGCCGAAGAACCCGTGGCCGCCGTAGCGGCCTTCGGCGCCGTGGCGGCCGTCGCCCTCGTCGTCGAAGTCGTCAGGGTCGTCGGGGTCGTCAAGGTCGTGAGGGGTGTCGCGGTCGCGGCCGGGGCGGGAGCGGCGGCCTCGGTCGCCGTCCTGGTGGGGTTCGCCGCGGCGGCGGGCGGCGCGGCGGGCCTCCGCCTCGGTGGCCTCGGCTCGGGCGCGGGCGGCGGCCAGCAGGCGTTCGACGGCGGTCGGCTCGTGCACCGCGGCCGCCTTGACGAACGCCTCGTCGAAGACCACGGAGGCGAACTCTTCGTCCGACACCCCGCGGTCCTGGTCGTCGTCAGGGTCCCAGCCGTCGGAGGACGGCGTGCCCCCCACGTCCTCCGGCACGGTTCCAGAGTAGACCTGGGGGGTCGATTTGGGCAGGCGGCAGGGAAATTCGACCGAGGACCGGGACGGATTCCCCTCGGGTGTGGCGTCAGTGCCTGATGTGTCCGTCGCCGGTGACGATGTACTTGGTGCTGGTCAGCTCCGGCAGGCCCATCGGTCCGCGGGCGTGCAGCTTCTGGGTGGAGATGCCGATCTCGGCGCCGAAGCCGAACTGGCCGCCGTCGGTGAAGCGGGTGGAGGCGTTGACGGCGACCGTGGTGGAGTCGACCAACTGGGTGAAGCGGCGGGCGGCCTGCTGCGAGGTGGTGACGATGGCCTCGGTGTGCCCCGAGGTCCAGAGCCTGATGTGCTCGACGGCCTTGTCGAGGGAGTCGACGACGGCGGCGGCGATGTCGTGGGAGAGGTACTCGGTCTCCCAGTCCTCCGGGGTCGCCTCGACGACGGTGGCCCTGGAGGACTCGGCGTGGGCGAGCACCCGCTCGTCGGCGTGCACGGTCACGCCGGCGTCGGCGAGCGCGTCGAGGGCGCGCGGCAGGAACGCGGCGGCGATGTCCTGGTGGACCAGGAGGGTCTCGGCGGCGTTGCAGACGCTGACCCGGTGGGCCTTGGAGTTGATGAGGATCTCGACGGCCATGTCGAGGTCGGCGTGGGCGTCGACGTAGACGTGGCAGTTGCCGGTGCCGGTCTCGATGACGGGGACGGTGGACTCGCCGACCACGGTGCGGATCAGCGCGGCGCCGCCGCGCGGGATGAGGACGTCGACGAGGCCGCGGGCGCGCATCAGTTCGCGGACGCTCTCGCGGCTCTCCCCCGGCACCAGTTGGACGGCGTCGGCGGGCAGTCCGGCGCCGCCGACGGCGTCCCGGATCACCCGGACGAGAGCGGTGTTCGAGGCGTAGGCGGAGGCGGAGCCGCGCAGCAGGACCGCGTTGCCGGACTTCAGGCAGAGGGCGGCGGCGTCGACGGTGACGTTGGGGCGGGCCTCGTAGATGATGCCGACGACGCCGAGCGGGACGCGGACCTGCCGCAGGTCGATGCCGTTGGGGAGGGTGGAGCCGCGGACGACCTCGCCGACCGGGTCGGGCAGGGCGACGACGTCCCGTACGTCGGAGGCGATGGCGCGGACCCGTTCCGGGGTGAGGGTGAGGCGGTCGACGACGGAGTCGCTGGTGCCCGCGGCCCGTGCCTTGGCGACGTCCTGGGCGTTGGCCTCGACGATCTCGCCCGTCCTGACCTCCAGGGCGTCCGCGATGGCCAGCAGCGCGTCGTCCTTGACCGCGCGCGGCAGCGGGGCGAGGTCGGCGGCGGCGGCCTTGGCGCGGTAGGCGGCCCGGGTGACCGGGGTCAGGGAGTCGTACGGCGAGAGCGTGGTCATGTCCGAAGGGTAGTGCTCCGGACGGATGCGTCCCGTGGACGTTCCACACCCCGAGACGGGTTTCGCGGGGGCCAAGAGGGGTCAGAAAGGGTGGATGCCGACCGAGGTGGCGGGCGGCGGGCCGTATCCCTCGGCGATCCGCTGGTGGTAGGTCTCGCGGTCGATGACCTCGAGGCCGACGATCTCCCAGGGCGGCAGCCGGGAGGTCTGGCGGTGCTCGCCCCACAGGCGCAGCGCGACGGCGGCCGCGTCGTGGAGGTCGCGGGCCTCCTCCCAGTAGCGGATCTCCGCGTGGTCGTTGGCGTAGCGGCTGGTGAGCAGGAACGGGTGGTCGTGGGCGAGCTGTTCGAGACCGCGCCTGACCTCCTTGAGCGGGGCCTCCGGGCCGGAGACGCTGAGGGTGACGTGCCACAGCCGGGGCAGTTCCTCGGGCTCCTCGTACCGGTCACCGGCCGCGACGCTGGTCAGGGCGCGTTCCTCGCCCGCCGCCCGGGAGGCGCCTTCGGCGCCGCTGCGGGGCACCGCCCCTGGGCGCACTCGTCTCACGACGGCCTCCTTCTCGCGGTGGTCCGCCGTGCGGCGGACCTGTCCTGTCCCTGAGACAAAGTTGAGCAGGCCGCACGGGCTCGTGGGGCGGTTTTGCGGAACGTCCACCTCACAGCGGCCCGTTTTGCGGGGCGTTCACCCCGTTTTCGGCCGGGCCGGTGCCGTCAGGGCTGGAGGATCACCAGGTCGTCCCGGTGGACGACCTCGCGCTCGTAGGCGGGGCCGAGTTCGCGCGCCAGTTCCCGGGTCGAGCGGCCGATCAGCCGGGGGATCTCCTTGGCGTCGAAGTTGACCAGTCCGCGGGCGACCGCGTGCCCTTCGGTGTCGCGCAGTTCCACCGGGTCGCCGGCGGTGAAGTCGCCCTCGACGCCGGCGATGCCCGCGGGCAGCAGCGAGGTGCGGCGTTCGACGACGGCCAGGACCGCGCCGTCGTCGAGGGTGATCGCGCCCTGCGGGGTGGAGGCGTGCTGGAGCCAGAGCAGCCGGTCGGCGGAGCGTTTGCCCGCGGGGTGGAAGTAGGTGCCGGTGTCGCCGCCGGTGAGGGCGTCGGCGGCGTGGACGGCGCTGGTCAGCACGACGGGGATGCCGGCCGCTGCGGCGATCCTGGCGGCCTCGACCTTGGTGACCATGCCGCCGGTGCCGACGCCCGCCTTGCCCGCGCTGCCGATCTCCACGTGCGCGAGGTCCTCGGGGCGGCGGACCTCCGCCAGCCGCGAGGTGCCGGGCCTGCTGGGGTCGCCGTCGTAGACGCCGTCCACGTCGGAGAGGAGGACCAGCAGGTCGGCGTGGACGAGGTGGGCGACGAGGGCGGCGAGGCGGTCGTTGTCGCCGAAGCGGATCTCGTCGGTGGCGACGGTGTCGTTCTCGTTGACGATCGGGAGGGCGCCCATCGCCAGGAGCTTGTCGAGGGTGCGGGAGGCGTTGCGGTGGTGGGTGCGGCGGCTCATGTCGTCGCTGGTCAGCAGGACCTGGCCGACGCGGACGCCGTAGCGGGCGAAGGAGGCGGTGTAGCGGGCGACCAGCAGGCCCTGGCCGACGGAGGCGGCGGCCTGCTGGCGGGCCAGGTCGCGGGGGCGGCGGCGCAGCCCGAGCGGGGCGAGTCCGGCGGCGATGGCGCCCGAGGAGACCAGGACGATCTCCTTCTCGCCGCCGCGGCTCTTGGCGAGGGCGTCGACGAGGGCGTCGACCCGGTCGGCGTCCAGGCCGCCGGCCGCGGTGGTCAGCGAGGAGGAGCCCACTTTGACGACGATCCTGCGGGCCTCGTTCACGGCCTGCCTTGCCCCTGCCACCTTGCTCGCTGCCCCTCGCGTAGGTCCCACGGCCCGTGCGGCAATCTACGCGAACGGGGCCGCGTCGCGCGCGTCGGTCCACCTTCCGGACACGCTCCCGGTGACGGGAACCTTACGGTCCGCATACGGTCAAAAGGTTGCGTTGGTTGCTCATAGAAATTAAAGACCAAACAAATTTATTCTGAACTCCGTGCCGTCTACAGTTTCCCGCGTGCAGCGCATCCTTCTCCGCTCCGGTAAGAGTCCGTTCGACGTCGTGCCGCTGGAGGAGGCACTCCACCAGGACGTGATCGCCACCAACTCAGGCAACCTGATCTTCAGCGACGCCACCCACAAGATCCTCCAGACGCCCGGTACCGAGGTCGTCTCGAACGGCATCCGCACCGATGTGGCGGCGGCGGGGCGCATCAACGAGGAGTACGACGTCTTCGTCGTGCCGCTGGCGAACGCGTTCAGGCCGTCCTTCGAACCGCAGTTGAAGCGGCTGACCCGGCTGATCTCGCGGCTGCGGATCCCGGTCGTGGTGGTCGGCGTCGGCGCGCAGGCCGGGCTGAACTACAACCCGGCGCGGCTGAAGCCGATGGAGGCGTCGGTGCGCGCGTTCGTCTCCGCGGTCCTCGACCGCAGCGCGTCCATCGGCGTGCGGGGCGAGTTCACCGAGACGTACCTCAAGGGCCTCGGCTTCCAGGACGTCGACGTGATCGGCTGCCCGTCGCTGTTCATGTACGGCAAGGACCTCGCCGTCGCCAAGCGGCGGCCCGAACTGACCGCCGACTCGCGGATCGCGGTCAACGGCTCGCACGGCGCGATGGAGAAGCAGGGCCTCGACCAGGTGGTCAGGTACGCCCACGCCCGCTACCCGCGCCTGCGGTTCATCGGCCAGAACCTCAGCGACGCGCGGCAGTTGCACTGGCGGGACCTCTCCCACCCGAACGCCGCCGTGACCGCGATGCCGACCCACCCCGACCACCCGATGTACCGCGAGGACAAGGTCCGCGTCTACATCGACCCGGTCACCTGGATCGACGACCTGCGCGACTTCGACTTCTCCTACGGCTCGCGCATCCACGGCAACATCGCC
Source organism: Streptomyces griseoviridis (assembly GCF_005222485.1). Taxonomy (NCBI): domain Bacteria; kingdom Bacillati; phylum Actinomycetota; class Actinomycetes; order Kitasatosporales; family Streptomycetaceae; genus Streptomyces; species Streptomyces griseoviridis. Next base: position 3,066,283 of record NZ_CP029078.1, read on the forward strand.
GCGCTGCTCGCGGGCACCCCGGCCACGGTGCTGTGCGGCGACTCGCGCACCCTCGAACTGTGCCGGTACTTCGAGATACCGCACCGCAGGATCGACAAGGTGGCGGGCGACCTCGACCCGGCCGCCCTGTACGCGGAGGCCGACCTCAGCGGTCTGACCGGCGGCCACGCGGAGCGCTTCGAGCGGTTCACGGCGTTCCTCGACCGCAACGGCCTGGAGAACACCTTCACGCACGGCGACTCGGGTGCCGCCTTCGAGGCGAGGCTGCGCGGCCTCGACTTCCCCGCCGGCGTGGCCCCCTGGAACGAGGCCGACCTCGCCTCGCTCACCTCCCGGTTCGGCTGGCTCCAGAGCCGGATAACCGAACTGTCCCTGGACAACGCCCAGTTGAGACGGGACCTGGAGCGCGGTACGGCCAAGGCGTGGACGTCGAAGAACGCGGCCTCCCCGGCGTCGCCGACGTCGGCCTCGTCGACGTCGGTGTACCGGCGGGCCCGCCGCGTGGTGGGCCGCCCGATCCGCCGCGCCTTCCAGAGCGGCCGCCAGTAGCGGCGGCGAACCCCCGGCCGGCACCGTGGGGTGCCGGCCGCCGTGCGTCACAGCACGGCCGGCGTTCCCCCCGCCGCGGCACGGGAGGTGAGGATCCTGCGGGCCTTGCGCAGCACCCGGCGGGCGAAGGTGCGCGGCGAGTTCTCCCGGTAGCCGTGGAAGCCGCGGGCCTCGCGCGGCCCGGCCAGGTAGACGGCGTCGGGGATGCCGGCGGCCCGGTCCCTGAAGTGCGGGTAGACCAGGTAGACGCGGGTGCCGCGCTTCTCCAGGAGGGCCGCGGCCTGCTTCTTGTCCTTGACGAACTTCACCACGTCCGCGAGGAGTTCGGGGCGCTGCACGGCCACCAGGTGCAGCCGCAGCCGCTCCTCCACCTTGAGCCGGCGCGCGACGCCGTCGCCCCAGTACCGGTCCATGAGCGGCTTCGCCAGTTCGAGCTTGCGGGCGCGCACCTCCTCGCCGTCCTTGAGGAAGCGGGGGCCGAACTGCGGGAGCAGGGTGACGAGGAAGGGGCGGATCATCAGGGCGTCGCGGCGCTCGCCCGGGGGCACCAGGTCGGCGATCAGCTTCATCAGGACCCGCGCCGAGTCGAAGCGCAGGGTGTAACTCCCGCTCTTGGTGACGTGCTTGCCGTCCTCGCGGCCCACCAGGTAGTAGCAGGTGTAGTCGGCGAGCACCGAGACGCCGTCGGCCCGCAGATACGCCTCCATGGTGAACAGGGCGTCCTCGCCGGTCCACAGGGACTCGTCGAAGCGCATGCCGTGCCGGGTGAGGAAGGCGTGCCGGAACAGCTTCTGGGCGCTGAGCGTGAACTTGATGTTGGAGGAGTGGACGTCGGTGCGCTCCAGCGTCTTGTGCCACATCGACTTGGGCGGGTTGCGGTTGATGCCCTCGATCCGGCCCAGGACCACGTCGGTGTTGTTGCGGTCGGCCATCGCGACCATCCGTTCGAGCGCCTCGGGGCCGAGCCGGTCGTCGGCGTCGAGGAAGAAGACGTAGCGGCCGGTGGCCTTGGCGAGGCCGACGTTGCGCGGGCCGCTGGGGCCGCCGGAGTTGGCCTGTCTGATCACGGTGACCGGGAAGGGCGTGCGTGCCGCGAACTTCTCCAGGTACTCCCCGGAGCCGTCGGTGGAGCCGTCGTCCACCGCGACGACCTCCAGGCGGGCCGGGTCGAGGGTCTGCGCCTCCACCGACGCAAGACACTCCACCAGGTAGGGCATGGCCTCGTACGCCCCGATGACGACGCTCACATCAGGCTGCGTCACGGTCACGTTTCCCCCTTGTTCACAGAACATTTCTCCCGAATGGTCAGGTTCGGCTACCTGGTAGACGGGTCCGCGTGGAAGCCGGTTGCTTCCTTAACAGGAAACCGTGACTCAGGTCACAGGATTGGCCGAGCTCTTTCGCCGGTAGGCGCGAACGTTAGGGGTCCCGGGTAAGAACGACGGTGAGCGCACGACAAAAAAGCGCACGACGGAAAGGGCGCGGTCCCCGAGGAGTTGACCTCGGGGACCGCGCCCTTTCCGTGGTGCGGGTGGGGACGGTCAGCGGGTGGTGGCGCCGTCCGCCTCGCCGGTCGGCGGCGCGGGCTGCGCGGGCGACAGGGCGTCCGACAACTCGTCCGCGCCGGGCGTCCCGGCCGCGGCGGCCCGCGACTCCTGGCCCAGGTTGCGGGTCTCGGCCTTCAGCGCGAGGTCCGCCACCGCGGTGTTGAACTGCTCGATGGAGGTGGGCTCGTCGGGACCGAGCAGATACCGCTTCAGCTCCCTCCGGCCCCCGGCCAGCGGATCGGCGGCCGGGTCGCGCACCGCGGCCAGGAACTCGCCCAGTTCGGCGGCGCTGTTGGAGAGGATCACCGCGGCGCGCACCGCGGTGTTCTGCCGCTTGAACTCCTCGACGCCCAGCTCGGCGGAGTCGGTGACGGCGTACGGCTTGCCGCTGGCGATGAAGTCGGAGACGACGCTCGAGATGTCGGAGACCATCGCGTCGGAGACGTTGAAGCAGTCGTACAGGCGCGGGTCGGCGCCGTCGATGACGCGGTGCTCGAAGTCCCCGCAGGAGCGCCAGTAGGCGTCGTTCCACTCGGCGCGCAGCCGGGCGACCTCCGTGTGCCGTGCCAGGTCGACGACGCCGTCCCGGCTGGCCTCGGCCTCGTCGCGCTTGTCGCCGACCGCGCCTGACAGCTCCGCGAGGCGGGCCTCGATCCGGGTCAGGTCGGCCTTGGCGCGTGCCCGGCCGGCGGCGTCGGCGGTGAAGCGCGGGTCGGCGGCGCGCTCGGCGGCGGCCTTCTCGACGAGGGCCGTCACCCGCCGGTGGGCGGCGCCCGCCTCGGCGCTGACGGTGCCGGTGAAGGGGTGCGGCTTGTACAGGACGCGGACCGGCGGTTCGGCCTTGATCAACTTCGTGACGATGTTCTCACCGGCCAGCACCAGCGAGGTGTTGCCGGGGTTGCCGTCCCAGCCCTCCCAGGTGGGCGCGTACAGCACGGTCGGCATCCGGCCCTCGGGGACGGCGCGGCGGCCCTCGATCGGCGCCAGCTGCGGGCGGCCGACCTCGACGATGTCGTCGTCGCGGACGCCGACGTCCGCTATGGCGTATCGGTCGCGTCCGGCCCGGCCCGCGGTCCACACCTCGTCGTACGCCTTGCTGTACGGGTTGACGCTGGCGAGCTTGTCGCTGTCGCCGTGGCCGATGAAGACGTGCTTCATGGTGGGCACGCGCAGCAGGTGGATGTTCTTGCCGACGTTCGCCGCGTACAGGGCGACCCGCACGGTCGACAGGTCCATGTTCATCAGGTGGACGCCGCCCGGCACGCAGATCACCGGGACGGTGGTCGGCGCCATGTTGGCCAGGATGACCCGCTCGCGCAGGATGACCAGCGGCCGGGTGTCCAGCTGCTCCATCGTCTCCAGCCACATGTTGACCTGGTAGGCGGAGTCCTTGGAGCCGGAGAAGTACAGCACCGTCTCGGGGCGGTAGCCGCGCAGCCAGTCGTCGACGGCGTCCAGGACCTTCTCCGCGTTCGGCGGTATCTTCCGGCCGCGCAGGTAGCGGGTGAGCGCGAGGACGTAGAGCAGGCCGAGGACGAGGGTGACGCCGATGCCGACGAAGCCGGGCACGGACGAGTCGATCGCGGCGGAGACCAGGATGCCCGCGACGGCCGCGAGGTCGAGGTGGAGCATCTTCTCGGCCGAGCGGTTCAGCAGGGCGCGCGGCGGGGCGTCCGGGATGCGGATGCGGGACTTCAGGTCGACGTTGCGGGTGGCGACCGGCATCCGGCGGCGGTTGCGGATCAGCGCGACCAGGGCGCCCTGCGGGGCCTGGAGCCCGTAGAAGGCGATGAAGCAGGCGACGGCGCCGTAGTAGATCAGGTTGTCCGCGAGGGACAGCCGGGCGAGCAGCAGGATCAGCAGGAGCTGTCGGATCAGGAAGCGGATCGACAGGCCGGCCCTGACCTTGCTGAGCCGGTTGACCAGGTAGCTGCCCTTGCGGTGCAGATAGTGGTCCGCCAGGTATGTCACGGCGGCCGCGGCCGCGAAGGCGTACACGCTCGGGACGAGCGCGGCCAGCATGAGGGCCGGGTAGCCCAGCATCATGAGCGCCGCCGCGGCCAGCTCGGCCGCGCTGCCCACCCGGGCGACGCGAATAGCGGTGGATATCACGGAGAAACCTGCTCTGGGAGGGGAGGAGTGCCGGTTTTGTTCTGAAGTGCGCAGGGTTTGTGTTAATTCACCAGGTGTACGGATTCAGGCCCCTGCGAACGCCCGGTGTACGAGCAATCTCAGAGGCCTGAATTACCGATGAAGACTAATTAGGTGAATATTACACGCCGTCCTGACGGTCCAGCACGGAGGCCAGGGCCTGCTCGAAGCCGTTGGCCTTGGCCGCGCCCGCCGTGGGGTCCTGCTGGCGGACGTCGATGACGTGGCCGGTCAGCTCGGACAGCAGGACGTCGAGGGAGGTGCGGGCGACCGCCTCGGAGGAGAGCAGGCTGCCGCTGGGCTCCTGCCCGAAGGCCTTGGTGCGCATGGGCGTGGCGGTGCGCTCCGGGTTGATGCAGTTGACCCGGATGCCCTCGCCCGCCCACTCGTCGGAGAGGGCCTGGGTCAGGTTGACCATGGCGGCCTTGGTCGAGGAGTAGAGGCTGTACTCGGCGCGGCCGCGGGTGTAGCTGCTGGAGGTGTAGAGCAGCAGCTGGCCCTTGGTCTCGACGAGGTACTTGTAGGCCGACCGGGCGATCTGGACCGGCGCGAGGTAGTTGACCTTGAGCGCCTCTTCGATGGTGGCGTTGTCGGTCTCGGCGAGCCTGCCGATGCGCAGCACGCCCGCGGTGTTGACGACGTAGTCGATGCGCCCGGTCTCGCCGTACGCCTTGGACAGCGCGTCGTCGACCTCCTCCGGGTTCTCGACGTGGGTGCCGGTGGTGGAGCGGCCGAGCGCGTACACGGCGGCGCCGAAGGACTCGGCGAGTTCGGCGATGTCCTTGCCGATGCCGTAGGAGCCGCCGAAGATCACGACGGTCTTGCCGCCGAGCAGCTCGCGGTAGGCGGCCTCGTCGACCTGCTCGGGGGCGGCGGTGGAGGCCAGCTGGAACAGCTTGTCGGCGATGAAGACGTCGACCGGCTGGGTGACCTTCATGTTGTACTCGTCGCCCGCGACGACGTGGATCGGCACGTCGGGCAGGTACTTGAGGACGACCGAGCAGTCGTCGGTGGCCTGGAAGTTCGGGTCGCCCGCGGCCACGTCGTAGGCGCGGCGGATGGTGGAGAGCTTGAACGCCTGCGGGGTCTGGCCGCGGCGCAGCCGGGAGCGGTCGGGGATCTCGGTGATGAACTCGCCGTCCTGGCCGTGGGTGCGGGTCACGATGATGGTGTCCGCGGACGGGATGGCGACGTCCACCGCCTCGTAGCGCTCCAGGGCGGCCACGCAGTCGTCGATGACGCGCTGCGAGAGCAGGGGGCGCACGGCGTCGTGGAACAGGACGTTGCGGTCCTCGCCCTCGGCCAGGCCCTCGCGCAGCGCCTCGATGGCGCGCTCGGTGGTCTCGTTGCGGGTGGCGCCGCCCTCGATGACCTTCCTGACCTTGGTGAACCCGGCCTTGGCGACGATCTTCTCGACGTCCGGCACATAGCCGGGCGCCATCAGCACGATGATGTCGTCGATCGAGTCGGCACGCTCGAAGGTGGTGAGCGTGTGCTCGATGACTGCCTTGCCGGCGATCTTCAGCAGCTGCTTGGGGATCGAAAGACCCACCCGCTGGCCGGTGCCACCGGCCAGGATCACTGCGGTGGTACGGGGCTTGGCTATGTGCTGGGACACAGACGACCTACCTTGGGGCGACAGGGAACGGGGAAATGGTCCCACTTGCGGTTACCGCAGTGCAAGGTGAGCGCCGCCCGTCGCAAATGTGCGCGCCATCTGGCATTCACCTCGCCCTGCTGGTGGCCGGGCGGACCGCTTCGGGAACGACGGTCCGCTCGCTGTGAGTAACCGCACAGGGCCGTCAGCGCCGCCGCAACTTCTTGAGGCAGCGGTGGCCGAGCACCTTCACGAGTTCCCTGGACGCCGTCTGGTGCACCGTCCGCGCCTTGGCCTCCGCGGTGTGCCTGACCGGCGCCGCGGCGGCCGCCGCGAGCACCCCGTACAGCGCCTGGGCGGCGACCTCGGGGGCCACCCGGGGCTCGGCGGGCGGCTGCCGGGCGGGCTCGGGCGGCACGGCGGAGAGCAGGGCGGGATCGCCGAGCACCCGCACGCCCAGACCGGTGATGCGGTCGGCCGTCCGGGCGCCGATCCGGGCGGCGGACTCCAGGGCCCAGCCGGGCGTGCTGATGCGTACGTCGTCGGGGGCCGGGCTGCACGCGTTCTTCATATGCATGACGGCGCCGTTGCGGACGAGTGTGGAATACAGCTCGTCGGGAAGTCCATTGCCGCGGAATTCCTTATTAAGATTCCGCAGCATTTCGGTCTCGGCGAGTGTCAGGGAGCGATTCGCGGCGTCGGGAACGGGCTGGAGGAGTCCGGCGGGCAGTCCGAGGAGCGTCTCGAAGGTGCGCAGCAGCCCGCCCCGGTCGCTGTCGTCGACCACGACGACGGTGACCCGCTCGGGGCCGACCGCGCGGGCCCAGCGCTCGACCAGCCGGTCGTGCCGGTGGCGTCGCCAGAAGCTGGGGTTGGGCTTGTCGTAGGGGGCCTTGCGGAGCATGTGCTCAAGCCAGTCCTGGTAGCCCATGCGCAGCCCGTTCTGCACGTACTGCTGCCACTGCGAGGGCATGATCCTGGCCAGCGGGCGCAGCGTGACCAGCACGTGCACCCGCTCCCCGCCGAGCTGCTCGACGATCCGGGCGACGGTCGCGTCGTCCTCGGCGTCGGCGAAGAACTCGCTGCTGACCACCGAGGTGCGCCGGCCGGTGGCGTCGACCTGGCGCAGCAGCCGGGTCCAGTGCCGTTCGGTGGGGGTGGCGTCGCCCATCATGGCGGGCCTGGCACAGGCGGCCAGGGCGGCTTCCATCGGGTGCCTGGTGCGGGCGGGGAACTCCACGCCGTGCTCGGGGAGCCGGTCGCGCGCGGCGAACAGGGCGCCCTGGATCGAGGTGGTCCCGGTCTTGTGCGGGCCGATGTGCAGCAGCCGGGTGCCGGCGGGCAGCGGCGGGAGCCCGTTCACGCGGGCGTCGTCTCTCGTACAGTCCGTCTCCATGGTCAAGGGACGGTAGGAGAACGCCCTGAGACCCGGCTGAGAAAGACCTGGGACCCGGATGAGTCCCAGGTGCCGGGCTCCGGTTCACACCTCGTGGACGCCCGGCCTGCCGTTCTCCACCCGCAGCCGGCTCAGGGTGCTCGCGGTGGCCTGCGGGCGCACCACGGTGTCGACGACGCGCACCTGTGCGTCGACGGCGTCGCGGCGGATGTCGAAGAGGTGGTAGCCGCGGTGGGCGTCGATGACCTTCCAGTGCGGGTTGTCGGCCTTCAGCGGGTCCCACTGGGCGTGGAAGGCGGCTTGGTCCTGGTCGCCGCTGCTGGAGACGGAGGTGCCGACGAACTCGGCGCCGACGACGTCGGAGTCGGGGTCGGCGAAGTCCTCCTTGAGGTCGCTGATCATCGTCAGGTGCCGGTCGCCGCTGAGCACGACGGGGTTGCGGATCTCCCGGAACTCCCGCAGCAGGGCGTTGCGTTCGGCCTGGTAGCCGTCCCAGGCGTCGTAGTACCAGAGCTTGCCCTCGCCGGGCAGCAGGTCGGTCTCGGCCATCATGATCTGGGAGGCGACGAGGTTCCAGCGGGCCGGCGAGTGGTGCAGTCCGTCGAGCAGCCACCGCTTCTGGCGGGCGCCGAGCATGGTCATCGCCGGGTCCTGGGCGCCGTCCTGGCCGGTGGCCTGGTCGGTGCGGAACTGCCGGGTGTCCAGGACGTTGAGGCGGGCGAGGCGGCCGAACTCCAGGCGGCGGTACATCTGGATGTGCGGTCCGTCGGGCACGGCGGTGGCGCGGACCGGCATGTGCTCGTAGTACGCCTGGAAGGCCGCCGTCAGCCGGGCCACGAACGCGTCGTGGGGCTGCTTGGCCGGGTCCTGCGGGACCTCGCCCGCCCAGTCGTTGTCGACCTCGTGGTCGTCGAAGGTGACCACCCAGGGGGCGTTGGCGTGCATGGCGGCGAGGTCGGGGTCGGCGCGGTACTGGGCGTACCGGTTGCGGTACTGCTCCAGGGTGACCGGCTCGCCGGTGCCCTCGTGGCGGCGGGGGCCCGCGGAGGACGGCGTCGACTCGTAGATGTAGTCGCCGACGAAGAGGACGACGTCGGGGTCCTGGGCCAGCATGTCGGCGTACGGGGTGAAGTAGCCGTGCTGCCAGTTCTGGCAGGAGGCGAGGGCGACGCGCAGGGAGCCGCCGGTGGCGTGGCGGTGCGGGGCGGTGCGGGTGCGGCCGACCGGGGAGATGCGGCCGCCGGCCCGGAAGCGGTACCAGTAGACGCGGCCCGGCCTGAGCCCGCGGACGTCGGCGTGGACGCTGTGGCCGTACTCGGGGCGGGCCTGGGCGACGCCCCGGCGGGCGACTCTGCGGAAGTGCTCGTCCTCGGCGATCTCCCATCCGACGGGCACGGTCGCGTCGGGCATGCCGCCGCCGTTCAGCGGGTCGGGGGCGAGCCTGGTCCACAGGACGATGCCGTCGGGGAGCGGGTCACCGGAGGCGATGCCGAGGGCGAAGACGTTCTCCGGGAGCGGGGTGTCGGCCGCGCGGGCGGCGGCCGGCAGCCACAGCTGTGCGGCGGCGGTGGCGCCGAGCACGGCGGCTCCCGCGGTCAGAAAGCGGCGTCGGTCGGGCGAGCTGGTTCCGGTCATCGGCGAACTCCCTTGCCTCGCTGGCCTCTTGGACATGTGAAGGCTCACGCAGCAGGGCGGTCGGCGCTCTGAACCCCACCCTTCGCGTGCATGACAAATAGGAAGACAACAGAAGACCCGTCGCGCCACGGGCACCATCACGACATACGTGATCTTGCCGGAACACACCGGTCGGCCCCGGCGGCGACACCACCGCGACAAGGCACCGCCGGATGCCATCGGGCCGCCGTGCGGGCAGGTGGGCGCTCATGACGACGGCGCGCCACCCGGCCCCGCACGGGCCTGGGTGACGCGCCGTCGTCGTGAGCGGGTGGCGTCAGAACGGCTCGAAGCCGTCGAACTCCTCCTGGGACTCGTCCCGTTCGGCCTGCCGGTCGCGGCGCCTGACGGCGGCGGGACGCGGCGCCTCGAAGCGGTGGTCCTCACCGCGGCGGCCGAGCATCTCGGCGCCCGACATCATCGACGGCTCCCAGTCGAACACCACGGCGTTCTCCTCGGGGCCGATGGCGACGCCGTCGCCCGAGCGGGCACCGGCCTTCATCAACGCCTCCTCCACACCGAGGCGGTTGAGCCGGTCGGCGAGGTAGCCGACCGCCTCGTCGTTGCTGAAGTCGGTCTGGCGCACCCAGCGTTCGGGCTTCTCGCCGCGGACCCGGAACAGGCCCTCCTCCTCCTGCGAGACGGCGAAACCGGCGTCGTCGACCGCCTTGGGGCGGATGACGATCCGGGTCGCCTCCTCCTTCGGCTTGGCCGCGCGCGCCTTGCCGACCATCTCGGCGAGCGCGAACGACAGCTCCCGCAGCCCGAGATGGGCGACGGCCGACACCTCGAAGACCCGGTAGCCGCGCTCCTCGAGCTCGGGCCGGACCATCTCCGCGAGGTCGCGCCCGTCGGTCACGTCGATCTTGTTGAGGACGACGATCCGCGGCCGGTCGCCGAGCCCGCCGTACTGCCGCAGCTCCTCCTCGATGATGTCGAGGTCGGAGACCGGGTCGCGCTCGGACTCCAGCGTCGCCGTGTCCAGCACGTGCACCAGCACGCTGCACCGCTCCACGTGCCGCAGGAACTCAAGGCCGAGGCCCTTGCCCTGGCTGGCGCCCGGGATGAGCCCCGGCACGTCGGCGATCGTGTAGACGGCGCCGCCCGCGGTGACCACCCCGAGGTTGGGCACCAGGGTGGTGAACGGGTAGTCGGCGATCTTCGGCTTGGCCGCGCTGAGCACCGAGATCAGCGAGGACTTGCCCGCACTCGGGTAGCCGACCAGCGCCACGTCGGCGACGGTCTTCAGCTCCAGGACGATGTCCTGGAGGTCCCCGGGCTCACCGAGCAGCGCGAAGCCGGGCGCCTTGCGGCGGGCCGAGGCGAGCGCCGCGTTGCCGAGGCCGCCCCGGCCGCCCTGCGCGGCGACGTACGAGGTGCCGTGGCCGACCAGGTCGGCGAGGACGTTGCCGGCCTTGTCCATGATGACGGTGCCGTCCGGGACCGGCAGGACCAGGTCCTGGCCGTCCTTGCCCGAGCGGTTGCCGCCCTCGCCCGGCTTGCCCGCGGTCGCCTTGCGGTGCGGGGAGTGGTGGTAGTCGAGCAGGGTGGTCACGGACTGGTCGACGGTGAGGATGACATCGCCGCCCCGGCCGCCGTTCCCGCCGTCGGGGCCACCGAGCGGCTTGAACTTCTCTCGGTGGACGGAGGCACAGCCGTGGCCTCCGTTACCCGCGGCGACGTGAAGTTCGACGCGGTCCACGAAGGTGGTCATGGTTCAGTGCCTCCAGAAAATCAGGGGTGTTTCCTATGTCAACACGCGAAAGGCGGACCCGCCTTCCCGCCCGGGAAGTGAGGTCCGCCTCGCGGAAGCGTGAGATCGACTCGCTCGGGTCAGGCGACCGGAACGATGTTCACGACCTTGCGGCCACGGTGGGTGCCGAACTGCACCGAACCGGCCTGCAGCGCGAACAGCGTGTCGTCGCCGCCACGGCCGACGCCGGCGCCCGGGTGGAAGTGCGTGCCACGCTGACGGACCAGGATCTCACCCGCGTTGACGACCTGACCGCCGAAGCGCTTCACACCGAGCCGCTGGGCATTGGAGTCGCGACCGTTCCGGGTGGACGATGCGCCCTTCTTGTGTGCCATGTCTCCTCAGTCCCTTACTTCGCAGCCGTGGGGATCGCCGTGACCTTGATCGCCGTGTACTGCTGGCGGTGGCCCTGACGACGGCGGTAGCCGGTCTTGTTCTTGTAGCGCAGAATGTCGATCTTCTGGCCCTTGTGGTGGTCCACGATCTCAGCCGTGACCTTGATGCCGTCCAGGACCCACGGGTCGCTGGTCACGGCGTCGCCGTCCACAACGAGCAGGGTCGAGAGCTCGACCGTGTCGCCGACCTTGGCGGTGGAAATCTTGTCAACCTCAACGATGTCGCCGACAGCAACCTTGTGCTGGCGACCACCGCTGCGCACGATGGCGTACACGCGGACTCTCTTTCACTCGGAGATACGGCACCCCCGCAGGCCAGCCGAACCGGCACGAAACACGGACGACCTCTCCCGGCCGCCGGAGCACCCGGGAGGAAGAAGGTTTACGGGGATGTGACGTGCCCTTATCCGCGGACACGCCGACGGTCAAGGTTACGGGGACTCGGCCGAAGGGGTCAAACCGGGTCGGTGTCCCGAGCTGTGCGGCCGGTCACGTGCACCCACGTGACCGGCCGCACCCCGCTCGGATCAGGCTTCGTCGCCGGCGCTGGAGACCGAGGTCTTCTTCGCCGCCGTCTTCGCCGTGGTCGTCTTCTTGGCCGCCGCCTTCTTGGTGGTGGCCTTCTTCGCGACCGTCTTCTTCGCCGCCGCCTTCTTGGCCGGGGCGGCCTTCTTGGCGGGCGCCTTCTTGGCCGCCGTCTTGCGCGCGGCCGTCTTCTTCGCAGGCGCGGGCTCGGGAGCCTCAGCCGGTGCCTCGGCGGGCGCCTCGGCGGCCTCCGTCACCGCCTCGGGCGCGGCCGACGGGACGACCACGACGGCCGCCTCCCCGGACGCGGTCGGCGCGGTGGCCTTGCGCACCGCGCGGCGCCGCGGACGGGCGGGCGCGGCCTCGGCCGCGGGCTGCTCGGCCTGCACGGGCTGCGCGGGCTGCTCGGCGGGGGCCTCGGCCACCGGAGCGGCCTCAGCGACCGTCACGACGGCGGCCTCGGCACCCGCGGGCGACCCGGCGGGCGCGGACACCTTGCGGGTGGCGCGACGGCGGGTGCGGCCCTTGGGCGCGGCCTCGTCGGCGGCGGGCGCCTCGACCTGGGCGGGGGCGGGCACGACCGCGTCCTCGACGGCGGCGGGCTCGGCGAGCGCCACCTCGGCCGGGGTCTCGACGACCGGCGCCTCGGCCTTCGGGGCCTCGGCCCTCGGCTCGTCGCGCCGCTCGCGCTCGTCGCGCTGTTCCCGCTGCTCACGCTGCTCGCTGCGGCTCGGCGCGCCGGCCGGCGCGGACGCCCGGCGGCTCGTGCGGCGCCGCGAACGGCCGCGGGCCGCGGCCTCCGCCTCGGCGACGCTGCTGTACAGCTCCTCGTCGGGCGTGAACTCGGGGCCGGGCAGCGCCACCGGCTCGGCGGCCTCGGCGGCCACCTCGGCGACGCTCTCGGACTCGGTGTCCTCGTCGAGGCCGTCGGCCGACTCGACGGAGTGCGCGGCCTCATGGGTGTGACCGTCGCCGCCCCGGCCGCGCTTCTTGCGCTTGCCGCCGCCGCCGGCGGAACCGGGCTGCTCCATGTGGACGATGACGCCCCGGCCGTTGCAGTGCACGCACGTCTCGGAGAAGGACTCAAGGAGCCCCTGCCCGACCCGCTTGCGGGTCATCTGCACGAGCCCGAGCGAGGTCACCTCCGCCACCTGGTGCTTGGTGCGGTCGCGCCCGAGGCATTCGAGCAGCCGGCGCAGCACCAGGTCCCGGTTGGACTCCAGGACCATGTCGATGAAGTCGATGACGATGATGCCGCCGAGGTCGCGCAGCCGCAGCTGGCGCACGATCTCCTCGGCCGCCTCCAGGTTGTTCCTGGTGACCGTCTCCTCCAGGTTGCCGCCCTGGCCGGTGAACTTGCCGGTGTTGACGTCGACGACGATCATCGCCTCGGTCCTGTCGATCACCAGCGAACCGCCGCTGGGCAGCCAGACCTTGCGGTCGAGCGCCTTGGCGAGCTGCTCGTCGATCCGGTACGTGGCGAAGACGTCGACCTCGGAGGTCCACTTCGACAGCCGGTCGGCGAGGTCGGGGGCGACGTGCGCGACATAGCCGTGGATGGTCGACCAGGCCTCGTCACCGCTGACGACGACCTTGGTGAAGTCCTCGTTGAAGATGTCGCGGACGACCCGGACCGTCATGTCGGGCTCGCCGTACAGCAGCGTCGGGGCGTTGCCGCCCTTCGCCTTCTTCTGGATCTCCTCCCACTGCGCCTGGAGCCGTTCGACGTCCCTGCGCAGCTCGTCCTCGCTCGCGCCCTCGGCGGCGGTGCGCACGATGACGCCCGCGTCCTCGGGGACGATCTTCTTGAGGATGGTCTTCAGCCGGGCCCGCTCGGTGTCGGGCAGCTTGCGGCTGATGCCGGTCATCGAGCCCTCGGGCACGTACACGAGATACCGGCCGGGCAGCGAGACCTGGCTGGTCAGACGCGCGCCCTTGTGCCCGATCGGGTCCTTGGTGACCTGCACGAGCACGGACTGCCCGGACTTCAGCGCGGACTCGATGCGGCGCGGCCCGTTGGCCATGCCGAGCGCCTCGAAGTTGACCTCACCGGCGTACAGGACGGCGTTGCGCCCCTTGCCGATGTCGATGAAGGCGGCCTCCATCGACGGCAGCACGTTCTGGACCTTGCCCAGGTAGACGTTGCCGACGTACGAGGTCGACTGCTCCTTGTTGACGTAGTGCTCGACGAGCACGCCGTCCTCCAGGACGCCGATCTGGGTGCGGTCGCCGTGCTGGCGGACCACCATCACGCGCTCGACGGCCTCACGGCGGGCCAGGAACTCGGCCTCGGTGATGATCGGGACGCGCCTGCGGCCCTGCTCTCGGCCTTCCCTGCGGCGCTGCTTCTTGGCCTCCAGACGGGTCGAGCCCTTGATGGACTGGACCTCGTCGGACGGCTCGGACTGCTTGCGCGGCTCGCGCACCTTGACGACGGTGCGCTCCGGGTCGTTGTCACCGGGCTCGCCGTCGGTGCCGTTGTCCCCGGCCCGGCGACGGCGCCTGCGGCGACGGCGGCTGCTGGAGTTGGAGCCGCCCGAGTCGCCGGAACGGACGTCGGCGTCGTCGGAGTCGGCGTCGTCATCGGCGTCGTCGGCCTGCTCGGCGTCGCCCGCCTCGGCGGAGTCGTCGCGCGGGGCGTGCTCGTCCGTGTCGTCGTGCTCGTCCGACTCGTCGTCGCCGCCGGCGTCGGCGGAGTCGCCGCGACGGCGACGGCGGCCGCCCCTGCGGCGGCGCCTGCGCGAACCGGTGTCCTCGGAGTCGTCGTCGCCGTCGTGGCCGTCCTCGGCGTCGGCGTCGGCCTCCTCCGGCTCGTCCTCGACGACGGGCTCGGGGGCCTGCGTCTCGGCCTCGTCGGAGGCGGCGCCCCGACGGCGCCTGCGGCGCCTGGAACCGGCGGACTGCTCCTCGTCGGCGGCGGGCGCCTTGGCGGCCCTGGTGGCCTCGCGGGGCGCCTCAGCGGTGTCGTCGCGGTGGTCGGCGGCCTCGGTGTCGTCGGGACCCTCGGGTTCGGCGACCCCGGCGGCGGCCTCGGCGGCGGCGCGCTCGGGCGTCTGGAACCGGGGCTCGGTGAAGACGGGCGCCTGGAACACGGCGACCGCGGGCCGGGCGGGGCGCCGCGGGGAGTCGGTCTCGGGGGCGGGCGCGGAGAAGCCGGTGGCGGCCTTGCGCACGGAGCGGCGACGGGCCCGGCGCGGGGCGTCCTCGGCGTCGGCGGGCGCGGGCACCTCGGCGACCGGGGTCTCGGCGACGGCGACGGCCGCGGGGGCCTCCTCGGCGACGGCGGGCGTCTCGGCGGGCGCGGTCACCCGGCGGGTGGCACGACGACGACCACGGCGCGGCGCGGAGTCGTCGTCCTCGACGGCGGGCTCGGCCGCGGCGGCGGGAGCCTCGGTGACGGCGTCCGGCTCGGCCTGCTGCTCGGGCAGCTCGGTCTTCTCGGCGCCCTTCGGCGCCCCGGCCGGCGCGGAGGCGCGGCGGGTGGCGCGACGACGGCCGCGCACGGCGGGCTCGGCCTCCTCGGCGGGTGCTTCCGCGACGGCGGGCGCCTCGGCCGGGGTCTCCTCGGCGACGGGCACCACGATCTCGGCGGCCTCGGCGGCGTCCGGCGCCCCGGTGGGCGCGGTGGCCCGGCGGGTGGCACGGCGACGCGGACGACGCGGGGCGTCGTCCTCGGACACGGCGGGCGTCTCGGGGACGGCCTCGGTCTCGGCGACGGCGCTCTCCTCAGGTGCTGCGGCATCGGCCGCGGGTACGACGGTCTCGGCGACCGCCGGGGAATCGGCCGCTGCCGGTGATCCGGCGGGCGCGGCGGCGCGGCGGGTGGCACGGCGACGCGGTCGGGCGGCGGGCGCGGCCTCGGCCACGACGGCTTCCTCGGCCTCGGGAGCCTCGACGTTCTCGTCGGGCTTCTGCTCCGCCTCGGCGGGCGCGACGATCTCCTCGGGAGTCGCCGCGGGTCCGGCGGGCGGTCCCGCCGGGCGTGAGGCGGCACGGCGCCGACGACGCGGCGGCAGGGTGTCGCTGGGGCTGTTCAGTTCGGAACCCTCTTCGGGTTCGGTCGGTTCGAGCATGCGGGCTTTTCTCCCGTCAGGCTCCCGGGCGCCGCGCCTGATCCGGCACCGGTGACTCGATCACCGTTGACGTCCGCGGCTCGCGTGGTGCGCGGTGCCGCCGTCCGGGGCGTGGGCGCCGCACGGGAACTCTCTGTGTCCTGTCTCACCGGTTCCGTACGCGGTGTACGCACGGCCTGGCGAAAGTCTTGTGGTGGGTGCGCTGCCCGACCCAGGTGGCTCCCGAGTACGAGGGCGGCGCTACGACGTCAGTCCTTCGCGGGACCTTCCTTACGCCGGCACCGGCGCGGCGGCTGAACCGGCCGAGGCCGTCGCCGCCTCGCGATCGGGCGCGAGCGGGTCGGTCACCGTGCCGGTCTCTTCATCGAGCAGCCCCTGCGCCAGCCTGGTCACCGCTGCGGGGACCGGCGGCGCCAGGTCGGCCACGGCGCGGAGACCGGACAGGACGTCGTCGGGTCGAACGGCAGGCGTCACGTGCCGAACAACCAGCCGCAGTATCGCACAGGGCTGGTCGGTCGGCCTATCAGCAGCCGTCGTGTGCGTTTCCAGAGCGACGACCGCGGCACGCGCGTCGAAGGTGCGGACGCCGTTCTTGGCCGTGCGCTGGACCTCGACGGTCCCGGCTGCCATGAACGCGGCGACCGCCCGCTCGGCGTCGTCCGGCGCCACGCCGGTCAGCCGCAGCTCCCAGACGGAAGCCGTCAGCCGGTCGGCGAGACCCGAGGTGCGGGCCTCGACCGCGTCGACGATGTCGAGCCCGGTGGGCAGCGACTCGTCGAGCAGCTCACGCAGCCGCTCCGGGTCCCGGGACGCGGTGAGCGCGATCTCCAGGTACTCCGCCTCACTGCCCGTGCCGGTGGGTGCGGCATTGGCGTACGACACCTTCGGGTGCGGCGTGAACCCCGCCGAGTACGCCATCGGCACCTCGGCGCGGCGCAGCGCGCGCTCGAAGGCACGCTGGAAGTCACGGTGGCTGGTGAACCGGAGGCGGCCACGCTTGGTGTAGCGCAGACGGACGCGCTGCACCGCGGGTGCGGGCGGTGGGCCTTCGGGCTGTCGCTTGCCCAGTGTCGCTCAGTCCTTCGTGAGTGCGGTCGTACTGCTACCAAGAGTACGTGTATCGCACGCGAGAGGTTCCCGCAGCGGTGCGGGGATCTTCGCGGCGGCCACTCCGAGGCAGAGGACGGCAGCGGACCGCGGCGCCACAGCGCGAGAAGGAGGGCCCGGACGAGCCCGCACCGGCATCCGGTGGGCCAGGAGCGAGGACCGCGTCGGGGCCGTGCAAACGGAAGCGGGCGACGAGAAGACTCGCGCCCGCTGCCCGGAACCTAGGCCGCCCTGGACCGTGCCGCGCGCCCGTCCTGGACGGGCTCCTGGACGTCGTCGAACAGGAAGCTGTCGTCCTCCCCGAAGTCCGGGGCCTGGAAGGGGTTGGTCGTCGGAGGGGGCAGCGCGGCGGTAGAGCTGCGGGTCTGCCCTTCCGGGGCGGAGAACAGCGAGGTCAGGTCGATGAGAGGTCTCCCTTGGAAGGCAGGCCCCTGGCGGGGCCTTGAAGTGCCGTGATCAGGCACAGAGGTCTATAGCTTGGTCATCTTGGCGTACGGGCTCAGGATCCGCATTTGCACGGATCCGAAATCCACGAGTGCCGCGATGCCTTCCTCCATGCCGACCACACGGCCGAGGCCGTACATGTCGTGCGTGACCTGGTCGCCCACAGCGAAGTGCTTGGGAGCGGGTGCGACCGGGGCCTTGAAGGGGCTGGTGGGCAAATGACGCTTCGGTGCTGCAGGCTTAGTCATTGCCCCCAGTATGCGCCTCCGCGCGTCCCCTTCGCTGCGGCTGTGCACGTCCGCTGCCCGCCAGGATCCGCGCGGCCACCGGCGCCCCGGGCGCCCCGCACGCCCCGGCACGCCACTGACCTGCGGCTTCAGCGAGGCACCTCAGTGGACGTGTCCGTTGGACGCCGGCGCGGGTGCCGCGTTCTTCACCGTCAGCGGCAGCAGCTTCTTACCCGTGGGGCCGATCTGGATGGACGTGTCCATCTGCGGGCACACCCCGCAGTCGAAGCACGGGGTCCAGCGGCAGTCGTCGACCTCGGTCTCGTCGAGGGCGTCCTGCCAGTCCTCCCAGAGCCAGTCCTTGTCGAGGCCGGAGTCGAGGTGGTCCCAGGGCAGGACCTCCTCGTAGCCGCGCTCACGGGTGGTGTACCAGTCGACGTCGAGGCCGACCGCGGGAAGCTCCTTCTCGGCGCAGCGCATCCAGCGCTCGTAGGAGAAGTGCTCGCGCCAGCCGTCGAAGCGGCCGCCGTCCTCGTAGACCGCGCGGATGACCGCGCCGAGCCTGCGGTCGCCCCGGGAGAGCAGGCCCTCGACGATGCCGGGCTTGCCGTCGTGGTACCGGAAGCCGATGGAGCGGCCGTACTTCTTGTCGCCCCTGATCTTGTCGCGGAGCTTGGCGAGCCGGGCGTCGGTCTCCTCGGAGGAGAGCTGCGGGGCCCACTGGAAGGGCGTGTGCGGCTTGGGGACGAAGCCGCCGATGGAGACCGTGCAGCGGATGTCGTTGGCGCCGGAGACCTCGCGGCCCTTCTGGATGACCTTCATCGCCATGTCGGCGATCTGGAGGACGTCCTCGTCGGTCTCGGTGGGCAGGCCGCACATGAAGTACAGCTTCACCTGGCGCCAGCCGTTGCCGTAGGCCGTCGCGACCGTACGGATCAGATCCTCCTCCGACACCATCTTGTTGATGACCTTGCGCATCCGCTCGCTGCCGCCCTCGGGCGCGAACGTCAGACCGGAGCGACGGCCGTTGCGGGTCAGCTCGTTGGCGAGGTCGACGTTGAAGGCGTCCACCCGGGTGGAGGGGAGGGACAGGCCGATCTTGTCCTCCTCGTAGCGGTCGGCGAGGCCCTTCGCGACGTCGGCGATCTCGGTGTGGTCGGCCGAGGAGAGCGAGAGCAGGCCGACCTCCTCGAAGCCGGTCGCCTTGAGGCCCTTCTCGACCATCTCGCCGATGCCCGTGATGGACCGCTCCCGCACCGGGCGGGTGATCATCCCGGCCTGGCAGAAACGGCAGCCGCGGGTGCAGCCGCGGAAGATCTCCACGGACATCCGCTCGTGCACCGTCTCGGCGAGCGGGACCAGCGGCTGCTTCGGGTAGGGCCACTCGTCCAGGTCCATCACCGTGTGCTTCGACACCCGCCACGGGACACCGGAGCGGTTCGGCACGACACGGGCGATCCGCCCGTCGGGGAGGTACTCCACGTCGTAGAACGCGGGGATGTACACACCGCCGGTCCTGGCCAGCCGGAAGAGGACCTCCTCGCGCCCGCCGGGGCGCCCCTCGGCCTTCCAGGCGCGGATGATGCGGGTCATGTCGAGGACGGCCTGCTCGCCGTCGCCGATGACGGCCGCGTCGATGAAGTCGGCGACCGGCTCCGGGTTGAAGGCCGCGTGGCCGCCCGCGAGCACGATCGGGTCGTCCAGGCCGCGGTCCTTCGACTCCAGCGGGATGCCCGCGAGTTCGAGGGCGGTGAGCATGTTGGTGTAGCCCAGCTCGGTGGAGAAGGAGAGGCCGAACACGTCGAAGGCCTTCACCGGCCGGTGGCCGTCCACCGTGAACTGCGGGACGCCGTGCTCCCGCATCAGCCCCTCCAGGTCGGGCCAGACGCTGTAGGTGCGCTCGGCGAGGACGCCCTCCTGCTCGTTCAGCACCTCGTAGAGGATCATGACGCCCTGGTTGGGCAGCCCCACCTCGTACGCGTCCGGGTACATGAGCGCCCAGCGGACGTCACACGACTCCCATGGCTTGACCGTGGAGTTGAGCTCTCCGCCGACGTACTGGATCGGCTTCTGCACATGCGGGAGAAGGGCTTCGAGCTGCGGGAAAACAGACTCGACGGCCTCAGCGACTTCGGCAGACATCTCGCGAACCTTCGGGCTGGACTGTTACGGACGGGGGGCTCGCCCGGCGCGATGAGCCGCCGCGACACAGGGGCACGACCACAGCCTGCCGGACAAGGTCAGGCCGCCCAGCGTAGCGCGGCAGAGCAAACCCCTCCCCCACCACGGAGAGCCGCAGACACACGAAGAGTGGTGAAGGAGAGCCGCAAACACACGGAGGGCGATGACGGAGAGCCGCAGACGCACGGAGGGCGATGACGGAGAGCCGCAGACACACGGAGGGTGGTCTCCGGAGAGCCGGAGACGAACCGGGAGTGGGTCGCGGGGGTGCGGCGCAATCCGCCGCGTACCCGGTCACCACCCCAGTCCCACCAAGGAAACAGTCCCAAGGGCCCATCAAGCGGCGGATTCGCCGCACCCCCGCGACCCCGACCCCACGATCCAGCCCCTCCCCCCAGCCCCCTCACCCCAGCCCCCGCACCCCGTCCCAGACCCCCGGCAACGCCTCCTCGGAACGCTCCGCGAGCCGCTCCTCGCGCCCATACAGCACCCCGTAGGTGAACGTGCTCTCCCCCGCCGCGTGCGCCTGCTGGGCCAGGTCACGCAGGGCCTGCCGGGTCATGACGCTGTCCTGGTGGTCCCCGAGCAGACTCTGCACCGCCTTCGCCGACTTGGCCAGCGACTTGGCCGCCGCACCCAGCGCCGGGGTGGCGGCCTCCGCCGCGTACCGGGTCCGCTTGGCCTTCTTGCGGGCCTCGTGCAGCGCCACGTCACGGTCGGACCCGGGCGGCAGCTCCAGCGCCTCCGCGATCAGCGAGGACAGCTTCCGGTAGTCCTTGCGCACGGCCTTGGCGAGCACCTTCGCCGGCTTCCCCGCCGCCGCCTTCCGCAGCGGCGGCTCGGCGACCAGACCGTCGAGGGCGACCAGCAGATCCAGATACCGCCGCCCGTCGAGGACGGCGGTCAGCCGGCGCCGCGAGCCGCCGCGCCTGGCGTGCGACCAGGTGCGCAGCCGGGCCCGCACGGGACCGGCGAGCAGGGCGCGGGGCAGCCCGTCGAGGCCGGCGGCGAGCCGCTCGGTGAGCACCTCCCGGTCGCGGTCCACGCCCAGCTCGCCCGCCAGCCACTTCAGCTCCGCGGCGACCGGGTCGGTGACGGCGCGGTCGAGGACCGCGGGGTACGAGCGGAAGGTGCTGCGCAGCCGCCGGGTGGCGACCCGCATGCGGTGCACGGAGTCGGGGGTGTCCTGGCGCACGGCGGGGTCGAGGGCGAGGATCGCCTCGCGCTGCGCGCGGACGTAGGCGAGGACGTGGTCGCCCGCCGTGACCGGGTCGGGCGGCGCGGCGGGGGCGCGCTCGGGCCCCGGGGCGGTCTCGGCGAGCGCCCTGCCGACCTTGGAGGTGGCGGCGGAGGGCCGTACGCCCGCCGCGCGCAGCCGTTTCTCGACCCGGTCGAGGAAGGCGGGGTCGCCGCCGTCGGCGAGTTCGACCTCGATCTCGGTCCACTGGGCCTCGCCGCGGCCGCCGGTGAGGCGTTCGGCGCGTACGGCATCCACGCCGACCTCGGCGAGGACCCGCCCGTCGGCGTCGACGAGGTGGCGGATGTCGCGTTCGGAGCGGAGCCGGACGGTGGGCCGCAGGGTGGCGTCGCGGACCCGGGAGCGGACGAGAGCGGCCAGTTCGCGCGGGAGGGTGCCGGAGAGCGGGGCGTGGATCTCGTCGCGGACTCCGGGGGCGACCGGGAACTTCAGGTGCCAGCCGGCGTCGCCGCCGCCGGTGCGGCGGCGGAGGGTGAGGCCGGCCGCGGCGAGGCGTTCGTCGGCGGTGTCGTAGTAGGTGGCGTCGAGATGGACGACGCCGTGGTCGACGACGGCGACGACACCGGCGACGCCGGTCAGGTCGGGCAGTCCGCTGTCGTCGGACTCGTACTTCCGCTCGATCTCACGTTTTTTGTCCGCCATGCCCCGAATCTAGTTGCTGAACGGACGCTGTAACAGAGAACCGAAGCCACCCACGCACCCGCGCCGCCCCACACAGACCCGCGCCGAACCGCACCGCCCCGCACAGACCCCACCGAGCCCCGCCGACCGACACCCGCCCCCACCCGTCCCCGCCCGTCCGCGCCCCGCGGAATCAGGCGGACATGGGCCGCTGCGTCCGGATGGACTGGAGCAGCCCGATGGCGACCCACACCGCGAACATCGACGACCCGCCGTAGGAGACGAACGGCAGCGGCAGTCCGGTGACCGGCATGATGCCGAGCGTCATGCCGATGTTCTCGAAGGCCTGGAAGGCGAACCAGGCGACGATCCCGGCGGCGACGATCGTGCCGTACAGCTCGGTCGAGTCGCGGGCGATGCGGCAGGCGCGCCACAGGACGACGCCCAGGAGCAGGACGATGAGTCCGGCGCCGAGGAAGCCCAGTTCCTCGCCCGCGACGGTGAAGACGAAGTCGGTCTGCTGCTCGGGCACGAACTGACCGGTGGTCTGCGAGCCGTGGAAGAGGCCGGAACCGGTGAGCCCGCCGGAGCCGATGGCGATGCGGGCCTGGTTGGTGTTGTAGCCGACGCCCGCGGGGTCGAGGCTCGGGTTGGCGAAGGCGGCGAAGCGGGCGATCTGGTAGTCGTCGAGGATGTGCAGCTGCCAGACGGCGAGGGCGCCGAGGGCGCCGGCGCTGATCAGGCCGAAGACCCAGCGGTTGGAGGCGCCGGAGGCGAGCAGCACCCCGAGGATGATGATCACCATGACCATGACCGAGCCGAGGTCGGGCATGAGCAGCACGACCATGATCGGCACGGAGGCGAGTCCGAGGGACTGCAGGACCGTGCGGTGGTCGGGGTACTTCTTGTCGCCGGCGTCGACCCGCGCGGCCAGCAGCATCGCCATGCCGAGGATGATCGTGATCTTCACGAACTCCGAGGGCTGGAGCGAGAATCCGCCGCCGAGGACGATCCAGGAGTGGGCGCCGTTGACGGTGGAGCCGAGCGGGGTGAGCACCATCAGGATCAGGAACACGGAGGCGCCGTAGAGGAGCGGCACGGCGGTGCGCAGGGTGCGGTGGCCGACCCAGACGGTGCCGATCATCAGGGCGAGCCCGATGCCGGTGTTCATGAGGTGGCGGAGCAGGAAGTAGTACGGGTCGCCCTGGTTGATCTCGGTGCGGTTGCGGGTCGCCGAGAAGACGAGGAGCGAGCCGATCCCGGAGAGGGCGAGGCCGGACAGCAGTATCGGCCAGTCCAGGCGGCGGGCGAGCGAGTCGCGGGCGAGGATCCTCGTCCAGCCGGCGCGCTCGGGTCCGTACCCGGAGACGGAGAAGGTGTTGGCTCCGGTCATGTCGGCATCCTCCGGCTGCCCCGCCTGCGCGGTCGCCTGCGGGTGTCACGGTTGGTGGCCGTGGGGTTGGTGACGGTGCCCGCGGGCTGGTTCCCGTCGGGCGGGGTGTCGCCCTTCTCTTCCATTTTCCGCAGGTCGGCGGCGGGGTCGTCGGAGACCTTCGGGGAGACGATGGTCCCGTCCGTGCGGACCTTCGGCAGCCCCTGCTGCGGCGTGGGCAGGAGGGCCTGCTTGGTGTCGATGGAGCCGTCGGCCTTGACGCCGTACAGGGCGTTGTAGATGTTGCGCACGGCCTCACCCGAGGCGCCCGAGCCGGTACCGGCCTGGGCGATGGTCATGATGACCGTGTAGTCCTTGGAGTAGGTGGCGAGCCAGGACGTGGTCTGCTTGCCGTAGACCTCGGCGGTGCCGGTCTTGGCGTGCAGTTCGATCTTGTCCTGGGGCCAGCCGTTGAACTTCCAGGCGGCGGTGCCGCGGGTGACGACGCCCGCGAGCGCCTCGCCCATCCCCTTGACGGTGGCCTTGTTCACCGGCAGCTTGCCGACGGACTTGGGCTTGATCTCCTGGACGGTCTTGCCGTCGCCGCTGATGATCGCCTTGCCGATGGACGGCTGGTACATCGTGCCGCCGTTGGCGAGGGCGCCGTAGATCACGGCCTCCTGGATCGGCGTGACGAGGGTGTCGCCCTGGCCGATGGAGTAGTTGATCGAGTCGCCCTCGCGCATCTTGTTGCCTTCGAGGCAGTTCTCGTAGGCGATCTTCTCGACGTAACTGCCGTCCTTCTTACCGGACTTGCACCAGGCGCTCTTGTTGGCCTTCCAGTAGTCGGCCTTCCACTGGCGGTCCGGGACGCGGCCGGTGACCTCGTTGGGGAGGTCGATGCCGGTCTCCTTGCCGAGGCCGAACTGGTGGGCGGCCTTGTAGAAGTAGTCCTTCGGCTCGCCCTTCTTCGGGTTGATGCCGCCGTCCTTCTTCCACTCGCGGTCGGCGAGCCCGTAGAAGACGGTGTCGCAGGAGACCTCGAGGGCCCGGCCGAGGGAGATCGGGCCGAAGCTCTCGCCCTCGAAGTTCTTGAAGACCTGGCCGCCGACGGAGTACGAGCTGGTGCAGGGGTAGCCGCCGTCCCAGACGTAGCCGGCCTCGACGGCGGCGGCCGTGGAGACCACCTTGAACGTCGAGCCGGGCGCGGACTGACCCTGTATGGCCCGGTTGATCAGCGGGTAGTCGGACTTCTTGCCGGTGAGTTCGGCGTAGTCCTTGGCGGAGATGCCGCCGACCCAGACGTTCGGGTCGTAGGTGGGCGCGGACGCCATGGCGACGACCCGGCCGGTCTTGGCCTCCATGACGACGACGGCGCCGGAGTCGGCCTTGTAGTTCTCGCCGGTGATCTTGTCGAACTGCTGGCGGGCGGTCTTCATCGCGGTGTCGAGTTCGTACTCGGCGATCCGCTGGACCCGGGAGTCGATGCTGGTGACCAGGTTGGAGCCGGGTTCGGCGGCGTCCGCCTTGGCCTTGCCGATGACGCGGCCGAGGTTGTCGACCTCGTAGCGGGTGACGCCGGCCTTGCCGCGCAGCTCCTTGTCGTACTGGCGCTCCAGCCCGGAGCGGCCGACCTGGTCGGAGCGGAGGTAGGGCGAGTCGGTGTTCTGCGCCTTCTGGATCTCCTGGTCGGTGACCGGCGAGAGGTAGCCGAGGACCTGCGCGGTGTTGGCGTTGCCGGGCGCGGCGTAGCGGCGGACGGCCTCGGGCTCGGCGGTGATGCCGGGGAAGTCCTCGGCGCGCTCGCGGATCTGGAGGGCCTGCTTGGCGGTGGCCTCGTCGGTGATCGGGATGGGCTGGTAGGGCGAACCGTTCCAGCAGGGCTTGGGCGTCTTCGCGTCGCAGAGCCTGACCTTGAGGATGACGTCCTCGGGCTTCATGCCGAGGACGCCGGCCAGCTTGGTGAGGACGGCCTTGCCGTCGTCCTTCATCTTCAGCAGGTCGGTGCGGGACGCGGAGACCACGAGCCGGGTCTCGTTGTCGGCGATGGCCACGCCGCGGGCGTCCAGGATGGAGCCGCGCGGGGCGGGCTGGACGACCTGCTGGACGTGGTTGCCCGACGCCTCCTTGGCGTAGGCGGCGCCCTCCCGGATCTGCAGGTACCACAGGCGTCCGCCGAGGGTGCCGAGCAGGGAGAGGACGAGGATCTGGATGACGACGAGGCGGATCTGGACCCGTGGGGTCCGTCCGGTCTCGGGAATGTTGGTCACTGCGGCTGCTCCCCCTCTCAGTGCGGGTACGACTCGGGTCCTCGGCCACCGTGCGGCGCGGGTGGGGCGGCACCGCGCGGCCGGGGTCCGAGGACGCTGTGCGGCGGGTGCGCCGCCTCCTGTGCGGTCACAGCCGCTTGACCCCCTTGATCCGGCCGGCCCGTGCGGCGCGGGCGCGCACGGCCCGCATCTTGATGCCGCCGCGCTGGCCGCCGACGCGCAGCCCGGTGCCCGAGGAGAGCCAGCCGCTGGAGATGTCGGCGGCCTTGCCGGCGGCGGAGGTGCTCTCGGCCAGCGGGTCGTTGTCGGCGCGCCGGGCGAGCACCATCACGCCGGGGACCACGAAGGGCGCGAGCAGCAGGTCGTAGACGGTCGCCGAGAACAGCAGCCCGGTGAGGCCGACATGGCGGGCGGCGGTGTCGCCGACGAGGGCGCCGACGCTCGCGTACAGCAGCGTCGAGCCGATGGCGGCGCCGACCACGACGAGCATCGGGGCGGTGGCCGACTTCAGCCGGCCGTTCTCCGGCTTGACGAGGCCCGCCAGATAGCCGACGACGCAGAGCACCAGGGCGTAGCGGCCGGCCGCGTGGTCGGCGGGTGGCGCGAGGTCCGCGAGGAGCCCGGCGCCGAAGCCGACGAGGGCGCCGCCGACATGGCCGTAGACCATGGCGAGGGCGAGGACGGTCAGGAGCAGCAGGTCGGGGACGGCGCCGGGGAGGTGGAGGCGGGCGAGGACGCTCACCTGGATCACCAGCGCGACGACGATCAGGGCCGAGGAGAGCAGGATCCGGTTGACACGCATGAGGGAACTCAGCTCCTACTGCTGCTCTTGCTGCTGGCCGTCGACGGGGGTGTTGGGGGACGGGGTGACCGTGACCGTGACCGTCGGGATGGGGGTCGGCTGGGGCTTCTTCGGGAGCACCGTGTCGCGCGGGTCCTTCTTCGGGGCCTCGACGACCACTCCGACGACGTCCAGGTTGGTGAAGCTGACGTACGGGGTGACGTACAGGGTGCGGGTGAGTCCGCCGCCGGACGGGTCGACGCGGGAGACGGTGCCGACCGGGACGCCGGGCACGAACGGGCGGTCGGCCTGGGAGCCGAAGGTGACCAGCCGGTCGCCCTTCTTCACCTCGGCCTTGCCGTTGAGGAGTTCGACGCGCAGCGCGCGGTCGCCCTGTCCCGAGGCGAAGCCCAGTTCGTCGTTGCCCTCCATGCGGGTGCCGACGGTGAAGTCGGGGTCGTTGGCGAGCAGCACCGTGGCGGTGCCGGGGCCGACCGTGGTGACGCGGCCGACGAGTCCGTCGCCGTTGAGGACGGTCATGTCGCGCTTGATGCCGTCGCGGGCGCCGACGTCGAGGGTGACGGTCCAGGAGAAGCCCTGGGCCGCTCCTATCCCGATGACCTGGGCGCCCTTGATGCCGTACTGGCCCTCGCCGGCGAGCTTGAGCAGGGTGTCGAGCTGCTTCAGGCGGCTGCGGCTGCGGTCGCCGCTGCCGAGGCTCGCCTTGAGGGTCGCGTTCTCCTTCTCAAGGCGGGCGAGCCGGTCGTGGCGCTCTCCGGAGTCGCGGATCGCGGAGACCGCGTTGCCGACCGGGTCGACACCGGCGGCGACGCCGTTCTCGATCGGGCCGAAGACCGTGGCGGCGACCTGCCGGGCACCGCCGACCGGCGAGTCCTCCCCACCGCGGATGTCGACCGTGATCAGCGCGAACGCGACGGCGATCAGCAGCACCAGGAGCAGCCGGCTCTCTCGTGTGTCCCTCACGTGCGGCGGCCGTGCCTTCCTCATAGGAATGTGCGGGTGTTGTCTGCGCTTATATCAACGATCCGCCGCACGAGAGGAGATCGTCTCGTACGGCGGAATCGAAGGGTTACGTCATCTGCGCGGCTGGGCGTCCAGGACCTGCTGGAGCGCCTCGAACTCCTCGACGCACTTGCCTGAGCCGAGCGCGACGCTGTCCAGCGGGTCCTCGGCGATGTGGATCGGCATGCCGGTCTCCCGGCGCAGCCGCTCGTCGAGGCCGCGCAGCAGGGCGCCGCCGCCGGTCAGCACGATGCCCCGGTCCATGATGTCGCCCGACAGCTCGGGCGGGCACTTGTCGAGGGTGGTCTTGACGGCGTCGACGATCGCGTTGACCGGTTCCTCGATCGCCTTGCGGACCTCGGCCGCGGAGATCACGACCGTCTTGGGCAGCCCGGACACCAGGTCCCGGCCGCGGATCTCGGTGTGTTCGTCGGCGTCGAGGTCGTACGCGGAACCGATCGTGATCTTGATCTGTTCGGCCGTCCGCTCACCGAGGAGGAGCGAGTACTCCTTCTTGATGTGCTGGATGATCGCGTTGTCCAGCTCGTCGCCCGCGACCCGGATGGACTGCGCGGTGACGATGCCGCCGAGCGAGATGACCGCGACCTCCGTGGTGCCGCCGCCGATGTCCACCACCATGTTGCCGGTGGCCTCGTGGACCGGCAGGCCCGAGCCGATGGCCGCGGCCATGGGCTCCTCGATGATGTGCACCTGGCGGGCGCCGGCCTGGGACGACGCCTCGATGACGGCGCGGCGCTCGACGCCCGTGATGCCCGAGGGCACGCAGACGACGACGCGCGGGCGCGCGAGATACCGCCGCTTGTGGATCTTCAGGATGAAGTAGCGCAGCATCCGCTCGGTGATCTCGAAGTCGGCGATGACGCCGTCCTTCAGCGGACGCACCGCGACGATGTTGCCCGGGGTGCGCCCGATCATCTTCTTGGCCTCGGCGCCGACCGCGAGGATGCCACCGGTGTTGGTGTTGATCGCGACGACTGACGGCTCGTTGAGTACGATCCCGCGACCCCTGACGTACACCAGCGTGTTGGCGGTCCCGAGGTCGACAGCCATGTCACGGCCGATGAACGACATTGAGTTCCCCATCAGGATTCGTGTGGCCTTCCCTGGCAGCTTCTGAGAGCTTTTCAGGTCGGCGAAGTGGGTGCGGTGACGTGAAGGCTTCCATCGTAGACGCGCCTGCACGAACACTGCGTGAGGGTCTTCGCCATTGTCAGCAGATGATGTGTGGCTTCGCTTCTGGAGACGGGCGTTCGGGGGTCTGCGTTCCCCCGATCGCCGCCGTCATGCGGGCCCGGAGGTGTCAGGCACGACCGGGAAAGAAGATCTTCACCTCGCGTTCGGCCGACTCCTCGGAGTCGGACGCGTGGATCAGGTTCTCCCGGACGATGACACCGTAGTCACCGCGGATGGAGCCGGGCGCGGCGGCGATCGGGTCGGTCGGTCCCGCGAGCGCCCGCACGCCCTCGATGACCCGCTCGCCCTCGACGATGAGCGCGACCACGGGACCCGACGCCATGAACTCGACGAGCGGCTCGTAGAACGGCTTGCCCTGGTGCTCGCCGTAGTGCTGCTCCAGCGTGTCCTGGTCGAGGGTGCGCAGCTCCAGCGCGCTGATCCGCCAGCCGGCCTTGCGCTCGATACGGCTGATGATCTCGCCGGTCAGTCCGCGCCGGACGGCGTCAGGCTTGAGCAGGACGAGGGTGCGCTGGCTCACGGGCGGGCTCCTTCAAGTCAAGAGTGGTGCGGAGAAGACGAGGTTACCCGGCGTGTCGCGCCGTCTGTCACACAGCGTCAGGTTCGGCGGAGGCCGACTGCGCCGCGAACCGCGCCTTCGCCTCGTCGATCTGCCGCCCGTAGTGGACGGAGGCCCACCACAGGGCGGCGAAGATCAGCCCGAGGACGAACATCGTGGGCACCACGAAGCCGGAGGCGATCAGCGCGACCTGGAACGCCCAGCCGAGGGCGATGCCGCCCGGCCGGGTGATCACGCCGCACAGCAGCACGCTCACGAGCATCGCGATGCCGCTGACCGTCCACACGGTGGACATGGCCAGGTCGGGGTCCTTCATGGCGACGAGCCCGGCGAAGCCGATCACGAACAGCTCGCCGATCAGGGTCGAAGCGCAGAGGGTACGCACGGGGTCAGCCCCTCCCCAGGAGCAGTCGGGCCTCGCCGACGGTGATGACGGAACCGGTCACGAGGACGCCGCCGCCGGTGAACTCGCCGTCTTCCTCGGCGAGGGTGATCGCGGCCTCCAGGGCGTCCGGCAGCCGCGGCTCGACCTGGACCCGCTCGTCGCCGAAGACCTCGACGGCGATGGCGGCCAGCTCGTCGGTGTCCATCGCGCGGTGGCTGGAGTTCTGGGTGACGACGATCTCGGCGAAGACCGGCTCGAACGCTTCGAGGAGCCCGCGCACGTTCTTGTCGCCGCTCGCGCCGACCACGCCGATCAGCCGGCTGAAGTCGAACGCCTCGCCGACCGCCTCGGCGGTCACCCGCGCGCCGGCCGGGTTGTGGGCGGCGTCCAGGACGACGGTCGGCGAGCGCCGTACGACTTCGAGGCGGCCGGGCGAGGTCGCGGCCGCGAAGGCCTTGCGGACGGTGTCGAGGTCGAGCGGGTCGGGGCGCTGCGAGCCGACCCCGAAGAACGCCTCGACGGCGGCGAGCGCGACCGCCGCGTTGTGCGCCTGGTGGGCGCCGTGCAGCGGGAGGTAGATCCCGGGGTACTCGCCGCCCAGGCCGCGCAGGGTGATCAGCTGTCCGCCGACGGCGATCTCGCGGGCCACGACGCCGAACTCCAGCCCCTCGCGGGCCACCGTCGCGTCGGCCTCCACGGCCTTCTTCAGCAGCACCTGGGCCGCGTCCACGGGCTGCTGGGCGAGGATCACGGTGGCGCCCTGCTTGATGATCCCGCCCTTCTCCCCGGCGATCTCGCCGGGTGTCCCGCCGAGCCGGTCGGTGTGGTCGAGGTCGATGGGGGTGACGACGGCGACGTCGCCGTCGATGACGTTCGTCGCGTCCCAGCTGCCGCCCATGCCGACCTCGACGACGGCCACGTCCACCGGGGCGTCCGCGAAGGCCGCGTAGGCCATGCCGGTGAGCACCTCGAAGAAGGAGAGCCGGTACTCCTGCTGGTCGTCGACCATCTCCACGTACGGCTTGACGTCCTCGTACGTCTCGATGAAGCGCTCGGCGGAGACCGGGGCGCCGTCCAGGCTGATCCGCTCGGTGACGGACTGGACGTGCGGCGAGGTGTAGCGGCCGGTGCGCAGCTCGAACGCGCCGAGCAGGGACTCGACCATGCGGGCGGTGGAGGTCTTGCCGTTGGTGCCGGTGATGTGGATCGAGGGGTACGAGCGCTGCGGCTCGCCCAGGAGGTCCATCAGCGCGGCGATCCGCGCGACCGACGGCTCCAGCTTGGTCTCGCCCCAGCGGCCCGCCAGCTCGGTCTCGACCTCGCGCAGCGCCCGGTCGAGCGCGGGGTCCTCGGGCCGGCCCGGCACGTCGGCCTGCGGCAGGGCGCCCTGGGCGCGCAGCGTACGGCTGCCCGCCTCGATGACCGCGAGGTCGGGGTCACGGTCGGTCTCTGCGCCGACGATCTCGTCGAAGGGGTCGTTGTCCGGGGGGAGGGTACTCACCCCACCAGTCTACGGAGCACCCCCCAACATCCCGGACCGGGGAGCCCCCGCCCTACGGCCCGGGAGAAACACCAAGCTCCCAGAGACACGGGAACCGCCAAGCTTGCAGGGGCGCGAGAACCGGCAAGCTTCCAGGGGCGCGGGGAACGGCGCGTTTTTCAGGGGCGCGGGGAACTGCGCACCTTTAGGGGCGCGGGGAACTGCGCATCTTTTCGACGACGCGAGACCCGACGCCCCCTTCAAACCCCGGGAACCGCATCCCCCAGGGGCGCGGGGAACGGCGCATCTTTGAGGGGCGCGGGGAACTGCGCATCTTCTAGGGGCGCGGGGAACTGCGCGACCAGCCACAGCGCACCCGCACCCGGAAACGCACCCGAGCCCCCCAGCCCCCGCCCCGCCCCGAACCCCCGCCGCGCGCCCGGTCACGCCACAGGCAACCGCTCCAACTGCCCACCGATCCGCACGATGTCCGCCTCCGCCTTCGCCAGCCGCCCCCGGATCTTGTCGACGACATGGTCAGGCGCCTTCGCGAGAAACGCCTCGTTGCCCAGCTTCGCGACGGCCTGCGCCTTCTCCTTCTCCGCGGCCGCGAGGTCCTTCGCGAGCCGCTTCCGCTCCGCCGCCACGTCGATCGTGCCGGACAGGTCGAGGGCGACCTCCGCACCCGCGACGGGCAGCGTCGCCGTCGCGGTGAAGGCGTCGCCCTCCGGCTGGAGCCGCAGGAGCTGCCGGATGGCCGCCTCGTGCGGCGCGAGGTCCGTGCCGTCGAGCGCGAGCCGCGCGGGCACCCGCTGCCCCGGCTGGAGGCCCTGGTCCGCGCGGAACCGCCGGACCTCGGTGATGACCTGCTGGAGCGTCTCGATCTCCCGCTCGGCCGCCGCGTCCCGGAAGCCGCTGTCGGACGGCCAGTCGGCGATGACGACGGACTCGCCGCCGGTGAGGGTGGTCCACAGCGTCTCGGTGACGAACGGGACGACCGGGTGCAGCAGCCGCAGGGTGACGTCGAGGACCTCGCCGAGGACCCGCCCGGAGACCTTCGCGCCCTCGCCGCCGGCCTGGAACGTCGTCTTGGACAGCTCGACGTACCAGTCGAAGACCTCGTCCCAGGCGAAGTGGAAGAGGGCGTCGGAGAGCTTCGCGAACTGGAAGTCCTCGTAGAACGCGTCGACTTCGGCGACCACCGTGTTGAGGCGGGAGAGGATCCAGCGGTCGGCCGCCGACATCGCGGAGGCGTCGGGCAGCGGCCCCTGGACCGTCGCGCCGTTCATGAGCGCGAACCGTGTCGCGTTCCAGATCTTGTTGGCGAAGTTGCGCGAACCCTGGACCCAGTCCTCGCCGATCGGGACGTCGACGCCCGGGTTGGCGCCGCGCGCGAGGGTGAACCGCAGCGCGTCGGAACCGTACTTGTCCATCCAGTCGAGCGGGTTGACCGCGTTGCCGAAGGACTTCGACATCTTCTTGCCGAACTGGTCGCGGACCATGCCGTGCAGGGCGATGGTGTGGAACGGCGGGGTGCCGTCCATCGCGTAGAGGCCGAACATCATCATCCGGGCGACCCAGAAGAAGAGGATGTCGTAGCCGGTGACCAGGACGGAGTTCGGGTAGAACTTCGCGAGCGACTCGGTCTGTTCGGGCCAGCCGAGCGTGGAGAAGGGCCACAGCCCGGAGGAGAACCAGGTGTCGAGGACGTCGGTGTCCTGGTGCCAGCCCTCGCCGGTGGGCGCCTCGTCGTCCGGGCCGACGCAGACGACCTCGCCGTCGGGGCCGTACCAGACGGGGATGCGGTGGCCCCACCACAACTGCCGTGAGATGCACCAGTCGTGGAGGTTGTCGACCCAGTCGAAGTACCGCTTCTCCATCTCCTGCGGGTGGATCGCGACCCGGCCGTCACGGACCGCGTCACCGGCGGCCTTGGCGAGCGGGCCGACCTTGACCCACCACTGCATGGAAAGCCGCGGCTCGATGGTGGTCCTGCAACGCGAGCAGTGGCCGACGGAGTGGACGTAGGGCCGCTTCTCGGCGACGATCCGGCCCTCGGCGCGCAGCGCGGCGACGATCGCCGAGCGGGCTTCGAGACGGTCCTGGCCCTGGAAGGGGCCGGGGACGGTGATCACGGCGTGCTCGTCCATGACGGTGATGGCCGGCAGCCCGTGGCGCTGGCCGATCTCGAAGTCGTTGGGGTCGTGGGCCGGGGTGACCTTGACGGCGCCGGTGCCGAACTCGGGGTCGACGTGCTCGTCGGCGACGACGGGGATGGACCGGTCGGTCAGCGGCAGCTTGATGAGCTTGCCGACGAGGTGCCGGTACCGCTCGTCCTCGGGGTGGACGGCGACGGCGGTGTCGCCGAGCATCGTCTCGGCACGGGTGGTGGCGACGACGATCGTCTCGTCGCCCTCCCCGTACTTCATGGAGACCAGCTCGCCGTCGTCGTCCTGGTACTCGACCTCGATGTCGGAGATCGCGGTGAGACAGCGCGGGCACCAGTTGATGATGCGCTCGGCGCGGTAGATCAACTCGTCGTCGTAGAGCCGCTTGAAGATGGTCTGGACGGCCTGCGAGAGGCCCTCGTCCATGGTGAAGCGCTCACGCGACCAGGCGACGCCGTCGCCGAGGCGGCGCATCTGGCCGGAGATCTGGCCGCCGGACTCGCCCTTCCACTGCCAGACCCGCTCGACGAACGCCTCACGGCCGAGGTCGTGCCGGGACTTGCCCTCCTTGGCGAGTTCCCGCTCGACGACGTTCTGGGTGGCGATGCCGGCGTGGTCCATGCCGGGCTGCCACAGCGTCTCGTGGCCCTGCATGCGCTTGCGGCGGGTCAGGGCGTCGATGAGGGTGTGCTCGAAGGCGTGCCCGAGGTGGAGGCTGCCGGTGACGTTCGGCGGCGGGATGACGACCGTGTACGGAGGCTTCTCGCTCGTCGCGTCCGCCTCGAAGTAGCCCCGCTCGACCCAGCGCTCGTACAGCGGCCCCTCTACGTCGGCCGGCGCGTACTGGGTCGGCAGTTCGGAGTCGGGCGCGGTGGGCTGCTGATGAGCGTTCTCGGTCACGCGCTCAGTGTAGGGGCGTCACGACGGTGTCCCGAAACGGGATTCTTCTGTAACGGTGGGGCCCCCGACACCGTGCGGTTCCCGCCCCTGGGCCAGGATGTCAGGAACACATAAAGCTTGTGGAGGGGAACCCAGGAATGAGTCACCAGCAGCCGGGCCCGTACGGCGGGCAGCCCCAGCAGCCCGGACCGTACGGCCCGCCGGGACCCTACGGGCAGCCGCCGCAGGCCCCGCAGCCCGGCTACGGCTACCCCCAGCAGCCCCCCGCGCCCCAGCCCGGTTACGGCTACCCGCAGCAGGCCCCGCCGGCCCAGCCCGGCTACCCGTCCGCCCCGCCGCAGGGCTACCCCGGGCAGGGCCCCTACCAGCAGCCCGGTGTCCCCCCGCAGGGTCCCTACGGCCAGCAGCCCTACGGCGCCCCGCCGCAACCGCCGGCCTCCGGCGGCGGCAGGAAGACGGGTCTGGTCGTCGGCGTCGTGGCGGTGGTGGCCGCCATCGCGGTGGGCGCCTACTTCCTGATCGGCTCGGGCGGCGGCGGCTCGGACATCGCGGACGACGGCGCGCACAAGCTGACCACCCCGGCCACCGTGATCAACGGGACGTACAAGAAGTCGGAGAGCGGCAGTTCCTCGGACGACCTGTCGGACTCGGACGCCTCGGACTTCGAGAAGTGGGGCGTCAAGGACGCCAGGAAGGTCAGCGCCGCCTACGCGAGCGGCTCGGGCATGACGGCCGAGAACCTGTCCTTCGGCGGGGTCTACGGGACCATCGACGACCCCGAGGCCGTCGTGGACGCCATGTTCGCGAAGATCAAGTCGGAGTCGGAGAAGGGCAGTTCGGGCGGTGACAGCAAGCTGCTCGGCAGCCCCGAGAAGGTCGAGCCGGCGGGCTTCGCCGACGGTGTCATGAAGTGCCAGGTGGCGCAGATCGACAACACCGACGCCCCTTCGGCGGCCGCCCCGAAGTCCTTCAAGATGCCGATGTGCATCTGGGCGGACCACAGCACCAGCGCCTATGTGACGGCGATCAGCTTCGCCTCGCTGGCCTCGGGCGAGGGCGGCTCGGCCGCCCACACCGCGGACCTCGCCGCCAAGCTCCGCAACGACGTGCGCGTCAAGGTCTGACCCCCGCGCCCGGCGACGAGAAGGGCCCCGGTCGGTCGACCGGGGCCCTTCTCATGTCCGTTCTCATGTCCGTGCGGCGGGCGTCACGCCGTCTTCTGCTCGCCCGGTCCCCGGCCGCGGGCGTCGCGCGGGATCAGGGTCGGGTTGACGTTCGAGCGGACCACGTCGGCGGTGATGACGACGCGGGCCACGTCCTTGCGGGACGGCACCTCGTACATGACCGCCTGGAGGACCTCCTCCATGATGGCGCGCAGGCCGCGCGCGCCGGTCTGGCGGAGGATGGCCTGGTCGGCGATGGCCTCCAGCGCCTCGTGCTCGAAGTCCAGTTCCACGCCGTCGAGTTCGAAGAGGCGCTGGTACTGCTTCACCAGCGCGTTGCGCGGCTCGACGAGGATCTGCAGGAGCGCCTTGCGGTCGAGGTTGTGGACCGCGGTGATGACGGGGAGCCGGCCGATGAACTCGGGGATCATGCCGAACTTGACCAGGTCCTCGGGCATGACGTCCTCGAACTGGTCCTTGGCCTCAAGCTCGCGCTTGGAGCGGATCGTCGCGCCGAAGCCGATGCCCTTGGCGCCGGCCCGGGACTCGATGATCTTCTCAAGACCGGAGAACGCGCCGCCCACGATGAACAGGACGTTCGTCGTGTCGATCTGGA
This sequence comes from Streptomyces griseoviridis, assembly GCF_005222485.1. Classification (NCBI taxonomy): domain Bacteria; kingdom Bacillati; phylum Actinomycetota; class Actinomycetes; order Kitasatosporales; family Streptomycetaceae; genus Streptomyces; species Streptomyces griseoviridis. The sequence goes on from NZ_CP029078.1 coordinate 3,101,713, forward strand.
TGAACTCCTGGTGCGGGTGCTTGCGTCCGCCCTGCGGCGGCACGGAGGCGGTGGTGCCCTCCAGGATCTTCAGCAGGGCCTGCTGGACGCCCTCGCCCGAGACATCGCGGGTGATCGACGGGTTTTCGCTCTTACGGGCGACCTTGTCGATCTCGTCGATGTAGATGATGCCCGTCTCGGCCTTCTTGACGTCGTAGTCGGCGGCCTGGATGAGCTTCAGGAGGATGTTCTCGACGTCCTCGCCGACGTAGCCGGCCTCGGTGAGCGCCGTCGCGTCCGCGATCGCGAACGGGACGTTCAGCATCCGGGCCAGGGTCTGGGCCAGCAGCGTCTTGCCCGAGCCGGTCGGGCCGAGGAGCAGGATGTTGGACTTCGCGAGCTCGATCGCGTCGTCACGGCCCGCCCCGCCGCCGTTCTCGCCGGCCTGGACGCGCTTGTAGTGGTTGTAGACCGCCACCGACAGGGCCTTCTTCGCGGACTCCTGGCCGACCACGTAGCCCTCGAGGAACTCGTAGATCTCGCGCGGCTTGGGAAGTTCCTCCCAGCGCACCTCGCTGGTCTCCGCGAGTTCTTCCTCGATGATCTCGTTGCAGAGGTCGATGCACTCGTCGCAGATGTACACACCAGGCCCTGCGATGAGCTTCTTGACCTGCTTCTGGCTCTTGCCGCAGAACGAGCACTTGAGCAGATCGCCGCCGTCACCGATGCGTGCCACGGTGTGCTTCCCCTTCGCCTGGGAGACGCCTAGGTCCAGCGGCTCCTGGTGCTGCCTTCATCCGACGGTACCTTGCCGAGCCCCCCGTTCGGGCCCCCCTTGGCACGGTTCACTTCCAGGTGCCCGATTGCCGTGCACCTTGTCGCGCTCCGTGCCAAGGAGCGGCAGACGATACAGCGTCGCGCTAGCGGACGGACTCGTTGTTCATCTTCCGGGTCGAGATGATCTGGTCGATGAGGCCGTACGACAGGGCTTCCTCGGCCGTGAGGATCTTGTCGCGCTCGATGTCCTCGCGGATCTTCTCGATCGGCGTGGTCGAGTGGCTGGCCAGCATGTCCTCGAGCTGCCCGCGCATCCGGAGGATCTCGTTGGCGGCGATCTCCAGGTCGGAGACCTGACCGCGGCCCGTCTCGCTGTAGGGCTGGTGGATCAGGACGCGCGCGTTCGGCAGGGCCATGCGCTTGCCCGGGGTGCCGGCGGCCAGCAGGATCGCCGCGGCGGACGCCGCCTGGCCCATGCAGACCGTCTGGACGTCGGGCTTCACGAACTGCATCGTGTCGTAGATCGCGGTGAGCGCCGTGAAGGAGCCGCCGGGGCTGTTGATGTAGATCGAGATGTCCCGGTCCGGGTCCATCGACTCGAGGCACAGCAGCTGCGCCATGACGTCGTTGGCCGAGGCGTCGTCGATCTGGACGCCGAGGAAGATCACCCGCTCCTCGAAGAGCTTCGCGTACGGGTCGTACTCGCGCACGCCCTGCGAGGTGCGCTCCACGAAGCGCGGGATGACGTACCGGGACTCGGCCGCCGGGGCGGTGTACTCGGCGCGCACGCGGTCGTACAGGCCGCTGCCGGGGATGTCGTTCACTGTCTGTCTCCTAGAGGCTGTGGCGGTCGGCTGAGGGGCTGTACGGGGGCCGTGTCAGGCCCCGGTGCCGCCGCCGCCCGGCATGTTGGCGGCCGTCGTGATGACCTCGTCGATGAGGCCGTACTCCTTGGCCTCGTCGGCGTCGAACCAACGGTCGCGGTCGGAGGCCCGGGTGATCTCCTCGAACGTCTGACCGGTGTGCTGGGAGGTCAGCTCCGCCATGCGCTTCTTGGTGTGCAGCAGCCGCTCCGCGTGGATCTTGATGTCGGAGGCCGAGCCGGCCAGACCGGCGGACGGCTGGTGGATCAGGATCTCGGCGTTCGGCAGGGCGAAGCGCTTGCCCGGGGTACCCGCGCTGAGCAGGAACTGACCCATGGAAGCGGCCAGGCCCATGGCGATCGTCACCACGTCGTTCTTGATGTACTGCATGGTGTCGTAGATCGCCATGCCGGCCGTGATCGAGCCGCCGGGGCTGTTGATGTAGAGGTAGATGTCCTTGTCCGGATCGGCGGCAAGGAGCAGCAGCTGTGCGGTGATCTTGTTCGCGATGTCGTCGTCGACCGGCTGGCCGAGGAAGATGATCCGCTCGTTGAGCAGCCGGTTGTAGACCTGGTCGCCGAGGCCACCACCGATGGAAGGCTCGCCGGCGGCGGAGGGCATCAGATTCGTCACGTATCCACCTGCTCGTCTTACGACGGCGCCGGGCCGTCTCACGTGTTCTGCCGGGGCCTGGGGGCCTTCCGGCGCTAATCGGGGACTCCCCTGCCCTCGTATTCATGGACCCTAACGCGCGGGTCCCTTCGGAGAATCCCGGATATGGGGGTGTTCGCCGGGGGCGTAGCCCGACGGGCCCCCGGGGAAGTCCCCGGGGGCCCGTCGCACGTCCTGTCGAAGACGCCGCGGGACTCAGCCCTCGGTCTTCTCCGCACCCTTGTCGGCCTTGTCAGCCTTGTCGGCCGAGTCAGTGGCGTCGGCGGCGTCGGCCTTCGCCTCGGCGGCGTCACCGGCGGCCTCGGCCGCGTCGGTGCCCTCGGCCTCGGTCTCGTCCTCGTCGTCCAGGTCGACGATCTCGCCGTTGGTGTCCTTCACGGTGGCGGACTCGACGACGACGGCCAGGGCCTTGCCGCGCGCGACCTCGCCGACCAGCAGCGGCACCTGACCGCCCTCGACGACGGCCTGGGCGAACTGGTCGGGGGACATGCCGGAGGAGGCGGCGCGGCGCATGAGGTGCTCGGTGAGCTCCTCCTGGTTCACGTTCAGCTTCTCCTGCTTGACCAGCTCGTCGAGGACGAACTGGGTCTTGATGCCCTTGACCGCCGCCTCACGCGTCTCGGTCTCGAACTCCTCCTCCGTCTTGCCCTGGATCTCCAGGTACTTCGGGAGGTCGAGGCCCATCTGACCGAGCTGGTGGTGCTCCAGGTTGTGCTTGCGGGTGTTGATCTCGTCCTCGAGCAGCTTCTCGGGGACGGGCACCTCGACCAGCTCCAGGAGCTTCTCCAGGACACGCTCCTGCGCCTGGGTGGCCTGGTCGTACTGCTTCATGTTGGCGAGGCGCTTGCGGCTGTCGGCGCGCAGCTCCTCCAGGGTGTCGAACTCGGAGGCGAGCTGCGCGAACTCGTCGTCCAGCTCGGGCAGTTCGCGGGCGGCGACCTGGGTGACCTTGACGGTGACCTGGGCCTCGCGGCCGGCCGCGGAGCCGCCCTTCAGCTCGGAGGCGAAGGTGGCCTCGCCACCGGCCTCCAGGCCCTTGACGGCGTCGTCGATGCCGTCGAGCAGCTCGCCGGAGCCGATGGTGTAGGAGACGCCGCTGGCGACGCCGTCCTCCAGCACCTCGTCGTCGACCTTGGCCTCCAGGTCGACGGTGACGACGTCGCCGTCGCCCGCGGCGCGCTCGACCGGCGAGGTGGCGGCGAAGCGCTCACGGAGCTGCTCGACCGACTTGTCGATGTCCTCGTCGGTGACCTCGATCGCGTCGACCTCGACCTCGATGCCGGAGTAGTCCGGGATCTGGATCTCGGGACGGATGTCGACCTCGGCGGTGAAGTTCAGCGTGTCGCCGTCCTTCAGCTCCGTGATGTCGACCTCGGGCTGGCCCAGGACGTTGAGCTCGGCCTCGTTGACCGCCTCGGTGTAGAACTTCGGGAGCGCGTCGTTGACCGCCTCCTCCAGGACCGCACCGCGGCCGAACCGCTGGTCGATGACGCGGGCCGGGATCTTGCCCTTGCGGAAGCCCTTCACCGTGACCTGCTGGTTGATCTTCTTGTACGCCGCGTCGAGGCTGTCCTTGAGCTCCTCGAAGGGCACCTCGACAGTGAGCCGAACCCGAGTCGGGTTCAGGGTCTCCACGGCGCTCTTCACGGTTCGGTCTCCTTGTGGCTGACTTCTTGGGTTCTGCCGGGACCAGAGTGGACCGGCGGATCGCGCCCTGAGGACTTTCTTGATGAGAGGCACACGGGCGTGCAGCTTGCATAGTAACGGCAGCGGCGACACGCCCCAAAGGCGATCACGCGAGGTGATCGCGCGGATGACCGGTGTTGACCGGTCGGTGGTCGGGGTGGCGGGATTTGAACCCACGGCCTTCCGCTCCCAAAGCGGACGCGCTACCAAGCTGCGCCACACCCCGTCTGGTGCGACACGTAGGGTACATGCCCGGCGACAGCCCGGCCGCCGCCGCGCGCGGGACCCGGCCACGGCGCCGGGAGGCGGACGCGACAGGGGTGTGCGACGGGCCCGGCGGACCCGCTACGATGCCTTCAGTGCCGGGGTCGCCGATCTCGATGACCGCGGCACGCGTTGTGCGGGCGTAGCTCAATGGTAGAGCCCTAGTCTTCCAAACTAGCTACGCGGGTTCGATTCCCGTCGCCCGCTCTGGACCGGCCCGGGGCCGGGCCGAGGATCACTCCTCGGCCCGGCCCCGGCTGTTTCCTCCGGCTCCCCGATCGCCTGCGGCCCCCGGTCCCCAGGCCCCAGGTCCCTGGCCTGCCGGTCCCGCGGCTCCCGGGCCGGCCGTCAGAAGCTGATGGAGTTGAGCGTCTCCGCTATCGAGTTCAGGAAGCGGTTGATCGACGGGGCCATGCCGCTCGACGCGAGGAAGAAGCCGAAGAGGATCGCCACGATGGCGGGCCCGGCCTTGATGGAGCCTCCCCGGATCAACACCACCAGGATGATCGCCAACAGGAGCACCACCGACAGTGAAATAGCCACAACTGATCACACCCTATGGACGGTCCGCTCTCCCGGCTCGGGGGCACCGGCCCGCACACCCCCGCCAGAACCATCGTGCCACCAACAGGGCCTCCGTATGCGGCCCGTGGGACATCGGCGGTGACGGCGGTGCCCAGGCGGTACCCGTGAGACCGGGCCCGCGGGTCGCCAACACCCCGTCCGAGCAGGGCCGTCCGGGGAATTCGGCCGGATCGTTTCCCTCTCCACACACCGTGCGCGCAGCTATTTCGAATTGCGCTCACAGCTGGTTCAAAGACAGGCCGTGAGAGGGCAGTCGGGCGGTCTTATGCAGTGTTTAGTGCGGATGAGTCATGACAAGCCGGGCACATGCGACGCGATGTCAAGTTTCCCGAATCCGGGGTATCCGAAGGCGGAACCGCGAATGACGTGGAGGGTTTTACGGAATCCCATGGACAACGCTAGGGTGCCTCAAATGTTCAACGCTGCCTCGTCCCCCGCATCCGCAGCGAGCACCGCGATCGTCTCCCCCGGCTTCCCCCGGGGTGAGGGTCGGTGACGAACTCGCTCCGATCACAAGGCCACACCGGAACACCCCGCAAGGCCGCCCCACCCGGCAAGCGGCGCGACGCGTTCTTCGACAACGCCAAGTACGTGGCGATCGTGCTGGTCGCGATGGGCCATTCCTGGGAACCGCTCAAGGGTGAGAGCCGCGTCCTGGAAGCGCTGTACACCGTCGTGTACGCGTTCCACATGCCGGCCTTCATCATCATCTCGGGCTATTTCTCCCGCAGTTTCGACATGCGCCCCGACCGGCTGCGCCGGCTGGTCACCGGGGTCGCCGTGCCCTACATCGTCTTCGAGACGGCCTACAGCCTCTTCAAGCGGTACGGCGACCACGATCCCGGCATGGCGGTCACCCTGCTCGACCCGTGGTACCTCACCTGGTTCCTGGTCGCCCTCTTCGTCTGGCGGCTGACCACCCCGCTGTGGAAGTCGCTGCGCTGGCCGCTGCCGGTCGCCCTCGGCATCGCGATGCTCGCCTCCGTGTCGCCCGAGATCGGCGACGACCTCGACCTCCAGCGGGTACTGCAGTTCCTGCCGTTCTTCGTGCTCGGCCTGTGCCTGAAGCCCGAGCACTTCCGGATGGTGCGCACCCGCAGGATGCGGATCGTGTCGGTGCCGGTGTTCGCCGCCGCGCTGGCCGTCGGCTGGTGGGCGGTGCCCCGCATGAACACCGCGTGGTTCTACCACCGCGACGCCGCCCAGGAGCTGGCCGCGCCCTGGTGGAGCGGCCCCGTGATGGTGCTGGCCCTGTTCGGCTGCTCGCTGGTGCTGACCGCGTGCTTCTTCTCCTGGGTGCCGGGCCGCACGCTGTGGTGCACGGCGCTGGGCGCGGGCACCCTCTACGGCTATCTGCTGCACGGCTTCGTGGTGAAGGCCGGTGACTTCTACGGCTGGTTCGACGCCGCGTGGCTGCACCGGCCGCTCGGTGAGATCGCGGTGACGGCCGCCGCGGCCGTCGTCGTCACCCTGCTGTGCACCCCGCCGGTGCGCCGGGTGTTCCGGTGTGTGATGGAGCCCGAGATGAAGTGGGCCTTCAAGCGGGACGCGGGCGAGGCGGCCCGGGAGCGCGAGAAGCGGGAGGGCGCCGGGCGGCCCGAGGGGTCGAAGGACTCCGCCGCGGACGCCGACCCGGCCACGCGGGACGGCAGCCGCGAGCTGCGGCAGTCGGCCGACGCGAGCGCCTGAGCCGCGCCGGGCCGCTTCAGCTGCGGCCCGGCTGATCATCGAGACCGAGGAGTGCGCGCATCCGCGCGTACTTCTCGGTCAGTCGTGTGCGGGTCGCCGCGTCGTCGAGGCGGGCGATCCTGGCCGGATCGGCGTTGTGCGCCAGGTCCGCCTCCTTCACCAGCCGCGCCCCCGGGGTGGCGAGGACGCGCGCCGCGTAGGCCGCGGGCTCCTCCCCCGGCCGCTTGGTCAGCGCCCGTACGACGTCCTTGGTGCGGGCGCTCAGCGCGGCCCGGCGCAGCCACCCCTCGGAGAGCGCGCCGTCCTCGACGGCGTCGTGCAGCCAGGCCGCCGCGATCTGGTCGTCGTCCCCGCCCCGGTCGCGGACCCCGGCGGCGACGGCCGCGAGGTGCTCGCTGTAGGGCCGTCCCGCCTTGTCGGTCTGGCCCTCGTGGGCGGCGCGGGCGAGGGACTCGACCTCGGCCAGGGTCAGGGGCGCGCTGGTCTCTGTCACCCGTTCAGTGTCTCCCGGTGCGCGGGGTGGACGGAGCGGCGGGGTGATCGGTTCCGTCGGCCGCGGGAAAGGCCGGGATCGTCCTGCGAGGTCCGGGGCGTTGGTAGCTTCGGCGAGAGCCGTGCCGGTCGGCGCGGTGCCTCCCCGAACGAGAGTGGTCTGATGCCCCCGACGATCCGCAGGGCCGTGATCCCCGCCGCCGGACTCGGCTCCCGTCTGCTGCCGCTGACCAAGGCGACGCCGAAGGAGATGCTGCCGGTCGGTGACAAACCGGTGATCGAGCACACCGTGCGTGAGCTGGTGGACAGCGGCATCACCGACATCACGATCGTGGTCTCCGGCGGGAAGAACCTGATCCAGGACCACTTCAGGCCCAATCCGACGCTGGTGGCGCAGTTGCGGGCGGACGGCAAGGCGGCGTACGCGGACGCGGTGGAGGAGGTCGCGGAGCTGGCCCGCCGGGGTCACATCACCTATCTGGATCAGCACGGCCCGTACGGCAACGGCACGCCGGTGCTGAACGCGGCCCGCAACGTCGGGGACGAACCGGTGCTGGTGCTCTGGCCCGACGACGTGTTCGTGGCCGAGGTGCCGCGGGCGCAGCAGCTGATCCGGGCGTACGAGCAGACCGCGTGCCCGGTGCTCGCCCTGCTGCCGATGGACCCGGTGGACTCCCAGCGCTACGGCGTGCCGATCGTCAAGGAGGACCTCGGGGACGGGCTGCTGCGGATCACCGGTCTGGTGGAGAAGCCGCAGCCGTCGGACGCGCCGTCCGCGTACGCGGCGATCGGCGGGTACGTCGTCACCCCGGGCATCATCGACGAGCTGCGGGAGCAGACCAGGCGCTGGTACGAGCGGCAGGACGGGGAGATCTATCTGACGGACGCGCTGAACGCGTACGCGGCGACCCGGGCGGTGTACGGGCAGGTGATCCAGGGCCGTTGGTACGACACCGGCAACCCGGCGGACTATCTGGTGGCGCAGATGGCGTCGGCGCTGGCGCACCCGGAGTACGGGCCGATCCTGCGGGGTCTGGTCCGCGATCTCGACGGCGGCGCCGGGGGCTGAGCGGGGGCTCTCACCTGGCGGCCTGCGCGGTCGGGCCCTCCCGGCAGATGAGCAGCAGCGCCCGGTCGTCGTTGACGTCCTTGGCGACGGCCTCGATGAGGTGCCAGGCCGCGCCGTGGAAGCCGCCTGCCACGTACCGGTCGGCCTCCCCGGTGAGCCGGTCGATGCCCTCGACGATGTCCCGTTCCGAGGTCTCGACCAGGCCGTCGGTGAAGAGCATCAGGACGTCGCCCGGCCGCAGGGAGCCCTTGACGGGGTCGAACTGGGCGCCGTCGTAGACGCCGAGGAGCGGGCCCTCGGCGGCCTTCTCCTCCCAGCGTCCGCTGCCGGCGCTGAGCTGGAGGCCCGGCGGGTGGCCCGCGGAGTACAGCTCGTAGTCGCCCGAGTCGAGGTCGAGGACCAGGTGGATGGAGGTGGCGAAGCCCTCGTCCCAGTCCTGGCGGAGCAGATAGCCGTTGGCGGCGGGCAGGAAGGCGTGCGGGGGCAGCGAGCCGAGCAGGCCGCCGAAGGCGCCGGACAGCAGCAGGGCGCGGGAGCCCGCGTCCATGCCCTTGCCCGAGACGTCGGTGAGGACGACCTCCATGGTGCGGCCGCCGTTGGTGCGGGCGGCGACCACGAAGTCGCCGGAGAAGGACTGGCCGCCGGCCGGGCGCAGCGCCATCTCGCGGTGCCAGCCGTCCGGGAGCTTGGGCAGCTTGCTCTGGACCCTGATGCGCTCGCGCAGGTCGAACAGCATGGTGCCGCCGCGCCGCCAGGGCACGCCGACCCGGCTGCGGAACTGGGCGACGAGCAGCCCGAAGAAGCCGCAGGCGGCGACGACCAGGACGACGCCGGGGGTGACCCGGGAGGGGCCCTCGGTGTACGGGCCGAGCCGGATCGACTCCACGATGAGGGCGGTGGCCGCGGCGGCGTACAGGGCGAGGAGGCTGGCGGGGCGCAGCAGCAGTCCGCCGGCGACGATGGGCAGGACCAGGGCGGCGGGCGAGCACCAGACGGAGTTGGCGAGGGTGGTGGCCGCGATGACGGGCACGGTGAGGAGCAGTCCGGCGAGGGCGATCCAGTCGGATCCGTCGCCGCGGAAGTAGTCGACGGCGCTTCTGCGCAGGCCGACGCGGGCCCGGTGCCACTGCATCTTCAACCGGGCCGTGAACGTATCGGCCGCCGCGCGCCGCTCTCGTCCTGCTGCCATTAGTTCGGGACCCTATCCATCGGACCAGCCGCTCGGCACGGGAGGTCCCACTTGTCCCCCGTCCGAGGCTCGACTTCACAGTGAACTTCACCGGGGGCCGCCGCGTCGCCCCCAAGGAGAAATTCCCTCGCTCGTCCTGCAATGCCCTGATAGGCATGGATCCATGGCGACTGATGTGACGGCACAAGCCCCTGATGGAACGGTTCTGCGACCCCTGAAGCAGGATGAATGGGATAAGTGGTACGACAGTTTGGTGCGGGCCTTCGGCGGAGTGCCGGAGTCCGCTGAGGAAAGGTCACTGTGGAAACGGCTCACCGAGGTCGACCACAGTCTGGGGGTGTGGGACGGCGACGCCTGCGTGGGGACGGCGGGCGCCTTCAGTTTCCGGCTGACGGTGCCGGGCGGCGCCGCGGTGCCGACGGCGGGCGTCACGATGGTCGGGGTCGCCGCGACCCATCGCAGGCGCGGCGTACTGACGTCGATGATGCGCCGTCAGCTGGACGACGTACGCGCCTCGGGACGGCCGCTCGCCGCGCTGACCGCCTCCGAGCCCGCGATCTACGGGCGGTTCGGGTACGGCGCCGCCACCCACGGCCTGAACATCGAGATCGACACGGCGCGGGTACGGCTCGCGGTGCCGCCCGGCACGGACGAGGTGCGGCTGCGCTACGCCGTCCCCGCCGAGGCCGTCGAGGTGTGCGAGGCGGTCTACGCGCGCACCGTCGAGGAGCGGCCCGGGATGATCGAGCGGCTGCCCGGCTGGGAGCAGATCGCCCTGCTGGACGCGGAGAGCAACCGGGAGGGCGCGTCGCCGTTGCAGTGCGTGGTGGCCGAGCGGGACGGCGAGGCCGTCGGGTACGCGCGGTTCCAGGTGAAGCCCGAGTGGGACACGAACGGCCCGGCGGGCACGGTGGTGCTGCGGGACACCCAGGCCCTCGACCCGGCGGCGCACGCGGCGCTGTGGCGGTTCCTGTTCGGCATCGACCTCACCTCGAAGCTGACCGCGTACGGGCGCCCGACGGACGAGGCGTGGCAGTACCTGGTCTCCGACATCAGGCGCTGCGGCCTGCGGGTCCGTGACGCGCTGTACGTCCGTCTCGTGGACGTCGGCGCGGCACTCCAGGCCCGCACCTACCAGGCGCCGTTGGACGTGGTGCTGGACGTCGAGGACGCCTTCTGCCCCTGGAACGAGGGCCGTTGGCGACTGACCGGGGACGCCAAGGGCGCGTCCTGCGAGCGCACCGACGACCACGCCGATCTCGCCCTGTCGGTGCGGGAGTTGGGGTCGGCGTATCTCGGCGGGGTGACGCTCGGCGCGCTCGGTGCCGCCGGGCGGGTGCGCGAACTGCGGCCCGGCGCGCTGGCCGAGGCGTCGACGGCGTTCGCGTCCACGGTGGCGCCCTGGCTGCCGCACGGCTTCTAGGAGCGGCGTGCCCAGGCCGGACCCGCCGGGTGCGGTGGGTGCGGCCGGGGGCGGGTCAGCGGGACTGGCAGGTGGGGCACCAGAAGAGGTTGCGGGCGGCGAGGTCGGCGGTGCGGATCTCGTCGCCGCAGAGGTGGCAGGGCTGGGGCGCCCTGCGGTACACGTACACCTCGCCGCCGTGGTCGTCGACGCGCGGCGGGCGGCCCATCGCCTCCGGGGTGTGCTCGGGGCGGACGGTGTCGATGCGGTTGGTGCGCACGCCCTCGCGCATCAGGGCGACCAGGTCGGCCCAGACGGCGTCCCACTCCGCCTCGGTGAGGTCCCTGCCCGCGCGGTAGGGGTCGATGCCGTGCCGGAAGAGGACCTCCGCGCGGTAGACGTTGCCGACGCCCGCGATCACCTTCTGGTCCATGAGGAGCGCGGCGACCGTCGTGCGGCTGCGGGAGATCCGCAGGTACGCCGCCCGCGGGTCGGCGTCCGGGCGCAGCGGGTCGGGGCCGAGGCGCTCGTGCACCGCCGTCTTCTCGGCGTCCGTGATGAGCGCGCAGGTGGTCGGGCCGCGCAGGTCGACGTAGGCGGCGTGGTGCGCGAGGCGGAGGCGGACGGTGTCGGTGGGCGGCGGCGCCGGGGCGCCCCCGAAGCCCACCTTGCCGAAGAGGCCGAGGTGGATGTGGACCCACAGGTCGTCCCCGAAGCCGAGGAAGAGGTGTTTGCCGTGCGCCTCGGTGCGGGTGAGCGGGACGCCGTCCAAGAGGGCGGCCGCGTCGGAGAACTTGCCCTGGGGGCTGGTCACCCGGGGCGCGGTACCGGCGAAGCGGGCCCGGTAGTCGTCGGCGAGCCGGTGGATCGTGTGGCCCTCGGGCACGGACGGCCGTTCCTCTCTCGGCGAAGGACGCGGGGCGCGGGGCGGCGGCCCGGCCGCCCCGCGCGGGCGGCTACGGCTGCGGGTGGTGCGGCGGGATCGGGGGCAGCTCGCCCGTCGTCTCGTACGCGCTGAGCATGTCGATGCGGCGGACGTGGCGCTCGCCGCCGGAGAACGGGGTGGCGAGGAACGTCTCGACGAACGACGTCGCCTCCTCGGTGGTGTGCATGCGGGAGCCGACGGCGACGACGTTGGCGTTGTTGTGCTCGCGGCCGAGGGCGGCGGTCTGCTCGCTCCAGGCGAGGGCGGCGCGGACCCCCTTCACCTTGTTCGCGGCGATCTGCTCGCCGTTGCCCGAGCCGCCGATGACGATGCCGAGGGCGTCGGGGTCGGCGGCGGTGCGCTCCGCGGTGCGCAGGCAGAAGGGCGGGTAGTCGTCCTCGGCGTCGTAGAGGTGCGGGCCGCAGTCGACGGGATCGTGGCCGGCCGACGTCAACCACTCCACGAGGTGGTTCTTGAGCTCGAAGCCGGCATGGTCGGAACCGATGTACACGCGCATGGCTCCGAGTGTGACACGGCGGTTTCCGGGAAGCAGCGCCGGGTGGCCCATCGGAAAGACACCGGTCACATCGGGAAACCTCAAGAAAAGCTCAAGTAACGATCTGGATTCAAAGGTTCAGGAATACCTTTGCCTCCGATTCACTGGACCGATTCGTACGCCGTTCGTATGTCGTCCGTACGCCGTGCGAACACCCTGATTACGCCGCCCCCACTCGGACCCCTCTCCCGGCGCAAAGGAATTCCCCCATGACCGGACTTCAGGCAGGACTCAAGGACCGACATCTGTCGATGATCGCCATCGGCGGCGTCATCGGCGCGGGTCTCTTCGTCGGATCGAGCACCGGTATCGCCACCGCGGGCCCCGGCATCCTGCTGTCCTACGCCCTCGTCGGCACGCTCGTCGTCCTCGTGATGCGGATGCTCGGCGAGATGTCCGCGGCCAACCCCACCTCGGGCTCGTTCTCCGCGCACGCCGACCGCGCGCTCGGCCGCTGGGCCGGTTTCTCCATCGGCTGGCTGTACTGGTTCTTCTGGGTCGTGGTGCTCGCGGTCGAGGCCACCGCGGGCGCCAAGATCCTGGAGGGCTGGATCCCGGCCGTGCCGCAGTGGGGGTGGGCGCTGATCGTGATGATCGTGCTGACCGCGACCAACCTCGTCTCGGTCGGCTCCTACGGCGAGTTCGAGTTCTGGTTCGCCGGCATCAAGGTCGTCGCGATCGGCGCGTTCGTCGTGGTCGGCCTGCTCGCGGTGTTCGGCGTGCTGCCGGGCGCCGACACCGACAAGGCCGGGCTCGGCAACCTCACCGACCACGGCGGGTTCCTGCCGCACGGCGCGGGCGCCATCCTGACCGGTGTGCTGCTGGTCGTCTTCTCCTTCATGGGCAGCGAGATCGTCACCCTGGCCGCGGGCGAGACCGCGAACCCGCGCAAGGCGGTCACCAAGGCGACCAACAGCGTCATCTGGCGGATCGCCGTCTTCTACCTGGGCTCGATCTTCGTCGTCGTCGCGCTGCTGCCGTGGAACGACCCGTCGATCGAGAAGAAGGGCTCGTACGTCGCCGCCCTCGACTCCCTGGGCATCGCGCACGCCGGCCAGATCATGAACTTCATCGTGCTGACGTCGGTGCTGTCCTGTCTCAACTCCGGCCTCTACACGGCCTCCCGCATGGCGTTCTCGCTCGGTGAGCGCGGGGACGCTCCGAAGGCGTTCGCCAGGACCACCTCGCGGGGCGTGCCGATGGCGGCGATCGTGTCGTCGGTCGTCTTCGGCTTCGTCGCCGTCTTCTTCAACTACAAGTTCCCCGACTCGGTCTTCCTGTTCCTGGTCAACTCCAGTGGCGCGGTGGCCCTGTTCGTGTGGCTGGTCATCTGCTTCTCGCAGCTGCGCATGCGGCGCATCATCCAGGCCGAGGCGCCGGAGAAGCTCGTCGTGAAGATGTGGCTGTACCCGTATCTGACCTGGGCGACCGCCGCGTTGATCGTGTTCGTGCTGGGCTACATGCTCACCGACACGGAACACGACGGGCGGACCACGGTGCTGCTGTCGCTGCTGGTCGCGGCGGTGGTGCTGATCATCGCCTTCGTGAAGGAGAAGGTCGGCGGCGGCGCCCGCGCGGCCGAGGTCGCGGCGCCGCCGGGCGAGCCGCTCGACGACGCCGTCAAGACGCCCTAGCACCACCCGAACGCGGGAAGGGGCCCACCGACGTGATGTCGGCGGGCCCCTTCCCGTGCGGCGGGCGTGCGGTCAGCGCCTGTCGAGCAGCTTCCAGGCGGTGGGCAGCAGCCCCATCGCCAGCGCGGCCTTGACGGCGTCACCGATCAGGAACGGCGTGAGTCCCGCCGCGACGGCGGCGGACGCGGACATCCCGGCGGCGTACGCCAGGTACGGGACGCCGACCGCGTAGATGATCGCCTCGCCGAGCAGCATCGTGCCGGCCGTGCGCAGCACCGAGCGGTCCGCGCCGCGGCGGGCCAGGGCGCCGACGGCGGTGGAGGCGAGCAGCAGGCCGAGGACGTAGCCGAAGGAGACCATGCCGGCCCCGGAGCCGCCCTCCGCGAACCACGGCACGCCGACGACGCCGGCCAGCGCGTACAGGGCGAGCGCGAAGAAGCCGCGCCCGGCGCCGAGGGCGGTGCCGACGAGGAGCGCGGCGAAGGTCTGGCCGGTCACCGGGACCGGGGAGCCCGGCACGGGCACGGCGATCTGGGCGGCGACGCCGGTGAGCACGGCACCGCCGACGACGAGGGCGACGTCACGGACGCGGGAGGCCGGGAGCAGGTCGGCGAGGACCTGGCCGGTGCTGGTGGGGGCGGTGGCGGTACTCATGGGACTCCGCGGGTCGGGGCAGACGGGGACAGGCTGACGCTAACCCGGGGTGCGCGGCCCGGACACCGTCAGCGGTCGACAAAGGGGGGAACGGCAGGTTGGTGTGATCCGGACAAAGGATGCGGGTTACACACCGGGCCGCGTGATACCGGTCACTGAGCGGAGGACGTTTTCCTCACGGGTGCCTTTCTCGCGGAGCGCTTTCCTCGTGGGGAGCCTTTCGCGCGGGACGCCTTCCGCGCGGGGTGCCTTCCTCGTGGGGCGCCTATCGCGCGGGACGCCTTCCTCGGGCACGGAGGGCGGGCGGGCGCTCCGCGACCCCGTGGTCACCGTCCGTCGTCGCGGTGTCCGGATGGTGGGCAGGCAGCTCGGCGGCCTCCGGGGGACGTCGAGACTGTTGTCGTTTTTGTCCATCTCACGTACGGGACGTAGTCGCGCCATGCCCAGCAGCACCACCGAGGAGACGCCGCAGCGGCAGGACGCCTCCCTGTCGCACGGTCTCAAGCAGCGCCATCTGTCGATGATCGCCCTCGGCGGGGTCATCGGCGCGGGACTGTTCGTCGGTTCCGGCGCCGGTATCGCCGCGGCCGGTCCCTCCATCGTCGTCGCGTACGCGCTCTCCGGCCTGCTCGTGATGCTGGTGATGCGGATGCTCGGCGAGATGTCGGCCGCGCATCCGTCGTCGGGTTCGTTCTCCGCGCACGCCGAGCGGGCGATCGGGCCGTGGGCGGGCTTCACGGTGGGCTGGGCGTTCTGGGTGCTGCTGTGCACGGTGGTCGGCCTTGAGGGCATCGGCGCCGCGCACATCGTCACCGGCTGGCTGCCGGGGACCCCTCAGTGGATGTGGGTGGCGCTGTTCGTGGTGGTCCTCTGCGGCGCGAACCTCGCCGCCGTGAAGAACTTCGGCGAGTTCGAGTTCTGGTTCGCCGCCCTGAAGGTCGGCGCGATCGGCCTGTTCCTGGTGCTGGGCGTGCTGGCGGTCGCGGGCGTCCTGCCGGGCACCGACTCCCCCGGCACCACCCACCTCGCCGACTTCCTCCCGCACGGCGGCGAGGGCCTGGTGGTGGGGCTGCTCGCGTCGATCTTCGCGTACGGCGGGCTCGAGACGGTGACCATCGCGGCGGCCGAGTCCGAGGACCCGGTGCGGGGCGTGGCGAGCGCGGTCAGGACGGCGATGTGGCGCATCGCGCTGTTCTACGTCGGCTCGATGGCGGTCGTCGTCACGCTGGTGCCGTTCGACGCGCGGGAGATCGTCGAGGACGGCCCGTACGTGGCCACGCTCCAGCGGATCGGCGTGGACGGCGCGGGCCAGGTCATGAACGTCGTCATCCTGGTCGCGCTGCTGTCCGCGATGAACGCCAACATCTACGGCTCCTCGCGGATCGCGTACTCGCTGGTGCGGCGCGGTCTCGGCCCGAGGGCGCTGGGGCGGGTGTCGGGCGGGGTGCCTCGGGTGGCGGTGCTGGTGTCCTGCGCGGTGGGGCTGGTCTGCGTGCTGCTCAGCCGCTGGCGGCCCGACGACGTGTTCGCCTGGCTGCTGAACACGGTGGGCGCGGTGATCCTGGTCGTCTGGATCTTCATCGCCGTCTCCCAGCTGCGGCTGCGCCGGCGTCTCGAACGGGAGTCGCCCGAGCGTCTGGCGGTGCGGATGTGGGCGTTCCCGGTGCTGACCTGGGTGGCGCTGGCCGGGATGGCGGCGGTGTTCGTCCTGATGGCCCGTGAGCCGGCCACCCGGGTGCAGCTGTACGCGACGGGCGGGATGACGGCGGCGCTGGCGGCGGTGGGGTACGCGCGGCAGCGGGCGCGGGGCCGGCGGCCCGTCTGACGGCGGCGCGGCCCGACGGCACGCCCACGACCCCCCTCGGTGCACCCGGAGGGGGTCTTTTGTTGCTAGGTTGTAGTTGCAAGTCTTTTGCAATAAGACGTCACCAGGTCGGAGGGGACCCGCCATGCCCGTCTACACGCTCCCTGAACTGCCGTACGACTACACCGCGCTCGAACCGGTCATCAACCCGCAGATCGTCGAGCTGCACCACGACAAGCACCACGCGGCGTACGTGAAGGGCGCGAACGACACCCTGGAGCAGTTGGCGGAGGCCCGGGACAAGGAGTCCTGGGGCTCGATCAACGGCCTGGAGAAGAACCTGGCCTTCCATCTCTCCGGCCACATCCTGCACTCGATCTACTGGCACAACATGACCGGCGACGGCGGCGGTGAGCCCCTCGCCGCCGACGGAGTCGGCGAACTGGCGGACGCCATCACCGAGTCCTTCGGCTCGTTCGCCGCGTTCAAGACCCAACTCACCAAGGCGGCCGCCACGACGCAGGGTTCGGGCTGGGGCGTCCTCGCCTACGAGCCGCTCAGCGGCCGGCTGATCGTCGAGCAGGTCTACGACCACCAGGGCAACGTCGGCCAGGGATCGACCCCGATCCTGGTCTTCGACGCCTGGGAGCACGCCTTCTACCTCCAGTACAAGAACCAGAAGGTCGACTTCATCGAGGCCATGTGGGCCGTCGTCAACTGGCAGGACGTGGCCCGCCGTCACCAGGCGGCGAAGTCACGCGCCGACGTCCTGCTGCTCGCCCCCTGACCCGGGGCCCACCGGACGCCCTGCCTCGTGATCGTCTTCTCAACCTTCACCGGCGGGCGGAGTGAGGGGAACCCCCGCGAGGACATGACTCGCGGGGGTTTCCTGTGTCCGCGTCAGCGACCGCCCTCCTCGCAGGGCACGTTGAGCGAGATCAGCCCCACCGAGCCGTCCGTCAGGCGGAGTTCGGTGACGGCCGCGTTGCGCAGCCGCGGGAAGACCCGGCGGTAGTCGCGGGCCGGGATAGACAGCAGGGTGCACAGCACCAGGCGCAGCAGGGTGTTGTGGGCGACGACCAGGACCCGCCCGCCGGGGTGCGCCGCGGCGATCGAGCGCAGCGCGGCGGCACCCCGCTGGGCCGCGGCGGCCGGGTCCTCGGCGCCGGGGAAGGGGTGGGCGACCGGGTCCGCGAGGAAGGCCGCCGCGCCCTCGGGGTCCTCGGCGGCGAACTCGGTGAGCGGACGGCCCTCCACCACGCCGAAGTCGCACTCCCGCAGATCGGGGTCGACGCGGGGGCGCAGGCCGAGGGTCCGGCAGGCGGGCTCGGCGGTGCGGACCGCGCGCGCCAGGGGCGACGTCCACACCGCGTCGACGGGATGGGCCCCGGCCCACCGCCCGAGCGCCTCGGCCTGGGCCCGCCCGGTGTCGGTCAGCGCGATGTCACTGACCCCGGCGTACCGGTTCTCGGCATGCCAGACGGTCTGCCCGTGCCGGGCCAGGAGAAGAGTGGTCGCGGTGGAGACGGGGCTACTGGTCATACGGGGCAGTATCGCGGGCCGGGGGCGGCGGGGGGCCGGGGGCGGGTGAGGCAGGCCGCCCGCCGACCCGGGTCGGGTCGAGTCGGGCCCTGTTCAGGGGCAGGGCGCATCGGCCGTCAGAGGGGCAGGGCACGTTCGTCGTCAGAGGGCCAGGGCTCGTCCCTCGTCAGAGGGGCAGGGCACGTCCGTCGTCAAAGGGTCAGGGCACGTCCCTCGTCAGGCGGGTCCGGGCGTGGGTGGCCACCTCCTCGGGGAGCCAGCCCCTGGTCGTCAGGGCGGTCAGGAGGCGGGTGTAGGGCTCGGCGAAGCGGGCGGTGCGGGCCGGGGCCGGGGTGAAGGTCGCGCCGACGTGGACCATCGCGTCCGTGACGTCGGTCAGCGGGGTGCCGGTCGTGGCGTGGGCGGCCAACGCGGCCATTCCCAGGGCCGGTTCGGTCTGCCGGGGGACGCGGGAGGGGCGGGCCAGGATGTCGGTGCGCAGCTGGTTCCAGTAGGGGCTGCGGGCACCGCCCCCGGTGAAGGTGAGCGGCCCGTCCATGGGGGCGCCGAGGTGGTGCAGGTAGTCGAGGCAGAGCCGTTCCGTGAGGGCGACGCCCTGGAGCAGCGCCGCCCACCGGTCGGCCGGCCCGGCCGGTTCCCCGAGCACCAGCGCCGTGGCGCGCGGCGCCAGGAACGGGAACCGCTCCCCCGGCGACACCAGCGGGTAGATGACCGCCCCGGCCGGCTCATGGGCGGCGGCCGATCGGTCCATGGCGGCCGGGTCGACGCCGGGGAAGGCCGCCGCGAGCGCCCCCGCGCCCACGCTCGACGCCCCGCCGGGCAGCCAACTCCCGTCCGGCGCACGGTGGTTGTAGACGACTCCGGTGGCGTCGCGGACCGGTGCGAGGGCGGCGCCCTTGAGGACGAGCGTCGTACCGAGCACGGAGTTCCAGGCGCCGGGCCGCAGCGCGCCCGAGGCGATCTGGGCCGCGCAGCCGTCGGTCATCCCGGCGATCACCGGGGTGCCGGCCGGGACGCCGGTCGCCTCGGCGGCCCGCGCGCCCACCTCGCCGAGCCGGGTGCCGGGGGCGACCACCTCGGGCAGCGCGCCGTCCGGCAGTCCGAGGCCGGTGGCGGGCCAGGCGGCGCGCTCCAGGTCGTACCCGGTCTTCAGGGCGTGGCTGGAATCCGTCGGTACCGGGTGCCCGATCAGCCGGGCGGTGATCACGTCGGGCTGGTGGGTGATCCGCCCTGGGCCGTGGGCGTCGAGCAGCCAGAGCGCCTTGGGCAGCCCCCAGCCGTCCTGCACGGCGAGGCCGGCCGCCCTGGCCCGCGCGCCCTCGGCGGTGGCCCGCCCGTCGTCGTACATCAGCGCGGGGCTCACCGGCCGGCCCGCGGGGTCCGTCAGCAGCACGGTCCCCGACGTGCCGCACACCGCGAGCCCGCCGACCCGCGCGCCCCGGCGGCCGGCGAGGGCCTCCCGGCAGGCCGCGCACACCGCCCGCCACCACCCCTCGGGGTCCTGCTCGTGCCGCCCCGGCCGTCGGTTCCCGGCCAGCGGCGCGGTGCCGCCGCCGAGGACCGTGCCGTCGCCGGTGACCAGCAGCGCGCGGACGCCCTGGGTGCCGAGGTCGACGCCCAGCCATGCCTCGTCCTTCGCGCCTTCGACGCGCTCGACCGCCATCAGGACCTCCGTGGTGTGTGCGTGCGGTGCGGGGGGTTCCGTCCGGCTCGCGCGCGGCGCGCGCCGGGCGACCCCCTGTGAAGTTCACACCTTTCCCCGATATCGAACCGGCATTTTCCCCTGCGGGAGGGATTGACACTCAACTTCCCTCGTTACAACCTCTGTTGACGAGTCGCGTTCCTTCGGCTCGACGTGTTGCCCCGCACCGGACCCAGCCCCACCTGGAGGTCACGGATGGACACGCACGCGCACGACCGCCGCCGCTTCCTCGCGCTCACCGCCGCGACCGCCGCGACCCCGTTCCTCGCGGCCTGCGGCGCGGGGTTCGGCGGTACCGACGACAAGGGCGACGGCTCGGCCGCCGACGACGTCACCGGCTCCTTCGACTGGCGGCGGGAGCGCGGCACGACCGTCAAGGCGCTGCTCAACAAGCACCCGTACGCGGACGCCCTGATCGCCGACCTGAAGTCGTTCACCGCGAAGACGGGCATCGAGGTCGAGTACGACGTCTTCCCCGAGAACAACTACTTCGACAAGCTGACCGTCGACCTCTCCAGCGGACGCGCCTCCTACGACGTCTTCATGCTGGGCGCGTACATGGTGTGGCAGTACGGTCCGCCGGGCTGGCTCGAGGACCTCGGCCCGTGGATGCGCAACTCCTCGGCCACCGGCGGCGACTGGGACCAGGACGACTTCTTCCCCAACCTCCTCGAAGCCGACCAGTGGTCCCTGAAGGACGGCGCCCCGCTCGGGCGGGGCGGCCAGTACGCGCTGCCGTGGGGGTGGGAGACCAACGTCGTCGCCTACAACACCGAGGTTTTCAGGAAGCTGGGGCTCAAGCCCGCCGAGAGCTTCGACGAGCTGCGCGAGCTGGCCGCGGTCGTCAAGAGGAAGGCGCCCGGGGCGGGTTACGACGGGATGTACGGCATCGCGGTGCGCGGGTCGCGCAGTTGGGCCACCATCCACCCCGGTTTCATGACCATGTACGCCCGCAACGGGCTGCGGGACTTCACCGTGGACGGCGGCGCCCTGAAGCCCGCGATGAACACCCCGGCGGCGGTGGCGTTCACCGAGGAGTGGGCGGACATGGTGAAGCGGGGCGGGCCACCGTCCTGGACGTCGTACACCTGGTACCAGTGTTCGAGTGATCTGGGCGCGAAGAAGGCCGCGATGCTGTTCGACGCGGACACCGCCGCCTACTTCCAGGCGGTGGACGGCGCGAGCCCGGCCTCCGGGAAGATCGCGTTCCATCCCGGGCCGAAGGGTCCCGACGGTTCGCTCGCCACCAACATGTGGATCTGGTCGCTCGGAATGAACGCCAGGAGCCGGAAGAAGAAAGCCAGTTGGCTGTTCCTCCAGTGGGCCACCGGCAAGGAGCATCTGCGCCGGGCCGCCCTCACCCACCAGCACATCGACCCGGTCCGCAGGTCGATCAGCCAGGACGCCGCCTACCGGAACAAGATGCGGCACCTGCCCGGCTTCCTCGACACCTTCGAGACCGTCGTCGGCCAGACGACGATCCAGTTCACCCCGCAGGCGCAGTTCTTCGACGCCACCACCAGCTGGGCCGCGGCCCTCCAGGAGATCTACGGCGGCCGGAGCGCGGGCTCGGTGCTGAACGGGCTCGCGGGCGACCTCGCCCGGAAGGTGCGCTGAGCGCGGTGGGTGTGCGCCCCGCCCTGCGCCCGTACCTGCTGATCGTGCCCGCCCTGCTGCTCACCTGCGGGATCCTCTACCCGTTCGGGCTCGGCCTCTACTACACGCTGTTCGACTTCTCCGCGAGCAGACCGCGCCCCGACCTCGTGGGGTTCGACAACTACCGGGCGATGTTCGGCGACGGCGCGTTCTGGGACTCGGCGTGGGTGACCGTGCTGTACGCGGTCGGCGCCGCCGCCACCGAGACCGTCCTCGGGGTCTCGGTGGCCCTGCTGCTGCACCGCTCCTCCTGGGTGGGCCGGGTACTGGAGAAGATCCTGATCCTGCCGCTGATGATCGCCCCGGTGATCGCGGCGATCATGTGGAAGCTGATGCTCCAGCCGTCGGTCGGGGTGGTCAACCAC
The DNA here is from genome assembly GCF_005222485.1 of Streptomyces griseoviridis. NCBI lineage: Bacteria > Bacillati > Actinomycetota > Actinomycetes > Kitasatosporales > Streptomycetaceae > Streptomyces > Streptomyces griseoviridis. Next base: position 3,123,218 of record NZ_CP029078.1, read on the forward strand.
CTGCTGCGGCCGTTCGGGCTCGGCGGGGTGCAGTGGACGGACACCCCGGCGGGCGCCCTGCTGTCGTCGATCGCCGTGGACGTGTGGGTGTACACCCCGTTCGTGGCGATCCTCGCCCTGGCCGGTCTGCGGTCGCTGCCCGCCTCCCCGTTCGAGGCGGCGGCCGTGGACGGCGCGGGGTGGTGGTACACGTTCAGGCGGCTGACCCTGCCGATGCTGTGGCCGTACGTACTGGTCGCGGTGATCTTCCGGTTCATGGACTCGCTGAAGGTCTTCGACATCATCTACGCGCTGACCGAGGGCGGTCCGGGCGACTCCACGATGGTCCTCCAGATCCGCGCCTACCTGGAGGCGATCCGCTTCCAGCGGTACTCGTTCGGGATCAGCTACACGATCGTCCTGTGGGCGGTGGTCTATCTGGCGGCGATGGTCCTGGTCCGCCATCTGGGCCGGGTGCAGCGGAAGGCGGCGGAGGCCCGATGACCGGCACGGGAACCGAGGGCGGCGGCGACCGGGGGGCCGGCACGGGAAGGACGCGCGGCCGGGACGGGAGGGCCGGCGAGGGACGCGAGGGCGGCCGGGACCAAGTGGCCGGCGGGCGGCGGAAGCGCGGCCGGGACCGGGTGGTCGGCGGGCGGCGGAAGCGCGGCCGGGATCGGGATCGGGACCGGGTGGCCGGTGGGCGTGGGGCGGGGCGGGTGTGGGGGTGGCTGGCGGACGCGGCCCTGATCGGCTACTTCGTCTTCGCGCTGTTCCCGATCGCCTGGATGCTGATCCTGTCGCTGAAACCGGCCGACCAACTCTTCAGCACCTACTTCTCCTTCACCCCCACCCTCGGCTCCTACCGGACCGTCCTCGGGGACAGCGAGGGCATCCCCTTCGTGCGGTTCTTCGTCAACAGCCTGGTGGTGTCGGTGGGCGCGGTCGCGCTCTCCCTGCTGGTCGGCCTGCCGGCCGCGTACGCCTCGGCGCGCCATCGGTTCAAGGGCTCCGAGAACCTGATGTTCACGCTGCTGTCGTTCCGCTTTGCGCCCGAACTCACCGTGATCATCCCGCTGTTCGTGCTCTACCAGAAGCTCGGCCTGTTCGACACGTACGTCGGCATGATCTGGGTGCTGCAACTGGTCACGCTGCCGCTCATCGTGTGGATCATGCGGTCCTACTTCGCCGACCTGTCACCGGAGTTGGAGCAGGCGGCGCTGCTCGACGGCTACAGCCGCACCCAGGCGTTCTTCAAGGTCGCGCTGCCGCTGGTGAAGCCGGGGGTGGCGGCCGTGTCGCTGCTGGCGTTCATCTTCGCCTGGAACAACTTCGTCTTCCCGCTGATCCTCACGTCGAGCGAGGCGCAGACCGTGACCGTGGGCGCCCTGTCGTTCCTGGGCGGCGACCGCCCCAAGTACAACCTGACGGCCGCCGCCGCGCTGGTCTCCGTCGTCCCGCCGCTGCTGCTCGCCCTCACCATCCAGCGGTATCTGGTGCGGGGGCTGTCGTTCGGGGCGGTGAAGTCATGATCCGGCTGCGCGGGATCACCAAGAGCTACGGCCGCACCAGAGCCCTCGACGGCCTCGAACTCGACGTCGAGGAGGGCGAGTTCTTCTGTCTGCTGGGCCCCTCGGGGGCCGGGAAGACGACCACCCTGAAGACCGTCGCCGGCCTCGAACCGCCGGACGCGGGCACGGTCGAGCTGGACGGCCGTGACCTGGCGGGTGTCGAGCCGTACGACCGGGGTGTCGCGATGTGCTTCGAGAGCTACGCCCTCTACCCGCACCGCTCCGCCTACGACAACCTGGTGTCGCCGCTGCGCTCCCCGCGCCACCGGCTGCCCGCGGCCGAGGCCCGCGCCCGGGTCCGGGAGACCGCCGAACTCCTCGGCATCGCCCAGTTGTTGGACCGTCCGGTGGGCCGGCTCTCCAACGGGCAGCGGCAGCGGGTCGCGCTCGGCCGGGTGCTGGTGCGCCCGGCCCGCGCCTTCCTCCTCGACGAGCCCCTCTCCCACCTCGACGCCAAACTGCGCCAGCAGATGCGGGCCGAGCTGAAGGCGATCGGCTCGGTCCGCCGCACCACCACCCTCTACGTCACCCATGACGCGGTGGAGGCGCTGGCGCTCGGCGACCGGATCGGCGTCATCAGGGACGGCCGGATCGTGCAGACGGGCACCCGCGAGGAGATCTGGTACCGGCCGGCCGACACCGAGGTGGCGCGCGCCTTCGGCCGCCCCCGGATCAACCTGCTGCCCGGCACGCTCACCGAGGACGGCGCGTTCCGCTCGGCGGACGGCGCGGTCGAGCTGCCGGTGCGGGCCGAGGCGCCGCCCGGCACCGAGGTCCTCGCCGGGATCCGCCCCCGCGACCTGTCCCTCACCGCGCCGGGACATGAGCTGACCGGCACGGTGTACGTCACCGAGGTGCTGGGCCGGTCGGTGGAGGTGACCGTCAGGCTCGGCGGCGGGCGCGGCCCGGGAAGCGGCCCGGGAGGTTGCCAGGGGAGGGGCCCGGGAGGGGACCCGCACCTCGACCCGGCGGCCACCGGCCTCTCAGCCCCGGACCTCGCGGCCCCCGCCCCGGCGGGACCGGACGCCTCCCCCGTCCCGCCCACCTCTCCCGAATCCGCCGCCTCTCCGGAATCCGCCGTCTCCTCCGAATCCGCCACCTCCCTCGAATCCTCCGACTTCTCCGTCTCCCCCGACGCGTCCTCCCCGTACGTCTCCCTGGTCGCCCCGCGCGCCGACACGCACGGGCTGCGGCCCGATGATCCGGTACGGCTCACCCTCCGGCCTGAGAACCTGCTGCTGTTCGAGGCCGACCGGCCCCGGCGCCCAGGACGAAGGATCGGGACACGATGAGCGCCGCCCACGCACCCCACCCGCACGGCACGCAGCAGCACGGCACGCCCCCGCAGGTCCCGCACCAGCAGGGGCCCGCCGCCCGCAGGACGGCGCTGGCCGAGCGGGTCCTCGCCGCCGGTTCCGCGACCGCGGCCGAACTCGCCGAGCGGTTCGGGGTGAGCCTGATGACCATCCACCGCGACCTCGACGAACTCGAACGGCAAGGTGTCGTACGGAAGTTCAGGGGCGGGGTGACCGCGCAGCCGTCGGCGGTCTTCGAGTCGAACGTGCAGTACCGGCTGGGGACCATGCGGGCCGCGAAGGAGGCGGTGGCGGGACACGCCCTGCGCCTGGTCGAGCCCGGCATGGCGATCATGCTGGACGACTCCACGACCACCCTGGAGATAGCCAGGCTGCTGCGGCTCGGCGAGATCACCCCGCTGACCGTCGTCACCAACTTCCTCGAGGCCATCAACCTCCTCGCCGACCAGCGGGGCATCCGGCTGCTGGCACTGGGCGGCGACTACGACCCGCTGCACTCGTCGTTCCTCGGGGTGTCCTGCGTGGAGGCGGTGCAGTCGCTGCGGGTCGACGTCTGCTTCGCGTCGACGTCGGCCGTGCACGGCGGCTACGCCTACCACCAGGAGCAGCACATCGTGTCCGTGAAGCGGGCGATGCTCGACTCGGCCGCCCGCCGGGTGCTGCTCATCGACCACACGAAGCTCGCCAGGCCCGCCCTGCACCGGGTCGCCCCGCTCTCCCGTTTCGATCTGCTGCTGGTCGACGACGGGGCGTCGCCCGAGGCGCTGCGGGACCTGGACGAGCACCAGGTCCGCTACGAGGTGTGCCCGACGAAGGGTGACGATGACCGAGCTGGAGCTACGTGACCTGCGCAAGACCTACCGGGCGCGCGGGCGCCCGCCGGTGGACGCGGTGCGCGGCCTCGACCTGGGGCTGCGCTCCGGTGAACTCCTCGGCCTGCTGGGCCCTTCGGGGTGCGGCAAGTCAACCACCCTGCGGATGATCGCCGGTCTGGAGACGGTGACCGGCGGGGACATCCTGGTCGGCGGCGCGTCGGTGACCGACCGGCCCGCGAGGCGGCGCAACATCGGGGTGGCGTTCGAGAACTACGCCCTCTACCCGCCGCTCACGGTCCGCGAGAACCTCGCCTTCGGGCTGCGGGCCCGCCGCCGGGCCGACCGGGGCGACCGGGGAGACGTGGAGCGCAAGGTCGCCCGGATCGCCGAGCGGGTCGGTCTGACCGCCGTCCTCGACGCCCGTCCCGCCGCCCTCTCCAGCGGGCAGAAGCAGCGGGTCTCGCTTGCCAGGGCGCTGGTCAGGGAGCCGGACGTGCTCCTTCTCGACGAGCCGCTCTCCCATCTCGACGCCGCCCAACGGGACACCACACGGCGTGAGTTGAAGCGCATCCAGCGCGACCTCGGGCACACCGCCATCCTCGTCACGCACGACCAGGAGGAGGCCCTCTCGCTCGCCGACCGGATCGCGGTGATGCGGGACGGCGTGATCGAGCAGCTCGGCACGCCCTACGAGGTCTACGACCACCCCGCGACCGTCTTCGTGGCGGACTTCGTCGGCGAACCGGCGATCAACCTGCTGCCCGCCACCACCGGCCCGGACGGCCGGGCCAGGCTCTCCGCCGAGGTCCTGCTGCCGCTGCCGGTCCCGCTGCCGGCCGGGCGGGAGATCATCGTCGGCGTCCGCCCCGAGGACATCGCGCTGACCGGCGGCGACGGCATCCCGGCCCGCGTCCTCGCCCATGAGCCGCTCCTCGAATCGGGTCTGGCCACCCTCACCCTGGACGGCGTCACGGACCCCGTCGTCGCCCTCACCGAACCCGGCACCCGGCTCGCCCACGACGCCCTCGTGCGGGTGACCGCCGACCCCCGCCTGACCCATGTCTTCGACGCCGAGACGGGAGTCTCCCTGCGATGAACACCCCCGTACGCGTGGTGGCCGCCGGCGACCACTTCGTCCTGCCCGCCCTGATCACTCGGGCGTTGACAGCCGAACTCCCCGAACCACCGCCCGATGTGCGGGAGTTGATGCTCGGCTGGCCGCTCGAACCGTTCGGCCCGGTGGCCGAGGTGCGGGAGGCGAGCGACGCCGAGAACCCGCTGATCGACGCCCTGTCGGACGGCCGCGAGGTGCTGGTCACCCAGATGGCGCCGGTCACCGAGCGGGTCCTCGCCGCCTCGCCCGGCCTGCGGCTCGTCGTGGTCTGCCGGGGCGGCCCGGTCAACGTCAACCTGGACGCGGCGCAACTCCACGACGTGCGCGTCTGCTACGCGCCCGGCCGCAACGCCGCCGCCACCGCCGAGTTCACCGTCGGACTGCTCCTCGCGGCGCTGCGGCGCATCCCGCAGGCCCACGATCTCCTGGCCGGGCAGCGCAGTTGGCAGGGCGCGACCTACTACACCCACGAACACAGCGGCCTGGAACTGGAGGATCTTCCGGTCGGGCTGATCGGCTACGGCGCGGTCGGCAGCCGGGTGGCCCGCGCGCTCGCCGCGTTCGGCGCCCAGGTGATGGTGTACGACCCGTACGCCCGGGGCGAGATCCACGGGCTGCGGATGCCGACCCTCGACGCCCTGCTGCGCCGCTCCCGGGTCATCACCCTGCACGCCCGCCTCACCCCGGAGACGCGGGGCCTGATCGGCGCCCGTGAGCTGGCGCTGCTGCCGCGCGGCGCGGTCCTGGTGAACGCGGCCCGCGGTCCCCTCGTCGACGAGGAGGCGCTCTGCGACGCGCTGGCCGACGGGACCCTGTCGGCGGCGGCCCTCGACACCTTCGCGCGGGAGCCGCTGCCCGCCGGGTCCCGGCTGTTCGGGCTGGCCGACCGGGTCGTCCTCACCCCCCATCTGGGCGGCGCGAGCCAGGCGGTGGCGGAGAAGGCGGCGCGGATCGCGGCGGCGGAGGTGGGCCGCTGGGCCCGGGGCGAACCGCCCGCGCACGCCCTGTGCTGACCCCCGCCACCGGCGACCCCGAGGAGAGCCACGCCGTGTTCATCGGTATCGACGTAGGAACATCCACCGTGAAGGCCGCCGCCTTCGACACCGCCGGCACCGAACTCGCCGTCGAGGCACGGCAGATCACCCTCTCGCTCGACGAGGGTGTGGTGGAGCAGGACATGGACGAGGTGTACGCGGCCGTCGTCGCCGTCCTCGACGCGCTCACCGCCCGGCTCCCCGGGCCCGTCGAACTGGCCGGACTCACCGGGCAGGGCGACGGCGTCTGGCTGGTGGACGCCGCGGGGCGCCCGGTGCGGGCCGCCGCCTCCTGGATGGACGGGCGGGCCCACGCCCTCGTCGACCGGTGGCTGGCGGACGGGACCTTCGAGGCGGTGTTCCGGCGGACCGGCGGCGCCTTGTTCCCGGGCAGCCCGGGACCGCTCCTCGCCTGGCTCGACCGGCACGAACCGGCCGCCCTCGACGCGGCGTCGGCCGCCCTGTGCTGCAAGGACATGGTGTTCGGGCGGCTCACCGGCGCCCCCGCCGGCACCGACGTCTCGGACGCCTCGATGCCGTTCCTCGACCCGCGCACCCGGGCCTACGACGACGGCGTCGTCGAACTCCTCGGCCTCACCCACCGCAGGGCGCTGCTCGCGCCGGTCGGCGACCCGATCAGCACGGGCGAGGCGCGCGGTGAGGGGCTGCCGGCCGGCACCCGGCTCGCCAACGGCCCCTACGACCTGCCGGCCTGCGCGCTGGGCGCGGGGGTGCGGGCGCCCGGCGACGGGCTGCTGATCGTCGGGACGTGTCTGGCGAGCCTGGTCGCCACCACCGACCTCGATCTGAGCGGCGAACCCGCGGGCCTGTACATCTCGACCGACCGTCCCGGCCACCGGCTGCGCGCGATGCCCGCGATGGTCGGGACGGCGGCGCTCGACTGGGTGCTGTCGACGACGGGCGTCGCGCACGAGGAGGTCGACGCGCTGCTGGCCGCGACCCCGCCCGGCGCGCACGGCGTCAGGGTGCTGCCGTACTTCGCGCCGTCCGGTGAGCGGGCGCCGTTCGTGGAGCCCGGTCTGCGGGCCGAACTCAGCGGTGTGTCGCTGGAGTCGACGAAGGGCGACCTGATCCGGGCGACCTGCGAGGGCATCGGCTACGCGGCCCGGCACTGTCTGGAGGCGGCCGGTCTGACCGGCTCGCTCGCGGTCTGCGGCGGCGGCACCCGCAGCCCCGCCTGGATGCGGCTGCTCGCCGACGTCCTGGGCCGTCCGCTGCGGGTGGTGGAGGGCGAAGTCGGGGCGCGGGGCGCGGTGCTGGCGGCGGCCGAGCGGTACGGGACCGCGCTGGACACGGCGCGCTGGACCCGTCCGACGGCGGTGGTGGAACCGGACCCCGCGCGGGCGGCGCACTACACGGCGGGCTACGCGGCCCATCTCGCCCGCCTGGCGACGGCCCGCGAGCACGCCCGTGACCACGCCTGAATTCACTTGTACGGAGAGCGAGTTCTCTTGTCTGGAGGGTGAGTTGCCTTGCCCGGAGAGGAAGTTCGCATGCGCACCGATCGTCGTTCCCTGCTGCTGGCGGCCGCCGCCGTCCCGCTGTGCGCGTCAGCGCCCGCCGCCGTCGCCGCGTCCGGAGCCCCGACGGCCGGGCGGCCCCTGGTCGTCGGGCACCGGGGCGCGGCCGGATGGCGGCCCGAGCACACGGTGGCCGCGTACACCTACGGCGTGCAGACCGGCGCCGACTGGATCGAACCCGACCTGGTGCCGACCCGCGACCACGTCCTGGTCGTCCGGCACGAGAACGACATCTCGCAGACCACGGACGTGGCCTCGCACCCGGAGTTCGCGGGGCGCAGGACCACGAAGACGGTGGACGGGCGGCCGGTGACCGGTTGGTTCACCGAGGACTTCACGCTGGCGGAGCTGAAGACGCTGCGCGCGGTGGAGCGGCTGCCGGGCGTCCGGGACCGCAACACCGTCTTCGACGGCAGGCAGCGGGTGCTCACCTTCCAGGAGGTGATCGATCTGGCGCGGCGGCTGTCGCGGACCTATGGGCGGACCGTCGCCGTCTTCCCCGAGACCAAGCACCCCACGTACTTCCGCTCGATCGGGCTGCCGCTGGAGCGGAAGCTGGCCGAGGCGGTGCGGCGCAACCGGCTGGGGCCGCGCGAGTGCGTGGTGCAGTCCTTCGAGCCGACGAGTCTGCGGCGGGTGGCGGCCGAGCGGCTCGGGCTGCCGCTGTGGCAGGCGCTCGGCACCTCGGGCGGGCCCTACGACCTGGTGGCGGCGGGCGATCCGACGACGTACGCGGAGCTGATGACCCCGGCGGGCCTCGCCGGGATCGCCCGGTACGCCGACTGGATCGGGCCGGACAAGTCGTCGCTGGTGCCGGTCGGCGCGGACGGCCGGCTCGGGACGCCCACCACGCTGCTGGCCGACGCGCACGCGGCGGGGCTGCGGGTGGGCCCGTACACCTTCCGCGCGGAGAACCAGTTCCTGCCCGCCGACTTCCGGCGCGGGGCCGGACCGGACGACTTCGGTGACGCGTTCGCCGAGTACGCGCTGTACTACCGGCTGGGCGTGGACGCGGTGGTGACGGACTTCCCCGACCTGGCGGCGCTGGCCCGCGACGACCACGCGGGGCGGTGACGGCGGACGGGCCGCCGGCACCGCCGTGGCGGGGTCAGAGGTTGCTGAAGTCCGGGCCCTTGGTGCGGGTGCGCTTCAGCTCGTAGAAGCCGGGGACCGAGGCGACCGCGAGGGTGCCGTCCCAGAGGCGGGCGGCCTGCTCGCCCTGCGGGGCGGGGGTGACGACCGGGCCGAAGAAGGCGACCTGCTCGCCGTCCGCGCCGGGCACCGCGATCACGGGGGTGCCGACCTCCTGGCCGACGAGGTCGATGCCCTCCTTGTGTGAGGCGCGCAGCTCGGACTCGAACTCGAAGTCCTCCTGCTCGGCGTAGTCGATCAGGTCGGCGGGGAGTCCGGCGTCCGCGAGGGCGCCCGCGATGGCGTCGAGGGTGGGGCCCTCGCCGTTGTTGTGGAAGCGGGTGCCGAGCGCGGTGTACAGCGGGCCGAGGACGTCGGCGCCGTGCTTCTGCCAGGCGGCGGTGGCCACCCTGACCGGCTTCCACGCCTTGGTGGCGAGCATGTCCCGGTACTCCTCGGGCAGCTCGTCGACCCGGTCCTCGTTCAGGACGGCCAGGCTCATGATGTGCCAGCGGATCTCGATGTCACGGACCTTCTCCACCTCGAGCACCCACCGGGAGGTCATCCACGCCCAGGGGCAGAGCGGATCGAACCAGAAGTCGACGGGGGTCTTCACGGAGGTGGTCGCGTTCTCGGACATGGCTCTCCTCGGGAACGAAGGCGTCTGCACAGCGTCGTCTCCTGTCGGAACACCGTCCGGCGCTCACCCCATTCCCGGGTACCCGCTGTCAGGGGCGCATGGCAGGATCGGTCCTGTCCGAACCTTGTCCCTCCACCCCACCACCCAGAGGAAGTGCCGCCCGTGCCCGGTGAGAATCTGTCCCGTGACGAGGCCCGGGAGCGGGCCGCGCTGCTCTCCGTCGACGGCTACGAGGTCTCCCTCGACCTGCGCTCGGCGGTGGGCGACGACGCCGGGGAGGGGCCGCGCACGTTCCGCTCCCTGACCACGATCCGCTTCCGCTGCAACGAACCGGGCGCGGCGAGCTTCGCCGACCTGATCGCACCGAGCGTGACGGCCCTGTCGCTGAACGGACGCGACCTCGACCCGGGCGCGGTCTTCGACGGCACCCGCATCCTCCTGGAGGACCTGGCCGCGGAGAACGAGCTGGTGGTGGACGCGCGCTGCGCCTACTCCCGCACCGGCGAGGGCATGCACCGCTTCGTCGACCCGGAGGACGGCGAGGTCTACCTGTACACGCAGTACGAGCCGGCCGACGCCCGGCGGGTCTTCGCCAACTTCGAGCAGCCCGACCTGAAGGCCCCCTACCGCTTCGAGGTGCGGGCGCCGGAGGGGTGGACGGTCTGGTCGAACGGCGTGGGCACGCAGACCGACGGCGTGTGGCGGTTCGCGGAGACCAAGCCGATCTCGACGTACATCACCTGCGTGGTGGCGGGCCCGTACCACTGGGTGACGGACTCCTACGAGCGGACGCTCCCGGACGGCAGCCGCCTCGAGATCCCGCTCGGCGCGCTGTGCCGCAAGGGCCTGGCGCCCCACTTCGACGCCGACGACATCTTCCTCGTCACCAAGCAGGGCCTGGACTTCTTCCACGAGCACTTCGACTTCCCGTACCCGTTCGGGAAGTACGACCAGGCGTTCGTGCCCGAGTACAACCTCGGCGCGATGGAGAACCCGGGCCTGGTCACGTTCCGCGAGGAGTACATCTTCCGCGGGAAGGTGACACGGTCGTCGTACGAGAGCCGGGCCAACGTCATCCTGCACGAGATGGCCCACATGTGGTTCGGCGACCTGGTCACCATGGAGTGGTGGGACGACCTGTGGCTCAAGGAGTCGTTCGCCGACTTCATGGGCGCGTTCGCGCTGGTCGGCGCGACCCGTTTCGAGGACGGCTGGATCACCTTCGCCAACCGCCGCAAGGCGTGGGCGTACCGCGCCGACCAGCTCCCCTCCACGCACCCGGTCACGGCGGACATCCGCGACCTCCAGGACGCCAAGCTCAACTTCGACGGCATCACCTACGCCAAGGGCGCGAGCGTCCTCAAGCAGCTCGTGGCGTACGTCGGCCAGGACGCGTTCCTGGAGGGCGCGCGCCGCTACTTCAAGCGGCACGCGTACGGCAACACGCGCCTGTCTGACCTGCTGGCGGTGCTGGCGGAGACCAGCGGGCGCGACATGGGCGGCTGGGCGCGGTCCTGGCTCCAGACGGCCGGCGTCAACGCGCTCACCCCGCAGGTCGTGCTGGACGCGGACGGCCGGATCGGTGAGCTGGCGGTGCTCCAGGAGGCCGCCGAGTCGCACCCCGAGCTGCGCCCGCACCGGGTGGCGATCGGCCTGTACCGGGTCGAGGACGGCGCGCTGGTGCGGTACGCGCGCACCGAGACGGACGTCGACGGCCCGCGGACGGTGGTGGCGGAGCTGGCCGGACAGCCGGCGCCCGAGCTGGTCCTGGTCAACGACGACGACCTCACGTACTGCAAGACCCGCTTCGACGCGACGTCGCTCGCCACCCTGCGCGACCACCTCGGTTCGATGAAGGACCCGCTGGCCCGCGCCCTGTGCTGGTCGGCGCTGTGGAACATGACGCGGGACGCGCTGCTGAGCGCGCCGGACTTCATCGACCTGGTGACGCGGTTCGCGCGCCGGGAGAGCGACATCGGCGTGCTCCAGATGCTGCACGCGTGGGCCGATTCGGCGCTGGTCAACTACGCGCCGCCGGCCTGGCGCGAGACCGGCGGGAAGCTGCTGACGGAGATCGCGCTGCGGGACCTGCGGGCCGCCGGGCCCGGCAGCGAGCAGCAGTTGGCGTGGGCGCGGTTCTACGCGTCGGTGGCGTCGGCGCCGCAGGAGCTGGCGCTCCTCACGGCCCTGCTCGACGGCACCGAGAAGATCGACGGGCTCGATGTCGACCAGGAGCTGCGGTGGGTGTTCCTGGAGCCGCTGGCGTCGCACGGGCTGGCCGACGAGCGGACCCTCGCGGCGGAACTGGCGCGTGACGACACGGCGTCCGGCAAGCGCCACCAGGTGCGCTGTCTCGCCGCGCGGCCGTCGGCGGCGGTCAAGGCGCAGGCGTGGGCGCAGGTGGTGGAGTCGGAGGCGCTCTCCAACGCGCTGGTGGAGGCGACGATCGCGGGCTTCGCGCAGCCGTCGCAGCGGGAGTTGACGGCTCCGTACACGGAGAAGTACTTCGCGGCGATCGAGGACGTGTGGTCGCGGCGCTCCATCCAGATCGGGATGGACGTGGTGCGGGGCCTGTTCCCGTCGCACCCGACGCCGAAGGACGCGCGTGCCACGCTGGCGGCGACGGACGCGTGGCTGACGTCCCACGAGCAGGCGGCCCCGGCGCTGCGCAGGCTGGTCATCGAGGCACGCGACGACCTGGCACGGGCACTGCGGGCCCAGGAGGCGACGGAACTCTGAGCCGGGGCCCGGGGCTTGGGGCTTGGGCGGGAGTCCGGGGCCTGGGCTGGGGTCCGGGGCCTGGGCTGGGGTCCGGGGCCTGGGGACGGTGGTGAGCGGCGTGGCCGGTTTCGGAGCCTGGGCGGCGGTGAGCGGGGGTCCGGGGCCTGGGCGGCAGTGAGCGGCGTGGCCGGTTCCGGGTCGGTTCCGCGCCGACCCCTGGCCAACGCTTAAGCCACCGGTAGCCGTTACCGAATCCGGTCATTCGCTCCCGTAACCCCTGGTCCACCCCGAAAGGACCAGGGGTTTTCGGTGCCTACTCGGCATCCGCCCGCGCACCCTTTAGCCCCTCCTTGTCCGTATGTGTCGACGAGCGTGTAACAGCGGTTACTTCGCGATTCGGACGCGGCATACCGGCTCCATGACCCAGAAACTCCCCCCGCCGCCCCCCGTCCCCCCGCGCCCCGCCCGCCACCTCTCCGGGGCGCGCCGAAGGGTTCTGACGGCGGCTCAGCTCCGGGCCCGCGGCATCCCGCCCGCCGAGGCCAACGCGCGGTGCCGGCCGGGCGGCCCCTGGCAGCGGCTCCTGCCGGGCGTGTTCCTGCTCCGCCCGGGGCCGCCGACCGCCGAGGAGCGGCTGCACGCGGTGCTGCTGTACGCGGCGAAGGAGCAGCCGCCCGGCGTGCCGGCGCAGCCCGCGGCCGGTCCGCCGCACCGCGCGCTGTACCCGGAGGCCCAGATCACCGGCCTCGCGGCGCTCTCCCTGCACGGGTTCGGCAGCGCGCCCGCCCTGCTCTCCCTCACCCGGATCGACGTGCTGGTGCCGCGCAGGCGGCGGCTGCGCTCAACGGAGCTGGCCCGGGTGGTCCGCGCCGCGCAGCCGCCGACTCCCCTCCAGCGGGCGGGAGTTCCCGTCGCGCCGGTACCGCGGGCCCTCGCGGACGCGGTGGCGGACCTGTCAGGCACCAGCGCGGGCGCGGAGACCGTACGGCTGCTGCTGACCGAGGCGGTGCGCGGCGGCCACTGCGAACCGGCGGCGGTGGTGCGGGAGTTGACGGCGGCGAAGCTGCTGGGCCGGCCGCATGTGGTGGACGCGGTGGAGTCGCTGCTCGCGGAGGGCCGTTCCGTCGCCGAGGACCGTCTCTACCGGATGGTCAGGGAGTTCGGCCTGCCCGACCCGGTCTGGAACGTCGACCTGCGGATGCCAGGCGGCCCGCACCTGGGCGGCCTGGACGCGTACTGGCCCGACCAGGCGGTCGCGGTCGAACTCGACACCCGCGCACCGCGCCAGGACGAGGACGCCCTCTGGTCGGAGCACGCCAGGAAGAGGGAGCATCTGGAGCGGCTGGGGATCACCGTCGTCCATGTGACACCGAGGAAGCTCCGCGAGGCGATGGACCAGCAGGCGACGATCGTCCGCACCGCCCTGATGGCGGCCGACGACCGTGATCCGGCCGCGTATGTCGTGGTGCTGCCCCGGTAGTGACGGACGGGGGCGGCACCAGGAGGGGAGAGGAGGGGACCGCCGGGCCGGCGGTCCCCTCCTCAGCTCGCCGCGGGCTCGCGGCGCGCGTCGAGCCCGAACTTCTCCCGGGCGGCCGGGGTGACGGGGGTGAAGAGGTTCACGAGGTTGCCGTCGGGGTCGCGCAGGAGCAGGGAGCGGTTGCCCCAGGGCATCGTGGTGGGCCCGGCGACCCGCTCGGTGCCGGTCAGCTCGCCGTGCGCGCGGTCCACGTCGTCGACGAGGAACTCGACGATCACGCTGTGGTTGTCCGCCGGGCGTGCCGAGCCGGGGGCGAACAGCGGGACGGTGCGGACACCCGCGACGGCCAGGGTGGCGCCGGGCGTGACGATCTCGGCGAAGTCCTCGGTGGCCCAGGCCGCCGGTACCCCGGTGACCCGCTCGTAGAAGGCGACGAGACGGGCGACGTCGGCGGTGATCACGCGGACGGAGACGAAGTTCATGGTGTCCTCCCGGACGGCAACGGTGACGCCGTGGTGGCGCCGTGCTCCGCAGGCTAGGACGGATACCGGACAGAATCGGTCCGGTATCGACGTTAGCCTTGGACCATGTCCCGCCCCACCGGCCGCGTGCTGACCCTCCTCGACCTCCTCCAGTCCGGGGGCGTCCGCACCGTCGCCGAACTCGCCGAGCGGCTCGGCGTCGACGGCAGGACCGTGCGCAGGTACGTGGACCAGCTGATCGACCTCGACATCCCGGTGGAGACGGTGCGCGGCCGCTACGGCGGCTACCGGCTCGGCTCCGGATACCGGCTGCCGCCGCTCATGTTCAGCGACGACGAGGCGCTCGCCGTCCTGCTCGGCCTGCTCGCCGGCCGCCGCGCCGGCCTGACGACGGCGGCGGAGACGGCGAGCGAGACGGCCGCCGCCAAGATCCGCAGGGTGCTGCCCGCGCACGTCGCGCGCACGCTGGACACCGTCCTCGACTCCCTCTCCCTCACGGAGGGGCCCGGCGGCCCGCCGCGCCCGGACGCCGAGATCCTGCTCACCGTCGCCGACGCGGTCCGCCACCACCGTCCGCTGTCGATCCGGTACACCGACCGCGAGGGCCGCCGCGGCGAACGGCTGCTGCACGCGTACGGGATCGTCGCGCACGCGGGCCGGTGGTACGTCACCGGCACGGACCCGGGGATCGGCGAGGACCGCACGTTCCGGCTCGACCGGGTCACCGGCGCGCGCCCGCTGCCGGGTTCGTTCGAGGTCCCGGCCGGACTCGACCCGGCGGACCGGCTGCTCGCCGGGTTCGCCACCGCCGCCTACCGCCACGAGGTGACCCTGCGCGTCCACGGCACGCCCGAGCACGTCCGCTCCCGGCTCCCGGCGAGCGTCGCGCGCGTCGAGGAGACCGGCGAGGGACGGGACCGGGCGGGCGGGCGCTGGCTGCGGGTCGAGCTGCGCGCGGAGCGCCTCGACTGGCTGCCCCCGCTCCTCGCCGCGCTCGACCGCCCGTTCGTCGTCGAACGCCCCGACGAACTGCGCCACGAGGTGACGGCCTTCGCGGAACGGTTCGCGAGACGGGCACGGGGGGACGACGGGACGGACGACGGCGAGTGAGCCCTGCGCGCGGCGCGGCTCGGTTCCGTTCGGCGCGGCCCGGTTCCGTTCGGTGCGGCCCGGCTCGGCCCGGCTCGGCTCGGCTCGGCTCGGCTCTCAGGCGCTTATCCGCCGAGCCCCGGGCGGAGGCCGTCGCGGACGTCGTGGACCACGCGGTCGAGCAGGTCCGCGTAGGCCGCGATCATCCTCGTCCTGCTGAAGCGCTCGCGGCTCGCCGTCAGCGCGCCGGTCAGGGCCGCCCGGTCGGCCACCGCAGCCGACCAGGCGAAGGCGATCGCGTCGGGGTCGGGAGGCGTCACGAGACCCAGCCCCGAGACGATCGACGCGCTGTCGCCGACGTCCGTGGTGACCGGGACGGCGCCGCACATCATGCCCTCGACGAGACAGAGCGGCGCGGCCTCGCCCCAGGACGAGGTGAGCGCGACGACATCGGCGGCCGCGTACACGGCCTCCATGTCCTGGCGCACCCCCAGCAGGTGCACGCGGCTCGCCAGGGCGCGGTCGGCGCCGAACACCGACGCGAGCTGCGCGGCCAGCCCCGCGTTGGCCGCCGTCATGCCCGCCCCGCACATCACGACGTGCCCGCGCCCCTCCCTGGCCAGCCACGAGCGGGCCGACCGCAGGAACAGCGGCACGTTCTTCATCGCGTCCCAGCGGGCCGCGAAGACGACCACGGGGGCCGTCGACGGGACGCCGAGCGCCGACCGCACCGCCAGTCGGCGGGCCGGATCGGGGCGGAACCTCAGCAGGTCGACACCGTTCGGTATGACGTGCAGCAGCGCCTCGGGGACACCGGCCGCCGCGTACGCGTCCCGTGTCGACTCGGCGCAGCAGACGCAGGCGGCCACCGTGCCGTCGGCGATGGCCGACTTCAGCTCGTCCAGGGCCCCGCCCTGGTTCTCCGGGTCGGAGCGGTGCAGGCAGACCACGACGGGACGGCGCGGCAGCCCCGCCTGGTTGAGCAGCCGCAGCGGCTGCTCCTTGAGGGACAGGATGACGTCGGCGTCCGCGGTCGCCCGCGCCGTGTCGGCGAGTTCGGGACCGGTGAACGGCGCCGGGCCACCGCCGTCCCGCGCGCTGCGGCCCAGGGACGTGACCGTGATCCCGGCGCCGGTCAGCACCCGGTAGCAGGCGTCGTCCTCCATCCGCTGGCGGGTCGCCTCGCGGTGCACCTCGCCGTGGACGCTCAGCACCCGATGGTGCTGGCCGCCCTCCGCGAGGCCCAGCAGCACATCGCTGTGCACGATCCGGGCGCCCCCGGAGAAGAAACCGTCGTAGACCGACAGAACTCGCAGCCCGTGCCTCGTCCGCACACGACCACCCGCCTCGCACAAGTGAGTAATGAGCCATCCCCGTGAACTGCGGGTTAGGCGATATGAGGCAGCATGGACATTTCGGCGGAATGAACGCGGTGTCTCGCGCTCGGGTCCGGTTGGTTATCCACCGGTCAACAGGCCGGGGCGGCCGTGCGCCGAAGGCGGGCAGCGCGCCGCGCGCGGCTGCGCTACGGTACCGCCGGCCCGACACCCGCCGCGCACGAGAGTGGTGACCATGACCCGCCCCCTGCCCGACCGCGCCCCCGCCGTCTCCCCCGTCCGCCGGTGAGCGCCGACCAGGTGCTCGGACGGCGGGACGACGTCACCGCCGTCCGCGGCACGGAGCGCGCCGTCGCCGCGCTCACCTGGGCCCTCGACGCGCGCGCCGACGACCCGTCGCGCGCCTACCGCGTCACGGCGGACGGCCCCTGGGGCACCTCCGAGGGGCGCGGGTACGACCTCGTCGACGCCCTCGACCGGGTCCGGCGCGCGCTGGAGGGGGCGGGCTGGCTGCTGGCGGTCAACGCGGCCCGTCCCGATGTCGCCCAGAGCGGCATGCTCCGCGACTCAGGGAGCACCCGCGCGTACCTCCTGCGGGAGGGGCGGCGCGGCCGGCGCGAGGAGATGGTGAACCTCTTCGACGACGCCCCGGCGGACGCGGTCACCACCCTGGACGCCCAGCAGGCCGCCCACCGGCGCTGGCTCGACTCCCTCTGACAGCGCGCCAACGCCCTTGACCCCGGGCCCAGTTGATAGGTCCAGAGCATTGGGCCCGCGGTGGGCCCTGGGGCCCTGGGTCGGCACGGCGCCCCGCTCCTAGGCTGCCAGCGCTCGGGGGGAACGACGGACGCGAGCCGTCGTCCGGACGTCGAGCCGGATGCGAGGGCATCATCATGGCCGAGCCACGAACGCCCGCGTCGGTGGGTGCCGTCCATCTCCGGGGCGAGCGGCGAGAGTTGCCGCGGACCCTCGTCGCGGCCCGCGTCCTGCTGCGTCTGATGTTCGCCGTCACGGTGGTGGGCGGCGTCAAGGCGGTCGTCACGATGACCGGCCTGGGGCTGCTGCGGCCGTCACTGATCGTGCTGGCGGCGTACGCCGTCGCCCCGGGCGTTCTCGGCCTGGTGCTGGCACGGCAGTTGTGGACGGGCGGCCGACCGGCCTGGCTCGGCCTGATCAGCGTCCAGGCGGCGCTGGTGGCCGGCAGCGTGGTCAACCTGTACCGGGGATCGCCCCACGGCTTCAGCCAACTCCTCCTCCCGGTGGCTCTGTTGCTCCTCGTCTGCGCGGGCGGCAGCCGCGCCTGGTTCGACCTGCCCGAGGCCGCGCGGGCGCCGCGGCCGCGCGGCTCCGTGGAACGGCTGCGCCGGCTCGCGGTGCCGTCCCTGCCGCATCTGATCCGCTGGCGCCGGGACCGCGGCCAGACGGCCGTCGAGTACCTGGGGCTCATCGCGGTGGTCGTGGCGCTCGTCGGGGCGATGGCCTTCGGCGGGGTGGGCGGCATCGTCGCGGACGGCCTGCGCTCCGCGGTCTGCGAGGTAACGGGGGACGAGGGCTGCCCCGGCGTGGTGACGGCGGGCGGCGAGGGGGACACGGGCGGAGGGACGAGCGGGGGCACGGCGGGCGGTGCGGCCGGGGGCGGCTCGTCGACGGGCGCCACCACGACCAGCGGCGGCACCTCGTCGACCGGCGGCGGCTCCAGCTCGGGCGACTCGACCGACGGCGGCGCGGCCGTGGGCGGCAGCTTCGGCGGGGGGTCGTCGGATGGGGGCTCGTCGGATGGGGGCTCGTCGGGCGGGAGTTCGACCACTGGCGGGAGTTCGACCACTGGCGGGGGTTCTGCCGGCGGGGGTTCTGCCGGCGGGGGTGCCGCGAACGGGGGTGCCGCGAACGGGGGTGCCGCGAACGGGGGTGCCGCGAGCGGAGAGTCCACCGACGGGGGTCGGACTTCGGGAGGCGGCTCCAGCAGCGGTGGGACCTCGACCGACGGCGGGTCCTCCAACGGAGGTTCTTCCATTGGCGGTAGCGCAAGCTCGGGTGGATCGTCGGGCTCAGGAGGGTCCTCGGGCTCGGGAGGATCGTCGGGCTCGGGAGGGTCCTCGGGCCCGGGAGGGTCGAGCAACGGCGGTTCGTCCGGCGGGGGTTCCTCCAGCGGCGGCAGCTCCAGCGGACGCGATTCCAGCGGCGGGCTGATCGTCGGCGGCCTCACCACCGGCGGCTTCATCTACGGCGGCACCTCCGGGTCCGGCGGGTCCAACTCGGGCGGGTCCAACTCAGGCGGCAGCTCCAGCGGAGGCGGCTCCTCAAGCTCCGGGGGCTCAAGTTCCGGCGGAAGCTCAAGCTCGGGTGGGTCCAACAGCTCAGGCGGGTCGTCCAGTTCCGGCGGGTCGAGCAACGGCGGCAACTCCAACGGCGGTTCCTCCAACGGCGGCAACTCCAGCGGAGGCCTCATCGTCGGCGGCCTCACCACCGGCGGCTTCATCTACGGCGGCACCTCCGGGTCCGGCGGGTCCAGCTCGGCCGGGTCCGACTCAGGCGGGTCCAGCTCGGCCGGGTCCGACTCAGGCGGCTCCAGCTCGGGCGGCAGTACCTCGGGCGGTTCCAGTTCCGGTGGTGAGGACCAGCCCGACCCCGACGACAACGACCCGGACCACGAAGACCCCGACGGCAAGGACTGCGGGGAAGGGTCGCCGGTCACGTCGCAGTGGGCGGGTCAGCGTCCCGTCGTCTCCACGGCGGCGTTCCCCACCACGGCACGGGTCTCGACGACGACGGTCCTGATCGCCGGCGCCCGCTCGCGCCCGCTCGCCGTCGACACCCCCGCCGGGCCCCCGGACGACGGCGGCGTCGGTGCGCTGATCGACGCCATGTCCTCGCTCACCCTCTCCGGCTTCGACACCTACGAGGAGGCCGAGGCGGCGGCCGAGGCCGCGTTCGGGGACGGCTCCGACACCGAGATGCAGGACGCGCCGGGCACCGTCGACACCCCGGACCCGCCCCGCACCGGTGAGGACCACCCGGCCGGCACCGCCGACGAGTGCGACCACCCGGGCCCCAACGGCACCACCGACCGGCCGGACCCGCGGGACGTGGCCGCCAACCCCCACATCAACTGGGACGGCATCCCCGACTACGTCGTCGACCGCACCTCGAACGAGCCGCTGTACCGCTCGGACAGCCGCGATCCCTCGGTCATCTTCAACCAGGGGTTCCAGCCGAAGAACCCGGCGGGCGCCGACCTGTGGACCTACGTGCTGACCAACCAGCCGGCGCAGTACGTCTCCACCACCACCTCGGACCACCTCAACTGGGGCCCGCAGTACGTCTACGACATCCGGGCGCCGGGCGGCATCGACATCAACGCCACCTACGGCAGCCACTCCCCCTACCCGGACCAGCAGGAGATCGCCTTCCCCGGCGGGATCAAGCCCGAGTACATCAAGGGCGTGTGGCAGATGAACCCGGACGGCACGCACGGGCAGTACCTCCCCAACCCGAACTACGACCCGGCGGCGGGCGGGAACAACTCACCCCCGGTGGACCCGCCCGACTGGACCGACAGCGACGTCGACATGCCGGACGCCGACGAGCCGCTGCCCAGCAGCCCCGACCCGATGGACATCGACTAGGACCCAAGGGCACGGAGGGTGCCGACTTGCCCCAGGGAATCGCCCGGAAGGCTCGCGGGGCGCGGGCCGCCCGGGTATGTCACAGGCCGTCGACCCGCATGTCACAGGGGCGTCCTCGTCGCCGGCGCGGGCCAACGCACTTCCCGGTGGTGGCTGTCCTACGGGGCGACATCACCCGCTCGCCCCGGCGCAGCGGGACGGACACCGCCCGAGGAGTACCCGTGCACGTCAAGAAGCTCACCGTCGCAGCCGCCGTCGTCGCCGCCGGTCTCTCCCTGACCGCCTGCGGCAGCGGCGGCTCGGGCGGAACCTCCGCCGCGTCCAACGCGTCCAGCGCGTCCGCCGGATCGAGCGCGACGAGCGCGAGCAGCGGGTCGAGCGGGTCCGCGCCGGACGGTTCGTCGGGGGGTTCGTCGGGCGGGTCGTCGGGCGGGTCCAACGCGCACGGCACGCTCTCCGGCGGGAGCCGGTCGGCGTCCTCGACGGCCGGCGGGGCCGCCGGGTCGGCGGGCTCCGCGACGTCCGCCAGGCCCGCCTGTGACGCCGACCATCTCGACCTCGGCGTCTCCCGCACGGGGACCGCGAACGAGATCGCCGTCAGCATGAAGAACACCGCTTCCCGTACCTGCGCCATGCGCGGCTTCCCCGGCGTCCAACTGGTGGGCCCCGACGGGCTCGGCGACCTCGGCCCCGACGCCGCCCGCACGGAGGCGAAGGGCCCCGCGGTCACCCTCGCGCACGGCGAGGAGACCCGGTTCCTGCTGCGCTACCTCCCCGACACCAGCGGCTCGGGCAAGAAGTACACCCGGCTCTCCGTGACCCCGCCGAACGAGCGGGTCTCGGAGATCGTCGACCTCGGCCGGCTCGCCATCACCGTCTCCCCCGAGTCGGGACACGCCCCGGACGTCTACGTCGACCCGGTCGGCTACCACGTCGGCTACGGCAAGTAGCCGCAACCGGTGGCCGCCGGTCAGCCCTTCTTCAGTACGAGTTCGGTGTTGCGGTCGGCCGGGTCGCCGCCCAGCGTGGTGCTGGCGCCGGGGGCGTTGAAGGACAACTCCCGGTAGAGGGCGGCGAGTCCGGTCTGGGAGAGGTCGGCGAAGTCCGTGCGGTGCGGGGCCGCCGACTCGACGAGCGTGGTGAACAGCGAGACCGTGCCGTCCTTGTTGTCCACCACCTCGATGATCCGGGCGAGTTGGGGGAAGTCGACGTGCGAGGCCGTGGAGATCTCCCAGAAGGAGCGGCCGTCGGGCGCCGCGTGCGGGGTGATGTCGTTGCGGTGGATGTGGCCGTTCACCCAGGCGAGGACATTGCGGTGGCTGCCGAGGAGCGCCACGACCTCCTGGCCGTTGTGCCTGCGCTCGGTCGGGCGGGCCGGGTCGGCGTGGCTGGTGTTGGTCATCGTCTTGCTGGTGTGGTGGCTGAAGACGATGACGTGGCCGTCCTTGTTGTCCCGCAGTTGCTTGTCCAGCCACTTCAACTGGGCGGTGCCGATTGACCCTTCGTAGTGGCCGCCCGGGTCGGTGGTGTCGAGGCTGATGCCGACGACGTCGTCCGAGATGCGGAAGGCGTAGTACTGGGTGCCCGCGGCGAGGTTCGCGGAGGAGTAGCCGTGGCCGACCGGGCCGAGGCCGCGGTGGGCCGGGTCCAGGTGCGCCCTGAGGTAGTCGGCCGGGGTGTAGGGGGCGCGGCGTTCGTCGGGGGTGACCGCGCGCATGGAGCGGGTGTGCGCCTTGAGCATGTCGCGGAACGCCTTGCCCTGCGGGTCCTTGCCGCCCTTGATGGCGTTCTGGAGCTTCTTCGCGTCGGCCGCGGGCAGAGCCATCAGCTTCCTGCCGCCGACGGCGTACTCGGCGAGCCAGGAGTCGCCGTGGCCGTAGCAGCCGAGCGGCATCGCGTCGTGGTTGCCGACCGTGGAGTACCAGGGCAGGTTGAGGCCGGGGCTGCGGACCTCGCGGGTGGCGGCGGCGAGGAAGCCCGCCAGGTGCGGGAACCCGGCCTGCTTGTCGGCGTCCCTGACGGTCGAGTCGGGCTGCCAGTACTGCGTGAGCCCGCTGTTCTGGACGCCCTCGTAGTGGCGGGGGTCCCCGGAGCCTGGGGTGATCCGGCCGCCGCTCATGATGGTGAGGAACCAGTCGAGTTCGGTCCTGGCGTTGTTGTCGGTGTTGTCGCCCGTCGTCATCGCGAAGTGCAACGGCGAGCCGGTGACGGGTGCCCCGCGCAGCGCGTTGACCCGCTCGACCAGCGACACCGCGCCCTGCACGGTCAGCGCCTCGTGGGGGCGCCAGGCGTGCCGGTCGGTGGAGCGCAGGTACTCCAGGCGCATCGGGTGCTGGCTGTCGATCAGGTGCAGGTCGGTGAGTTGTACGAACGCGGCGAGCGCGGTGCGGCGGGCGGCGCGGCCGGACTTCGCGGCGGCCAGTTCACCGCGCACCACCCGCTTCCAGCCGGGTCCCTCGCCGAGGCGGCGGTAGCCGGTGGAGGTGCGGGGCGCGGCGACGGCCGCCAGGGTGGTGCCCTTGGTGTAGGGGGCGAGGGGCGCGGCGGGCGCCTTGCGGGACTGGGCCACGACCCGGGTCTCGGCGGTGGTGGCGGCCTGGCTTTCGGTGGGCCGCAGGGCGTAGCCGACGCCCGCGGAGACGGCCGCCGCGCCGGTGGCGGCGAGAACGGTACGACGGTTGATGCCCAGCACGGAGCTGGCGACAGAGCGTGTGCGCGACATGGCGCGGTCTCCCCGAGTGCGAACGCGTCGGCTGTGGTCGCGGGCGATCGCTTCCGCGAACATTCCCGCTCGCTCTGGATGCTTGGCATCGGGGATGACCTGTGCGTGAACGAGGCGGCAACGCGCAACACCGATCACCGTACGTGGATCTTGGGCCACCCTGCGCGTCCACGGCCGCTCCTCGAACGGCCGGGATTCGGTCACTCCGTGTTCATCTGCGGGGGTAGGGAAGCCGTGCGGGGCGGCCCGCGGAGGCGGCTTCCCGCGCGGGCGCGGCCCCTCGGGGCGGCTGTCCCCGGGGCTTCGGCTATCCCTCCGGGTCGGGGTGTGCGAGCCGTCCGGTGGCGGGGCGCTGCCGCCACAGGGCGAGCGCGATGTCGACGGCGTCGGAGCGGTGCAGGTCCGGTACCTCGGCGAGCGGGTGCCAGGCGGCCCGGTCGGTGGAGCCGCCGATCTCGTCGCGCAGGTCGCCGCCGGTGATCCGGCCCTCGTACAGGACGCGCACGGCGTGCCCGTCGACACCGCGGCGGAGGCGGCGGGGCGAGAGGCGGGGCGGGGTGAGCCGGCGGGCGGCGCCGACGCCCAGCAGCGCGGTGACGTCCATGAGGTAGCCGGTCTCCTCCTCGACCTCGCGGCGTACCGCGTCGTAGGGGTCCTCGCCGTGTTCGAGGCCGCCGCCCGGCAGGGTCCACAGGGGCGGTCCGTCGCCCGCGACCCAGCGGGCCATCAGGAGGTGATCGTCGCGGACGCACACGGCGTAGGCCGCCACCCTCAGCTTCTTCCGCATGACAGGACGGTAGACGGCGGCCCCGGCCACCGGGCGGGCAGGGCGCCCTCCGGTGGGGCCTGCGGGATCCGTGGGACGGCCCGTGCGACCGCCCGCGAGATGTCCCGCCGGGCGTCTTTCCGGTCATCTCCCGTGCCCCGCGGTCCGATTGGGCGCATTCGTCCGTAAAGGGGATCGCGGGTTTTCCCCATACGTCCATATCTTTTCGGTCAACACTCGCCAAACAACTGCCTCTTGAGTAAAGCTGAGCGCTCGTCCGACCGGAGCCGATCGGCTCCGGTCGATCCACGTTCGTTCCTTTACGTACAAGGGATGCCGATGACCTTCACCCCCCAGCGCGAACCGATATCGGGCGCGAGACGCACGGCACGCATATCCGTGGCCGCCGGACTGGTGGCCGCGCTCTGCGCGGCGGGGCCGATACCCCTGGCCCTCGCCGCCGACGGTCCCACCGCCACCGCCCCGGCGGCCGGCGCCGTCAAGTCCGCGCACGACAAGCTGGGCAGCGACGACGCCGATCTGCTCGCCGAGGCCAAGGCCGACGGCGACGCCACCGTCACGATGATGATCGCCACCGCGCCCGGCGCGACCGCCCAGGTCTCCGACCAGCTGGACGCGGTCAAGGGCGGCTCGGTCGGCAAGACGTACGACAAGCTCGGCTACGTCCGCGCCACCGTCCCCACCGCGAAGGCGGACTCGGCCATCGCCGCCGCCACGAAGCTCTCCTCCGTGCAGGGCATCGACCTGCGCAAGGACATCCCGCTCGACGACCCGAGCCCCGCGGGCGGCTCCACCAAGTCGTCCGGCGTGAAGGCGAGTTACCCGGCCCCGGACAAGAAGACCCCGGCCGAGAACCCGTACAACCCGTCGTTCGAGACGGGCGCCGTCGACTTCGTGAAGGACAACCCGAAGGCCGACGGCCGCGGTGTCACCATCGGCATCCTCGACTCGGGCGTGGACCTCGGCCACCCGGCGCTGCAGAAGACCACCACGGGCGAGCGGAAGATCGTCGACTGGGTGACGGCGACCGACCCGCTGGTCGACAGCGACCGCACCTGGCGTCCGATGCTCACCTCGGTCTCCGGTCCGGCGTTCAGCTACGGCGGCAAGACCTGGAAGGCGCCCTCGGGTTCCTACCAGATCAGCACCTTCCTCGAGTCGTACACGGTCGGCGGCGACGCGGCGGGCGACGCGAACCGCGACGGTGACACCACCGACAGCTGGGGCGTGCTGTACGACGCGAAGGCCGGCACGGTCCGCGTCGACCTGAACAACAACAACGACTTCGGTGACGACGAGCCGATGAAGCCGTACAAGGACGGCTTCCAGGTCGGCTACTTCGGCACCGACGACCCGGCCACCGACGTCGTGGAGCGGCAGCCGTTCGTCGTCGAGATCCGCAAGGACGTCGTCTACAACGCGGCGGGCGCGAAGGCCGACTTCGTCAACATCGGTCTGATCGAGTCCGAGCACGGCACGCACGTGGCCGGCATCACCGCCGCCAACGGCCTGTTCGGCGGCAAGATGAACGGCGCGGCCCCGGGCGCGAAGATCGTCTCCTCGCGGGCCTGCACCTGGACCGGCGGCTGCACCAACGTCGCGCTCACCGAGGGCATGGCCGACCTGGTGATCAACCGCGGGGTCGACATCGTCAACATGTCGATCGGCGGGCTGCCCGCGCTCAACGACGGCAACAACGTCCGCGCGCTGATGTACACGCGGCTCATCGACACCTACGGCGTCCAGCTGGTCATCTCGGCCGGCAACTCAGGGCCCGGCGCCAACACGATCGGCGACCCCGGGCTCGCCGACAAGGTGATCTCGGTCGGCGCGACCATCTCCAAGCAGACCTGGGCCGCCAACTACGGCTCGGTCGTGGAGAAGAAGTACGCGATGATGCCCTTCTCCTCGCGCGGTCCGCGTGAGGACGGCGGCTTCACGCCGACCCTGTCGGCGCCCGGCGCCGCGATCAACACCACGCAGACCTGGCTGCCCGGCGGTCCTGTCGCCGAGGCGGGCTACTCGCTGCCGGCCGGCTACTCGATGCTCCAGGGCACCTCGATGGCGTCCCCGCAGGCCGCCGGCGCCTCGGCGCTGCTGATCTCGGCCGCCAAGCAGAAGCACATCGAGCTGACCCCGGCGACCCTGCGCACCGCCCTCACCTCGACCGCCGACCACGTCAAGGGCGTGCAGGCGTACGAGGAGGGCGCGGGCCTCATCAACATCCCGGACGCCTGGAAGTCCATCCGCAAGGGTGCGACCGCCCACGAGTACACGGTCAAGGCGCCGGTCGACACGGCGATCGACTACGCCCTGAAGACGCCGGGCTTCGGCACCGGCCTCTACGACCGCGAGGGCGGCCTCAAGGCCGGGCAGAAGAAGACCTACGACATCACGATCACCCGTACCACCGGTGCGGACAAGGCGATCCGGCACGAGCTGCACTTCGAGAACAACGCCGGGAAGACCTTCAAGATCGTCGGCTCGGACGAGGTCAAGCTCGGCCTCAACCAGCCGGTGACCGTCAAGGTGCAGGCCAACCCGGAGTCGGCGGGCCTCAAGAGCGCGATCCTGGAGGTCGACGACCCGAAGACCGAGGGCCTCGACAAGCAGATCCTCACCACGGTCGTCGTCTCCGAGCCGCTCAAGTACAGCTACTCGGCGTCGAGTTCGGTGCAGCGCAACAGCACCCAGTCGTACTTCGTGACGGTGCCCGAGGGCGCCACCTCCCTCGAGGTCGCGATCGGCGGCCTGAAGGACAAGAGCCAGACCCGGTTCATCTCGATCCACCCGTACGGCGTCCCGGTCGACAACACCTCAACCCCGTACTGCTACAACAACTACCTCGACGGCAACGGCTGCAAGCCCGACGTGCGCGCGTACCCGAGCCCGCAGGCCGGCGTCTGGGAGATCGAGGTCGAGTCGCGCCGCACCTCGCCGCTGCTCGACAACCCGTACAAGCTGGACGTCGCCGTCCTCGGCGCGGCCTTCGACCCGGCAACCGTGACGGTCCCCGAGGTCAAGGCGGGCACCCCGACCGCCGTCACCTGGAAGGCGACGAACAAGTTCGCCGCCCTCGACGGCCACCTGGTCGGCGGCCCGCTGGGCTCGGCCAAGGCGGCCCGCCCGACCATCGCGCAGGGTGACACCCAGGTCACC
Organism: Streptomyces griseoviridis; assembly: GCF_005222485.1. Taxonomy (NCBI): domain Bacteria; kingdom Bacillati; phylum Actinomycetota; class Actinomycetes; order Kitasatosporales; family Streptomycetaceae; genus Streptomyces; species Streptomyces griseoviridis. The sequence continues at coordinate 3,149,762 of NZ_CP029078.1, forward strand.
ACGGTGGAGGTGCCCGCGGGCGCCGCGTCGCTCGACGTCGCCATCGGCAACGTCTCCGACACCGCCGCCGACCTGGACCTGGTGGTGTACAACGCGGCGGGCGCGGTCGTCGGCCAGTCGGCCGACGGTGACTCGGAGGAGGCGGTCTCGATCGCGTCGCCTGCCGCCGGAACGTACACGATCGAGGTCGACGGCTACTCGGTCCCGGCCGGTACCACCGCCTACGACTACCAGGACGTGTTCTTCTCGGCCGCGCTCGGCACGATCGGCGTCGACCAGTCCGCGTCGGTCAAGCTCGGCACCGGCCAGTCGGCCACGTTCTCCGGCACGGTGACCGCCAACGCGGCGGCCCCCGCGGGCCGTGAGTTCTTCGGCCGGGTCCAGCTGGTGAACGCCCGCGGCTCGGTCGCGGGCACCGGCAGCGTGCAGATCGGGAAGGTCACGCCGTGACCCGGTGAGCTGACCTGAAGGGGCGGGTGTCCTCGCGGACGCCCGCCCCTTCGCCGTTCCCGCGCGCGACACCCCCGTCACCGCGCGCAGGACATCCCGGCCGCCCGGGGCAGCGCCCCGGCGGCGGCGGCCCCCTCCCTGGCCACGGCCGCCGCGCCGACGGCCGCGTACCCGGCGGCCGACCCGTCGGCGGGCACCCCGACGAGCAGCACGTCGCCCCGCCTGACGTCCCGCGGCACGGCGCCCCGGTCCAGGAAAAAGCCGACCTCCCGCCCCTCCGCTCCGGCGGGCTTGTAGGAGCGGGTCACGGTGAGGGAGACCCGCCAGGCGCCGTCGGCCGTCCGCGCCACCGCCGTCACCTCGCCCGCGACGACCTGCCGGGCGCAGGCCAGGTAGGCGGGGTCGCCGAAGGGGGCCACCGGCGCGGTCACGGACTTGTCGGAGGCGCCGCCCGCCTGCGACGCGGCGCCTCCGCCCGGGGCGTGCGCCAGCAGCCAGGCCGTCCCCGACAGCGCGCATCCGGCGACGGCGACGGCGACCGCCCCGACCGCGAACCGCCGCCCCCGCCGCCGCCCGCCAGGCGGCTGGAGGCCCGGTCCAGGTGCCGGCTCGGGCCGCGGCGCGCGGCGCGGCCCGGGTGCGGTCGCCAGCGCGTCCCCGATGGCCTTGAGCCGCTCCCCCAGCAGCGCGACGTCCGCCTCGGCCGCGCGATGGGCGGCCAGCGCGGCGGCGTCGGCACCGGGCGGCGGGCCGGCTCCGACGATCGCGGCCAGCAGTCCGTCGTCACCGTCGCAACCGCAGCCGTCGTCGTAGCCGCAGCCGTCGTCGTAGCCGCAGCCGTCGTCGCCGGGTGCGGCGTGCGGGTCATGTCCGCCGCGTCCGGCGCGTTCATCGTGATTGTCGCGTTTGTCGTGTCCGGCGGTCATGTCACACCACCTCGTCCTCGTGCAGACGGGCGCGCAGGGCCCGTACCGCCGTGTGCAGGCGGCTCTTGACCGTGCCCTCGGGGACGCCCAGCTCCTCGGCGATCGAGCGCACCGGCAGGTCGGCGTAGAAGCGCAGGACGACCACCTGCCGCTGGGTGTGCGGGAGTTGGTCCAGGCCCTGGGCGACCGCGAGGGACAGCACGCTGGTGTCCTCGCCCGAGGGCTGGTCGAGGGCGCGCAGCGCGGAGAGCCGCTCGCCGACCCGCTCCTGGCGCCGCTTCGCCCGGTGCCAGTCCATCGCCAGGTTCGAGGCGACGACGGCCGCCCAGGCGGAGACGTCACGGGGCGCCTCGTGACCGTTCGCCGTGCGCTCCAGCAGCCGCAGCCGCACCTGCTGGACCCCGTCGGGCAGGTCGGACTGGGGCACCCCGCCCAGCGCGAGCACCGCCCGCACCCGGCGCTCCTGGACCGCGTCCAGCGGATCACCGCGCTCGTCCGCGCGGGCACGGCGGACCCTTCTGCCCAGCACGAGCCATCCCCCCTCACCACGTTTCCCCTAGGACGCCGTGGCGGCCGGGAACGTTCGGCGCCCGGCGGACTTTCTCCCGCAGGGGGCGTACGGAGGCGTACGTCACACCCGTGGCGTGCGCTGCACGGCTTGCGGCGCCGGGCCGCTCCCGGGTGAATTCCTGCAGCTCGAAGCGGGTGCGGCGGGAGTTCCGCAGGTCCGTGCGGTGGGCGGTGTGGCCGAGACCTCGGTATGGGGCGCAAAGAAGTGGACAGGGTCACCGGGGTCGGCCGCATGATGGAAAAAGCCGCAGACTTGCAGGAAACATGAGCAGGAACACCACGAAGGAGTCGCCGTGAGGGTCGGAATCGTCGGAGCCACCGGTCAGGTCGGCACGGTCATGCGCAGGATCCTGGTGGAGCGGGACTTCCCGGTCACCGAGCTGCGCCTGTTCGCCTCGGCCCGCTCGGCGGGGACGATCCTGGACGGCGTGACGGTGGAGGACGCGGCGACCGCCGACTACGCGGGCCTCGACATCGTGCTGTTCTCGGCGGGCGGCGCCACCTCCAAGGCGCTGGCCGAGAAGGTCGCCGCGCAGGGGCCCGTCGTGATCGACAACTCGTCGGCCTGGCGGCGCGACCCGCAGGTGCCGCTTGTGGTGTCCGAGGTGAACCCGCACGCCATCACCGACCGCCCCAAGGGCATCATCGCCAACCCGAACTGCACGACGATGGCCGCGATGCCGATCCTGCGTCCGCTGCACGCCGAGGCGGGCCTCGAAGCGCTGGTCGTCGCCACCTACCAGGCGGTGTCGGGCTCGGGGGTCGCGGGCGTCGCGGAGCTGCACGGGCAGGCGCAGAAGGTGATCGCCGACGCCGACAAGCTGACCCACGACGGCTCCGCGGTCGACTTCCCCGAGCCGGCCGTCTACCAGCGGCCCATCGCGTTCAACGTGGTGCCGCTCGCGGGCAGCGTCGTGGACGACGGCCTGAACGAGACCGACGAGGAGCAGAAGCTCCGCAACGAGTCCCGGAAGATCCTGGAGATCCCGGGCCTCAAGGTCTCCGGCACCTGTGTGCGGGTGCCGGTCTTCTCCGGGCACTCCCTCCAGATCAACGCCCGCTTCGCCCGCCCGCTCTCCCCCGAGCGCGCCACCGAGCTGCTCGCGGGCGCCCCGGGCGTCGCCCTCTCCGACATCCCGACCCCGCTGGAGGCGGCCGGCCAGGACCCGTCGTACGTGGGCCGCATCCGCGCCGACGAGACCGTGGAGCACGGTCTCGCCCTGTTCGTCTCCAACGACAACCTCCGCAAGGGCGCGGCCCTGAACGCGGTGCAGATCGCGGAGCTGGTGGCGGCGGAGCTGAAGGGTTAAGGCGCCTCGCCGGGGCGCCGCACTTCGTAGAGGAAGCAGCCGTACTCGACGGCCCGGACGTGGACCAGCGCCACGGCCGGGTCGTCGAACGCGTTCCCGAGCGCCTCCTCGTCGACGGTCTCGACGAGGGCGCCGCCCAGGATGCGGCCCCGCGCCGAGTAGCGGCGGACCGTCCGGTGGGCGTTCGCGAACGGGTAGCGGCCGTCCTCGGGGGCGTCGGGGCCCGCGCAGTCGTCGGCGTGCACGAAGACCGGGCCCTGTTCGTCGTAGGCGCCCGGGTCGGCGCCGGTGCGGGACGCCCAGCGGCGCAGCGGGGCGTACGCGACCAGCGCGATCCGCTCCCCCGGCGCGCTGCGGCGCAGACAGCAGCGCAAGGGTGCCCCGCCCTCCCGGTCGGTGACGGCGGTGGCGGGGCGGCCCGCGTCGTCGGCGGTGCGCAGTTCCCTCAGGACCTCGGGTGCGACGGGTCGCGCGGTGTAGGTGTTCATGGCTCCACGGTGACGCGCGGGCCGCCAGGTCACCGGCGGGTTCACGACATCGCCATCGGCGCGGGTCGCGTGGAAGGATGGCGCAACCCACACATAACGAGGAGATGACCGCGTGCCTGGCACAAACCTGACTCGCGAAGAGGCGCGGCAGCGAGCGAAGCTGCTGACCGTTGACTCGTACGAGATCGACCTCGACCTCTCGGGGGCGCAGGAGGGCGGGACCTACAGGTCCACGACCACGGTGCGCTTCGACGTCGCCGAGGGCGGCGGCGAGACCTTCATCGACCTGGTCGCCCCGGCGGTCCACGAGGTGGTCCTGAACGGCGACCCGCTCACCCCCGAGGACGTCTTCCAGGACTCCCGGATCGCGCTGGCCGGTCTGCCGCAGGGCCCGAACGTCCTGCGGGTGGTCGCCGACTGCGCGTACACCAACACCGGTGAGGGCCTGCACCGGTTCGTCGACCCGGTCGACGACCAGGCCTATCTGTACACGCAGTTCGAGGTGCCCGACGCCCGCCGGGTGTTCGCGTCCTTCGAGCAGCCCGACCTCAAGGCCACCTTCCAGTTCACCGTGAAGGCGCCGGGCGGCTGGACCGTCGTGTCGAACTCGCCGACGCCCGAACCCCGCGACGACGTCTGGGTCTTCGAGCCGACGCCGCGCATCTCGACGTACATCACGGCCCTGATCGTCGGCCCGTACCACTCGGTGCACAGCGCCTACGAGAAGGACGGCCAGTCGGTGCCGCTCGGCATCTACTGCCGGCCCTCGCTCGCCGAACACCTCGACTCCGACGCCATCTTCGAGGTGACCAGGCAGGGCTTCGAGTGGTTCCAGGAGAAGTTCGACTACGCGTACCCGTTCGGCAAGTACGACCAGCTGTTCGTGCCCGAGTTCAACGCGGGCGCGATGGAGAACGCGGGCGCGGTCACCATCCGCGACCAGTACGTGTTCCGCTCGAAGGTGACGGACGCGTCGTACGAGCTGCGCGCCGAGACCATCCTGCACGAGCTGGCCCACATGTGGTTCGGCGACCTGGTCACCATGGAGTGGTGGAACGACCTGTGGCTGAACGAGTCGTTCGCCACCTACACCTCCATCGCCTGCCAGGCCCACCACCCCGACTCGCGGTGGCCGCACTCGTGGACGACGTTCGCCAACTCCATGAAGACCTGGGCGTACCGGCAGGACCAACTGCCGTCCACGCACCCGATCATGGCCGAGATCGGCGACCTGGACGACGTCCTCGTCAACTTCGACGGCATCACCTACGCCAAGGGCGCCAGCGTCCTGAAGCAGCTGGTGGCGTACGTCGGGATGGACGAGTTCTTCGCGGGCGTCCAGGCGTACTTCAAGCGCCACGCCTTCGGCAACACCCGCCTCTCGGACCTGCTCGGCGCGCTGGAGGAGACCTCCGGACGTGACCTGAAAACCTGGTCGACGAAGTGGCTGGAGACCGCGGGCATCAACGTCCTGCGCCCGGAGATCGAGACCGACGCCGACGGCGTCATCACCTCGTTCGCGATCCGCCAGGAGGCCCCGGCGCTGCCCGCGGGCGCCAAGGGCGAGCCCACGCTGCGCCCGCACCGGGTCGCGGTCGGCCTGTACGACCTCGACGCGGACAGCGGCAAGCTGGTGCGCGGCGAGCGCGTCGAGCTGGACGTCGACGGCGAGCTGACGGCCGTCCCGCAGCTCGTCGGCGTCCGCCGTCCCGACGTCGTGCTGCTCAACGACGACGACCTGTCGTACGCCAAGGTCCGTCTGGACGAGGCGTCGCTCGCGTTCGTCACCGAGCACCTGGGGGACTTCGAGTCGTCGCTGCCGCGCGCGCTGTGCTGGGCGTCGGCGTGGGACATGACCCGGGACGCGGAGCTGGCCACCCGGGACTACCTCTCGCTGGTGCTGTCCGGCATCGGCAAGGAGTCGGACATCGGTGTGGTGCAGTCCCTGCAACGGCAGGTGAAGCTCGCCATCGAGCTGTACGCCGACCCGAACAGCCGCGAGGCGCTGCTGACCCGTTGGACCGACGCCACGCTGGCGCACCTGCGGTCGGCCGAGGCCGGCGGCGACCACCAGCTGGCGTGGGCGCGGGCGTTCGCGGTGACCGCCCGTACCCCGGAGCAACTGGACCTGCTCGAAGCCCTGTTGGACGGCGCGCAGACCATCGAGGGGCTGGCGGTCGACACCGAACTGCGCTGGGCGCTGGTGCAGCGGCTGGCCGCGGTCGGCCGGTTCGACGAGGCGGAGATCGCCGCCGAGTACGAGCGCGACCGCACGGCCGCGGGTGAGCGGCACGCGGCCAGCGCCCGCGCCGCCCGGCCTACCGCCGAGGCGAAGGCGGAGGCCTGGGCGTCGGTCGTGGAGTCCGACAAGCTGCCGAACGCGGTGCAGGAATCCGTCATCGGCGGCTTCGTCCAGACCGACCAGCGGGAGCTGCTCGCGCCGTACACGGAGCGGTACTTCGAGGTCCTCAAGGACGCGTGGGACGCCCGGTCGCACGAGATGGCCCAGCAGATCGCCGTCGGTCTCTACCCGGGGATCCAGGTCTCCCAGGAGACGCTCGACCTGACGGACGCCTGGCTGGCAGGCGCCGAGCCGAACGCGGCCCTGCGCCGCCTGGTCTCGGAGTCCCGCTCGGGTGTGGAGCGCGCGCTGCGCGCCCAGGAGGCGGACGCGCGCCACGCGTAACGTGCGGACGAGGGCGTCCGGTGCGACCACACCGGACGCCCTCGCGCAGGCGCGCCGCCCGACGTCGACTAGCGGTGTTCGCGGGCCAGTTGGGCGGGAGGTCCGGCGGGAGCGAGAGGCCCGGCGGGAGCGGCGGGAGCGAGAGGCCCGGCGGGAGCGGCGGGAGCCGGAGGCCCGGCGGGACGAGCGGGAGCCGGAGGCCCGGCGGGACGAGCGGGAGCCAGTGGTCCGGCGGGTCCGGCCTGGACGGCGGGGCCGGTCGCGCCGGGCGATCGCACCCTCCCGTCACCGACCCCGCTCCCTCTCCTGCCCGCGCCTGCGCCTGCTCCGCCGCCGCCCCGCCCCAGCTGTCCCGCCACCGTGGCCCCGAACGCCAGGGCCATGCCGGTGAGTTGGAGCGGGGTGAGGGTCTCGTCCAGGGCCGCCCAGCCGACGACCGCGGCGGTCAGCGGGGAGAGCGGGCCGAGGAAGGTGACCTGGGTGGCGGTGAGCCGGCCGATGCCGCGGAACCAGAGCCAGTACGCGACGGCGGTGTTGGCGAGGGCGAGATAGAGGTAGCCGCCGACGGCACGGGCGTCGAGCGCGGGCGGGGCGCCCTCGACGGCCAGGGCGAGCGGGGCGATCAGCAGGCCGCCCGCGGTGAGCTGCCAGCCGGTGAGCGCCAGCGGGCCCACACCTTCGGGGCGGCCCCACTTCTTGGTGAGCACCGTGCCGGTCGACATCGACGCGGTCGAGGCGAGCGCGGCCAGCACGCCGACGGTGTCGAGCGACCCGGCCGCCTTCAGGACGACGAGACTGACGCCGAACGCGGCGACCGCCCCGGCTGTCAGCGCCCGCGCCGTGGGCCGCCGTCCCAGCAGCAGCGCCGAGAGGCCGATCACCAGCAGCGGTCCGACCGACCCGACGACCGCCGCCGTCCCGCCGGGCAGCCGGTAGGCGGACAGGAACAGCAGCGGGAAGAACGCGCCGATGTTGAGCGCGCCGAGCACCGCGGACCGCCACCACCAGGCGCCGCGCGGCAGCACCCGGGCGAGCGCGAGCAGTCCGAGCCCGGCGGGGAGCGCCCTGGCCAGGGCGGTGAACAGGGGGCGGTCCGCGGGCAGGAACGCGGTGGTGACGGCGTAGGTGGTGCCCCAGGAGACCGGGGCGAGGGCGGTGAGCAGTACGGTCGCCGACCGCTTCATGACAGGCACCTCTCTAGGAACTCCCCCGGGCCTCTCGGATCGCTCGAATCTCCGGGATCTCGCCGACCCCTCGGCTCGGATTCCTCGGCTCGGATTCCTCGACTCGGATCTCGCGGATCTCGCGGATCCCTCCCGGGTGGAGGCGCCCGTCCCGAACGAGCACATCGATAGCTTAGCGCTAAGCAACTTATCGTCAAGCCACTTTCTTGCGGGCAAGCCGTCCCGGTCGGATACTCACCGCATGAGCGGACACAGCGGCGACTCCGTCGACGCGATCATCGAGCAGTGGGCGGCCGTGCGGCCGGACCTCGACACCCGGGCCATGGAGGTCTTCGGACGGATCTTCCAGCTGGCCCGCACGATGGGCGACGACATGGAGCAGGCGTACGTGCCCTACGGGATCGCCCGCGGCGAGTTCGACGTCCTCGCCGCGCTGCGCAGGTCGGGCGAGCCCTACACCCTCTCGCCGCGCCAGCTCTCGGCCACACTGATGCTCACCACGGGCGGTATGACCGGGCGCCTCGACAAGCTGGAGCGGGCCGCGCTGCTGCGCCGCTCCCCCGACCCGCACGACCGCCGGGGCCTGCATGTCACCCTGACGCCCGAGGGGTTGGCGCTCATCGACCGGGCCGTCGGCGCGGGACTGGCGGCCCAGACGGCCGCGCTGTCCGCCCTCGACGACGAACAGGCCGGCCAACTGGCCGACCTGCTCAGGACGTTGCTCGCCGGAACGCCCGGCGGCCGTTAGGCGACGGCGCCCTCGGGGCTCGGGGCTGTCCGGCCCAGGTGGGCGGTGACGGCCGCCTCGATCTCCCGGGGGTCCGCCGTGTCCGACGCCCAGGCCGTGTAGCCGTCGGGCCGCACCAGCAGCGCCGTCGACCGCCCGCTCACCCAACTCGCCACCGCCAAGCGATCCTTGTGGGCGTCCAGGCCCTGGCAGCCTTGCGATCCGCGCGGGGTGACCAGCACGAACCGGCCGCCGCGCAGCGCCTCGTGGAGGCGGCCGGTGCTCAACGCGACGTCCGGGACGCGCCGTCCGGTCAGCCGGTGGGCGCCCCGGGGCGCGGGGTAGCGGAAGCCGATGCCGGTGAGCTCGCCGACGGCCGCGCGCCTGGCCGGGGCGACCGCCGAGACACAGCGGGTCAGCGCCGCGCCGGCCTCAAGGGTCAGGCGGTGCTTGGCCATGGCGAGCCGGATGATGCCGCCGCTGCTGCGCAGCACCGCCTTGCCGACCGGGTGCCGTTCGGCCTGGTAGCTGTCGAGCAGGGCGTCGTCCGCGTGGCCGCGCAGCACGGCGGCGAGCTTCCAGCCGAGGTTGGCGGCGTCCTGGAGCCCGGTGTTCATGCCCTGCCCGCCCGCCGGGGTGTGCACATGGGCGGCGTCCCCCGCGAGCAGGACGCGGCCCACCCGGTAGGCGGGCGCCTGGCGTTCGTCGCTGTGGAAGCGGGACATCCACCGCACGTCGTGCATCCCGTAGTCCGTCCCGAACACCAGCCGGACGATCGACCGCAGTTCGTCGAGGCCGACGGGCTCGCTGTCGGCGACGTCCCGGTCGTGGCGCCAGCCGATGACCCGGTGGTAGCCGTCCCCGAAGGACGCCAGGAACGCGAACGCCCCGCCGACGGCGTTGCCGGTGAGCAGTTCGGCCGGCTGCTCGGTCAGCCGCACGTCCGCGAGGACCACGGAGCGGATCACCGACCGCCCGGGGAACGGCAGCCCCACCGCGCGGCGCACCACGCTCCGCATCCCGTCGGCGCCGACCACGTACCGGGCCCGCAGCCGCTCCGTCGCCCCGCCGGGGCCGCGGGTCTCGACGGTGACACCGTCGGCGTCCTGCGCGAGGCCCGTCACCTCGGTCTCGTACCGGAACTCGACGCCCGCCCGGACCGCCCACCGCTCCAGCACCCCTTCCACCTCGTACTGCGGGGTGACGAGGACGTGGTTGAAGCGGGACGGCAGCGTGTCGAGCCTGACGGTCAGCCCACCGACGAGCTGGAGCGCGCCGAGGGGCGTGCCGACCGCCTCCAGGTCGTCGGCGAGCCCCCGGGCGTCGAGCTGCTCCAGGGTGCGGGCGTGCACGGCGAAGGCCCGGGACAGGTTGTTGACCTGGTGCCTGCGCTTTTCGAGGACGGTGACGGGGACGCCCGCGACGGCGAGGTCCCCGGCCAGCAGCAGCCCGGTGGGACCCGAGCCGACGACGATCACGGGGTGAGTGGTGTGGGTGTTGCCGGTGCCGACCATGAGGGGCCTCCTGACGCCAACGCTTGTTGACGACGATACGAGGGTCTCCCACGGGAGTCAACAACCGTTGGCAAACGAATGTTGGCACACCCTTGTTGGCCAACAACTGTTGGCCTAAACTCGCGAACATGACCGAAAAACCCACCCCCACACCCGCGTCAGGACCCGCACCCGCATCAGGGCCCGCAGCCGCGTCAGGGCCCGCGTCGGAGTCCGCACCCGCGTCAGAGTCCGCGTCCGCCCCGCCCCGGCGTCGCTCCGACGGCACCCGGGAGGCGATCCTCGTCGCCGCGCGCGAACGCTTCGCCGCCGACGGCTACGAACGCGCCACCATCCGCGCCATCGCCAAGGACGCCAGGATCGACCCGTCGATGGTGATGCGCTACTACGGCAGCAAGGAGGGCCTGTTCGCGGCGGCCGTCTCGGTGGACCTGCGGCTGCCCGACCTCGGCGCGCTGCGCCGGGAGGAGGTCGGCGAGGCGCTGGTGACGCATCTGTTCGGGCTCTGGGAGTCCAGCGACGTGCTCACGGCGATGCTGCGGGTCGCGACGGCGGGTCCTGCCGGGGCGGAGCGGATGCAGGAGACGTTCCGTGAGCAGTTGCTGCCGGCCGCGCGGCAGGCGTGCCCCGACCCGGAGCAGGTGCCGACGCGGGCGGCGCTCGCCGCGTCGCAGTTGCTCGGGTTCGCGCTGACCCGGTATGTGCTGCGGCTGCCGCCGTCAGTGGCGCTCAGCCGCGCGGAGATCGTGGCGTGGCTCGGCCCCACGGTCCAGCGCTATCTGACCGCGCCGAGCCCGTGACCCGGGCGGAGCGGCACGGGCCTGAACGCGCCGAGGGCGCCGTCCCGTTCGCGTACGGCGGCGCGGATGCGCGTACGCGGACGGGGCGGCGCCCTCGGCGGAAGGGGGTGGGGTGCGGGCGGGCCGCTGTCAGGCCTCCGCCTTCACCTTGGTCTTCGGCGCGCGGTCCTTCGACTTGTCCAGGACCATCACCAGACCCGCGATGACCGCGAACAGGACGAGCGGGCAGAGCACGTAGAGGCCGAGCGTCTCGATGACGCTCAGACCCGGGCCCGGGTCGTCGCCGTCGTCACGCGTCAGCGCGAGCGCGGGGGACGACATCAGCAGCATCATCAGCGTCGTACCGGCGGCCAGGGCGCCGGCGCGCAGGGCGTTCTTGTTGTCCACGGTGCCAAAAGTATCGAACGCCGGATACGGGCGCTCGTCCGGGGGTGCCGTACGAGGCGCGACGCCCCCGCGGCCCTTGGGAACGCCGGGCTCCCGGAAGCCCGGGAGCCTCGGAGCCGAGAGTCCGAGAAGAGTCGAGAGATCAGGAAACCCCGGAAACCCGGCACCCCCGCGCCCCGCGCCCCGCGCGCCACGGAAACCCGGCGTCCCCGCGCCCCGGCGCCCCCGGAAGCCAGGAGCCCCCCGTCTCACCCCTCGCCCCGCAGCACCTTCATCAGCGCGTGCAGGCGTGGTGCGGCGGCCAGTTCCTCCAGGGTGACCGGGCGGCCCGTCGGATCGGCGACGGGCAGCCGCCAGTTCGGGTAGGCGTCGGAGGTGCCGGGGAGGTTCTGCGGGCGGCGGTCGCCGATGGCGTCGGGGAGCCAGACGCCGACCAGTCGGGCCGGGGTGCGCAGCAGGAACCGGTGGACGGCCTGCACCTCGGCCTCCTCCTGGGAGGAGCCCGGGGTGGCGGCGGGCAGCAGGCCGAGCCGGGTGAGGACGGCGAGCCACTCCCCGATGTCGGCCTCGGCCTCGGCGCGTTCGGTGGCGAGGGGGCGGGTGGCGAGGCCGAGCCGGTCGCGGAGGTCGACGTGTTCGCCGGTGAGCCGGGCCGCGGTGGGCGGCAGGTCGTGGGTGGTGGCGGTGGCGAGGCAGTCCGCGCGCCAGGACTCGGGCGGCAGCGGTGCGCCGTCGCCCTCCCAGTCCCGTTCGAACCAGAGGACGGACGTGCCGAGCACCCCGCGTTCGCGCAGCCGCTCGCGTACCCCGGGTTCGACGGTGCCCAGGTCCTCGCCGATGACGAAGGACCCGGCGCGGGCGGCTTCGAGGACCAGCACGGCGAGCATGGCCTCGGCGTCGTAGCGGACGTAGGTGCCCTCGGTGGGCGGTTCGCCCTGCGGGACCCACCAGAGCCGGAACAGGCCCATGACGTGGTCGATGCGCAGGGCGCCCGCGGAGCGGAACAGGGCGCGCAGGAGCCGCCGGTAGGGGGCGTAGCCGGAGGCGGCGAGGCGGTCGGGGCGCCAGGGCGGCAGACCCCAGTCCTGGCCGCGGGAGTTGAAGGCGTCCGGTGGTGCGCCGACCGACATCCCGGCGGCGAAGAAGGGCTGTTGGGCCCAGGCGTCGGCGCCTTCGGGGTGCACGCCGACGGCGAGGTCGTGGATGATCCCGACCGGCATGCCGGCCTCGCGGGCGGCGCGCTGGGCGGCGGTGAGCTGGGTGTCGGTGAGCCAGGCGAGCCTGCGGTGGAACTCGACGCGGCCCGCGGCGTCGCGGCGGGCCGCGGCGGTCCCGTCGGAGCGGGGGTCGCGCAGGGCGGTGGGCCAGCGGCGCCAGTCGGAGCCGTGCAGTTCGGCGAGGGCGTTCCAGGTGGCGTGGTCGTCGAGGGCCTGGCCCTGGTCGGCGACGAAGGCGGCGAAGGCGGCGGCGCGGCCGGGTCCGAGGGGGACGGCGGCGACCAGTTCGAGCGCCTCCCGTTTCAGCTCCCACACCGCGTCCCGGTCGATCAGGGCGCCGTCGGCGAGGACGGAGGCGCGCAGCCGGTCGGCGCGGTCGAGGAGGGCGTGGATCCGGTCGGGGGCGCGGACGTCGGCCCATTCGGGGACGTCCTGGACGCGGAGGTAGACCGGGTCGGGGAAGCGGCGGGAGGAGGGCCGGTAGGGGGACGGGTCGGTGGGGGCGCCGGGTACGGCCGCGTGCAGCGGGTTGACCTGGAGGAATCCGGTGCCGAGCGCGCGTCCGGCCCAGGAGGCGAGTTCGGAGAGGTCACCGAGGTCGCCGATGCCCCAGGAGCGGGTGGAGAGGAGGGAGTAGAGCTGGACGAGGAGTCCGTGGGAGCGGCCCTCGGGGGTGGGCAGCCGGGCCGGGGCGACCACCAGGTGGGTCTCGCCGGTGCGGCCGTCTGGCGTGGTGGCGGTCAGGCGGTGGACGCCCGGCGGGATGTCCGGCGGGAGTGTGGTGCCGGTGCGGGTGGCGCCGTCCTCGTCGTGGACGCGCAGGCGGGTGCCGGGCGGGAGGGCGGCGAGGGCCGGTGGGACGGGCGGGTCGTCGCCGCCGGTCCAGTGGACGACCGTGGGCGGCAGCAGCCGCCGCGCCAGCTCCTCTTCGCGGGCGGCCAGGGCGGCGGCGGTGGCCTCGGGGGTGACCGCGTCGACGTCGAGGGCGGCCAGGACGCGGGTGACGGCGGTGGCGGAGGCGGGGACCGCGCGGTCCGGGGAGGGGCGGTAGGAGGTGGCCACGCCGTGCAGTTCGGCGAGCCGGGTGAGGTCGTCGGAGAGCGGCCCGGCCGGCCGCCGCCCCGCCACTACGGCCTCGTGTCGTCCGGCTCGGGGGCGGCGGACTCGCTGGTCAGGGGCGCGGCGTCGGCGAGGGGTGGTTCGCTGGTGAGGGGCTCGGCGTCGGGCAGCGGGGGTTCGCTGGTGAGGGGGGCCTCGGTGCAGGCGCTCTCCGAGCTGAAGACGCAGAGGTCGTCGTCGAGGTCGACCTCCGCCTCGGCGAGCGCCACGTGTTTGGAGAGGGCCGGGAGCAGAAGGTGTGCCGGTGCGGCCACGGGGGGCCTCCTTGTCGAATACGGCGAGCAGGCTGCGGTTGTCGCAGCCCTACCCCGTGGGCGCCGTGGCAGACGTCCGCAGCGGGAGATCGTGCCTCTCGTCACATTCTGTTCGGGGCCAATCTCTCCAGAGTGCGACAAAGTGGACGGGCCGTCCAGTTTTTCGAACATTGGTTCGGTGGTTGCCGTGGGAGCCGTCCCCGCGGCGCGAGGGCACGCCCGCCCGTCGGCGCGGCGCCGTCGGGTCCCGGGAGCGCGGCGGACTCCCGGGCCCTGCCCCGCCGGTCCACGCGCGGGGTGCGGACATGCGAAGGCCCGGACGTCAGGCTGAGATGCCGTCGATCCGGGCCATGGCGTCGTCCGCGCCGAAGGGTTGCAAGTACGGCAGCCAGCGCGGGTCCCGATGTCCGGTCCCGATGATGCGCCAGGCGAGACCGGTGGGCGGGGCGGGTTTGTGGCGCAGCCGCCAGCCGATCTCGAAGAGGTGCCGGTCGGCCTTCACGTGGTTGCAGCGGCGGCAGGACGCCACGACGTTGTCCCAGACGTGCTGTCCCCCGCGGCTGCGCGGGATGACGTGGTCGACGCTGGTTGCGACGCCACCGCAGTACATGCACCGGCCGCCGTCCCGCGCGAAGAGCGCGCGGCGAGTGAGAGGAACGGGCCCCCGGTAGGGGACCCGCACGAATCGCTTGAGCCGGACCACGCTCGGGGCGGGGACTGTGACGGTCGCGCTGTGCATGAAGGCGCCGGATTCCTCCAGGCACACGGCCTTGTTCTCCAGAACGAGGATGAGCGCGCGGCGGAGCGGTACGACGCCGAGTGGCTCGTACGACGCGTTGAGGACCAGGACATGCGGCACGGATGCCTCCTTGGGCGTCGGCGGCGCGTGGCTCGCGCCGGGACGATCTGCGTTCAGTCTCCCCTCATGGCTGGTCGTCGCGCCACCATCTCCCGGTAACGGGCTGGGAGTGTTTTCGACCACACCGGGCGGGCCGCGCGCGCCCCGGGCCTCCCAGTCCCAGGTGAGCACCGTCTCTCCTCCGTCCGTCCGTCCGGTCGCCACACGATGCCCCGTTAGTGTGGTCACCCTGTCCCGCGGTGACCTTTCCGTGACCTTGACCGCCGACCGGGGGACAGTGCCGCACCTGGAGGTACCCGCCGTGTCCCTGTCCGCCGCCCTGCCGACCGCCGGTCCGTCGCCGTCCCCCTCGGAGACGACGACGGGGTCGGTCCCCACGTTCCAGGACGCGCAGGAGAGCGCGACGAACGCGGCGAGCTGGGTCGAGCAGAACTGGTCGACCTGGCTGGCGATCGGGCTCCAGATCCTGCTGATCGTGGTGATCGCGGGGGTGCTGCGGGTGGCGGTCAGGCGGGCGATCACCAAGCTGATCGACCGGATGAACCGGACCGCGCAGGCCGTCGACGGGACGGCGCTCGGCGGGCTGCTGGTGAACGTGGAGCGGCGCAGGCAGCGCTCGCAGGCGATCGGTTCCGTGCTGCGGTCGGTGGCGTCGTTCCTGATCCTGGGCACGGCGGCGCTGATGATCCTGGGCACCTTCGAGATCAATCTGGCCCCGCTGCTCGCGTCGGCGGGGGTCGCGGGTGTCGCGATCGGTTTCGGCGCCCGCAACCTCGTCACGGACTTCCTCTCCGGTGTCTTCATGATCCTGGAGGACCAGTACGGCGTCGGCGACACGATCGACGCGGGGGTGGCGTCGGGCGAGGTGATCGAGGTCGGGCTGCGGGTGACGAAGCTGCGCGGCGACCACGGTGAGATCTGGTACGTCCGCAACGGCGAGGTCAAGCGGATCGGCAACCTCTCGCAGGGCTGGGCGACGGCCGGTGTCGACGTGACCGTGCGGGCCTCGGAGGACCTGGACCGGGTCCGCGCGACGCTGGACGAGGTCGCCGAGCAGATGACCAAGGCGGAGCCCTGGAACGAGCTGCTGTGGGGCCCGATCGAGGTGCTCGGCCTCGACAGCGTGCTGCTGGACTCGATGGTGGTGCGGGTCACCGCGAAGACCATGCCGGGCAAGGCCCTGACCGTGGAGCGTGAGCTGCGCTGGCGGATCAAGCGGGCGTTCGACGCGGCCGACATCCGGATCGTGGGCGGCGCGACGGCCGCCATCGAGGAGGACGAGGTGCCCGACCCGACGGCGTCGGTGGCGGCCCCTTCCGTGTACGCCAACGCCGCCTCCCCGCAGCACCAGGCCGCAAGCCCGCTCACCCAGACACCGCCGCCCGCCAAGTAGCCGCCCCGGCGCCCCGATCGACGGGCGCCGCCCTCTCCCGCGCGGGAGAGCGGGCCCGGCACGCACCGCCCCCGAGGTAACGAACCTGTTGCCTCGGGGGCGGTTTCTCTTGACGCCTCCTTCGCCTCGGGCTTACGTTCCCTTCCAGCCAATAGGAAACTTTCCTAACAGTGAACGACGGGACAGTGCCCGGCGGGTGGACCCCGCGCCCGGGTACCTGAGAAGCTGAGCAGTCGAAAGGCAGGTGTCGACCCCCATGGCAGGAACCGCCGGAACGCCGGGCACCCCGCGCGTCCTGCGCGCCATGAACGACCGGGCCGCACTGGACCTGCTGCTGGAGCACGGCCCGCTGTCCCGCACCCGGATCGGCAAGCTCACCGGCCTCTCCAAACCCACCGCCTCGCAGCTGCTCGCCCGTCTGGAGGCCGCAGGACTCGTCCTGCAGACCGGCACCACCGAGGGCAGACCCGGCCCCAACGCCCAGCTCTACGAGGTCGATCCGAGCGCCGCGTACGCGGCGGGCGTCGACGTCTCCCCCGAGCGGGTGCTGGCCGCCGTCGCCGACGTCACCGGCCGCACCGTCGGCCGCTTCGAACTGCCCACCCCCGGCCGCCGCCCCGACCGGCCGGTCGTCCAGCAGGTCACCGACGCGCTCGCCGGCGCCGTCAAGGCCGCCGGGCTCACCGGGGACGACGTGCACCGCCTGGTCATCGGCACCCCGGGCGCCTTCGACCCCACCACGGGCCGGCTGCGCTACGCCTCCCACCTGCCCGGCTGGCACGCCCCGAGCCTCCTCGACGAACTCGCCGCCGCGCTGCCGATGCCGGTGGAGTACGAGAACGACGTCAACCTCGTCGCGGTGGCCGAGCAGCGGCTCGGCGCGGCCCGCGGGCACGCCGATTTCGTGCTGCTGTGGAACGAGGGCGGCCTCGGCGCCGCCCTGGTCCTCGGCGGCCGGCTGCACCGGGGCTGGACCGGCGGCGCGGGCGAGGTCGGGTTCCTTCCGGTGCCGGGCGCCCCGCTGGTGCGCCAGGTCACCCGCGCCAACAGCGGCGGCTACCAGGAACTGGCCGGCTCCCAGGCGCTGCCCGCGCTCGCCCGCGAACTGGGCGTCGAGGACGTCCCGTCGGGCCCGTACGCGGAGGTCGCCGCCGCCCTGGTGGCGCGGGCCGCGGCGAGCGAGGGCGAGGGGCCGCTCCAGCGGCTCCTGGAGACGTACGCGACCCGCCTCGCCACCGGTCTGGCCTCGCTGGTCTCCGTCCTCGACCCCGAACTCGTCGTCCTCAGCGGCTCCGCGCTGACCGCGGGCGGCGAGAGGCTGCGCGCCCTGGTCCAGTCCGAGCTGGCGGAGCTGGCCGCCTCCCGCCCGCGTCTCGTCGTCGGTGACGTACCCGAACACCCCGTGCTGCGCGGCGCGTTGGAGAGCGCGCTCGCCACCACCCGCGACGAGGTCTTCGACACCTCCCGCTGACCCTCTCCGCACCTCCCGCCCCACCCACGTTCCGCAACACCCCGCACCTCGCGCATCCCTCGTTCTCTCTCACCTCATTCACCCCAGCCCGCCCTTGGGAGACCTCGCCATGCCCGGAATGTCACGAAAAGCGGCCGTCGCGCTCGCCGCGTCCGCCTCGCTCGCCCTCCTCGCCACCGCCTGCACCGGCCAGTCGGGTTCGGCCGGCGACGACGACGCGTCCCAGGAGACGACCCTCAACTTCTGGCACGCCTGGAGCGCGCCCGCCGAGGTGAAGGCCGTACGGAAACTGGTCGCCGGGTTCGAGAAGGCGCACCCGAACATCCATGTGAACGTCGTCGGCAACATGACCGACGACAAGATCAACCAGGCGCTGCGCAGCGGCGGCGGCCGGGCGCCCGACGTCATCTCGTCGTTCACCACCAACAACGTCGGCAAGTTCTGTTCGTCGGGCGCGCTGGTCGACCTCGACCCGTACTTCGAGAAGGCGGGCATCGACCCCGGGACGACGTTCCCGAAGGCGATGAACGAGTACACCCGGTTCGACGGCGACCGCTGCACGGTGCCGCTGCTCGGCGACGCATACGGCCTCTACTACAACAAGACGGCGTTCGAGAAGGCCGGCATCACCAGCCCGCCGAAGACCTGGTCCCAGTTCAAGAAGGACGCCCAGAAGCTGACGATCACCGACGGCGACAGCTACCGGCAACTCGGCTTCATGCCCGACTACCACGGCTGGGAGACGACCACCGAGCACTACCTCGCCCAGTTCTCACCGACCTACTTCGGCAAGGACGGCGCCTCCCGGCTCGCCACCGACCCCGCCTTCGAAGCCGGGTTCAGGATGCAGAAGGACCTCGTCGACGGGCTCGGCGGCTTCAAGAAACTGGAGACCTACCGCGCCAAGCTGGGCGACGAATGGGGCCCCAAGCACCCCTTCCACACCGGCCAGGTGGCCATGCAGCTGGACGGCGAGTGGCGGCTCGGCATGGCCCTCGAAGCCAAGCCCGGCTTCGAGATAGGCGTCGCCCCGCTGCCCGTCCCCGACGACCAGGCAGACCAGTACGGCAAGGGCTACATCACCGGCACCATCGCCGGCATCGCCGCCACCAGCCACAAGCGCAACGCGGCCTGGGAGCTGGTGAAGTACATGACCACCGACACCGACGCGGTCGTCGGCTTCTCCAACGACCTGCACAACGTGCCCTCCACGCTCGCGGCTCTGAAGTCCCCGAAGCTGACCTACGACCCGCGCTTCAAGACGTTCCTCGACATCGCCGCCGACCCGAACTCGACGACGTCGCCCGCCTCCGTCAACGGCGGTGTCTACCTGACCACGATCCAGCAGCTCGGCTACGACTACGAGAGCGGCAAGGTCACCGATCTGAAGGCGGCGCTGAAGAAGACCGCCGCGCAGATCGACACGGACATCGCGCAGGCGGAGTAGGCCGCGATGAGCACCCTCACCCTGGCGTCGAAGCGCCGCAGGTCGGCGCTGCGCACCCTCGCCTTCATGTCGCCGTGGCTGATCGGCTTCGCGGTGTTCTTCGCGTACCCGCTGCTGTCCACCGTCTACTTCTCGTTCATGCACTACGACGGCTTCAGGCCGCCGGCCTGGAGCGGCACCAAGAACTGGACGTACGTCTTCGCGCACTACCCCTACTTCTGGCCCGCGCTGCGCAACACCCTGTGGCTGGTCCTGGTGATGGTGACGCTGCGGGTGCTGTTCGGGCTCGGCGTCGGCCTGCTGATCACCCGGATCAGGACGGCGACCGGAGTCTTCCGCACCCTCTTCTACCTGCCCTACCTGGCCCCGCCGGTGGCCGCGACGATGGCGTTCGCCTTCCTCCTCAACCCCGGCACCGGACCCGTCAACTCGATCCTGGAGAAGGCCGGCCTGCCGGCCCCCGGCTGGTTCAACGACCCGACCTGGTCCAAGCCCGCCCTCACCCTGCTCGCCCTGTGGGGCATCGGCGACCTGATGGTCATCTTCATGGCGGCGCTGCTCGACGTGCCCACCGAGCAGTACGAGGCGGCCGAGCTGGACGGCGCCTCGGCCTGGCAGCGGTTCCGGTACGTCACGCTGCCCACCATCGCGCCGATCGTGATGTTCGCGGTGGTCACCGGCGTCATCCAGACGATGCAGTACTACACGCAGCCGCTCATCGCGGGGAAGGTCGCCTCCGGTGTCATCCAGGGCGCCGGCACCCAGTTCGAGCCCGGCTACCCGGACAAGTCCACGCTCACCCTCCCCCAACTCGTCTACAACCTCGGCTTCCAGCGCTTCGACTACGGCTCCGCGTGTGTCGTCGCCCTCGTCCTCTTCGCCCTGTCGATGGCGTTCACCGCGTTCCTGATGCGGCGCCGGGGCGGCCTCATCCAGGCAGGTGACTGACCATGGCCCGACTCCTCGGCACGGCCGCCGCACCGCGCGTCGCGTCCGGCTCCCCCGCCGAACGCGACGCCCGCCACCGGGCGTTGCTCGAATGGATCGCCGTGCACGCCCTCGGCGTCGCGGCGGCGCTGTTCTTCACCCTGCCGTTCGTGTTCGTGTTCCTGACCTCGCTGATGAGCGACACCCAGGCACTCAGCCGGGACCTGATCCCGCACACCTGGGAGTGGTCCAACTACCGCCGGGTGTTCGCCACCCCCGGCTTCCTCACCTGGTGGAGGAACACCCTGCTCTACGCGGGCCTCGGGACCGTCCTGACCGTCGGGTCGTCGATCCCGGTGGCGTACGCGCTCGCCAAGTTCCGCTTCCGGGGCCGCAACCTCTCCCTCATGCTGGTCATCTCGATGATGATGCTGCCGCCGCAGGTCGTCGTCATCCCGATGTATCTCTTCTGGGCGAAGCAGCTCGACCTGTCGGGCTCGCTGTGGCCGCTGATCATCCCGATGGCGTTCGGCGACGCGTTCTCCATCTTCCTGCTGCGCCAGTTCCTGATGACGATCCCGAACGAGTACCTGGACGCGGCCCGCGTCGACGGCTGCGGCGATCTGCGCACCCTCCTCAGAGTCGTGCTGCCGATGGCGAGACCCGGCATCGCGGCCGTCGCCCTCTTCCAGTTCTTCTACGCCTGGAACGACTACTTCGGCCCGCAGATCTACGCCTCCGAGAACCCGGGCGCGTGGACGCTGAGTTACGGCCTGGAATCGTTCAAGGGAGCGCACCACACCGACTGGAACCTCACCATGGCCGCCACCGTTCTGGTCATGGCCCCCGTGATCCTCGTGTTCTTCTTCGCCCAGAAGGCGTTCGTCGAAGGTGTCACGCTCACCGGAGTGAAGGGTTAACCACTCAATGAAACTGACCGTGGTCGGCGGAGGCTCGACCTACACCCCCGAACTCATCGACGGCTTCGCCCGGTTGCGGGACACCCTGCCCGTCGAGGAACTCGTGCTGGTCGACCCGGCCGCCGACCGCCTCGCACTGGTCGGCGGTCTCGCCCGGCGCATCTTCGCCCGGCAGGGCCACCCGGGGCGCGTCGTCACCACCTCCGACCTGGACGCGGGCGTCGAAGGCGCCGACGCCGTGCTGCTGCAACTGCGCGTCGGCGGCCAGGCAGCCCGCCAGCAGGACGAGACCTGGCCGCTGGAATGCGGCTGCGTCGGCCAGGAGACCACCGGCGCGGGCGGCCTCGCCAAGGCGCTGCGCACCGTCCCCGTCGTCCTCGACATCGCCGAACGGGTCCGCCGCGCCAACCCCGAGGCCTGGATCATCGACTTCACCAACCCGGTCGGCATCGTCACCCGCGCCCTGCTCCAGGCCGGCCACAAGGCGGTGGGTCTCTGCAACGTCGCGATCGGCTTCCAGCGGAAGTTCGCCGCGCTGCTCGACGTCACACCGGCCGACGTCCACCTCGACCACATCGGCCTCAACCACCTCACCTGGGAGACCGGGGTGCGCCTCGGCGGCCCCGAGGGCGAGAACGTGCTGCCCAGGCTGCTGGCCGAGCACGGCGACACGATCGCCGCCGACCTGCGGCTGGAGCGCCCGCTCCTCGACCGGCTCGGCGTGGTCCCGTCGTACTACCTGCGCTACTTCTACGACCACGACGCGGTCGTGGCGGAGCTGCGCACCAAGCCGTCCAGGGCCGCCGAGGTCGCCGCGATGGAGCGCCAACTGCTGGAGATGTACGGCGACCCCGCGCTCGACGAGAAGCCCGCGCTGCTCGCCAAACGCGGCGGCGCCTACTACTCGGAGGCCGCCGTCGACCTGGCCGCCGCGCTGCTCGGCGGGGGCGGCAGCCCCTACCAGGTGGTCAACACCCTCAACCGGGGCACCCTGCCGTTTTTGCCCGCCGACGCGGTCGTCGAGGTGCAGGCCGCGGTCGGGCCCAAGGGCCCCGTGCCGCTGCCGGTGGCGCCGGTCGACCCGCTGTACGCGGGCCTGACGGCCCAGGTCACCGCCTACGAGGACCTGGCCCTCGAAGCGGCCCTGCGCGGCGGCCGCGACCGGGTGTTCCGGGCGCTGCTCGCCCACCCGCTGATCGGCCAGTACCCGGCCGCCGAGGCCCTGACCGACCGACTGATCGCACACAACCGGGAGCACCTCGCGTGGGCCTGACCGCACCCGTCCTCGCCGTCGACGCCGGCAACAGCAAGACCGACGTCGCGGTCGTGGCGGCCGACGGCACCGTCCTCGCCACCGCCCGCGGCGGCGGGTTCCGCCCCCAGGCGGTGGGGGTGCGGGCCGCGGTGGACGCCGTCGCCGAGGCCGTGGACCGCGCCTTCGCCGCCGCCGGGGTGACCTCCGTCGACCAGGTCTCCGCGTGTCTCGCCAACGCCGACTTCCCGGTGGAGGAGGAGCGGCTCGCGGCCGCGATAGAGGCACGCGGCTGGGGCGGCGCCGTCCGGGTCCGCAACGACACCTTCGCCATCCTGCGGGCCGGGATCCCCGAGCCGCGCGGGGTCGCCGTGGTGTGCGGCGCGGGCATCAACTGCGTCGGCATGCGCCCGGACGGCCGCACCGCCCGCTTCCCCGCGATCGGCAGGATCTCCGGTGACTGGGGCGGCGGTTGGGGCCTCGCCGAGGAGGCCCTGTGGCACGCGGCCCGCGGCGAGGACGGCCGCGGCGAGGCGACGGAACTCTCCCGCGCCCTGCCCGCGCACTTCGGCCACCCCACCATGCTCGCCCTGATCGAGGCCCTGCACCTGGAGCACATCGCGCACGCCCGCCGCTACGAACTGACCCCGGTCCTGTTCGCGACGGCGGCGGCGGGCGACGGCGTCGCCCGCGCGCTCGTGGACCGGCTGGCGCACGAGGTGGTCGCCATGGCGACCGTCGCCCTGACCCGTCTCGACCTCCTCACCGAGGAGACCCCGGTGCTCCTCGGCGGCGGCGTCCTCGCGGCCCGCCACCCCCAACTCGACGACGGGGTGCGGGACCTGCTCGCGATCCGGGCGCCGAAGGCGGTACCGAGGGTGGTGCAGGCGAGCCCGGTCCTGGGCGCGGCCCTGCTCGGCCTCGACCTGGTGGAGGCGGACCGGGAGGCGCAGGAGAGACTGCGGGGCTTCTTCCCGGGCTGAACGACAAGGGCGTGCGGGCGTCGGCGGGCGGGGTGATCGGCCGGGGTGAACACGCGGACGCCCGCGCGGTCAAGGCGCGGGACCGGCTTCCCTTTCGTCCGGCGGGTGAGCAGGTCGTGGTGGGCGTCGGCGGCACGCGCCGCCGAACCTCCCGAGACCGCACGGCACGCGCGCGGGGGTCCACGGCCGGCCGTCCGGTGACGGCCGCGCTCGATCCGCTCGGACGCCGCCGGACCCCGCGCGTCCTGGGGAGCCGAGCCGGACACCGACCGGCTTCCGCGCGCCGCGACGCCGTCGCGAGGGCCTGTCCTCCAGCGTGCTCGGCACCCGCCTCGACGAGTTGACCGGCGCACGCCTGCTCACCCTGCGCGCCGACGGCCACCACCTCACGCCCCTCGGCCAGGAACGCGTCGAGGCGCCGAGCCCGCTGGACGCCTGGAGCCGCGGACGGGCGGCGGAGACGGACACCACCAGCGCCGACGGCCGACGTCGCGCACCCCGCCAGGAACCAACCGGATTCTCCCGGCGTATACATGGGCAGGGGTGACGCGGGACCACGATCCCGGCAAGATCCAGCCGGGGCCGGTGCGGATGTCGGTCCCGGCAGCGATACTTGCGGCGACGGAGGACCACGGGGGAGGTCGAAAGTGACACAGACGCCGAGAAGCAGCGGCGCGCCGCCGGTCACGGGCGCGCCGCCGGTGCCGGCCGTCCCGCCGCAGCAGGGCCGTCCCGCGCCCGCCGTGCCGATCGAACCGCCCGCCCCGCCGCGCCGCACGGCGTTCGCCGAGGGCGCCGACCGGCTGCGCGCGGCGGCCACCACCGAGCCGGGCAGGCTGCGTGCCATCGGCGCCCTGCTGGCCGCGCTGGTGGTGGCCTTCGGCGCCGTCACCGCCTGGCAGTTGACGGACCGGGCGGCCGCCGCCGACGACGTCCTCACCAGCAGCCAGCCGCTCAGCTCCGACGCGGCCGACATCTACCGCAGCCTCGCGGACGCCAACACGGCCGCCACCGGCGGCTATCTGGCCGGCCTCCAGGAGAAGCCGGCGACACGGGAGCGCTACGAGGCCGACATACGCACGGCCGCGTCGAAGCTGGTCACGGCCGCCGCCAACTCCGACCCCGGCTCCGAGTCCGCGAAGATCATCGCGCGGTTGAACGACCTGCTGCCGGTGTACAAGGGCCTGGTCGAGACGGCCCGCGCCAACAACCGGCAGGGCTACCCGGTCGGCGGCGCCTATCTGCGCACCGCCGACGACACCATGCAGCGGCAGATGCTGCCGGCGGCCGAGCGGCTCTACCAGAACGAGAACGGACGGCTGCGCGCCGACTACGCGGACGCCAAGTCGTTCCCGTGGCTCGCCGCCCTCCTCGGCCTGGCCGCGCTCGCCGCGCTCGGCTGGGCCCAGCGCCGCATGTACCTGCGCACCAACCGGGTCCTCAACCGCGGCCTGGTCACCGCGTCGGCGGCGACCGCGGTGGTGCTGCTGTGGCTGGTCGTCGGGCACACCGTCGCCCGCGCGGGCCTCACCAGCTCCTACGACCACGGGGTGCGCTCCCTCGACGTCCTGCACGACGCCCGGATCGCGTCCCTGACGGCCCGCAGCGACGAGAACCTGGTGCTGGTCAGCAGGGGCGCCGAGACGAAGACGGTCGACGGCAAGGTCGTCGACGCCTTCGACGCGGGCTACGACAAGGAGATCGACCGGCTGGCCGCCGCGCTGGCGAAGGCCAAGCAGCTCGCCGACGACGACGCGGGCCGCAAGCCCGTCGCCGACGCCGACACCGCGGTGAAGCAGTGGCGGCAACGGCACGCGCTGGCCCGCGCGGACAACGACTCGGGCAACTACCAGGCGGCGCGGGACCGGGTCATCGGCGCCTCGAAGGACCCGACGAGCGTCTGCTTCGACAGCGTCGACGCCGCCCTGAAGACGGCGCTCGCGCACGAGCAGGACGAGTTCAAGCGGGCCGCGCGCGACGGCCGGGGCGCGCTCACCGGTCTCCCGGCGGGCGCCGCGCTCCTCGCGGTGCTCGGCGCGGCGGGCGCGGTGGGCGGCATCGGACGCAGGCTCTCGGAGTACCGGTGAACGACGTGGAAGGGGGCGTGCCGATGAACGCACGGCGGCTGCGGGCCAGGCTCCGCTCCAGCCTGCGCGGATGGGGCGGGGTGGGCGCGATGGCGGCCCTGTGCGCCCTGGCGGTGGTCTGCGCGCTGCTGCTGCCCCTGACCCAGCCCCCAGGCCCCGACGACGCCGCGGCGTCCACGCTCACCCGCGGCCTCCAGACGCGCGCCGAGACCTGCGAGAACCCGCAGGACCAGAGCCTCGACCCGGCCGGCGGGAGCGGGAGTACGCCGACGCTCGACGCCATCAAGGCCCGCAAGGACCGGCGGCTGATCGTGGGCGTCGACCAGAACAGCTACCGCTGGGGCTACCTCGACCCGAACAACGAGAGCGGCGCCCTGGAGGGCTTCGACATCGACCTGGTGCACCGGATAGCGCAGGATCTGCTCGGCGACCCGGACGCGGTCCAGTTCAAGGCCATCCCGACCAGCCGCCGTATCGACGCGGTGCGCGGCGGCGAGGTCGACATGGTCGTGCGGACCATGACCATCTCCTGCTCGCGCCTCGCCGAGGTCGCCTTCTCCGCGCCCTACTTCAGGACCGGGCAGCAGGTCCTCGCCCCCAAGAACTCGTCGGTCACCGGGTACGACACGTCGCTCGCGGGCAAGCGGGTCTGCTCGGCGGACGGCTCCACCGCGCACGACGCGCTGGCCGCCGACCGCACCTCCGGCAGGCTGCCCGCCTCGACCGACATCCGCACGACCGTCCCCAACCAGCTCGACTGCCTGGTGAAGCTCCAGCTCGGCCAGGTCGACGCGGTGGTCACCGACGGCGCGCTCGCCGCGAGCCAGGCCGCCCAGGACCCCACGGTGGAGCTGAAGGGCGGCCTGTTCACCGACGAGTACTACGGCGTGGCGATGAAGCGCGGCGCCGACGACCTGGTGCGCGAGGTCAACGGCACCCTCCGGGACTACCTCAAGGACCCCGACGGCTGGCGGGCGTCCTACACCAGATGGCTGCACCCGACGATGGACCAGGGCGGCCGGAAGTCGGCGTCGGCGACCCCGCCCGCCGCCCACTACCAGTGACCGGCCACCGGGCCCGGTGGCCGGACGGCCGGGGAAGAGACCGGACGGACAGCGCAGGACCGACAGCAGCGAGAGGTGATCGATGGGCGTCACGGACCCCGCCGGGCCGGTGATGGACCGGGACGAGGTGGACCGTGCGCTGGCGCGGCTCGGCGCGGAGCACGAGGCGATCGAGACGTCCCTGCTCGCCCTCCAGGACCACGCGGGCCGCAGACTCCTCGAAGGCGCCGAGCTGACCGGTCTCACCAAGGACCGCTGGGCGGGCACGGACACGGCGATCACCCTGCTGTGGGCGTACTTCGACGCGTACAGCGGCGCGCTGCGCTCGGCCCGCGCGATCAGGGGCCGCCGCCGCTGGTCGAGCCGCGAGGACCTGGTGGAGCTGACGGAGCTGCTGCGCGGCGAGTCGGTCACCGTCCCGGGTTCCACCACCGGCTCCCCCGCGCTGCTCAGCGAGCGGTTCTCGCTGGAGTCGCTGGTCGACCGGATGAACGACCTGTACGCGGCGGGCCTCGACCTGGTGGTCGCGGCGGACGCCGTCTGGTCGGCGCTGCCCGCCCGGATCGACCTGCTCGCCGCCGAGCTGCGGCGCACCCGCGCCCTCGCCCACTCGGTGGGCGTCCGCCCCGGCGAACACCCGGCCGGCGACGACCTGGAGCGCATCACCCGCACCCTGACGTCGCTGCGCGAGCGGGTGGTGTCCGATCCGCTGGCGTACTGGGCGCCGGCGTCCGGGAGTTCGGCGCCCGGCGGCGGCCGACCCGACACCACCGTGTACGACCGTGAGGCGCGCGCCCTGGAGGACGTGCGGCGGGAGATCGACGCGGTGCTCACCGTGCGGCAGGACGCCGAACATCGGCTGGCGCGGGTGCGGGACGTGCTGAGCCGGGCCGACCGCACGCTCGCCGAGGCGCGGACGGCGCGCGGTGAGGTCCTCGCGAAGATAGCGGCCACCGAGGTGCCGGTGGTCGGCGGTCCGCCGACCGCGCTCCAGGAGCAGTTGGCGACGGCGTCCGAGTACCGCAGGCACGCCCAGTGGCACCGCCTCTCGCCGCTCCTGGAGTCCCTGGAGCGGCAGGCGGAGGACGAACTGCTGCGGGCCCGCGAGTCGTTGACGGCGGTGACGGCGCCGCTCGCGGTCCGCGCCGAGCTGCGCGGCAGGCTCGACGCGTACCGGGCGAAGGTGACCAGGCACGGGCTGGCCGAGGACCCGTTCCTGATCGAGCGGTACGACGCGGCCCGGCGGATGCTGTGGAGCGCGCCCTGCGATCTGCGGGTGGCGGAGCAGGCGGTGCTGCGCTATCAGCGGGCGGCGGCCGAACTGCTCGGCGGCCCGGCGGCACCCGGCCGGGACGGCGCGGGCAACGGTGGGGAGGAGTCCCGATGAGTCAGGCACAGCAGCCCTGTCAGCGACCCGACTGCGAGGGCGCCTACGAGGACGTCGGCGGCGGCGAACTGTACTGCGACACCTGCGGGTTGGCGCCGGTGGTGTCCTCGACGGGCATGGTCGGCTCACCGGCCACCGGGATGACGGTGGGCGCCAGGGGCTCGGCGAGCGCGGCGAGCGCGCGGAGCGGTTCAGGCGCGTCGTCACGGACGTCGCAGTCGTCGAGGTCGCGGCGCTCGGTGTCGGGCCGTCTCTCCCGCTCCCTGTCCGGCCGGTCCACCAACCGTTCGGTGTCGGTGCGCAGTTCGGGCTCGGGGACGAGCACGGGTTCGCGGGGCAGGCTGGGCGCGGGTCTGGTCCAGGTGCCCGACGTGCCGCGTCCCGACCCGCGGGCGATGGTCCTCGCCGACCCGGAGGTCCCTGAGCGCAAGCGGTTCTGCTCGCGCTCCGACTGCGGTGCCCCGGTGGGGCGTTCGCGCGGCGGCAACGCCGGGCGCACGGAGGGGTTCTGCACCAAGTGCGGCCACCCGTACTCCTTCGTGCCGAAGCTGGCCGCCGGGGACGTGGTGCACGGCCAGTACGAGGTGGCGGGCTGCCTGGCGCACGGCGGCCTCGGCTGGGTGTATCTCGCGGTCGACCGGGCGGTGTCGGACCGCTGGGTGGTCCTCAAGGGGCTGCTGGACACCGGTGACCAGGACGCGATGGAGGCGGCGATCTCCGAGCGGCGCTTCCTCGCCGAGATCGAGCACGCCAACATCGTGCGGATCTACAACTTCGTCGAGCACCTCGACCAGCGCACCGGCTCCCTCGACGGCTACATCGTCATGGAGTACGTGGGCGGCAAGTCGCTGAAGGAGATCGCCAACTCCCGCCGCACGGAGGCGGGCAGGCGGGATCCGCTGCCGGTGGAGCAGGCGTGCGCGTACGGCATCGAGGCGCTGGAGGCGCTCGGCCATCTGCACAGCCGCAACCTGCTGTACTGCGATTTCAAGGTCGACAACGCGATACAGACCGAGGACCAGCTGAAGCTGATCGACATGGGCGCGGTGCGCCGCATGGACGACGACGTGTCGGCGATCTACGGCACGGTCGGCTACCAGGCGCCCGAGGTCGCCGAGGTCGGCCCGTCGGTCGCCTCCGACCTGTACACGGTGGCGCGCACGCTGGCCGTCCTGACCTTCGACTTCCAGGGCTACACCAACGTCTTCGCGGACTCGCTGCCCGACCCGGAGCACATCGAGGTGTTCCGGCGCTACGAGTCGTTCTACCGGCTCCTGGTGCGGGCCACCGACCCCGATCCGGCGCGCCGGTTCGCCTCCGCGCAGGAGATGGCCGAGCAGTTGACGGGCGTGCTGCGGGAGGTCGTCTCGCTCCAGTCGGGGCGGGCGAGGCCGGCCCTCTCGACGCTGTTCGGGCCCGAGGTGCGGGTCACGGACACGGAGTTGTTCCCGAAGCTGGAGGGTGACGTGTCGCGGCTCGGGGCCCGCGCCGTGCGCGCCGCCCGGACGCGCCGTCGGGCGCCGGCGCCGCCCGCGCTGCCCCCGGTGCCGCCGGCCGTGCCGCCCGCCGTCCCGGCCCCCGACACCACCGCCTCCGGCTCCGGCTCCGGCATCGTGAAGGCCGTCGACGCCTCCGCCGCGGGGCTCGCCCTGCCGGTGCCGCGGGTCGACCCGGGCGACCCCAACGCCGGTTTCCTGGCCGGGCTGATGACGACCGCACCCGCCGAACTCCTCGGCGCGCTCGCGGCGGCCCCGGCGTCCTCCGTGGAGACACGGCTGCGGCAGATCCGCGCCTGGCTGGAGAACGGCGACCTCGCGGCCGCCGTCAACGCGCTGCGGGCCCTCGAGAACGAACGGCCCGACGACTGGCGGGTGGTCTGGTACCGGGGGGTGGCCGCGCTGGTCACCGGCGACCAGGAGGGCGCCGCGCTCGCCTTCGACGCGATCTACGACGCCTTCCCCGGCGAGACGGCGCCGAAGCTGGCGCTCGGCCTGTGCGCCGAGCTGCTCGGCCAGTTGGACAACGCGGCCGAGTACTACCGGCTGGTCTGGTCGACGGACCCCAGCTATGTGAGCGCCGCCTTCGGCCTGGCCCGCGTCCAGTTGGCGAGCGGCGGCCGGGCGGCGGCCGTCCTGACCCTGGAGTCCGTCCCCGAGTCGTCGATCCACTGCACGGCCGCCCGGGTGGCCGCGGTGCGGGCCCGGCTGCGGGGGCGTCAACGGACCGCCGCCACCGACGACGTACCCTTCCTTGACGACCTGAGCGCCTCGGCGGGGCAGGTCGAGGCGCTCGACGCGTACGGTCTCGACCCGGCCCGCCGGGAGCAGTTGTCGGCCGAGGTGCTCGGGTGCGCGCTGGACTGGATACTCTCCGGTGGCCAGGGCTCAGGCCCGGCGGCACAGCGGGTGCTGCTCGGCAGCGCGCTGGACGAGCGGGGACTCCGCTTCGGTCTTGAGCGTTCGTACCGCACGCTGGCCCGGTTGGCGCGGGGCGGCGAGGAGAGGATCGACCTGGTGGAACGTGCCAATCGTTACCGCCCCCGGACGTGGGTGTAGTTGATGTCGCAGATGCCCCAGCTGTCCGCGTGCCCGAGCTGCGAGTGGCCGCTCGAATCGGGCGACCGCTTCTGCGGTGCGTGCGGATACGACCTGTCGGCGGTCCCCGCCCGTCCTGACGACCATCCGACGGTCGCCCTGAACGGCGTGGTCCCGCCACCCCCCGAGGAACCGCCACGGCCCGCCGCCGCGGTCCCCGCGCCCGGCACCGGGGTGCGGTTCGACCGCGCGCCCGCGCCCGACGACTACCCGTTGCAGGCGCCCGAGCCGCCGCCCGCCGAGGGCGCCGAACTCCCCGCCGCCGCCGACCAGAAGGTCTGTGTGGCCTGCCGGGCCGGCCGGGTCGACCAGGACGGCTACTGCGAGAACTGCGGGCACGCCCAGCCGCGCGAGCGCGACCACATGGAGCAGGAGGCGGGCCAGGTCGCCGCCGTCAGCGACCGGGGTCTGCGCCACCACCGCAACGAGGACGCGTTCGCCATCGCGGCCTGCGCGCTGCCCGACGGCTCCCCGGTCTCCGTCGCGATCGTCTGCGACGGCGTCTCCTCGGCGACCCGCCCCGACGACGCGTCCCTGGCCGCCTCCCGCGCCGCGAGCCGGTCGCTGCTCGCCGCGCTGCCCCTCGGTACCCATCCGCAGCAGGCGATGCACGAGGCCATCGTCGCCGCCTCGCACGCGGTCGACGCGCTGGCCGCCGAGCCCGCCACCGCCCGCGAGCAGGCCCCGCACCAGAACGCGCCGGCCTGCACGCTGGTCGGCGCGATCGTCACCGGCGGGCTGCTGACCGTCGGCTGGGTCGGTGACAGTCGCGTCTACTGGGTGCCGGTGGACCGCTCGTCGCCGCCCGCCCGGCTCACCGAGGACGACTCGTGGGCCGCGCAGATGGTCGCGGCGGGCCTGATGAACGAGGCCGAGGCGTACGCCGACGAACGCGCCCACGCGATCACCGGCTGGCTCGGCGCCGACGCCTACGAACTGGAGCCGCACACCGCGTCGTTCAAGCCGGACCGGCCCGGCGTGGTGGTGGTGTGCACGGACGGGCTGTGGAACTACGCGGAGGGCGCCGAGGAGATGGCCGAGGCCGTCCCCGCGGACGCGGCCCTGCGGCCGCTGCACAGCGCCCGGGTGCTGGTGGGTCACGCCCTGGACGGCGGGGGCCACGACAACGTAACAGTGGCCGTCGTGCCGTTCCCCGCCGTGGCGCAGGGGGCAGGATCGGCCTGAAGGGCCGCGCACGGGGAAGCAGCCGCGGGACGGTGGGGACCGGCCCGCGGCCCAGGGACGCCCTGTCCGATCAGGGCCTCACGAGGGGGAAGTGAGCAGGCATGGCCAATTTCTCGAAGGCGCACGTGCCGCAGTTCTCGGTCGACGTGTACCAGAACGAGTACCTGCCGGAGGGCGGGCGCGAGGTCAGCGCGATCGTGACGGTCACCGCCACCGGCGGCGGCACGACCGGCACGGCGCCGCACCTCCACCCGGCGGGAGCGCCGGGAGCGGGTCCGTCGGCGGCGGTGGCGCTGATGGTGGACTGCTCCGGCTCGATGGACTACCCGCCGGCCAAGATGCGCAACGCCCGGGACGCGACGGCCGCCGCCGTCGACGCCCTGCGCGACGGTGTGCACTTCGCGGTGATCGGCGGCACGCACGTCGCCAAGGAGGTCTACCCGGGCGGCGGGCGGCTCGCGGTCGCCGACGCGACCACCCGGGAGCAGGCCAAGTTCGCGCTGCGCAAGCTGTCCGCGGGCGGCGGCACGGCCATCGGCACCTGGCTGCGGCTGGCCGACCGGCTGCTGTCGTCGGCCGACGTGGCGATCCGGCACGGCATCCTGCTGACCGACGGCCGCAACGAGCACGAGGCGCCCGAGGATCTGAAGGCGGCCCTCGAAAGCTGCGCGGGCCGGTTCACCTGCGACGCCCGCGGGGTCGGCACCGACTGGGAAGTGAAAGAAGTCACAGCCGTCGCGTCGGCGCTGCTCGGCACCGCGGACATCGTCGCCGATCCGGCCGGTCTCGCCGCCGACTTCACCGGGATGATGGAGAAGACGATGGGCAAGGAGGTCGCCGACGTCGCGCTCCGGGTGTGGACGCCGGTCGGCACCGCCATCAAGTTCGTCAAGCAAGTCGCGCCGACGGTGACGGAGTTGACCGACCGGCGGACCGAGGCGGGGCCGCGCGCGGGCGACTACCCCACCGGTTCCTGGGGGGACGAGTCCCGTGACTACCACGTCTGCGTGGAGGTCCCGGCCGCCCATCTGGGCCAGGAGATGCTCGCCGCGCGGGTGTCCCTGGTGATCCCGCAACCCGACGGCTCCGCGCGGAACTTGGGCGCGCAGGGTCTGGTGCGGGCGGTGTGGACGGACGACATGGCCGCCTCGACGTCGATCAATCCGCAGGTCGCCCACTACACGGGACAGGCCGAACTGGCACAGGTCATCCAACAGGGCCTGGATCTGCGCAAAGCGGGTGATTTCGACGGAGCAACGGCCAAACTGGGCCGGGCCGTTCAGCTGGCGGGCGCTTCCGGGAACGCGGATACTGCGAAACTGCTTTCGAAGGTGGTGGACGTGGTCGACGCCGCGACCGGTACTGTGCGACTGAAGGCGAAGGTCGCGGAGGCCGACGAGATGACTCTCGAGACCCGGTCCACCAAGACCGTCCGCGTGAAGAAGTGACCGAGCCGCCCAGACAGGCTTGACAGAGAGGGGGAAGCGCCGACATGCCGACCTGCCCGAACGGACACCAGTCGGGTTCCGACGACTGGTGCGAGGTCTGCGGTCACCGCATGGCCGGTGCCGTACCCCCGCCGCCTCCGCCGCCCCCGCCCGGTGGCGGCTACGGCTTCCCGCCGCCGCAGAGCGGGCGCCACCAGTCCTCGGGTCCCGGACAGGACCCGGAGCTGTGCCCGCAGTGCCGCACGCCCCGCGAGGGCGGCGCCCCGTTCTGCGAGGAGTGCCGGTGGAACTTCCTGACGAACACGGCGACCTCGTACACCCCGGCCGCGCCGCGCCCGCAGGCGCCCGGCCAGGGCGCCCCGCGCTTCCAGCAGCCGCCGGGACCCACGTACGGCGGCGCTGACCCGTACGAGTACCAGGGCTCGCGCCCCTCGCAGGTGAACCGGCCGGCCGAGCCGATCCCGTCGTTCGGCGGCGACCCCTCGCGCCCCGACCCGTCGGGACCGCCGGACTTCGGCGGCCGGCCGGGACCGCCCGCCTTCGGCACCCAGCCGGGCCGCCCCGACCAGCAGAGCCCGCCGCCCTTCGGCACCCAGCCGGGCCGCCCGCCGTTCGGCGCCGACCAGGACCAGCAGAGCCGCCCGCCCTTCGGGAACGAACCCGACCAGCAGGGCCGCCCCCGCTTCGGCGAGGGCTCCGACCAGCAGGGCTCCCCGAACTTCGGCAGCGGCCCCGGCGGGCCCGACCCGTCGGGACCGCCGCCGTTCGGCAACGCGCCGGGCCGTCCCGACCAGCAGGGCCGGCCGAACTTCGGCGGCGGCCCGTCCGGCTACGGCCCCGACCCGTCGCGGCCCGTGCCGCCCCCGCCAGGGCCGACGCCGCCCGCGGGGCCCGGCGGTCCGCAGGGGTTCCAGCAGCAGGCGGGACCGCCCGCCCCGCCCGCGTTCCCGCAGCGGGAGACCGGCCGCCCGCACCAGGGCGGCCAGGGCTTCGGCGGCGGTGAGGACGACTGGGTGATCTCCCCGCCCGCCCACGGCCCCGGCGGACCGGGCGGCGCACCCGCCCAGGGCGGCCAGGGCGGCTACGGCTACCCGGGTCCCGGCGCCCACCAGTCCCCGCAGGGCCCCGGCTACCCGCAGGCACCCCAGGCGCCGCGCGGCCCGGTCACCTGGACGGCGACCATCGGCCCCGACCGCGAGTACTTCATGGCGATGATGCAGCGCTCGGGCCCCGAGGCCACCGGGCTCAACCTGCCCGCGTACTCGCCCGAGCAGCAGCGCACGCTCAGCGGCAACCAGGTCACCATCGGCCGCCGCAGGCACTCCACGGGCGACACCCCGGACATCGACCTCGCGGTGCCGCCCGAGGACCCGGGCGTCTCCCACCAGCACGCGGTGCTGGTGCAGCAGGCGGACGGCAACTGGGCGGTCGTCGACCAGAACTCGACGAACGGCACCACCGTCAACGGCGGCGAGGAGCCGATCCAGCCGTTCGTGCCGGTCCCGCTCCAGGACGGCGACCGGGTGCACGTCGGCGCCTGGACGACGATCACGGTCCGACGCGGCTGAGGCACGGACCGGCCGGAGACACCGGCCGGACGGGCGGGTCACTCCCGCAGGGGCCAGCGGTACCGGCCCCGCGGCCGGTCGAGCCACGCCCACTGCCGGTCGCCCTCGACGCTCACGCCGTACCGTTCCCGCACCGGGCGGCCCTCGCGCTCCCACAGGGCGTGGGCCGCGCGCGGGTCGAGGGTGGCGGCGGTGAGGGCGAACAGGAAGCGCAGCCGTTCGTCGTCGGCGGCCGGGCGCGGCACCCCGTCCGGCGGATGCGGCCCGGCCGGCCGGTGGCCCGCTCCGCGCAGCGGCACGAAGTAGGCGGGCGTGTGCAGGAACCGCCCCTCGGCATGGTCCGCGTCCCGCACGGTCAGCGTGAGCAGCCCGGTGGCGACCGGCGCGAGGACGCGGGCCCCTGGCACGCACTGGGCGAGCCAGGCGTGCGGCACCGAGGTCAGGGCGCAGGTGGCGATGATCCGGTCGAAGGGGGCGCGTTCCCGGACGCCCCGCGCGCCGTCCCCGGTGACGACGGCCGGGCGGTACCCCGCGGCGGCCAGGTGCCGGCGGGCGCTCTCGGTGATCTCCGGTTCCAGGTCGACGGTGGTGACGAGCGCGTCGTCGCCGAGCCGGTGGGCGAGCAGGGCCGCGTTGTAGCCGGTGCCCGCGCCGACCTCGAGGACCCGGTCGCCGTCGCGCACCCGCAGCTCGGCGAGCATCGCCGCCATCAGGGACGGCTGGCTGCTGGAGGAGACCAGGTCGCCGTCGCGCAGCCGGGTCGCCAGCGGGACGTCCTCGTACACCCCGCGCAGCCAGCGGGCGCGGGCGAGCGGGTCGGGGTCGGCGCCCCAGCGCCGCTCATGGCCTCCGGCGACGGGAACGTAGTAGTACGGCACGAAGAGGTGGCGCGGGACGGCTCCGAACGCCTCCCGCCACACCGGGTCGCCGGCCCAGACGCCGGTGGCGTCGATCTCCCGCACCAGCGCGTCCCGCGCCGCCTCGGCGGCGGCCGCGGCCGGTTCCGTGCCGGGATCAGGGACGCCCATGGTTCCACTGTGCGGCCCCCGCGCCCCGGGTGCGAGCGCCCGAACAGGAGTCCTAGGCCGGGGGTCCTGGTCCGTGCCGTCTGAGACCATGGGGGTGTGAACGAGATTCGGCGCGGGACGCTTCAGCAGCAGACCTTCTACGAGCAGGTCGGCGGGGAGGAGACGTTCCGCCGGCTCGTCCACCGGTTCTACGAGGGGGTGGCCGACGACCCGGTGCTGCGGCCGATGTACCCGGAGGAGGACCTGGGCCCCGCCGAGGAGCGCCTGGTGCTGTTCCTGATGCAGTACTGGGGCGGCCCGACCACGTACAGCGACAACCGGGGCCACCCCCGGCTGCGGATGCGGCACGCGCCCTTCACCGTGAACCGCGAGGCGCACGACGCCTGGCTGAGGCACATGCGGGACGCCGTGGACGAGCTGGGCCTGTCCGAGGAGCACGAGCAGACGCTGTGGAAGTACCTGACGTACGCGGCGGCGTCGATGGTGAACGCCCCGGACTGACCGGGGACGGGCGGCGCCCGTCTCTCCGGATCGGTGGCCGCTCGGCGGTCCTCAGCGGACGCTGACGTCCAGCGCCCCGAGTCCCGCGCGGCGGACGGCGATCGAGCCGTAGGGGGTGCGCAGCCGCAGCCAGGCGCCGGTGGCGACCAGCACCACCGGGACCCCGGGCCGCAGGAAGCCGAGCGACTGCGCCGCGTGCACGGCCCGCACCGGAAGGCGGGTGCGGCCGACCGTGCGGGACCAGATCTCCCGCCCGATCCGGTCGAGTTCGGCGCGGGTGCGCCCTTCCGGCGCCAACTCCTGGGTGCGGGAGCGGAATTCGGTGACCCCGGCGCGGACCAGCGCGCGCAGCGCGTCCGGTGCGGGCAGCCCGTTCTCGGCCCGCCAGCCGCCGCGCGGCGGCAGCACCCCGGCCCACGGCGGCCCGGTCACGGCCGTCGGGACGCCCGCCGTGGCCGCCGACTCCTCGACGGACTCCAGGAGTTCACCGGCGGAGACGGTCACGTCGAGGGTGGCGTCGAGGCCGTTCTCGTACGGCTTGGCGAGGCGGACGGCGCGGACCGCGAGCACCTCGAAGGACGGCGGTCTGCCGAAGACGGCGAGCGCGGTGCCGACCGCCTGGAGGCGCACCGCGGCCCCGCGGTCGTAGTGGATCAGCCGGGAGAGGAAGGCCGCGAGGTCCGCCGCCTCCCCCTCGTCGGCGAGGTGGAGGGCCGTCATGCGGCGACGGCCTCCTCCTTGTCGTCCCGGTACTCCGCCAGGAACTCCCGTTCCTCAGCGGTGATCCGCCGCGGGCGCTGGGTCTGGAAGTCGAACGGCACGATGACCGTCGCGGCCTTCACATAGACCTGGTCGCCGTCCTTCACCTCGTAGCGGATGGTGAAGGACGCCGCCCTGATCTCGGTGACCCACAGCTCGATGTCCACGGGCGCGTGCCGGTGGACGAGCTGCCGCTTGTAGTCGATCTCATGGCGTGCCACCACCGACCCCTGCTGGAAGTCCTTCTCGGGACGGAACAGGAAGTCGATACGGGCTTCCTCCAGGTAGCGGAGGAAGACCACGTTGTTGACGTGGCCGTACGCGTCCATGTCCGCCCAGCGCAGTGGGCAGCGGTAGATGTGCCGCAAGATCGATCAGCCCCGGGTCAGCTTCTTGTAGGTCGCCCGGTGCGGACGCGCCGCGTCCGGGCCGAGCCGCTCGACCTTGTTCTTCTCGTACGACTCGAAGTTGCCCTCGAACCAGAACCACTTGGACTCGCCCTCGTAGGCGAGGATGTGGGTGGCGACCCGGTCGAGGAACCACCGGTCGTGGGAGACGACCACGGCGCAGCCGGGGAACTCCAGGAGCGCGTTCTCCAGGCTGGAGAGGGTCTCGACGTCGAGGTCGTTGGTGGGCTCGTCGAGGAGCAGCAGGTTGCCGCCCTGCTTGAGGGTGAGCGCGAGGTTGAGGCGGTTGCGCTCACCACCGGAGAGCACACCGGCCGGCTTCTGCTGGTCGGGACCCTTGAAGCCGAACGCGGACACGTACGCGCGGGAGGGCATCTCGACCTGGCCGACGTTGATGTAGTCCAGCTCGTCGGAGACGACGGCCCACAGCGTCTTCTTGGGGTCGATGTTCTCGCGGCTCTGGTCGACGTAGGAGATCTTGACGGTCTCGCCGACCTTGATCGAACCGGAGTCCGGCTCCTCCAGGCCCTGGATCATCTTGAACAGGGTGGTCTTGCCGGCGCCGTTGGGGCCGATGATGCCGACGATGCCGTTGCGCGGGAGCGTGAACGACAGGTCGTCGATGAGGACCTTCTCACCGAAGGCCTTGCCGAGGTTGTTGACCTCGACGACGACGCTGCCCAGCCGCGGACCCGGCGGGATCTGGATCTCCTCGAAGTCCAGCTTCCGCATCTTGTCGGCCTCGGCCGCCATCTCCTCGTACCGCGCGAGGCGGGCCTTGGACTTGGCCTGGCGCCCCTTGGCGTTGGAGCGGACCCACTCCAGCTCCTCCTTGAGGCGCTTCTGCCGCTTGGCGTCCTTCGCGCCCTCGACCTTGAGGCGGGTGGCCTTGGTCTCCAGGTACTTGGAGTAGTTGCCCTCGTAGCCGTGCAGACGGCCGCGGTCGACCTCGCAGATCCAGCCCGCGACGTTGTCCAGGAAGTACCGGTCGTGGGTGACGGCCACCACGGTGCCCTCGTACTTGGCGAGGTGCTGCTCCAGCCAGTTCACCGACTCGGCGTCGAGGTGGTTGGTGGGCTCGTCGAGGAGCAGCAGGTCGGGGGCTTCGAGGAGCAGCTTGCAGAGCGCCACCCGGCGCTTCTCGCCACCGGAGAGCTTGGCGACGGACCAGTCGCCGGGCGGGCAGCCCAGCGCGTCCATGGCCTGCTCGAGCTGCGCGTCGAGGTCCCAGGCGTTGGCGTGGTCGAGGTCCTCCTGGAGCTTGCCCATCTCGTCGAGCAGCGCGTCGGAGTAGTCGGTCGCCATCAGCTCGGCGATCTCGTTGAACCGGTCGAGCTTGCCCTTGACGCCGGAGACACCCTCCTGGACGTTCTCCAGGACCGTCTTCTCCTCGTTGAGCGGGGGCTCCTGGAGGAGGATGCCGACGGTGTAGCCGGGCGACAGGAAGGCGTCGCCGTTGGACGGCTGCTCAAGACCGGCCATGATCTTCAGAACCGTCGACTTACCGGCACCGTTCGGACCGACGACACCGATCTTGGCGCCTGGAAGGAAGCTCAGGGTGACGTCGTCGAGAATCACCTTGTCGCCGTGCGCCTTGCGCGCCTTGCGCATGGTGTAAATGAACTCAGCCAAGAGAAACCGTCCGGCAGCTTGAAATCAGGCAAGGGCAGATACACCCCATCTTGCCGTACGTCCACCCTTGGGTGGTAACCCGTGCGGGCTAGCTTGCCTGAGCTGGGGCCTGTCCGGGCCGGACGAGGGGCCGGCGGTCAGGGGCGCGTCGCTCGCCTGACCAGCAGCGTCGCGGCCACCGCCACCGCCCCGACCAGGCCCGCGACACCCACGGCGCCCGCCGCGCCCCTCGTGCGCGTCCCGCCCGGCACCCTCGCCGTGCCCGCCGCCGCGGCCGATCGGAGCGCGTGGGAGGAGCGCCAGGACAGGACCGAGCGGTGGGACTGGGCCGAGAGCAGGGAGCCGTTGCTCTGCCAGGAGCCCGCGGACAGGGACGACAGGGCCGAGCCGATCGAACCGACGGACAGTGCGCTGCCGATCGAACCGGCCGAGAGCGCGCTGCCGATCGAACCGACCGACAGGACCGAACCGACCGAGCCGATGGACAGCACCGAGCCCACCGAGCCGATCGACAGGACCGAGTCCCGCGACCAGAGGGACAGGGCGGACCCCGTGCCGGGGCCTGGCGTCGGGGTCGTGGGCTTCGCCGGCTTCGTCATGAGGCCATTGTGCCCAGCCCGACGGAGCGCGTCCCAGCCGAACCCATCGCCCGACCCGCGCCGGCCCGCCCCGACCCGACCCGCGCGGACCGGCTCCGACCGGTCTCAACCGGTCCTGTCGGCCCCGACCGTCCCCTAGGGTCCCGCCGGGCGCCGCCGGGTGCCATCGGACGCCGTCGGGTGCCGCCGGGCAGGACCGACCGGGCACCATCGGGCGCCGTCGGTCAGCCTTCCCGGGCCGCTTCCTCGCGCTTGCGCATCACGACCAGGGCCGCTCCGCCGATCACGACGAAGGCGATGGCGACGCCCGCGATCAGCGGGGTCGGGGAGGTGCTGCCGGTCGCCGCGAGGTTGGTGTGCTCGGCGACCCCGCCCACCGTGGCGGGGCTGGGCTCGCTGAGGGTCTGGACGGCCGCGCCGCCCTCCTCGCTGCTCTGCGTCCTGCAGTCGAGCACCCCGGTGAACCG
This sequence comes from Streptomyces griseoviridis, assembly GCF_005222485.1. Lineage (NCBI taxonomy): Bacteria > Bacillati > Actinomycetota > Actinomycetes > Kitasatosporales > Streptomycetaceae > Streptomyces > Streptomyces griseoviridis. The sequence continues at coordinate 3,189,372 of NZ_CP029078.1, forward strand.
CTTCGCGAGCCCGCCGGGCCCGGTGATGGTGAAGTCGTACGCCTGGTCCTCCCGCAACGGGACCGTCACCGTGCGCGACTCCCCCGCCGGGATGCTGTAGTCGGTGCCCATCAACGAGAACGCGAAGGCCTCGTCGCCCTGGTTGGCCGCGGTGATGTCGAGGCTGCCCTTGACGCAGTTCAGCTCGGAGGACAGGGCCGGTACGGCGCCCTGCCCGCCCCAGGTCGCGCTCGCCGTCGCGGAGACCGTCGACTCGCTCGACCCGGCCAGGATCTGCGTCTGGCTGCGGCTGTCGGAGACCAGCGCCCGGCCGACCGGCACGGTGGTCGACGCCTGGACGGTCAGGTCGGCCGAGCCGTCCGCCGCGTCCGCCGGGACGTCGAAGAAGACCTTGCTGCCGTCGGTGGCGTCGGTGATCTCCTCGCCGTCCTTGCCGACGATCCGGACACCGCTGGTCACCGCGTCGGCGGGCGGGGTGAGCGTCACCCCGCCGGCGTTGGTGCGCACGGTGACCGGGCCGAGCAGCTCACCCGGGTGACCGGAGACCGCGGGCGGGTCGAGCGTCAGGGAAGCAGTCGGTTCGGCGAGAGCGGCCGCGTTCCTCTCCAGGTAGTCCGCGAGCTTCTCGGCGCGCGGCTCGACCGCGTCGACGTCGGCGGCGTCGGCGCTCTCCGAGTAGCGCCAGATGGCCACCTGGGTGCCGGCCGCCGCGTCCTGCTCGGTCAGGCCGCCCTTGACGCCCGCTCTGGCGGCGAGCGCGGCGAGGTCGTTGACCTGCGGGTAGGAGTTCTGCAGGATCCAACGGATCTTGCCTGCCTGCTTGTTGGCGGCCAGCGAGGTGCCGCTCCAGGCCGTCTCGTGGTAGCGGGCGTCACGCTGGGTGGGGTTGTGCAGGTCGATGCAGTACGTCTGGAGGGTGCCGCCGCCGTCGACGGACATCTCGAACAGGCCCGCCGAGACCTGCTGGTCACCCGACTCGTCGTGGATCACGGCGGCGCCGTACGTCTTGAGCCCGCCTATCGTGGCGGTCACCCCGCCCTGGCCCGCTGCCGTCTGGTCCGCCACCGCCGTACCGGCTCCGGCCAGCGCCCCGGCGGTGAGGAGTCCTGAGGCCAGGGTCAGGGCGGCGAGCCGGGCGGCGGCCCGCCTGCGCGCGGACGGCAGAGAGAACACAGAAAGCACCAAATTCCCCTTCGAGCAGGACCCTTTGACGTGGGGGTGTGGTCCCACCAGCAGAATCAGAAGCCCCGAGAGCTATGCCCGGCATCCTAGGTAGGCGCTTGCACCGCCCTTCCCGGTCATACGGTCGGACAACGGATCCGACTTTCAATCGTTATCGCCACGACCCTTGGTGAGCAGGGCTTATCGACAAATCCACCGAATGGCTCGGAGTGGATCGGCCGATAAGCCGCACTCAGGTCAGCTCGGGGCACGACATGACATCACGTCACGTCACCGCGAGCGGTTCGGACTCAGGTTGGCCGGCGAGGGCGGAGGAACCCGCCGACCCGGACGGTTCCGCGGAGCCGGAGGAGTCCGCTGGCTCGCCGGAACCCGCGATACCGGCGGAATGCGCGGGCCCCGAACGGCCTGTGGCTCCCGCGCGGCCTGTGGCACCTGAGCGCCCTGCGGCACCCGCGCGGCCTGTGACGCCTGAGCGCCCTGTGGCACCCGAGCGACCATTGGTGTCCGTACGGCCCGTGGTGTCCGCGGCGCCCGTGGTGTCCGTGGTGTCCGCGCCGCCCGTCGGCGGCTCCGAAGTGGGCGTCGGCGTCTCCCAGTTGGGTTCCGGCCTGGTGGGCCGCGCCGCCGTCTCCGGTTTGTTCGCCCGGCGGAACGCCGAGGTGCCGCGGGCGAGATCGTGGCCGATCGTCACCGCGTCCAGGTCGGCCGAGGTCCAGCTCTGCCCCTCGCGCACCTCCGTGCGCACCCGCAACCGGCCCTGCACGACGACCGGGTCGCCGACGCTGAGCGACGCCGCCGCGTTCGTGGCGAGCTGGCGGTTGGCCCACACCGTGAAGAAGTTGGTGTGCCCGTCCGTCCAGGTGTTCTTCTCCCGGTCCCAGTACCGCGAGGTGACCGCCAGCCGGAACCGCGCCGACGGACCCGCCGCCAACTCCCGGTACACCGGCTGGGTCGCCACGTTCCCGACGGCGCAGATGATCGTCTCGTTCATGGTTCGCCCCTCCCCGCCCGGCCTCTCGGACCGGGCGGACACGCCTACGGGCCCGTCCCGTACGGCGGCTGTCGACTTCCGTGGCGACCGCGTCCACCGCGATCGCCGCGAAGCCAGACTGCCTCCGCCGAGCCGAGCCCGCTGAGCCCTGTGGACCACCGCCCGCCTGTGGAAAACCCCATCACCCGGACGAGCGACCCCGCGTCCCGCCCCCGGTTCCCCTCTGCCCTCCCCTGCCTCCCTCCCCTCCCGTCTCCCACCCCCGTCTCACCCGGCCCCGACACCGACCCCGGCCGTCGCCCCCACCCCTGTGACCCGCGCGTACTGCTCCCGCACCTCCCGGTAGCGCAGCAGCTCCGCCGCCACCGGGTCCAGGACGCGGGCCCGGCCGCAGCCCGCCGCCGCCTCCCGCAGCCGCCGTTCCGCGTCCGTGCCGTAGCGGCGGGCCGGGCCGCGTGCGGCCAGCCGGCAGCTCCACTCGACCAGCGGCCCCCCGACGATGCCGAGCACCATCAGCAGCACCGGCACCCCCAGGTTCGGCGCCATGAGGTCGACGATCTGGCCGGCGAGCCAGAGCCCGCCGACGATCTGGAGGATCGTCATGGCCGCCTGGGTGAGCACCGCCGCGGGCCACCAGCCAGGCCGCGGGGGCCGTCCTGGCGGCAGTCCGGCCCGCGCCGCCAGCTCGTCGAGCGCCTCGGGCAGCCCCTGCGAGCCCCGTACGGCGGCCTCCCGCACGGCCTGTGCCCAGGGCGCGGGCAGCCCCGTCGAGGCGCGTTCGGAGAGCGTCCGGACGGCGTGTTCCACGCGCTGTCTCGCGGTGGCCTCCTCGTCGGCCTGGTTGCGCAGCGGGAACCGTCCGGTGGGCGAGTCGTACCGGTCCTGGTACCAGCGCCACAGCCGCAGCCACGGCGTGCCGCACGCGCGGTTGGCGTTGCGCAGCCAGGCGCGTTCGGCGGCCTCGCCGGCGGCGGTGGCGCCGACCGCCTCCGCGAGCCGGTCGGCGAACTCGTCGCGCGCCTCTTCGCTCAGGCCGATCCGGCGCCGGGTGGCGTAGACGGGCCTGAGTCCCGCCGCCGCGTTGTCGAGGTCGGCGGCGATCCGCCGGGCGGGCGCCCCACGTTCCGCGACGAACTGGCCGAGTGACTCGCGCAGTTCGCCGACGCCGTCGCCGGTGAGCGCGGACAGGGCGAGCACGGTGGCGCCGGGTTCGCCGTACTCGCCGAGCGCGATGCCGTCCTCGTCGAGGAGGCGGCGCAGATCGTCGAGGACCTGCTCGGTGGCCTCGCCCGGCAGCCGGTCGGTCTGGTTGAGGACGACGAACATGACCTCGGCGTGTCCGGCCATGGGCCGCAGGTACCGCTCGTGCAGGACGGCGTCCGCGTACTTCTCCGGGTCGACGACCCAGACGACGGCGTCGACGAGCGCGAGGACGCGGTCGACCTGTTCGCGGTGCTGGACGGCGGCCGAGTCGTGGTCGGGCAGGTCGATGAGGACCAGGCCGCGCAGCTGCGCCTCCGCCTCCACGCTCTGCACCGGGCGCCGCCGCAGCCGTCCGGGGATGCCGAGCCGGTCGAGGAGGGTCGCGGCGCCGTCGCTCCAGCTGCACGCGATGGGCGCGGACGTGGTGGGGCGGCGCACGCCGGTCTCCGAGATGGTCACCCCCGCGAGGGAATTGAACAGCTGGGACTTGCCGCTTCCGGTCGCGCCCGCGATGGCGACGACGGTGTGCTGGCCCGAGAGCCTGCGCCGGGCGGCGGCCTCGTCGAGGACACGTCCCGCCTCGGCGAGGGTGCGGCTGTCGAGACGGGTGCGGGAGAGGCCGACGAGTTCGCGCAGGGCGTCGAGGCGGGCGCGCAGGGGGCCGTCGTAGGCGAGGGGCGCGGCGAGGGCCTGCGCGCTGGGGCCGCGGGTCTCGACGACGGCGACGGGTTCGGGAGCCGCGGCGCCCTCGATGACGCGCCGGGCGATCAGCCCGTCGTCCCAGGCACCGGCGGGCGCGGACTCGGGGGCGGGGGCGGGGCCGCTCGGTGGGAGGGGTACGTCGTGGCGTGGCGTGTTCCTGTCGGTGTCCCGGCGGCGGCGCGGCGCGTCGCCGTCCACGCGCGCGTGCCGGGCCCGCCCGATCCCGACAGCCGCGTACACCCGCTCGGCACCGGTCAGTTCATGTTCGGGGGCGGCTTCCGCCACCTGGGGAGCGGCGTCGTGGACGACGTCGGGAACGGCATCGGGAACGGCGTCGGGATCATCGTCAGCGGGGCGCTCGTCGGAGGACCCGACGGGCGAGCGGCCGGACGGCTCGTCGGCCTCCTCCTCGCCGGTGTCCTCGACGGCGCCGTTCTCGACCGGGCCGTTCTCGCGAACGCCGTCGAAGGAGCCGTCCTCAAGGGCGTAACCCTCCGGACGGTCGCCCTCCGAAACACAGTCCTGCGGAGCACCACGCTCCCGAACGCGGTCGTCCGGAACGTCGTCGTCCGCAACGTCGTCCCGCCGAACGTCGTTCTCCGGGCCCCGGTCCTCGGCCGGCCGCCCGTCGGGTTCGGGGTCGCCCGGCCGCTCGTTCTGCTCCACGTGCCCGCGCACCGGACCGCGCTCCTCGGCCGGGCCCCGGCCGGGCTCCTCGCCTCTGCGCTGCTCCTCGGCTCCGTCCCGGTTCTGGCTCCGGCTGCGGGTCTGTTCCTGGCCCTGGTCGGTGACGGCGGTCATGCGGTCACTTCTCCTTCTGAAGTACGGACAGCGCGGCGATCAGTTCGGCCTGGGGTTCGGGGTGGACGTCGAGGGCGTCGAGCGGGGCGAGCCGGCGTTCGCGTTCGGCGTGCATGACGCGGTCGAGGTGCTCGGCGAGCAGCCGTCCGCCGCGGTCGCGCAGCCGCAGCGCCCCGTGCGCGCCGAGCCGCTCGGCGAGCCCCTCGCCGGCGGAGCGGGCCCGCCGCCCGCCGAGCAGCGCGGTGGCGACGAGCGCGGCGACCACCTCGGGGTCGGGCGCGACATTGCGGTCGAGGTCGCGGATCTCGTCCTCGGCGTACTCCTCAAGCTCGCGCCGCCACCGTCGGACGGCCAGCCCGATGCGGTGCTCGGGGGTCTCGAGGGACGGGTCGCGGTCGGCGAGGCCGGGGGCGCCCGCGGCGGGTTCGCGGCGCCACGCGTCGTCGACGCGCTCGTCGGCAGCGGTGACGGCGCACAGCAGCAGCGCGCCGAGGCTCTCCACGAGCGCGTCGAGGAGTTCGGCGGCGGTGCAGTCGAGGGGGAAGGCACGCCAGCGTTTGAGGGCGCCGCCCGCGAGCACGGCGCCCGCCTGCAACCGCCCACGCACGCGGGTGTGTTCGCTGTCGTAGGCGCCGTCGACGGCGGCGGTGAGCCGGAGCGAGGCGGCGTACTGCGCGGCGGCGGCACCGGCCAGTTCGGGCATCCGGGCCTTGAGGGAGTCGAGGACGCCGTGCGCGGTGCGGGCGAGGGCCTGCCCGCGGGCGGCGGGGTCCTGGACGTGGTGGACGAGCCAGGAGCGCAGCGGCGCGACGGCGCTGGCCGGGAGCAGCCCGCCGCCCCAGGCGGACTCGGGGAGTTCGGGCACGGTGAAGCGCGGCACATGGCCGAGTCCGGCCTTGGTGAGGAGGGCACCGTACTGCCTCGACACCTCGGAGGCGACCTGGTGCGGCACCCGGTCGAGGACGGTGACGAGCGTGGCGTCGTACTCCTTGGCGGTGCGCAGCAGATGCCAGGGGACGGCGTCGGCGTAGCGGGACGCCGTGGTGACCATGACCCAGATGTCGGCGGCGCAGATGAGTTCGGCGGCCAGCACGCGGTTGTCGGCGATCAGGGAGTCGACGTCGGGGGCGTCGAGGAGGGCGAGTCCGCGCGGGACGCTGTCGACGGTCTCGACGCGCAGCACGCGCGCGGGGTTCTGGCCGGGAAGGAGCAGGTCGTCGCCGGCCTCCTGGTGCGGTACCCAGACGCGGGTGAGGTCGGGCAGCACTCTCATCCCGCTGAACCAGTGGTGGTCCTCCGGATGACACACCAGGACCGGCGTCCGGGTGGTCGGCCGCAGCACGCCCGCCTCGCTCACCCGTCGGCCCACGAGGGAGTTGACGAGGGTCGACTTGCCGGCGCCGGTGGAGCCGCCGATGACGACGAGCAGGGGTGCTTCGGGTTGCCGCAGTCGGGGCACCAGGTAGTCGTCGAGCTGGGCGAGCAGTTCGTCGCGGTTGGCACGCGCGCGGGGAGCCCCCGCCAGGGGCAGCGGGAAGCGTGCGGCGGCGACACGGTCGCGCAGGGCGGAGAGTGCGTCGAGCAGCTGAGGCCGTACGTCCAAGGTCACCACATGCGAAGAATGCCCAATTTTAGGGGAATTCTGAAGCATATGGGTATGCCTGCGCGCCGACAGGACACAAGGGGCGGAAGGGATGACCGGGACATGGGGGCAGCCCAGGCATAACGAGTGCACAACACCCGGTGCGCCGGGCGGCAAAAGCGATGCACGATTCGTACCTGCCTGCGATTATCAGGACCGCTTCACTGAACCTCCACATTGAGCCACGGAGGCGAAGCAACAGGGACAAGGTCGCGGGAGCCCTATCCTTGTCCCGGCATCGTCACGGCCCAGGCCCACACCCGGGCCGCACGACAGAGGCCACCACACCGGCCCCCGTAGCTCAGTGGATAGAGCAGGCGCCTTCTAAGCGCTTGGCCGCAGGTTCGAGTCCTGCCGGGGGCGCTCTCCCACATCCCGTGCACGCCCTCCTCCGGGAGGGCGTTTCTGCTGGTCAGGCCGCATTTAGCCTTCGCGGAGATCCAGCGTACGCCCGTTCGCCGACAAGCGTGGGAGTCCGACTAACACCGGCTGAAACTGGGTCTCTACGGGTGTCTGTCCCCCATGCGTCCCCCAGTCTCCGCGACCATAGATGCACCCAGATGCACCAATGGAACCCCTGCCGAGCAACGCCGAAGGGCGGTCGGGACCCCATCCACAAGGGTCCCAGACCGCCCTTCTCACTTCTGCGGCTACTCGGCCTCGACGACATATCTGACGTCGACGATCTGCTGCAGGTAATTGTCCCTCTGCCCGACGATGCAACGCGCATAGATGGCCAGGAGCACGGGCACGCTGTTCCCAGCCCACTCGGCGACCTGGGCCGGGGGTATGCCCTTGTTGAGCCACGCGGTCAGGCAGGTGTGCCGGCAGTCGTACACGCGCTTCCCTGCAGGCGACTCGTAATCATGCGGCTGGAGAACCTCCTCTCGGGCCTTGTCCCAGACTCGCCGAAACACCGAGCCCGCCAGTCTGCCGCCGAACTCTCCGGGGAAAAGGAGGTCAGTGGGCTTGAGCTTGTACTCGGCGATGACCTCGCGAAGGAAGGCGACAAGGTCAGGGTGGATGGGCACCGTTCGAGTGTCGCCCTCCGCTCGCCCCTTCAGGTCACGGTCATCGTGAGGCTCTCCGCTGTCGGTCCATTGGCTGCCGACCTCCGGCCGGGCGCTGTGGACAATGAACTCGCCCCAGCCTGTTTCCGGCAGCGTGGCGTCACTTACGTATAGCGCGACGGCTTCCTCCGGGCGGAGTCCGGCGTAGCAGAGGGTCGCGAAGAAGGCCCGATAGAGGGTCCCCCGCCGCAGGGGCCGCTTGCCGATCCAATCGAGGAGCGCGGTGACCTGCTCGGGGTTCAGCAGAGAGCGTTTGTCGATGGCCTGAGCAACCTTGGGGGCGCCCCCTCCACTGCCCTTGCCCTTCGGCAGAGGGTTCTGCCGGAGTATGCCGTGGCGGACGGCATACTCCATCGCCAGGTTCATGATCCGCCGGTTGCGTGACACGGAACTGGCCGCCGCGGCGGTGCCGTCCAGCAGCGTTCCGAAAGCTGAGACGACCGCATCGACTCGGTCCGACTGCTCCCAGGCAGCCATCGACAGGGCATTGCGCTGGACCCAGTCGAGGATGACTCGAACGTCGTCGGGCATCGGCTCTTCGGGGTTGGTTCGGCGTTTGAAGTTGAAAGCCCACTCGCGCAACGCGGTCCGCACTATGACCGGGTCGAACTGCTTCGGGGGCGTCCGGAGCAAGGCGATGGTCGCGGAGGTCAGCGCCTTGGCCACGTTCTTCCGCTGGTTGGCGGAGACGTGTGGCCAGGTCTTGTCGACGAACTCGACCGCGAAGTCGTACCAGTTGGTGTCCGCGGCCTTGCTGGAGTACGAGACCGGCACACCGGTCTCGACGCTGAAGGGTTCGCCGCGCTTGACTGCAGTCAGCAGATCGGAGCGCCGGGCGTCGGCGAGCGCTTTGGTCGCGAAGGTCTTGCTGTGCTTCTTCGTGCCGACCTTCCAGACAACCTTGTAGGTGTATCCGTTCGCTCGCGCCCGACGCTCGATGCTGTAGACCCGTACGTCGAAAGTTCCGTCGATCAAGTTGCGTCCTCGCAGTCACTAAGCCAGTTTTCGAAATCGCTTCGGCGTACCCGGAGGCTGCCGTTTGGAAGTCGGATGCAGCGTGGCCCTCTTCCTTTCTGCCGCCACTCGTAGAAAGTGGATCGAGCTATCCCCAACTCGACACACACGTCATCGACCGTCAGCTTTCCTCCAGTTCGCACCGCTACTGCCACGTCGATACTTCGCAGTCGCCACGAAAAGGGCTTGGTGTCGGTGCAAGATGGAAAAGGGCAGGGGGTATCGCGGATCGGTACACGGGGGGCAGTCCTTGCGGGAAGCGAGGAGTGACAGGGCGCAGCAGCGCCTCGCGCGGTCCGCGCCAGGACGGCCGCCTGCCGACGGCACACGCTGCCTACGGCACAGGAGCCGTAGCAGAACTGCCTCGCGACTCCTCTTGCCAACGCGAAGCTGCCTGCGTCCGCGACAGCTCCACCGCCAAGCGCAGCCGAGAAGCGAACACATCAATCGTCGCGACGATCGCCGGTTTGGCTAACCGGCGATCGTCGGTTATGTTGCCGGACTCATCACGCACTCGGCATCTCCTTAGCCTGTCGTCGACGGATGGAGGCAGGTGTACGTCGACGGTAAAGAGCACAGGTGAGGTGAAGCGGACAGATCGAGAGCGGCCTCAGCCAGATGGCACTCCGCACAGGTGCCGCGTCGACGAGCCAATCAACCCGTCGTGCGCATCCCGAACACCCACGACGGATAAGGGCAATCGAGCAACTAGGCCTTGGGTCTGGATTCCCGCAGATGTTGTACGTTGACATGACCGCGCGCAGTTATCCAGCGCTGCCGCGATCTTTCCTGTCTGCCGTAGGCGAATACACCACTTAGGCCGTGTCCTATGTGGTGTTCGCCGTCGGTCTGCGTATGGGGCGAGGTACGCGGAGTTGGATTGTTACGGACGGGCTGTGGGAGATCGCGGAGCCGCTGATCCCACCGTTGAAGGTGCGGCAGCAGGGCGGGGGAACCCAGGACACACCTGATGAGACAGCGGGTGAGCGGGGGCACTGAGGCGCTGCCGGAGGCCGCGTGCGGGTGGGCGGGCGGGCGGGCGGTACGAGCCGGACCCAGGTCTCACCGGGCTCGGCGGCCGTTCGCCGGCCGCCGAGCCCAGGGGTCATCCGGCTTGGTGCCGCTCACCGGGGACGCGCTGCCAGTGGGCGGCGTTGTCGCGGATGATCCGGAGGTCCACCTCGTCGAAACCCAGTGGTCCCAGGTCGTGTTCGAGCAGTTCGGTGTACGCGGCGGCAGCCCCGGCGGCGTCGCCGTCCTTGCCGCGCAGGACGGCGAGGAACCACAGCGTGGTCAAGGTGTCCGGGTGGCCGCGGCCCAGCCTGCGCGTGTGGTCCTCCAGTCGCGCTTCGTAGGCGGCGCGGGTGCCGGGGTGGTCGGGGCTGAACACCGTCACCTCGTCGGAGCGGAGTTCCGCGAGGGTGGCCGCCGCACGTGCCGTGTCCCCCAGGCGTTCCTGCCAATGTGCGAGGCTCCGGCGGGTGGCGAGGGTGGCGGCGTGCTCGGGCCCCAGGACCCGCTCGTGGTCGGCGCGCAACTGGAGGAAGTCGGCCACCGCGCCCGCCATGTCCCCGGTGGTTCCACGCAGATGGGCGAGTTCGTACCGGGTGTCGAGGGTGTCCGGGTCGTCGGGGCCGAGGACGCGCTCCTGCGCGGCGAGGAGTTTGGTGAAGGCTGCCACGGCTCCGGCCGTGTCGCCCGTCTCACCGAGCAGCCAGGCCAGGTTGTGCCGGACGGGGAAGATGTTGAGGTCGTCGGCTCCCCAGACCCGTTCCATGTCCGGGATCAGGTTCACCAGTGCGGTGATCGCCCCGGCGGTGTCTCCGGCCTGTGACTGAATGTAGGCAAGGTTGGCCCTGGCGGCGAGGGTCTGTCCGTCGTCGGGGCCCAACTCGCGGGCCATCGCGTCGGCTTGCCGTTGCCCCTCGTCGATGACGGCGGTCAGGTACCGAGGTTCCCCGGCCAGGTCGGCAGGGGTCTTCCAGTCGGACAACCAGTCGGGCTCTTCCGCGCGCTGGTCGCGGCTCACCGCAGGCAGGAGGCTCCCGACAAAGAACGCCCGCCAGCTTCCGTAGCCCCTGCGGTACACGGCGTCGTGCTCCGTCCACATGAACGGCCCGTACGTTTTGGTCAGGACCTGCTCGCGCACTTGCTGGACGTATCTCTGGATATAGGGCAGCCGCATCGCGGTGGTGAGCAGCCGGCTCGCGGCGTCGTCGTCACCGCGGCGGAACGCGATGTCCGACAGGATGGATACGGTGGTGTAGTAAGCCTCGCACGCTTCGGTCGCACGGCGTGCGCTGTGCCACGCGGTGATCATTAACTGCGCCTCGCGGTGCAGGAGTTCGCGCGGGCTGCGTGCGTCGCGAAAGGGATTGTCCGGCGCCAGGCTCCCCACGGTGAGCATGAAGTTGAAGCACGCGGTGAAGGTGGCGGCGTCGGCCGTGAGTTCCTCGCTCTCCTCGGCGGATATGTCCAGCACGGATGCCATGTGTTCCGGGATCAGTGCTGCCGCCTGCCGGTGCCGCGTGGGCAGGAGGTCTCCGTTACGGATGTGGGCCAGTTCGTGTGTCAGGGCGAACGCGAGCGCCGCGTCGTAGCAGGAACTCGGCCCTCCGTCGGGACCTCTGGACTTCTGCATCGCCAGGACGACCATGCTCATGGGCACCGGTGCCTCGCCGAGCCGTTCCATCGCTCGCACATAGCGGCTGAGGATAAGGGCGAGGGACTCCTGCGCGTGCATGGTGGCGGCTTCCCATCCGTCCGGCAGGTCCTCCGGGAGGTACGGATGGGCGATGTTCATGCCCCAGGCGATCTCGGCGCTGAGCTGAACCGCGAGGGGGGAGACGCCGATGAGGAAGCCGGTGGCCGAGCCGGGATTCTCGAAGACGCGCGACTCCACCGCGTCCGACGGAAGACAGAACGCCTCGACAGAACCGGCCAGTTCCAGCGCCTTGTCCCGGTCCTCGGGCGGGAAGGTGGCGAGCAGACCGTCGAGCAGCGTCCGGACCTGGCGTTGAGTGCGGTCGAAATACATCTCCCAGGCTTTGTGCGGATCCTCCTCGCCGCTGATCCACCGCAGGTAGGCCGAGTCGGCGAACGCCAGGCTCATCTCCCGTGCCTCTTCAGCGAGTTCGAGGTTCTGCTGGTCCCGGAAGAGAATGCTGCGCCCAGGGTCAGGCATTCCCCTGCTCCTCGGTGCCGCCGCTGCCGGCCCGCTTCGGGAATGCTCCGGTGATGGCGTCCGCCAGCCCGGCGCCGTCCCGGACGGTCACCTCTCCGGACGCGGAGCGTACGATGACGTGGCCGCGCGGCAACGCCGGGTCCTGGCGGATGGTCAGGTGGCCTCCCATCGCGTCGATCACGACGCCTTTGCTCCACGCCTTACGCAACGTGTTGATCAGATAGGCGAGGGCGTGTGTCGCCACCGAGCCGATCATCAGTATGTCGGCCAGAGGCACGGTCCCCCGCGCGTCCACGCCCTTGCCCACACTCGCGGCCGCCTCGAACGCGGCCTCGGCGGCGGCCCGTGATTCCGGATCACCGGGAGCGAACACATTCACCCGGACCCGCTCGCTGTCCATGTCCAACCTGGCCCCCTTGGCACACGACTCTGCCCATTCGACTCTAATCCAGCCCGGACGGTTCGCTCAGCCTTTCCAATGCTGTGCCTTACATAGACCGTGTTCTACGGGGTGTGGCGGACCAGTCGCCTATAGCAGCATAGGGTCGCGGCGAGGCCGAGAAAGGCCAGGTAGTTGCGGGGGTAGCGTTCGTAGCGGTGGTTGAGGCGGCGATAGCCGGACAGCCACGACCGTCCGCTCGATCACCCACCTACGGCGGCCCAACCGTTCGAACTGGGCTCGATGCCTTTACGAGCGATGCGCACGCCGATGCGCTTGCCTCGTAACCATTTACGCAGGTGGGGGACGTCATACGCCTTTTCGGCGTGCGGGCGTTGGGGCTTGAAGTGGCGGCCCGGTGGGGGGCGTGTCTCGTTTGGTGGCCCTCGACTATGGGCTTCAGCCCTTCGCTGTCGTGGGTGTTGCCGGCCGAGACGCCAACGACCAGGGGCAGTCCGTTCGCGTCCGACAGGACGTGCATCTTGGAACCCGGCTTGCCCTGGTCCACAGGGCTCGGGTTGTATGGTCGCCCCCCTTTTTTTTAGCCCTGCCGTGGGCGGTGTCGAGGACGACGCGGGTGACGCCGATGAGCCCAGCGGCAGGCCCCAGCCAAGGAGTCCACGCCCCCGTTCCAGGACGTTTGGATCAGTGGGTCGTTGGTCCGAGTGTGCCGCCGACTGATGCGCAGTGGGCACAGCAGACCTTGGCCGCGGCGGCCGGCTGCAGTCCAGGAACGAGGCAATGGTGCGGTGCGGTCAGGTGACCGTGTAGGGCCTGGGGTAGCCCAGCTGCTCGTACCGTACGGTCTCGGCGTGGAGGTGCTGAAGGGCTGCGGTGCGGCCGTGGGTTTCCAGCAGCAGGACTGCGGTGCAGATCGCGACGGCGTGGACGCGATCGATCGGCCTCAGGCCCTCCACCGCTGCGGCGAGCCCCGACTCCCTTCTGGCGACCCGGTGTACGGCCGTCATCATCGCCAGTTCGGTCTCCAGCGGCGCCAGCGCCGCGGTGGCGTCGAGCTCCCGCACCGGCATCGGCGGTTCCCCCAGCTCGTCGAAGAGCGCGTCGTGCTCCAGGACCAGCCACGTCAGGACACGCTCCAGCAGGCCGGTGTCCGGGTCGGTCAGGACCGTCACGACCTGACCGCGGTCCTGGGCCAGGTAGGCCCGCGTCAGATCAGCCGCCCGCCACATCGCGTCGATCAGCCACGGGTCGTCAGGTTCCGTCATGCCTTCACTTCTAGCGGACTTGCAGACGTGACGGCGGGCTTCCCCTGAATTCATCCGCTGCGGGTGCCAGGGCAGGGCGACGGTGCTACCAGGCATCGCTGGCATACGTACGTCACCCGGCGCTGGCCCCCTCGGGAATCCGGGCCGCGAGCAGAAGGGCTCTGGGCGTTCTGGGCCGTGTGTGCCGTCCTACAGCCCGCGGAAGCGTAGGGCCGGGGCGGCGGGGCCGGGTGGCGCCGGGGTGCCGAAGCCGGAGGGCCCGGATGAGAAGCGTGTGGTCAGGGGCCGGAACCGGCTGAGGATGTAGGGCACTCCTCTGCCGTGGGCGTCCGTGCTGCGGGCCGCGGTGGCGGCTTCCCAGCAGACGGCGACCGCCTGCTTGAAGAACACCACCTGAACCGACTTGGGCCTTCTGCCGGCCTCGTCTGTCACCTCCACCAGAAGCCGGTTGGGCCCGCGAGACGGGACCTCCGACGCCACGTGCCGGGCTGGTGTAACGGCTGGCGCCCGATTGGGCAGGTCCGTGGAGGGCGCTGTGGATACGGCGCCGGGCCAGTCTTCTCGGGAGGACGCTGCCACGATGACCCCGAGCAGTTCGTCGAAGTTCTGCCCCGGAAGAGGGATTTCGAGGTCGGGATGGAGGTCGTAGCCGATGGCGACGGCGGAGGCGACGAAGTCGATGACGTTGCGTGCGGTGGTGGTCTGCCGGCGGGGGGCGGCCCGGGTGAGGTGGCTGAGGACGCGCAGGACGGTGGACAGGCTCGAGTCAGCGGTCATCAACCGATAGGCGGGGCCGTGCTCGCCGGGGCCGGTGGTGCCGTTGTCCTGCTGTGCGTGTTCCCCGGCCTGAGCCCGCCACAGGGCCGCGGCGTGGGTGTCCCCGCGGGCCAGGTGCTGGAGGTACAGGCAGTAGGAGGCCGGTGCGTCGTCGGCGCCGGCCGCGTACTGCCACCAGAAGCGGGCGCCGTCGTCGGCGCCCGCGAGCTGGAGGAAGCATCCGAGGATCCACGCGGCACGCGGCTGCGGCACCTGGTCGGTGAGGAAGTCGGCGAGCTGCTCGGCGGTGCAGTGGGCGACGACCGCCTCGCACAGGACGGTCAGGCTCCGTGCGGCGCCGTCGTCGGCTGCCTCGGTCCCGTGGCAGCCGGCGAGAAGGTCCTCGTTGTCGATGAACTGGGCGTAGCCCAGGTCGTCGTAGGGGACCACGTCGGAGGGGACCTGCGGGCTGTCCAGGAGCCGGGACTGGGCGAGGAGGGCGTCGATGCTGCTCATGGCGGGGTGATCACTCCTGGGTGTCGGGGCGGGGGCTGAGCTGTTCCAGCGCCCCTCGGGCGTGGTGGTCCAGGGTGTGGGTGAGGGCCGGGGACAGGCCGAGGATGCCGGGCACGGCCTCGGGTGCGATGCCGCACAGGTAGCGCAGGATGAGGACGTCCATGTTCTGCTCGGGCAGGCCGGCGATCGTGTCGAAGAACCGGGCGAGGGCGTCGATGTGTGCCAGGCGCTCGGTGAGAGCGGGGATGCCTGCCTGCGCGACGGTGGAGAACGCGGCGGCCCGCAGGTCAGGGCGTCCGTCTTCCCGACGGGGGGTACGGGCCATGACCCTGGAGCGCAGCAGTTTCCACGCGTGGCGGGGTGTGTCGGGGCTGGCGGTTGCTTCGTTCCAGGTCAGCCAGAGGATGTCGAACGTCTCCGTCACCACCAGGCGGGCACGCTCGTCGGATTGGAGGAAGGCGCGGGCGTAGGCGGTGTAGGGCGGTCCCATGGCCTGGGTCAGCCCGCGGTGGGCGACCGGCTGCACCTCGCCCGTGGGCGGCGGGGCGTCGTTGATCCCGCTGATGATCCAGTCACGGTCCTTGCCCGCCTCCGCGGCGGCCACGCTCCACAGCCGACGCAGCGGGGTGAGCGGGATGTTTCTGTCGAGAACGCGGACCACGCTGCTGGTGATCCCCCAGCCCGGGTAGTAGTCGGTACCGCGCAGGAGTTCGGAGATGCGAGTCTTGGAGTACCCGGAAAGTCCGACGAGTTCGTCGAGGGTTAACCCGGTCGCGGTCAGGCGGGCGCGGACCGGCTCCAGCCAGGTCCGGTGCGCCGCGCCCGCCGTGTCGCAGATCGGCCCGGGCGGGCGACCGCGGCGACTGGGAGGGTCCTCTCCGGGCTGGCCGGAGACGTTGTGCGGTGTCACCGTGACGGCCCCTCACTCCGGCCCGGCGCGGCGGCCGGAGGCGTCCCGGGAGGGGTGTCCGTGCCGAGTGCGGAGACGATCTGCTGGATGAGGAGTCCGAGGGAGGGCAGCAGCGCGGCAACGGCCGCGAGCTGCCCCAGCACGGTCATCACCGTGCTCCACGCGAGGACCGCGGCCAGCACGGCCATGGTCATCACCTGCCGTTGAGTCACTGGAATGCACCTTCCCTTGAGGGGACGCGGGTGGTCTGGAACGGCTCCTCCGGCGCGGTGCTGACGCGCGCCGGAGGAGTTGGGGGACAGCATGGTGCGCCGGGCGTACGCCTCTCAACGCGAATCGGGACTTGCGGAACAATGCCCGCGCGCCCGGGGGCGCAGGCTCTACTCCATGACGGCACCCAACGGAGGCAGATCATGGCGGATTGAACGCTTTTGATGGCAGAGCCGTACTGCTGGTGGAAGCGCTCGGGGGATGACGCACTATAGACAGGGACGCCTCCCCCGGCGTTGCACCTTCCGGTCTGGAAGGCCCACGCGGGGCCCCTTGTGCTGAAGAACGACCGAAGGGGAACCCGCACCGCTTCCGTCCAGCCGGCAACAGCTGGACGGAAGCGGCACGGCCGCCCGCCACAGCGGCACCTTCCCCGACCCGCTCGGACACCCTCGAACCGGCCGTTCCCGGCGGCGGTCTGCTCCGTCCGGTCTCCGCCCGAAGGCGGGCCGCTCCTCTCCTCCGTAGCGTCTGAGCGGGACGTACCGAGCGACCGGACGGGGAGACAACATGGACTACCGGACGAGAATCCCGGCGGCGCTACTCGCCGCAGCGAGCGCGGCCGTCGTTGCCGCAGGACCCGCTGGCGCGCGCCCGGACGACACCGGCGGCGCCGCGGTCCGGTTCGCCGCCGGCGGGGCGTCGTGCACGGCGACGCCCAACAACCCGCACCGCTCCAGCGGGCGCCCCGACGGGAGGATCCTGTTCAAGACCCGGGTCACCTGCACGAGCACCTATCCGTCGGTGACCGTCCGCATCAGGGGCAGTCTCCAGCGGGGGCCGCTCGTCGGACCGAAAGTCGTCGTCACGACGTCGGACCAGACGCAGGTCGTCAAGAGCGGGAAGGCCGCGACGTTCTACACGCCGCTGGAAAGCGGTACCCAGGTACGCGAGGCGGGCATGTACACCGGCTTCATCTCGGGTCAGATCACCGCGCCCTCCCCCGGCAACTTCGACGGCGGGCACAGCAAGACCGTCAAGGTCGCCTAGACCTCGCCGCCCGGCATAGTCTCACTTCATGGAGATTCGCGGTATTGATCCCAGAGACATCAGCTGGGAACAGGACCACGCCGACTACCGCGTCTACTTCTGGGACCGCTCGACCAACACCTCCTGGGAGTACGAGATCCTGGACCAGGTCGACATCGGTGAGCTCCTCGCCTGGACCAGGCAGTACGCCGCCGAGCACGGCTGGACCTACACCCTGTACACCGTCGCTGACGACGACGGCCGCCGCGGACTCATCCGCCTCGACGGCGTCCTGGGTGACCCCTTCGACTGACCGCAGCTCGTGTCCCGCGACAAATCCTGCGGGCAGCGCGCTTCAGAGCGCGGTGACGGCATCCACCCCGCCCGGCGGCGGGCGCCGTCCCGTGTCGCCACGCGGTGCGGTCATGTTCGGCGGCGAGGGACGGCGGGTGCGTGCGAGAGCGGGCGGCGGGCCAGCGAAGCGATCAGCCGCTGGCGATGCCCGGGCCACGGCCCGGCGGAACGGTGGGCGCGGACGGTTTCGCCGCGGGCGCGGCGACGAGCTTGCCCGGCGGGCTGCTGGCACACAGCACAAGTACTGCCAGAACATAAGCAAACTGGCTAAATGTCATCTTATCGGCGGTTGAGTGCTGCCAAGGTCGCTGTGCCTGCGGCAGCAAAAGACCCGCACAAGGCCTGCCTGTGTGACTTACCGCCCGTGCGGGTGAACCCGCGACAGACCGGGAGCTGCACGAGCACTGTTCCCGCTACGAAGATCACGACCGTTTCGTGATCGTCGTGAGGGAGCCCCCGTGCGTTCCATCCGTGCCCCACGGACCGCGGCCGCGGTGCTGTCCGTGTCCGCTGTCCTGCTCGCCCCCGCCACCGCGCACGCCGCCGGCCCCGGCGGCAGGGTCGCGCTGCCCGTCCGTGACGCCCTCGCCGCCCTGCACGTGCAGGCCGAGGACCGCGCCGGCTACGAGCGCACAAAGTTCCGGCACTGGATCGACGCCGACCACGACGGCTGCTCGACCCGGGCCGAAGTCCTCCTCGAGGAAGCCGTCACCACACCGGAGAAAGGCGCCGGCTGCAAGCTGACCGGGGGGACCTGGTACTCGCCGTACGACGACACCTACCTCGACAGCGCGAGTGCCGCGGACATCGATCACATGGTGCCGCTCGCCGAAGCGTGGGACTCCGGCGCCTCCGCCTGGACCGCGAAGCGGCGCGAGGCGTACGCCAACGACGTCGACGACCCCCGCTCCCTGATCGCGGTCTCCGCACGCTCCAACCGCAGCAAGGCCGACCAGGACCCCGCGACCTGGCAGCCGCCCGCGACCGGCTACCGCTGCACCTACGCCGTCAACTGGGTCACGGTGAAGACCCGCTGGAGCCTGACGATCGACCCTGCCGAGAAGACCGCCCTCATTGACATCCTCAGCGCCTGCCCCAACGCCCCGGTCGAGGTGATTCCCGCCTCCTGAACACGAGGCCGACCTGCCGATACGGGGGAAGCGGCGGGCCGGAGGGACATGGCCTTGGTATCCGGTCTCCTCCGCGAGGTTTCCTGAAGCTGGAGGGCGTCGTCGCGCCGCGCGTGGCCGCGGACTGCGCGCGGCTGCACCTCCCAGCCGGTGGTGGCAGCCGGGGTGGCACTGATGTCTTCGCCGGCAGCCAGCCGCTCGAAGAGCGCCTCGTCCTCGTCGTCCGCGCCGGTACCGGCCAGCGCCCAGCGTACGAGGGCGACGGATAGGTCGGTGGCCCGGACGTGCTCGATCTTGCGGTCGGACTCAGCGGGGCGGGGGGGGCAGCACCAGGGCCGAGTGGTGCCGAGCGTCTCGAGCTGTGCGCCGAGTGGCGCGCTCTGCACACCGAAGCGGTCTCCCGACAGCGCCTCACGGCCTACAGTCAGCTTGCAATGGTGTCCGGAGCCATCGTCAGTGGCTCCGGACACCATCTGCCGGTGCTTTCTTCGGGACTCAGTAGTCCTGGGGCGCGCGGGGGGCGTTGGGTCCGGCTCGTTCGTAGAGCTCACGGATCGCGTCCACCAGGTCCTGGTGGTCGCTGAGGCTGACGTTGTCGCTGTCGATGGCGTACCCGACCAGGCTGAACATCTGGTGGATCAGGCGGGCATACCTGACCGGTGTCAACGGTGCGGGCGCGGGGACCGGAGGAGCCTGACAAGGGTTGGCGGCGAGTTCCCGCGCGGCCGCTTCGGCCTCTTGGTGGGCCTTCTGCGCCGCGACCGTTTCGATGAGTTTTTCCGGCCAGGGGGTGCGCAGAGGGGCCGGGTCACTCGCCCCGTCACGGCGCGCGTGGATGATGGCGACCTGGTTGGCTCGGGCGACCTTCGGGCATGAGTCGGCGCGTTGCTGGAGGTCGGTGAGGGCGGCGAGACGTTGGCCCACGACGGTGATCTCGGCATCGTGCTGGAGCGCCCAGTGCTGCTCGGCCCTGCGGTTGCGCTGGGTACGAGCGGCTTCGACTCGGTCGCCTTGGGTCAGCGAGTGGCCGATGATGCCGTCCATGTCGTGGCGTAGCTGCAGATAGCGGCGCTCGGCTGACTGCCGACTGCCCACTTCCAGAGCGGGGGCAAGGCGGGACCATGTGATGTTCTTGCGGCGGGCGGCCGCGATCAGACGTGGTTCATCGATCTGGAGTTTGTCACGCAGGGCGCGCTGGACAAGCAGGGCCGCGAGCAGGTCGGTCTCGCCCAAGTCCTCCAGCACGCCGAACTCGATGAGGTCGAGGATCCGGTCATACTTTTCCGAGACCTCTGCCAGCGTCCCGCTGTGCTCCAGCAGGCGGGGAATCTTGGAGAGTTCCCCCAGCCATGCGTCTGGGTCGATTACCCCGGGTGACTTCAGATGATTCCAGGCGTCGATTCGATGTGTCTCTGCTGCCGGTCGCCGTTGTGTCGTCTTACAGGCGACGTTTTTTGTCGTCTGTAAGACGACGCTGGGTGATTCGAGCATGGGTCCCTCCAGTGAAATCAGATATGACCAATTCATTCGCCGTGGCCGGGAGCGGCTTTTGGGTCATGACGAAGTCGTCTGCGCCGACGCAAAGCCCTGGTCAGGGCTCCCTTTGCCGCGCCGGTGGCGAGAACCAGGACGCCGGCGACGTACTCAGGCCAGGCCTGGGTCATCAGGTCGTTCAACATTGCAGTTCAGTGCGCCCGCGAACGCACCCGCTCCTTTGCTTGCCCAAGGAAGAGGACTGATCCTTTCTTGTCGTCATGCAGGCTGCACGCCATGACGATTGACCGAGTACTGCCAGGTGACGCCTCTGTCTCGGTAGAGCGATGCTGGCATTGCCGAACATTCTTAGGCCACGGGCAAGTGCCGCACCTCTCTTTGCCGGAGATTGGAGGGGTGGCGAACCATGGCGATTTTTCAGCACGCACAGAAACATCCCATTGTGCCCCGTTTTGGATTTCTTGGTGATCCCTAAACGGAATTTTCTATTCAGCATGTGCGGCTGGCACGCGAGGCGGACCCCCGGAGGCGCAGCACGACGCGTCCTGCCGCCGAAAAGATCAGGCGCAGCTCGCAGCAAGGCGAAAGCTGCCAAGCGCCTGCTCGGCTCCCGGACCCCTATCTCTGACCCGGGTGTGAAGTAACGTTCAGAGCTTCGTGGCCACGATCTTCTTGAGCTGACGGGGCACGGACTTGGTCTTGTCGAGGCACCCGTACACCGTCGACGGCGGGACGCCGGACATGCCGACGTCTGCTGGATGGTCTTCCCCCGCTCATCAACGAGCCGTTGAGTGAGCGCGGCCTGGTCTGCCGTGAGCCGGGACGCTTCCGCCCACCTTCCCGCGCGGGAGGCAAGCCCGTCGTGACCAGAGAGGGCCACCCCTGCGGGCGCAGCGAGCAGGGTGACGGTGCGCCTGGACGTCGGTGGCCGGGTGGGACCAACCCCGCGGGCGCGGGGAGCAGAGCACGCCGGTGAGGTGGAACTCGCGGCGCTCGGGACCAACCCCGCGGGCGCGGGGAGCAGATCTGTTCGCCCGGGAGGGCTGGGCGTCCCTCGGGACCAACCCCGCGGGCGCGGGGAGCAGTGACCCCGGCAAGGAGGCGCCGGGCCTGCTTCGGGGACCAACCCCGCAGGCGCGGGGAGCAGCCGGCCCGAGAGCCGATGTCCGACTGAGCGTCGGGACCAACCCCGCGGGCGCGGGGAGCAGACGCCGCCCTCGAGGCCGCTCCGGTCGACGGAGGGACCAACCCCGCGGGCGCGGGGAGCAGAGCTTCCGCCGGTAGCGCACGAACAGATCGTGGGGACCAACCCCGCGGGCGCGGGAGCAGGACTGGGCCGCCCTCAAGTCGAAGGGCGTCGTGGGACCAACCCCGCGGGCGCGAGGAGCAGATCCGGGCGTGGGACTGGACGTTCCAGGCGGCGGGACCAACCCCGCGGGCGCGGGGAGCAGAGGTAGTGGCCGATGGCCTCCCTCAGATCGTCGGGACCAACCCCGCGGGCGCGGGGAGCAGCACGGGAAATCCGGCGACACACCGACATCAAGGGGGCCAACCCCGCGGGCGCGGGGAGCAGAAGTCGACGATCCTCACCGTGGCGTGCAGTGCGGGACCAACCCCGCGGGCGCGGGGAGCAGAAGTCGTATTTCGCGGGGTCGACGACGAAATGGGGACCAACCCCGCGGGCGCGGGGAGCAGCGCGGGACGGCCGTCGCGCAGCTCGTGGCCGAGGGACCAACCCCGCGGGCGCGGGGAGCAGAACGACAACGGCCGCACGTGGCTTCCGGCCGTGGGACCAACCCCGCGGGCGCGGGGAGCAGTCGTCCCCACGGGCCTTGTCCTCCAGCTCCTTGGGACCAACCCCGCGGGCGCGGGGAGCAGCACTTCGACACGGCCGCGGTCCGCGTGGTGCAGGGACCAACCCCGCGGGTGCGGGGAGCAGTCGTCGGCGAGCGCCTGCTGGTGCTCGGCGAAGGGACCAACCCCGCGGGCGCGGGGAGCAGAGCCCGGTGTCCCAGACGACCCGCAGGTACACGGGACCAACCCCGCGGGCGCGGGGAGCAGATGGTGGTCAACGTGCTCGCCTCGGTGCTCCAGGGACCAACCCCGCGGGCGCGGGGAGCAGGAGAACCCTCAGCCCGGGCTGGTCCTCCCAGCGGGACCAACCCCGCGGGCGCGGGGAGCAGCGCCGCCGACCCGGCGGCGGCCGACACCGTCCGGGACCAACCCCGCGGGCGCGGGGAGCAGGAGAACCCTCAGCCCGGGCTGGTCCTCCCAGCGGGACCAACCCCGCGGGCGCGGGGAGCAGCGCCGCCGACCCGGCGGCGGCCGACACCGTCCGGGACCAACCCCGCGGGCGCGGGGAGCAGGAGAACCCTCAGCCCGGGCTGGTCCTCCCAGCGGGACCAACCCCGCGGGCGCGGGGAGCAGCGCCGCCGACCCGGCGGCGGCCGACACCGTCCGGGACCAACCCCGCGGGCGCGGGGAGCAGCTGCCGGGGCGTCATCGGTATCGGAGTCCGCTGGGACCAACCCCGCGGGCGCGGGGAGCAGCCTGTCGATCGGCCCCGGGGTGTGGTCGAGCGGGGACCAACCCCGCGGGCGCGGGGAGCAGAACAACATGCAGGCCCGATCACTCCCGATCAGGGGACCAACCCCGCGGGCGCGGGGAGCAGGGCTCGACTGGCTGGGCCAGCCCCTCGCCGAGGGGACCAACCCCGCGGGCGCGGGGAGCAGACCACGGACGGCGCGACCAGCCTGGTCTGGGAGGGACCAACCCCGCGGGCGCGGGGAGCAGCTTGCTGATCTCGTCGGCTGCCGCGCCCCAGGGGGACCAACCCCGCGGGCGCGGGGAGCAGGCCTACGCGACGACCTAGGCCGTCTGCTCGCGGGGACCAACCCCGCGGGCGCGGGGAGCAGGGTTCGGGCGCGGGCAGGTCGGGGGCTTCGACGGGACCAACCCCGCGGGCGCGGGGAGCAGGGCTGCGACGCGTTCGTTCAGGCGATGCAGGTGGGACCAACCCCGCGGGCGCGGGGAGCAGCACGGGTTGAGCTCCTTCGACATGTCGTACTCGGGACCAACCCCGCGGGCGCGGGGAGCAGCGTTCGGCAGCTTCGGCCACCATGCCCGCGGAAGGACCAACCCCGCGGGCGCGGGGAGCAGAGCTCGACGCGGCCACGGCCGTCGGCAGGGCCGGGACCAACCCCGCGGGCGCGGGGAGCAGACTGCGTGACCTGCGGCTTTAGCCGGGGGCGCGGGGCTTCTCTGCAACTTTCACAAATTCCGGCGAATGGTTCATAAAGCCCATGTGAGGATCAAGATCCGCCGTAGCGGCGACGTTTGGAGGCTTTGCTCCAGCCTTTTGACGGCTTTTCCGTGGGGGTGGGGTTGCTCGGGGCGGGGCGGTGGATGAGGGCGGCGCCTTCGTGGTCGATGGGGTGCCAGGTGTGGTCATGGGTGCGGAAAGTGAATCCTTGTTCGTTGTTGGTGGTGTGGGCGAGGAGGGCACGGCCTTGGCCCGCGTACTGGCGGACTTCGTCCCAGAGTGCGTCGCGGATGCGGGCGGATGGGTTGCCGATGAAGACACCTGCGGAGATTTCGAGGAGCCAGCGGGTGAGGAACCCTCGCAGGCCCGCAGGGCAGTTGGTGAGGACGATGACGGTCACCAGAGGTCGTCCGGGCCGTCGTGGTTGATGCCCGCGGGGATGTGGTGGCCGTGGTCGCTCTGGAGCGTGACGACGTCCGGGTCGTGATCCGAGGGTGTGGTGGTGTGCGGCAGCACAAGCGCTTTGATGTCGTCGACGCACCGGTCGAGGAGTGAGGTCTCGTTGATGCGGTCGCGCAGGGCGCGACGGGTGCGGGAGGCGATGTCCTCGTCGCTGCCGGCGGCAGTGTCGAAGGCGACGGGGATGCCGATCTCGGTCTTGTAGAGGTCGGCGATGTCGAGGACGAACGACAGTTCGTGACCGGAGTGGACGAACCCGAGGGCTGGGCTGCAGCCCAGTGAGGTGACCACCGCGTGGGCGATGCCGTACATGCACTGTGCGGCCGCGGTGATGGCCTGGTTGACGGTGTCGCCGCCGGCGAAGTCGCCGGGGGTGTAGCGGCGGCCCCGCCAGGTGATGCCGGTGCGGGCGGACTGGGCGTGGTAGCACTCCTTGACCCGTTTGCCTTCGCGGCCGAGGAGTTCGCGGCGGCTGAGGCCGGCCGGGTCTTCGTCGGGGAAGCGCAGCCGGTACATCTCGCGGGCGACGGTGAGGCGTGTGCGGGGGTTGGCCCACTGGAGGGCCTGGGCCTCCATGAGGGCGGAGGAGCGGGTCAGGGCGCGGCCGGAGGCGTAGTAGCGCACTGCGTGTTCGCCGGTCCAGACGACGGCGGCCCCAGTCTCGCCGAGGACGCTCATGGCCTGGTGGGTGATGCGGGTGCCGGGGCCGAGGAGGAGGGTGCCGATGGTCGCGGAGGGGATGTGGGTGGTGCCTTCGGCGTCCTGGGCGGTGATCGCGTTGGCGTCGCGGTGGACGGTGCAGCGCTCGAGGTAGATGAAGGAGAGGCGATCCCCGGTGCGGGTGAGGTGGCGGGGGGTGAGCGCCGCGCGCTGCGAGACCGTGCTCACCGGGCTTCCTGCCGGGCGGGCTTCGGGGCGGGGGCGAGGGTGAGCAGGCCGCAGCCGTAGGCGCGGGCGCGTCCGATCCCGTGGGTGAGGGTGCGGCGCAGGAGATCGGGGTCGGTGATCTCCAGACGGCCTTCGAAGGTGGCGGTCACGAGGGTGACGCGGCTGCGGTTGCCGCCGCCTGGGCGGGACTTGCTGAAGGACAGGGAGCGTGTGTCGTTGAGGGACAGTTCGTAGCGGTCGCCGTGGTGGGGGTGGCCTTTGTGAGTGGTTCCCCCGGGCAGGGTCCGGCGTCCGGCCGGTTTTTCCGCGATGCGGAAACCGGCTCGCTTCTGGCGTTCTTCGTCCAGCAGCCAGCCCATCTGGTGGCGGTGTGTGAGGTGGGCGGTGAGTTTGCGGGGCTCACCTTCCTTGCGGCGGATGGTGTGCACGGGGTTGGCGGTGAGGCGGAAGGCCCAGTGCTGTCCGGCGGTGAGGCGGTCGAGGAAGGGCTGGTAGGGGCGGGTCTGCCAGCCCGGGTCGTCGGGGGTGGCCACGGCGGGCCAGCCGGCCTGTTCGACGAGGTGGGTGAGGTCGGGGCGGTCGGGGCTGACGAGGTAGAGGATCACCTCGGCCCGGGCCCGTTCGTCCAGCCTCCACAGCGTCCGGGGCGCGTCGGCAGCGGGCGCGGTGGTGGGCAGGACGCCGGGGAAGGACGACATGACGGCCGCGTGCATGGCCTGCGGGGAGGACAGCAGACGGCGGGAGCCGTGGCGTGCGGTGTTGAGGCGGAAGCGGGTGAGGAACATCAGAGGTCGTCGTCCTCCGAGAAGGCGTCGAACGGGTCGTGGTGGGCGGATTCCCGCGGTGGACGCACGCGGTCGGTGACCACGCTGCGCAGGGCGTGGCGGCGCTGGGCGGGAGAGTAGCTGAGCGGCTGGTCACACAGGGTGTCGGCGGGGGTGTCCTCGCCGGGCTGCTTCTCCCGCAGCACCGTCAACTGCCCGGTCTCCGGATGATGATGGCGTCTGCGGTACCAGGGGGATGCCTGCCAGGCAACGGTGCGCAGGACGTCCTCCAGGACGGCGTCCCGGTGGAGGCCGAGGTCGACTCGGGTGGCGGGCGGGCAGGAGCGGCGGCCGAGGAAGGGCGGGTAGACCGGGCTGCGCAGTGCGGCATCGAGGCGTTCGAGGAGGGCATGGTCGCCTTCGACGGCCGCGACGAAGACGGCGTCGGCGAGGTAGAAGCGCTCGGTCAGCGGCATGGTCTTGCCGGTGACGGGGTGCATCGCCTTGTGGAAGTCGCGGATGCGGGTGCCGGGCTGGTCGATCCGGACCCCGAAGCGCAGGGCCGCCAGCACCGCGAGGGCCGCATCGTCGTCGCGGGCGATACCGGCCGCGGCGGCCAGCAGGCCGATGACGCCGCTCTTGGTGGGGGCGGACTCGGTGGTGCGCCGGCTGAAACGGGAGGCGGCCCCCCACGCTTGCAGGGGGCCTGCCAGGAGAAGCGCCAGCACGGACGTCGGGCTCGTGCTCATGCGGGCTTGTCCAGCCGGTCCGCGACCGCCTGGCCGACGGCGGTGACGAGCGCGCCCAGGCTGTCGGCCTCGGTGCCCAGACCGGCCAGCTTCTGGGTGTTGGGGCCGACACGAAGAACCCAGGTGGGTGCCGCGTCGCCTTCTCCGTAGGCGCGTTCGATGTCAGGGACGTAGGCGGCGAGCCGCTCGCACGCCTCACGGACGTGGCCGCTGCTCTCGGAGCGGACCGGGTCCTCGAAGGCGGACACGAAACTCACCGGCCTGCTGGTGCGGAGGGTGACGATGACGGCGTCGGGCAGGGTGTGGTGACCGAACGTGTTGATCTTCCCGGTGGGCAGGGAGGAGATGAAGCTGTGCACGAACGCCTCGACGGCCCGCCGGACGGGCTCGGTGCGCGGTTCGTCCTCGCGCAGCCCCTGGCCGAGGTTGGCGCTGAGCTGGTGGATACCGAGGGCCGCGTACCGGTAGAGGGTGGCGGAGTTGAAGTCGACGGTGCCGATCATGCCCGCGCCGGTCTCCTCGTCCCGGTTCTCGTCGTCGACGGCCGTGAAGTAGTCCGCCTCCGTCTCCGCGCGGTGCACGCTGATGGCATGCGCGACCTGGACCGCCGCATCCACACCGATGTCGGCGACGTCCGCGACCATACGGCCGAACAGGGCGATGTCCACGGAGTGACGGCTGTCCGCGATCTCCTTGGCGCGCGCCTTGTTCTTCTTGTCCCTGAAGAAGCCGGCGATGTCACCGGCGCCCTCGACGGCGAGGCGGGCCAGGCCATCAAGCTGACGGGCGCTCAGGAACACCAGGTACTTGGCTTCCGGCGCGGGCTCCGGCTCACCGTCCTTGGCCTGGTCGGCCTTGCGCTTGGGAACCTCGGTCTTCAGACCGGTGGCCTGGACCGTCTGGTCCGCGATCCGCAGCGCCTCCGCCCCGGCCAGGGAAGTGTCGAGGCCGTGGATGCGGTCGGCGAGGAGCTCGACGATCTTCTTCGTCCGCACCCCCAACTCGGATTCGTCGAGGAGGTGCTGGTCACGGAAGTAGGTGCGGATCGCCCGCTTCCACGCCTGGCTGGAGACCCGGGCGCGTGGCGTCCCGCCGTAGACGGCGGTCTTCGGGGCACCGGTGTCGTCCCGGTTGAGGTTGCTGGGCGGGACGGTCTGCAGAGCGTGCAGGTCGAGGAAGAAGCGGTTCACGAAGCGTCCTTGAGGTCCGGGCCGGTACCCGCGGGCGGGGTGGCCATGTCGTCGGCGGAAAGGTTCACGCTCGGGCGGCTGGAGAAGGAACGGCCCCATTCCAGCCGCACCCCGTCCCCTCCCCCGGGCCACTGCCAGGCGTAGAGCTGCCCCGCCAGCAGGGCATAGTCGAGCGGGATGTCCTCCCGGCGCAGCAGTGCGACGATCTCGCGCAGCCGCTGCCCCAGCGCAACGATGTCGGGCGCGGTCCCGGCCCGCACGAGCCGCTTCCGCACGGGCTCGTCGATCTTGTCGGGCGTCATCAGCCGCCGCACCGCAGCACCCAGCCCACCGGGTTTCTCGGGCGTATGACGGCGGTGCATGGGCGTGCCCCTGGACTGCTGGTGCAACGCCCAGAGAGTGAGCGCCGTGTAGAGGGCGCTCTCGCCCCGCACCGCCTCGCGCTCGCTCAGCGCCCGTTGCCCGTCACCACTGAAGTGCAGCGGCTGAGGATCGACAAGACCCCACAGATCGGGCATCTGCGCGGCATCCCGGCCCGCGCCACGACGCAGCCGCGCCAGAGCCGCGACATCGGCGGAACGGTCCTCGAGGTAGCCCTTCTGCCAGACAGAGATCCGCAATGCGGTCAGGTCGGCGACCCGCGTACGCACAGCCTTCGCAGCCGCAGTGGTGGTCATCAAGTCATCTCCGGGTCGTCGGTGGCGGCAGCCGGCCCGGTACCCCCGGCCGCGTCGCCCAGAACACGTGTGAGGCGGGCACGGAACCACAGCTCCGCGAGCCCCGCGGTGAGCCAGACCGGCCCCTTCTTCCCGGCGACCGTGCGTCCCTGCCAGGCCGCAGCGCCCGCCGACCTGACGAGATCCCCACAGACCCGGAAGGCGAGAGCGCGCACTTCGTCCTTCCACACGTCACGCCGGGCGAACGGGTCGTCAGCTTCGGCGAGGACGGCCAGCCACTGCCGGTAAGGCTCTTCGAGAAGATCGAACCCGGTGCGCTGCGCCCCGTCACGCGGGCCCTCCGTGGCACGGCCCGCCGCACGCGCCAGGTCAGCGGCGAGATCACCGAGAGCACGCACCACCAGCTCGGCATCCTCCGCAGCGGCGACGGCCTGCCGTGCGTAGGACCGCTCCTGACGGTGCAGCAGGACAACCGGCATCAGGAGCCGGTCATCGACGATGTCATCGATCACGGACTGCTGCGTCCCGTAGACGGCACCCACCACACGGGCCCGCACGAGGAAGCCACGCGGCAGATGGCCCTCCGTGACCAGCAGGGCCACCCACTCCAGCACCCCCGGACGCAGAAACGCGGCGGCCTCCGCCCCCTGCACAGCCTCGGTACGGTCGGCGACCAGGGAGGCAATGCCCCGCCACACGGCGCGCGCCGGATCATGCTCCCGCGGCAGATACACCGGATACTGCCCGAGCTTCTTCTCCTGGGCAGGACTGCGCCGCCACGCTGTCAGGGGCTCCCAGTCGTGCTTGTTACGAGAGGCAAGGGGGTCGCCGTAGCCGAGGACCACACCCGTGACAGCGTCCCCGTCGTGGTGGAGACGGATACGCCGGGACTGCCACGTGTACAGGTCGCACGGTCCGCTCGGGGCGCGCTCGGCACCGCCGGCCAAACTCGGCGCACGCCGCCACGCAGGCCGGTCGTCCCCACCCCCCTCAAGGCGGCCGTCAGCGGCGACGAGGTTCAGCAGCAGCGTCTCACGCAGTGACTCCCCCTCGACGAAGACGCCGCCCAGGCCGCCCGCCCAGCCGGTGCCCAGCGGATACACCTTGCCGCCCCTGACCCTCTCGTCCCCGACCATGCCGGACTTGATACCCGAGGTGTCGTAGGCGTGCGCGTGCACCACCCAGCGGGCCGCCTCCCCGAACGGGAGCCGCTCCACGGTGGGCATCCGCGCAGAGAGGAACGGCTCACCGGTCGGCACGTCGGCCACGATCCGGTTGAGGGAGAACACCTCCTCCTTCGCCGTGCGCAGGCCGGCGGTCTGGAAGAACGGCATCTCGGGGTGCAGAAGATCGAAGCGCTCACGGTGCGTGTCCAGGTATTCCTGCACAGGCGCCAGGCAGTCAGGGTCGTCCCACAGCCCGGCCCAGTCATCGCTGTCACGGGGACCGCCGAGCGCGTCGCGGGTGATGGCCAGCAGCAGGCGCGTCAGCGCGAATTCCTGAGTGGGAAGATCCCCCCAGCAACGCCGCAGACGGTGAGCGCGGGCGAAGACCTCCCGCAGGGACAGCTCCTCATGCGATCCGTCCTGGCCCACCACACCGATCCACGGGCAGGCGGTCAGGTCGAACGACCCGCCGCTGCCCGCCCTCACCGGCACCGTGTCAGGCATCGTCGTCACGGGTCACCTCCAGGCCGTCGGCGGGGCTGTAGCGGAGCGAGAAGCCTGCCAGACGGGTCTGACAACGCGCGTCCAGCACGAGAATCAGCTGGCCGGCCAGCCACGGGCAGTCCTTGCCCTGCCAGGCCGGCAGATACAGCTCTTCCAGTTCCCCGATGGCCCGGTCCATGGTCGCGGCGTAGGAGAACTGCATCGGCAGCCGCAGCCCGCAACTCGCCGCCGTCCGGGCCGTGAACGGAGCCGGCGCCTGGTCCTGCGGCAGTTCCAGCCCGGCCCTTGGACGGCCCTTCCGGTCCGGTTCCAGCCAGGAGAGGGTGGCGAGGCTGCCGTCCTCGCGCCGCTGCACGACGACGACCTCCAGGCTCTGCCGGCTGTCGCGGACCTGCGCCTTGCCCGCCCGGCTGTCGTCAGCGTCCCCGACACCCGCCGCGACCCAGCCGGACAAGGACTTCCCGGGGCGCCCCACCTCCCCGAGACGGAACACCGAGGCCCGCTCACCCTGATCGGCCCGCAAAGCGTCGAATCCCGCCCTGGCCTCCTCCAGCGCCGCACCCCAGGACGACGGGCCCACCGGTGTGGAGCCGTAGGCCGCCCGCACCAGTGTGCTGATGTCCGGGGGCAGCCGCACCGGACGCGCCGCGCCCTCCAGGTGGGGCAGCAGCACGGCAGCCGACCGCAGCAGCAGGTACCTCCCGTACACGGCGACCGATCCGCGCACCGGAACAGGAACGTCCCGCACGGTCCTGCCCCAGTCGGCGCCCGTGAGCAGACAGCGGGCCCGCCGCAGCCGCTCGGGCCGCTCGCTCTGGCCGGCCCCGCGCGGGTGGCGGTGCAGCCGGCCCATGCGCTGGAGAAGGAGGTCCACCGGACACAGGTCGCTGACCAGGAGATCGAAATCGACGTCCAGAGACTGCTCCGCGACCTGGCTGGCGACCACGATGTGCCGCCGTCCGGGCCTCCCCTCGGCCTTCCCCGGCGGCCCGAACCGCCGCAGCAGATCACTGTCCTTCAGAGCACGGTCCACGTCCACGAACGACGAGTGCGCCACGGTCACCGCGTCGTCCCCGAACCGCTCGCGCAGCACGCGGGCCGTCTCAAGCACACGCTTGACCGTGTTGCGCACCACCAGAACGCACCCGCCGCCGCCCGTCTCCTGCGCCAGGCGTTCGGCGAGGACCTCCATGCCGTCGTCGAGGCACTCCAGTTCGACGGTCGTGGAACGCCCCGACGCGGCCGGCCGCCGGACCAGCAATTCCCCCGACGGCGTGACGGCACTCAGCAGCGGATACCCCGCCTCCCGCGCGACATCGACAGCCCCCGCCCCCGCCGGGCCGCCCGCGTACGCGTCCAGCAGCTCCCGCCGGCGGACCGGCGGCAGCGTCGCGGACAGGACAACCACCGGCACCCGGTAAGCACCGAGCCACGACAGGACACGATCGAGATACACACCCATGTAGGTGTCGTAGGCATGGGCCTCATCGATGACAACGACCTTCCCGGCGACCGCCAGATGACGCAGCGCCAGATGCCGGCTCTTGAGCCCGGCGAACAGCAGCTGATCGATCGTGCCCGCGACGAAGGAAGCCAGCATCGCCTTCTTCCGGCCCCGCAGCCACGCGTGCGCCACCAGCTCCGCCCCCGCCCCCGAAGGCCGTTCCCCGCCGCCCGTCTCGTCGATACCGACGGACATGAGGCGGCCCGAACGGGCCACCAGGTCGCTGAAGTCATCGTTCAGGGCGGCCTTCGAATGCGCCAGATACACCGACCGACGCGAACCCTCCACACCCCTGAGCCCGTCCAGCCACTCGAGCAGACGGGGAAACATCGCGTTCCCCGTCGCCATCGTGGGCAGCGCGAAAAACACCCCGCCCGCTCCCGAACGCGCAGCGAACACCTCCGCGGCGGCCAGCGCGGCCTCCGTCTTCCCCTCCCCCATCGGAGCCTCGACGATGAGCATCCCCGGCACCCGCATCTCCCGCGCGACTTCCAGCGCGGCCTCCTGCACCGGACGCACCACCGCACCCCCGGGCAGCCGGAACCGCGAGGCGAACACCTCCTGCGCACCTCCCTCGGGCTCCTGCGCCTGCCACGGGCCCGGCAGGTCCAGCCCCCGCCACGCGGCGGCCACCCGCTCGTCACCCGAAACGGACACCGCATCAGGGAAGTAGGGGAACAGATCGGGATTGCTCGCGATCCAGTCCGCCACGACGACCAGCGCCGACACCAGCACCTGCACCGTCTGCGGCAGCCGCACCGCACCCCACTCCCCGAGCCGGCCCCCGACACCGAAAACCCCCGCACAGGCATCCAGCAACTCGGCCTGCACCTCGGCCCAGAGCCGCCCACTTCCACCGGGAGCGCGCAGCAACTCCTCACGGTCATAGAGCGCTTTGATCTGCCCGGGCTCGGGCGGCACACCGTGATGCCCGCCGACCACCACCGTGAACTGCCCGGTCCGCGCACCCGACCACCCGTAGCGGTCCTGAAGCCACTCCCCGAGCAGCACCTGCCCGGCCAGGCCATGCGGAGCGATCCGGCGATCCGGCCCCATCGACTTCACCGACCGCATCTGCAGACCCTGCCCCCGCATCACATCCGCGAGCGGCTCCACCTGGCACGCGAACGCCGGAGTCGCCTTGCCGATGTCATGCACACCAGCCAGCCACACCACCAGGGCACGCGCATCCGCCTCCCCCTGCGGCAACTCCCCGGCGATCAGCCTGCGCACACTGAGAGGAAGCCACCGGTCCCACAACAGACCCGCGACGGCAGCGGCGTCCTCCATGTGCCGCCACAACGGCAGCCACCCGTCCCCGTCACGGTCATGCTTCGCCCACACCGAACGAGCCGGTCCCCCCAACCGCTCCAGAAGCCCGGAACGGACAACCCCCCCTGCGTTCATGGCCAATTGATACACGCGCCCGACGACATGACGCGCCGAATTCCCCGAAGTCGGTCACACCAGGCCGCAGAGGGCGGCTCACGCTGTAAAGTGCCACCTTTGCTTGCCGCTCGAGCGCGGACCCAACAGAGCCCTGGAAAAGTCAAATATGTCTCTTTTGCCGGAATCTTTACAAGTAGCAGAAACAAGGCTGCCACACCAGTAAACCCGCTGGTCAAGGAGACTGCTCCCCGCACCCGCGGGGTTGATCCCTCCTACTGGCACGCGGGGCCGCGTATGCCAAGCTGCTCCCCGCACCCGCGGGGTTGATCCCCCGCCCAATACTGCGAGGAGTACCGCTCCCGCCTGCTCCCCGCACCCGCGGGGTTGATCCCCGGAGCACTCCACTTCGACGAACTCGAACTCACTGCTCCCCGCACCCGCGGGGTTGATCCCATCGGCAGCAGATCCACGCCAGCCGGGATTGCCTGCTCCCCGCACCCGCGGGGTTGATCCCCGCCCGCGTGCCGTAGGTCGGGGAGTTCGACGCTGCTCCCCGCACCCGCGGGGTTGATCCCCTGTCCCAGCCGGACGTGTGCGGACGCTCGGGCTGCTCCCCGCACCCGCGGGGTTGATCCCCCCGCCGCCTGGGGCAACAAGCGCAAGGGGTACTGCTCCCCGCACCCGCGGGGTTGATCCCGGCACCGACGGGAACTCCCGCTTC
The DNA here is from genome assembly GCF_005222485.1 of Streptomyces griseoviridis. Classification (NCBI taxonomy): domain Bacteria; kingdom Bacillati; phylum Actinomycetota; class Actinomycetes; order Kitasatosporales; family Streptomycetaceae; genus Streptomyces; species Streptomyces griseoviridis. The sequence continues at coordinate 3,222,501 of NZ_CP029078.1, forward strand.
TACGGGGTCTGCTCCCCGCACCCGCGGGGTTGATCCCAGTGGGCCGATCTGTGTCATCGACCCCCTGTTCTGCTCCCCGCACCCGCGGGGTTGATCCCTGGAGGGAGAACTCCAGCACCGTCGCCGTCAGCTGCTCCCCGCACCCGCGGGGTTGATCCCTTGCCCGACTCCGAGCGCTCCACCTCCCGCATCTGCTCCCCGCACCCGCGGGGTTGATCCCGGGAAGACCCTCGACGTCGGGAGCGAGAAGGGCTGCTCCCCGCACCCGCGGGGTTGATCCCCAGATAGCCACTGATCAGCCCCCATGCATGAGCTGCTCCCCGCACCCGCGGGGTTGATCCCGCCCCGCCGCTGCGCGCCTTCCCGTGGTTCATCTGCTCCCCGCACCCGCGGGGTTGATCCCTCCCTCCTCGAGCACGCCCGCGCCGCGGCTGCCTGCTCCCCGCACCCGCGGGGTTGATCCCGTGGCCCTACGCGAGGCCGAACGCAACGGCATCTGCTCCCCGCACCCGCGGGGTTGATCCCGACATCCCAGCCTCGCCGGTGCCGCCCTCGCCCTGCTCCCCGCACCCGCGGGGTTGATCCCGGCCGGAGACGATCGCACCCAGCAGGGTGGCGCTGCTCCCCGCACCCGCGGGGTTGATCCCGGCCCGAACCGCACGCCGACGCGGAACCCGGGCTGCTCCCCGCACCCGCGGGGTTGATCCCCCGCACGCGCGAATTCCTGTTCCACGGCGCTCCTGCTCCCCGCACCCGCGGGGTTGATCCCGCCTCGACGCCTGTGTGGCCGGCATCGAGCTGCTGCTCCCCGCACCCGCGGGGTTGATCCCCACAAGGGTCCCGCCCGTCTCGTCAGACTCAACTGCTCCCCGCACCCGCGGGGTTGATCCCGACCCGCTGCCGCCTCGCCCGGACCTGCCCGGCTGCTCCCCGCACCCGCGGGGTTGATCCCGGCATGGTCGGCGGACATGCGGCAGCACTCGCCTGCTCCCCGCACCCGCGGGGTTGATCCCAGGCCCGACAGGCGGCGCTCGGTGTCGGGGGACTGCTCCCCGCACCCGCGGGGTTGATCCCACCTCGACCGCCGTGCGGCGGCCGGTGAGCTGCTGCTCCCCGCACCCGCGGGGTTGATCCCGGCCGCTCGGTGAACCACATTGCGTGGAAGTGCTGCTCCCCGCACCCGCGGGGTTGATCCCGGCGGCGCACCTCTGGCACTTTTGACCGAGGGCTGCTCCCCGCACCCGCGGGGTTGATCCCGCGCTGTCCCGGGAGCGCTGGCCCTCGGACGCCTGCTCCCCGCACCCGCGGGGTTGATCCCGTCGACCCGGGGCGACACAGGCAGTACCGCGCCTGCTCCCCGCACCCGCGGGGTTGATCCCGGACCGTTGTCAGCGCCAAGAAAGCCGGGGGGCTGCTCCCCGCACCCGCGGGGTTGATCCCAGGTCCGGGGCCACGCCGGAGTTGCGCGAGTCCTGCTCCCCGCACCCGCGGGGTTGAGCTTGTCGTTTAACGTCCGGCTTCGAACAAGCGGGCCCCGTAATGGCAGGCTGTGGTCGTGAGGATCGCGAGAGACGACCAGCCAAGGCCGCTGTCGACATGCTGGCTCTGCTGGATCGCCGTACCGACCGGGGAACAAGCGGGAGTCATTGCGTCCCTGGGTCTCACCCGGCCCGTACCCGTGACGTTCGCCGAGGCCGTGGCTGTCATCGACGAGGACGGCCACGGAGAGGCCGAGGACAATCCGGACGGACTGGCCCGGGTGTACGTGAGCCCCGAGCTCGAGGGATGGACTCTGGTGATCGGCCCGTGGTGCGATCCGTGCAACACCGACAGAAGTGACGAGGTCCTGCGCCTGTGCGTCGACCTCAGCTCCCGCTACGGAGGGGCGCAGGCGTACTACTTCGGTACACAGAACGACGGCTCGGCCTGGCTGATCGCAGAGCACGGGGTGGTGGTGCGGCGCTACTGCGAGACCGGCCAGGTCGACGACGGACTCCTCACACTGGGGGAACCGCTTGTGCAGGAACGGGCGGAGCGGGAGCGGATGGGTCTGCCGCCCGTCTGGGAGGAGAGCGCGCGCAACGGTGATGCCGAGGAGGAGTGGAAGTGGCGTGCCTTCGACATGGCCGACGAGATCGCCTCGGCCCTGGGCCTCAATCCGCTCACGCTGACTGAGTCGATGCGCGTGCACGGCGTCGGTGTTCTTGCGGAGACACCTGCTCCAGTGCGCTGAGCGTTGAGTTCAGCATTTCGCCGCGGTCCTTCTCGGTTTGGTGCCCTTCTCGTGGTGGGCAGGGCGGGCGTACGCCTCGCCGGTGGCCAGGACTCTGCCCACCTCGTAGCGGGCGGCGGGCCGCTGGTTCTTCGATCCCAGAGGCCGGCCGGGCCCGGGGCGGGTGGGTTTCGGCGCCCGCGCTGGCGAGGGGGCCTTCGTGTGGAGGTTCCGGAACCCGCGTCGGACGCGGGCGGGGGTGAGCTTGTTCGGTTCCGCCGGCTCCTCCCAGGAGTGGCGGAGGTCGGCGACGAGCGGGCGGGCGAGGCGGAGCTAGGTGTGGGCGGCGATCACCAGCCAGGTCCAGCGGTCGGCCGCCGCCGAGTCGCGCAGGCCCGGACGCGTCCAGCCGAGCGTCTGCTTGAGCAGGCGGAACGTGTGCTCCAGGTCGAACCTCCGCAGGAACGACTGCCAGCAGCGGTCCACGTCGTTCGGGGCGGCGCCGGTGCGCGACCAGACCGGCCGGTTCACCCCGCCGCTGGGCAGCTCCTCGACGGCCAGCCGGATCACCGTGCCTTCGAGGAGCGGCAACTCGCCGTCGTGGTCCAGCCAGGCCTCACGGCGGGTCAGGCGCGGGTGGAGGCGGTCCCAGACCCGGGCGATGGCCGTGCCGTAGCGGCGGGTGGAGGTGGTGGTGACCGCTTGCTCATCACCCCAGGAGGCGGGGTCGCCGAAGACGAACTCGCCACCGTGCTTGGGCGGCCGACCGCCCACCGGGTTCGCCGCCGCGAACTCCGCGCGGCTGGGCGCCGGACGGCGCATCACCCGGTCCGCGCAGAGCCGGCCAAGGATCTGCACCGGCAGGTCGCCGAGCAGGTGGGCGATCCGCGAGGCGTCGTAGCCGGCGCCCATCACCACCAGCACCTCCGGATCGCCCGCCGTCCACTGCCCAGCGCCGATCAACCGGGCTACCACGTAGAGGAGTTGGGCGGCGGTGACAGCCGCGACGTCGGCGCCGGGCTCCGGCCGCACCGCGTCGAGCACCGCCGTCCACGATGTCCGGCCGGTCTCCAGCGCGACGACGAACGAGTACGGCCAGCCCGGGATCATCTGGTGCTTGGCGTCGCCGCGGCCGAAGGTGTGGCAGAACGAGCGGTCCGGGCAGGTCCCGGCGTCCGGCCGCAGCCACGGCGAGACGTCCACCGCCAGCACCAGGCGGCCGTCCGCAGCGCGGGGCAGCGGCAGGCCGGCCGAGGGGGTCCAGGCGTTCGTCTTCGCTCAGCGCGGCTCGTCGGGTGGCCTTCATCGCAGGTATGGAGAGCGAGCGTCGGCAATGGCGGCTCTGAATGGCCCAGTTGAGGAAGCCCTCAAGCAGTTGCGGCTGTGCTCGCTGTTCTCGGTCCACCAGGCGTCGACGTCGATCTGGCCGCAGGATCCGAGGGTGCCGTTCCGCTCCCCGAGCCACTGGAGGAAGGCGGTCGCCCCCCTGCTTCAGGACGGACTTCCTGTTCCGTCCTGATTCCGCGCCTCGGTTATGCAGTCGTGCAGCCGGTTGCGCACGTCCCGCAGGACCGTCATCTGCCGGTCGAGGCGGTCGCGTTCGGCCGCGAGCAGCTCCAGCAGTTCCGGTGACGCCGCCTCACCGGAGTCGGCGAACGGCAGCACCTCGCGGATGGTTCTGCTGGGCAAGCCCACAGAGTAGAGCTGTTGGATAAGCCTGACCCGTTCGACGGCACCGGGCGGATACTGGCGCTGGCCGCCCTGATTCCGGGTGGAGTGCAGCAAGTCCTGCTGCTCGTAGTAGCGCAGCGCCCTGACGCTGACGCCCGCCTTCGCGGCGACCTCTCCGATCCGCATCCCGGCCTCCTGACTCGACTCCACGTCTCGCTTGCACCTGACGTTGGCGTCAGGTTTTAGCGTAGCGGACATGCCGAGGACCACCCCTTACGAACTCTGGAGCACGCCTGTGACCAGCACATCTCCGACTCACTCCTCAGAATCCCAGGAAGAATCAGCAATGTTCATCAGGAACACGTCCGTGATCGCCGAAAGCGCAGCGTGGTCGGCATGACCAACATCAACAAAACCGTCGTCGTCCTGGGCGCCACGGGGCAGCAGGGAGGATCGGTCGCCGCTGCGCTGAGGGCCGACGGCTGGGTGGTGCGCGCGGTCGTGCGCGATCCGTCCGGCTACCGGGCCCGCTCCCTCCCCGCCTCCGGCGTCGAAACCGTCCGCGGTGACCTTGGGGATCCGGAGTCGCTCCGCGCGGCCTTCGCTGACGCCCACGGTGTCTTCAGTGTCCAGCCGAACTCCGGCCAGGCCGGCGCAGGCGTGACCAACGAGGACGAGGTCCGCTTCGGCACGGCGGTGGCCGACATCGCCGAGCGCTGCGGCGTCGCCCACCTTGTCTACAGCTCGGCGGTCACCGCGGGCTCGACAACGGGCGTGGACCATCTCGACACCAAGAGCCGTATCGAGGCCCATGTCCGGGATCTGGACATCGCCAGCACCATCATTCGGCCAGCCACGTTCATGGAGCTCCTGGTGACCCCCGAAATCGGCCTCGACCGGGGACACCTGTCCTTCCTGATGCGCCCCGACCAGGCCATGCAGTTCATCGCGGTACGCGACATCGGCCGCATCGTCGCCGCGGTCTTCGGCTCACCCGAAAGCTACGCCGGCCGCACCATGGAGATCGCCGGTGACGCTCTCACCGGCAACGCCCTGGCCGGGCATCTGACCCAGGCCGCCGGTCGACCGATCAGCTACAGCCGCCTGCCGACGACCCTGCCGGCACAGGACGAGGTCCTCAGCAAGTTGGAAGCACTCGTAGACGACGGCAGGCTGGTGGGAAACGCGAACCTCGACGCCTTGCGCAGGGAGTTCCCGTTCCTGCTGTGCTTCGACCGCTGGCTGGCGGGCCCTGGTGCGGGCCTCCTCGATGAGGCGCTCCGTTCCACGGACATGGGAATCGCTCCGCGCTGAACGAGGCCCTTCCAGGCATCGGTACTGGTGGGCTCTCGTATTCAACACGTACCCCGCCCCATACGCAGACCAACGTCTACCTCACCACGTAGGACATGGTCTAAGCATCCGGGTTGCGCTCACGCCATTCTCGAAAAATAATTCCATGAACCACTGAATCTCGCCATTCACCTGCTTTGAAGACGTGTTCGCGAATAGTCCCCTCCTCCACCATTCCGGCAGCCGCCAGCGTTCTCGCAGAGGCGTGGTTAAGTGGAGACCGTGCGCCCCAGATTCGGTGTAGCCCCAGGTCGATAAACCCAACGGCAAGCAGTAGATTCACTGCTTCTAGACCATAACCAAGACCCCACATATCTGGGCGTAGAGCAAAGCCAACGGTGGCTCCCCGTACTTGATGAGGGTCAAGGGCCAGCCGACCGAACCCGATCAACTTGCCCAAGTCGCGCTGCACTACGGCGAGCGCGTACTCACTCCGCGCCTCGGCCGCGGCCAAGGCCACGGACCGCGCGATAACCTCGGCGACCTGACTCCTCGTCCGTGGCTCGAACGACAAGTGTTCGGTCGCCTTCGGGCTGCCGTAGATGGCAAGCACATCTTCCGTATCAGCAGGATCTAGTTCGCGAAGACAGAGGCGGGGGCTGGATCTCTCGATCGGGTACATGGTCCGGACTCTACCCGCTAGGCAACGCCGACCGATTTGCCGGGAATGCCTCGATCTCCTGACGAAGGTCGCGTGCGATGGGCCCGGTTATGGCCGGACGCTGCACCAGTGCCTGACGAACTCGCAGCGCAGAGACGATGATCCCGTTGTTTCGGTGCGTAACGGGCAGGTCAAGAACCGGACGGATAGCCTCTGCGGCTCCGTCCACGTCTCCCGAGTTCATTCGGACCATGGCCAGGTCGCACTGTGCACCCGCGAGGTCGCCGAACGCCCAGTCCGCCGACCTCGGGTCACTGAACGCCTCGACTGCTTCCTCTGCCAGCGCCCCCAGCTGAGCGCCTCCGAGGCCGAGCAGCGCCTGCGCCTCCACGTCGTAGTAGCGTTGTTTCGCAAGCGGATACGTGAAGAGGCCGCCCAGTTCGTCGAGATCATCAAGAACGACATGTTCACGCCGGTCGGTCGCCTGTTGGCTGACACGTCGCACCGTCTGCTCATCGCCGAGAGCTGCGGCGGCGCGTGCCTGAAGGCCCAGCAGCCACAGCCCGGCAGTTCCGCGTAGCGGGGAAGCCATCGAGGCACCTTGGCCGGCGTAGTGGTAGGCATCGTTTGGCTTGTCCGCCCAATACGCGATGAGCGATTTGAGGCCGTCGGTGAGTGCGATAAGGCCCGGGTGTTCGGCGTCGCGAGCGCAGGACGCAGCTACGCGGGTCATGGTCATCGCCTGATGAGGCTCCTGCATGTCGTTGAACCCTTTGGCGACGAGGAACGACAGGACGGCCCCCTTGTAAGACAGGTCACGCAGCTGGGACGACTTCAACCTGCCTCCTTCCAGGAGCCGGAAAACCTGTTCCTGTGACGCGAGCAGATCTCCCCAGATCGCCGAAAGGGGCTCTCGCGGGTAGGCAAGGACCAGTCGGCCGACCTCGTCGTCGAGCATTGCGAGAGTGTCCTCACCCACGGCTCCGCGATCTTTGCCCAGCAGAAACTCTTTTGCACGTTGCACAGCCATCGCGCCCGTCCTTTGCATATCGATTAGATCCACGCCAACGCTGGCGGAGAAACAAGCAGGCGAAGTGCCGTTCGGTGGTACGTAGTTCGGTGGGGCGCCGTGGGGAACCTCAGACCACAGGACGTCGAGGGTCTGGCCGAGCATCGAGCAGACAACAGGCCGGAACGCGGTCTGCGGTTTCCGCCCGTTGTACAACCACCCTTCAATGGTCTTGAGTGCCGGTTCCCCTCTGGAGTCACCCAGTCGCGCGGCCGTCTCCCGGTAGAGCGCGAGGAACTCCTCGGGGCTGCGGACACCGCGCTGTTCGAGGGTGAACCGGAAGAACAACACAGCGTCTGCCTCTCGTGGTCTGTCTCGCGTGCCAGCTGTCGGCGGTGCCTTACCTCCCATCAAGTTGCCTCATACAGGCGTTACTTACCAGTCCGCCGACGTTCCGAGGGAACACCGAGGTGAGTCAGAGGCTCTCCTTCAAGATTCCGGTCGAGAAGCGGGGGCCGTTCTGGGGTAGATCTCTCGGCCTGCGGTTGCAACGCTCTAACCAGCTCCTTGCTGAGCGTGTCCGAGCGAGCACAGCTGCTGTACCTGGAGTCCTCGTGAACCTTACGAAGTCCGATGCCACCGCACGCGAGTTCGTTGCGATCCCCGACGACCTGAAATTCAGGTGGCAGGGGAAGATGACGGCCAATCAGTGGATCAGCGGAAACACTCGTCTTCGCGCACGCTCACGGCTTACCGCGGCCTCGTGGCCGGGGAACATCGACGCTGGTTCCCGCGTCTGCGCCATGCTCACGGATAACGCTGCACGGCACGGAAAGCCGCTTTACGGCGGCCTGATCGGACTCCGGCTGATGTGTCCGCGCGAGAGTGACGACCTGATCATCGAGGTCGATGACGCCGCACCCGACTTCCCGGCCTTCGAGGAGTCGGCGACGAAGGTCCTCGATGACGGTCAGCCGTCCGGCCTGGGGTGGGTGCGTCGCTGCCACGGCCGGATCGCCTGGAGAGTCAGGCGGGACGACGACGGTCAGATCGTCGGGAAGACCGTTCAGGTCGTACTCCCCTCCGCAACAACCGACTTGGCCTAAAACCGAGCACTATTCCAAGGCTCCTCCTTCGGAGCCCGCCCTTCCCACGTCAACTGCACGCACACTCTGTTGAGGTTTCCATGTCTGATGGCCAGTCCCCTGCCGGCCCGGCCACGCACCGCAAGAGGAACGGAGGGCGGGATCCGGTCGATTCAGTTGTGCTGAGTCGACTAGAGGCTGCGGTAGCCGCTCCTCTGGCCTTCGTCTTCGTGGTTCTGGGGGTGGCCTTCGTCGCCTGCGGTGTGTTCGAGTTGCCGTCCGTTGTCATGCTGGTGGCGATGTCCTGCACTATCGCGGGATCGGTGCTGATCGGGTTCTTCCGGGCACGGTCGGCGGCACGGGCAGTGTCGAAGGCGGGCCGGGACTCTCTGCTGCAAGTGGTCGAGGCAGCGTCCGCGGTGGAGCGGTCGGTGGTGTGGACTGCGGAGGAGCTGTGCCGGGGCGGCCGGCCGTCGATCCCGGAAAGGGCTTCGGGCGAGGGCGAAGTGGCCCCTGTCGAAGCGGCGTTGGCGGTGCTGGACGAGGTGCGGTTCCAGGCGGTCGCGAGCTTGGTCCGAGTGCATGACGACTCACAATCGGCGCTGCTGGTGGAAATGCTGCACCAGTTGTCCCGGCGTGAACACGCCCTCATTGAGCGGTCGTTGGCGCTGTTAGATCAGCTCCAGGCACTCACGGAGGATCCTGACCTGCTGGATGTCCTTTACAAACTGGATCATCAGGTGACGCGGATGCGGCGCTGGGTGGAGAGCAAGGCGGTCCTCGGCGGGGAGTCCTTGCGCAGTGCCCGGGAGCCGGTGAGCGTGATGGAGGTGCTGCGGGGTGCGGTACAGGAGGTGCTGCACTACGCGCGAGTGACGGTGGCTGCGGGCCCGGTGGGCGTGGAGCTGGGACTGCCCCGGCATGTGGGACCCGACCTGACGCACCTGCTCGCCGAGCTTGTCGACAACGCGACGCAGTTCTCCGACCCTGCGTCGCGGGTGTGGGTCCGGGCCCGGCCGGTGGCGGCCGGCCTGTTGATCGAGGTCGAGGACGAGGTCGCAATCGCGATGGACGAAGGGCTCCGTGAGCGGCTGAATATCCTTCTGCGTGACCCGGATCGAATCGATGTCAGCACGCAGGTGCGGGCGGGGCGGATCGGGCTACTGACCGCGGCGAAGATCGGCAGCCGTCACGGTGTGTCTGTGCGGTTGCTGGCTACGCCTGCCGGCACGGCGGCCCAGGTCGTCGTGCCGTCCCGGCTGCTGGTCACCATGATCGACCCCTCAGGCATATCCGCCAGCCTGTCATCCCAGGCGGGGAACGCAGCCCCAGTTCCCGGGGCCGAGGTGCCGTCCCTCCGGTTCGCAGGACCGTCCGCTCCCGCACGGCCAGCACCGCACGGAGTCGGGCAGCTTGCGCCGTCTCGTGCCGGGGCAACCGGCTCTTCGCCTCTGCCGCAGCGCGTGCCGGAGCAGTTCGAGCCTCCGGCGTCGTCGCATCCCACTCGTCCGGTCAGCGGGCCCAGGTTCGGAGCGGCGGGCGCATTCCAGGACGGTATCAACGCCGCCCGACTCCAGCGCCGTCCAGACCCCGCCCGCCTGGACGTATCGGCTTCTTCTCCTTCCTCTCATCCCTGACCCCCCACTGTCGGCCTTGCCTTCGCCATGCCGGAGCGGGGCACGCATTCGCAGGAGCTGGCTCATGACGCACGACACGCATCACACCGCCGCCCAGGGCTCGCCCGTCCGGGACGGTGCAGCGGGGCAGTTGGAGCGGTTGCTCCAGGAGTTCGTGGAGACCGTCCCGGAGGTGACGCATGCGCTGCTGCTGTCGCGAGACGCACTGGCTCTGGTGAGCAGCGGCACGGCTACGCGGGACTGGGTGGACAAGTGGGCGGCGACTCTGGGGGGTCTTGCCTCGCTGGCGGAGAACGTCCCGGGCCCGCTCGGCGGAGCGGCCCCGTTGAAGCTGGTCCTGGTCGAGCGGGAGGACGCCCTCATTCTGGTGTCGATCGCGGGCAGTAGCGGCAGCGGTGTCTTCCCGAACCGCCCCGGTGCCTCCGCGGGCACGGTGGACACAGTGCTGGCGGTGATCGCGTCCCCGTCGGCGAACGCGGGCACGGTCGGCTTCGAGATGGGCCGGCTGATCGACGCGTTCGCCCCGTACATGCTCACGGCCGTGCGGACCGACTGATGTCGACGAGCAGGCTCCCGACGCATACCGGGTGCCCCGCCGAGCAGGCCGCGTTCGTGCGGCCCTACCTGGTGACGCGGGGCCGTACCCGCCACCGTCACCTGCTCAGCCCGGACACGGTCCTTGAGGCCGGTACCGGGCGGGCGGGCCCGGGGCTCAGCGATCCCGAGTACGACCGGATCGCACGGCTGTGCCAGGAGAGGCGGCGGTCGGTCGCCGAGCTGGCCGGGACCATCGAGCTCCCTCTCACCGCGACGCGCGTGCTGATCGGCGACCTGGTCGATGCCCGCGTCCTGGTCCTCTCCCTCACCACCGCCTACACCGACTCCGAATCCTCTGCGGAGGACGGCCCATCCCGACAGCTCTTGGAGGCACTGCGTGCTGGTCTCGCCCTCAGGTGGCCCGATGCCGTCAGCAAAGCCAGGGCCAGCTGACCCCTCCACGGACGGCGCGGCGATCATGCCCGCACCCGGCTTGGTTTCTGCGGTGCTGAAGATTCTCATCGCGGGCGGGTTCGGGGTCGGAAAGACCACGGCCGTCGGCGCGGTCAGCGAGATCGCCCCGATCACCACCGAGGAACGCCTCACCCAAGCCGGCGCGGCGACCGACAGCCTCGACGGCATCCAGGAGAAGGCCACGACCACCGTGGCCTTCGACTTCGGCCGCCTCACCCTCGACGTGCCGATGCCCATGGAGCTGATGCTGTTCGGCACGCCAGGGCAGGAGCGGTTCGCCGGTCTGTGGTACGACCTCGCCCGCGGCGCGGTCGGCGCGGTCGTCCTGGCCGACACCCGCCGCCTGGAGTCCAGCTTCGACGCTGTGGGCTTCTGCGAGCGGGCGCGCCTGCCGTTCATCGTGGCGGTCAACGAGTTCGACGGCGCCCACCGCTACCCCCTCGACGACGTGCGCCGCGCCCTCGTCCTCAACCCCGGTACCCCAGTGCGGCGGTGCGACGCCCGCAAGCCGTCCTCGGTCGCTGCCGCCCTCCTCAGCCTCGTCGACCACGCCCTCTCTCCGACGTCCTCTTCGACTCTTCTGGATATCTGATGATCTACCACCCCTCCGGCCCCACGCTTCATCCGCTGACCCGCCGCGACCTCGGCGGTACGCGGCAGATACCCGTCTGCCAGGACCTGATCGTGCCCCCGCCCGGCGCCGTGGCCCCGGGTCAGCAGACGGTCACCGCCGAACGGGTCCAGCTGATCGCCGAGCTGCACGAGCGCGAGTCACTGATCCGCCACCTGGGCGTGCCGACCGGCCCCGACGAGATCATGGACGAGTTCGCGACCAGCCTCGCCACCTCGACGGACTTCCTGTACGGGTTCGTCAACGTGTTCCTGGCCCAGCAGACGTTCGTCGGCCTGCACAACCCGCCTCCGGACTCCGGGCACATGATCCTCGGCCGGAGTATGAGTCTCGAACACGGCTGGTGCCCCGCTGTCGTACGTCGCAGGATGGCTCTCCCTCTCCACGACGTCTACGCGAACTGCCGGTTCGCCGGAAACTACGTCGTCGATGCGGTGGGCATCCGAAGCTACTTCGGCTCCCCGCTCATTCATCCCGAGACCGGGATCACGCTGGGCACGGTGTGTGTAATCGACCCCGACGTCCGGACCCTGGCCGACTCCCGCCGACTCCTCGGCCTCGTCAAAAGCGCCGGCGCCGAGGTCCTGCACACCCTCATCGCCAGCGCGAACGACCGCTGAACCAGGCGCCACCACACCCCCCACCTGCCGAGCACTCCACACAGGGAGAGGGACGCCCCATGTCCGTCAGACTGCCCGCACCACCCAGCGCCCACGTCACTCCTGCCCACATGACACTGTGGGACGAGGTCTCGAGGGTCTCCGCCCGACATGTCGAGCCTCGCGTCGCACGTATGGAAGCCGCTTCGCGCAAGGTGGAACGGAAACTGCCGCAGATTTTCGGAGGCCGCCGGTGGTTCGGCGTCACGATCCCCACCGAGTACGGCGGGCTGGGGGCCGGGCACGTCGCCAAGACGGTGCTGATCCACCGTCTCGCCATGGCCTCCGGTGCCGCGGCGGCGATCCTCCAGGCCGGGCTGATACCCGTCGGCGCCATGCAGCTCTGGGGCACCACCGCCCAGAAAGCCCGCTGGCTGCCGCAGGCCGCCGACGGGACGGTGCTGATGACGATCGCGGTCACTGAACCCGAGGCCGGCGGGCACATCGGGGGAATCGAGACGGCCGCCGAGCGCGACGGCGACGAGTGGGTGATCACCGGTGAGAAGACCCACATTGGCAACAGCTGCCTCGCTCACCTCCACCTCGTCGTCGCCCGTACCGCAGCGCCCGGAACCCGCCCGTCCGAGGGGCTGACCATGTTCCTGGTCGAGCACGACCGCCCAGGCGTCTCGGCGACCCAGCCGCGCCCGCGGCTGGGCCTGCACGGTTTCTCCGCTGGCCACCTCACCCTGGACCGGGTCCGCGTCCCCGCCGAGAACACCCTCGGAGCCGTGGGCGAAGGACTTTTCGTCGCGCAGTCCAGCAGCATCCTCTACGGGCGCCCCAACCTGGCCGCGCTCAGCCTCGGCCTGCACGAAGCCGTCGTGACGACAACGGCCGAGTGGCTCTCCAGCCGACCCCGGTACGGCGGGCACCTCTCCGACCTCGGCGTGGTTCGCGACCGCCTCGGCCAGATGCAGGCCCGGCTTGTCCAGGCCCGCACCCTCGCATACCACGCCGTCCACCGGCTCGACAACGGCCACTCTTGCGACGCCGACCTGATCAGCGCCAAATACGCGGGACATGAACTCGCCGCCGCCTCCGGGCGTGACGCCATGGAACTTCACGGCGCCCGTGGCCTCGATGTCGACTACCCGCTCCAGCGGCTGTGGCGCGACATCCAGCACACCTACCCGCCCGCCGGCACAGGCGAGATCCAACGTCTCCACCTTGCAAGAACCTCCCTCGGCACCACACCCATCGAATGGTCCGAGCGCCTCGCCGCCGAGACGTCCTGGACCCGCGACCCCGTCGCCGTCTGACCCTGCGCGGCGTGCCGCCGCGCACGGCCCACACTCCTGTCGCCGGGGACGTCCCCCGGTCCGGCGGCAGGGCCCTTCGGTGCCCAGCCGGAACGGCGGCCGGGCACCGAAGGCCCCCATCCCTGTGTCACCGCATGTGGATGTCGTGACACGAAGACGGGTGCCCACACCGGGCGCGAGGGTGAAAACGGTCCTCCGTGTCCGACCACTTTCCAAATGAATTCCTCAACGCTGAAGGACCAGGCCAACTCAATGCCACACCCGGACGACATACCCCTCACGGACTCGTTCCCGATACCCCTCGACCTCGCGTCGGCCACCGAGCTGCGGCAGGTCCTGGACGACGAACTCGCAAAGGCGCGCATCTCCGCCCGAGTTGACGTGCTCCAATTCGGTACCGTCCTGGAGATAGTGTTCCTTGGTAGCGGCAAGTTGCCGTTCGACAGTGACCCGGTACAGGCCGGAATCTGGCTGGCCAAGCACTCCGTCGACGGCCGCGCGCGGTTCACCCCCGAGCAGGACCTCGCCGTCACCCTCACCACCGTGACCGCGGTTCACCAGGTCGTCGCAGCCATCGCAGACCCGCACACCCTGATGTACGCCGCTGCCGCCGCCCTGGACGACGCGCTCTCCGCGTACCCCCTGCCAGCCGAGACCCGCGTCCACAGCGACCACGTCGTCATGCTGCTGCTCCACGACTCCCTGGAGCTGGGCACCGCCGCCGGGTTCGCACGGCTGCTGGGCGGCCAGGACCCAGACGCCGGGCTGGACCTCAACCGCCCGCGCGGGGTGCGTCGGCTCGCGGAGCGGATCGGGTGGCTGGCGACGGGGGTGACCGGATCACGGGTCCTGGTGGACGGCATCCCCGGGTGCGGTCACGCCCCGGACCACCTCGCTCTCTACCTCACCGCGGAGCAGGCTCGCCGCGTGACGGAGCGCATCGAAGCGGGCGACCGTCACGCCCACGCGAGCACCCAGGAATCGACGTCATGACCGGTACAGACATCCGTCTGCTCAGCTGGTACCTCCTGAACGGCGGCATCGACGGAGCCGACGAAGAGTGCCGTCGCATGAAGCAGTTGAACTTCCTCTCGACTCTGCCGCAACTCGACGTTCTGTGGCTGATGGAGACCACCGGGTGGGAGGGGCAGGACGACTGCCGCCTCGCCGACCTTCATGACGCCACCGGGCTGACACCGCTCGGACGGGTCACCTCTCACGTCGGCGACGGTTACCGCGCCCTCATGTTCGCCAACGGCAACCGCGTCCAGGTCGAGACGGCCGGTGAACTGGAGCGAGGGGCTTTCCATCTCGGTGCGCTGCGTGCCTCGGTGACCATCGACGGTCTCCCGCTGCTGCTGCTGGGCGCACGCCTTTCCCGCTCCAGCGGTGCCGACCGTCTGCGCGAGGCCCACCACCTCGCCGACTACGGCCAACCCTCTCCTCCGTGGCCGGGCAACGCGATCCTCCTCATGGACACCGGCACGGCAGACGACTGCGATCCCGAGATGACCGATCGGGAATGGGAGGAGAGGGTGCCCCGCGCACGCCAGCACCACTACCGGACCGTTCATCCCGACGGCACCCTCGGCGGCTGGGACCGCGGCGCCCGCCGGCTCCTCCTCAACGCCGGATGGCGCGACCCCCAGAGCGGTCTGCCCCAGCGGACGCCCAGTGTCGGTCACTGGTACGCGAACGCGGCCGAGCGGCTTCGTCTCCATGCCGACCAGGCCATGGTGGCTGGCTCGGGCCTCCACGTGACCAGCTACCGAACGCACGACACTCCCGACCTACGCCGGCAGTCCACCCACCTGCCAATGTCCATCGACGTCCGCTTGGCGCTCTAGGGCGACGGTGCGACAGCTCTCCGCGCCGGACACACCGGCACGCCACCCGATCCACACATCCAGCGGGAAAACCACCATGCCCGACACCAGCACCACCTCTATCTTGAGCTGGCAGGCGGACCTCAAGGACCTGCCCCGATACACCGGTCGGCGCCTCACCGCGAGCGAGTGGACCACACACCGCTCAGCAATCACGGCCGCCTCTCGCAAGGGGGCGACTCTCCGGGAGATCGCGACGTTTCTGGGCGCCCCGCCCGCGTCCGTCCATCGGTACATCGACCGCGACCCGCAGGCGATCACAGTGGAGACCATGCTCCGGGCCCGCATCGACGACGGGACCTACCCCCTCCACTCTCAACTCCCGACACAGAAGGAGATCGCCAAGGAAGCCGGCACCAGCCCGCAGATCGCCGACCTCGCCCTCGACCGGCTGGCCGAGGCGGGGCTCGCCACCAGGTTCCCCGGCCTCGGGGCCGTGGTTACCGACCCCGACAAGCCCCCGCAGGGCCCGATCCTGACGGTGCGCACGCGATCTGGGAAGCCAGCGACCCGCACGTTTCCACCGACCCCCGGCAACGCCACCGACCGTGTCCGGGCCACCGTCACCCGCCGCATACAGGACGGCACCTACCCCGAGGGCAGCCGGATCCCGTGCCACGACGACCTGGCCAGGGAGTTCGCCACCCAGACGGTGGTGATCACCGCGGCGCTCAAACCGCTGAGACTCCGACGCGTCCTCAAAACAATCCGGTCCAAAGGCACCTACGTGCATCCCGAGGCCCGCACTCTTCTGCAGCACGAAGACCCGGCGAGGGCCGACCGCCAGCCCTTCACCCCGGCCTGGCAGGCATCCCTCCAGGACCTGCCGCGATACACCCGACGGCACCTCACCGCAAGCGAGCACACCGCTTATCGCACAGCGATCACGGCCGCCTACGACCACTCGGCGACTCAGGATCAGATCGCCCAATTCCTTGGCGCCCCAGTGCGGTTCGTGGTGCGGCACCTCGACAACACTCCAGAGGTTCCGGAGGCGGAAGCCACGCTGCGGACCCGTATCGTCGAGGGCACCTACCCCATGCACACCCTTCTTCCGAAGAAGGCCGAGCTTGCGCGGGACCTCGGGGTCCGCGTACAGACCATCGAGATCGCCCTCGACCTGCTGATCGAAGCTGGGCTCATCCTCAGGTTCATCGGGCTCGGGACCGTGGTCACCGGCCCCGACAGTCCCCCGCAGGGTACGTACGTGATGGTGCGCGACCGATCAGGCGAATGGGTGAAACGCAGGATCCCCATACCCAACGGGGGCATTACACGGCAGATCCGCACTGCCGTTACCCGCCGAATCGAGGACGGCACCTACCGTGAGGGCAGCCGGATCCCGACTCAGGCCGTCATCGCCGAGGAATTCGCCACCCAGAAGGTGTGCGTCAGCGTAGCTCTGAAACCGCTCAAGGTGAGCAACATCCTCGTCGGGTGCGCCCGGCCGTATGTACATCACATGGCACGCACCCTCCTGCGGCAGCAGGGTGGCTCCGCATGAGCGACGAGATCAGGGTCGTGTCCTGGAACGCGCAGGGCCGTGCGCACGACATCCTCGCCGAGTTCGCACCGCACGTCCTGCTCCGCCAGGGACTCACCGGCGCGGATGCCGAGGGCGACAAGGCATTGTGGGCGGAGGCGAACGCCCTCGGAGGGCTGGTCCCGTTCATGACCACCCTGACCGCGAGACGCTCCCGCCGCTCCGGTGTCATGATCGATCCACGCCTGTTCGAGGTCACGGCGCGGACTGACAACGACCTGCCCTGGAAGCCGATCTGCCATGTCCAGGTCCGGCGCCGCGGTCTGCCCAGGACCCTGCACCTGGTCTCCGCACACCTCACTCACCACGACCCCGACCTCCGCATGCTGGAGAGTCGCCGCCTCACGGTGATTGCCGACCGGGGCCACACTGCCCTCATCGGGATTGACGCCGCCAGCTACCCCCACCGCACGGCCGACGAGATCAGCCTGCGGCTCCGGTGGGACGCGGTTGAGGACCGTGTGCACTACCAGCACCGGACCGTCGTGGACCGGCACGGCAGCCGAGTGTCCGACACTCGCCCGAGCACGATCCTCACCGGCGGGCGGCGGCCCGTCTTCACCGACCTCGCGCACCATGCCGGCACCGTGCTCGGCCAGGACGGTTCCCTGGCCGCCACCGCCAGCCTGGGGCGCACCGACCAAGGCCCCCCGCAACGCACCGACATCGCCGTCCACACCCCCGACCTGACACCGGCGCTCCTCAGCCTCAAGGTCATCGACACCCAGGCCGTGCGCGAGCACAGCGACCACGCCGTGCTCGTCGCCCGGTACGACCTTGCCACGGTCGACCGCGTCCTGAGCACCGCGCGCTGACCAGACCGGGAGCCACGCCATCAGGGCCACACACGACGGAGACCACCTTTATCCATTGGCCGACGCCTCGGTGTCGGCAGAGCCTCTGGAGAAGTTCATGCTCACTGCACCAAATTTTCGCAGCGTGGAGGGCGCCTACCTCGCACTGCTGCAACTGGCCTCGGCCAACTTCGAGCAGCACATCGAGGCCCGCGGGAACGCCGCCCGCGAGGTGATCGGCGTCGGATTCCGGCTCCCCGACCCGCGCCAGCGGCTCCCGTACCTCGCGACCCGAAAGGTCAATCCGGTCTTCCAGTTCGCCGAAGCCCTCTGGTACCTGGCCGGCCGGCGGGATCTGGAGATGATCGGTTACTACGCGCCGTCCATGCGTTCCAGCTCCGCCGACGGCGTCACTCTGGGCGGATCGGCATATGGGCACACCCTGTTCAACGCCACCGACGGCGACACGGTCTCTCCGTTCGACCGGGTGTTGGAGCTGTTGCGCACGGAGACCGACAGCAAGCGCGGGTACTTGCCGGTCGCGAAGGAACTGGCCGTCTCCGACAACCTCGACATGGCCTGCCTGGCGGGTCTGCACCTGTTCGTCCGTGACGGCCGGCTGCACATGGTGTGCCACATGCGAGCGAACGACCTCGACTGCGGACTACTCAGCGACGTGTTCTCCTTCACGATGATCCAGGAGTACGCGGCCGTCCAACTCGGCCTGGAACTGGGCCATTACACGCACATGATCGGCTCCGCTCATGTCAACGACCGGAACGCCGAGCGCGTACGGCTGGTGCTGAATGAGGCCGAGCTGCGCCGCGCCCCGCAGCAGTTCCCCTTTCCGGCCATGTCGGCGGAGACCGGTCCGGACATGATCAGTCGTCTCATGGCGCACGAGGAACTGCTGCGGACCAACACGGTCAGGTACAGCGCGGACGAGGTCGCGCACCTGGACGTGGACGCGTACTGGCAGCAGGCCGTCTTGCTGTTCGAGGCGTACCGCCAGATCCAGCACGACGACACCGACACGGTCAGCCGCGATGTCCTTGACGCCCTGCACCCCGGTCTGCGCTGGCTCCTCGGGCACAAATGGGCGGCGTGCGCGACTGCGGACGACGCCCGATGAGCCGGAAACCGGCGTCCGGTGCTGTGGTCACCGGGATCGACTTCGACCGCTGGGCCGTCATCCTGTGCAAGCCGGACGCGGTGGACCGCGGCCTGGTCGATGTCGTCCTCGACCGGATCGAAGGAGCGGGTGTCTCCGTCCGCGCCCGGACGGACCTGGTCGCGGAGCCGTGGCAGGCCCACGTTGCCTACCGCGACATGCTGTCCAACCCGGGGCGATTCCCTGCGGACCTGCCCACGCGCATTGATAACGCGTACGCGGGGCAACGTGTCACGGTCGCGCTGGCGCACGGCGGTCCCGACATCCACGCCCGCCTTCGGCGGCTGATAGGGCACACCGACCCCACGAAGGCCGTGGTCGGCACGATCCGCGGCGACCTCGGAAACGACAGCGTTGCGGCTGCCACCGGGGGAGGCCGGCTCGTGCGGAACCTCGTGCACACCTCCGACGATCCGGCCTCCGCCCGGCGGGACTTCGGCACCTGGTACGGGCCCGGACGGACCCTGAAGGTCTCCGACTTCGACCGTTGCTCGGTCATCCTGTGCAAGCCGGACGCGGTAGAGCGCGGCTTGGTCGATGCCGTCCTGGAGCGGATCGCCGCGACGGGCGCCACGGTCGCCAACCGGCAGGAGATCACCGTTCAGTCCTGGCAGGCGCACGTGCACTACTGGGATCTGCTGGTGGACCGCGACTGGTTCCCCGACCGGGATATCCCCGCCTGCCTGGACGAGACGTACGCCGGACGCAACGTCGCCGTCGCCATGGCCTACGGCGAGCCGGGCTTGCACACCCAACTCCGTGATTTGTTGGGGCACTTCGACCCGACCCTGGCCGCCCCCGGCACGATCCGCGGCGACCTGGGGGACGACAGCCTTACCGCCGCCCTCACCGAAAAGCGACTGGTGCGCAACCTCGTCCACACCAGCGACGACGCCGACGCGGCTCGACGCGACTTCGGCACCTGGTACGGCGCCGGTCGCCGTGACCTCCTCATTGCGGAACTGCCGACGCAGAACACGCCCGCCGACGCCTGGCCCCACCTGGAGACCTGATGAGCACTCCCACCATCGGAACCCGGCGCGCGCTGCCGTTCCTCACTCCCGAGACGATCGGCGGCCTGAAACAGGAACTCGCCGACGTGATCGAGTACCGCAAGTCGGGACTCTCGCTGAACTGGATCGTCGGCTGCCCGCTCGACTGCGGGTACTGCGTGCGCCACCTCTTCCAGAATTTCGACATGAAGGTCCCCCGCCGGCTGATGAGCGACGAGGAAGCCGTGCGCCGCCTCGTCGGGCACCGCTACTTCCGCCCGCACCAGACCCCGATCCAGCTCCTGAACCGGGCCACGGACCCGATGCTGCCCGCCGTCAAGCCCCACGTGTACAACGTGCTGCGCCAGCTCGACGAGCAGGGGCTGACCAACCATGTCCTGATCATCACCCGGTGGCGTGTCGACCTCGACGACTGCGCCGTCCTCAACAGCTTCACCAACCTGCGGCTCACGGTGCTGGTGACCCACTCGCACATCCAGGACGAGCGGATCGAGCCGGTGGACAGCAACATCGCCGCCGCGAGCCTGCGCACCCTCTACGAGAACGCCGAGCGGTACCGCACCGTCCTGTACTGGCGTCCCATCGTGCCCGGCCTCAACGACTCCGCGGCCGACATCGCCCGCGCCAAGGAGCTGTCCCAGTACGCGCACGCCACCGTCTTCACCGGCCTGTTCTTCCGCGAGGAGATCCTCGCGTACTACGAGGCCCACGGTCTGGAGATGCCGTACGAGGGCACCGCCCGGCGCAAGATCATGCCCGAGGCCGCGGAGCAGCGGATTCTCGACGCCTTCGAGCAGGACGCCTCCTGGGGAGCGCTGTTCCGCAAAACGTCCTGCGGTGTCGCCTACGCGCACGGGGAGGCCGACTACAACGGTCACTACGGCATCCGTGAGCTGTGCGACATCTGCCCGCCGGAGCAGATCGCGAAGTGCAAGGCGGCCTGGATCCAGCCGGACGCGAAGGCCGTCACGCAGGAGGCGCGCGAACTCGGTGCGACCGGCCCGATCGATGTCACCGAGCGTGCCATCGTCGTTGAGGGACTGGACGAGCCGCCGCGCTACTACCTCCAGCACGGATTCGGCTACCAGTGCCATGACCGAGCCAAGCCCCACCACTACCGCCGGCACGGCCGAGCCGACATCGGCTGGAAGTCGGAGGACGGAACACCAACCGCATGATCTTCTCCTCCTGGCCCGCGCTGTTCGTTGTCGACGTCGAGGGCAACGGCACCAATCCGCCCGACCTGGTCGAGGTGGCCGCACTTCCCGTACGTGACGGACAGCCCGACAAGAGCACCGCCGGAGCATGGCTGACCAAGCCGAAGAGGCCCGTCACGCCCTTCGCCGCTCGCGTACACGGCCTCACCAACCAGGTCCTGGAAGACAAGCCGGGCTGGGAGGAGATCAAGGGCGCGGTCCATGAACTGCTCGGCACTTCGTGGATCGCCGCCCACAACGCCCACGTGGACTACCGCGTCCTGTCCGCCCACCTGCCGCAGTGGCAGCCGACCGGAGTCATCGACACGCTTCGGCTGGCCAAGGCCACCTATCCCGACCTGCCGAAGTACAGCCTCGACGCCCTGCTCAAGCACACGACACCGGACCTGAGCGAAGCCCCCGGTCGGCGCCACCGCGCCGCCTTCGACGCCTACGCGACCGCCCAGCTCCTCATCACGATGGCCGACCGGTACGAGAGCTGGGATCAACTCGTGGCCGCCGCCGTCCCGCCCGGCCTTCCCGGCGCCCCCGAACCAGAACAGGAGCCCACCCTGTGGTGACGACCCCGACGAAGCTCATCCGCATCGGCGTGATGGGAACCCATTCCACCGGCAAGAGCCTACTGATGCGCCGCATCGAGATGGAGCTGCGCGGCCTGGACATCCCCGTCCAGCGCACCGGACATATCGGTCGACGGCTAGCGCTCGTGCCGCTGCCCAAGATGCAGCACCACACGGTGGAGTCCACCCGCTGGGTCCTGGCGACCGGCATCGCCGACGAGGTCGCCGCCGCGGCGCGCTCGGACGACGCCTCCGTGCGCATCGTCCTCGCGGACCGTGCCTGCTGGGACGCGCTCGCCTACTTCCGAGCCGCCCTCGAATGGCGCGGTGCATCCGCCCCACGCACCGACCGCGAAGCCCTGCACCGACTCGCCGCCGCCTACACTCCGTACGACCTGCTGTTCGCGACCGTCCTCGACCCGGACCTCCCCATCAAGCCGAAGCACGACTACGACGACCGTTACCGGGCGCTTGTCGACCACCACACCCACGCGCTCCTGCGCGAGGACGGGATCCCGCACGTCCGCGTTACCGGCGACGACGACAGCCAGACGTCGGCCATTGAACGCGCCCTCCAGCTCTGCGGCAGGGAGTCGCTGGTATGACCGTCACGCCGCCCGGCGGTTTCATCGAGATCGCCGGGAAGACCGTCTCCCGTCTCGGCTTCGGGACCATGCGCCTCACCGGCCCCGGCACTTGGGGCGACCCGGAAGATCGTGCACAGGCACTCACCGTGCTCCGCAACGCCGTGCACACCTTCGGCATCAGCCACATCGACACCGCCGACGCGTACGGCCCCCACACCGTCGAGCACCTGATCGAGGACGCGCTCTACCCCTACCCCGACCACGTCCTCATCGCGACCAAGGTCGGGTTCGCCCGGCCGGCCCCGAACATGTGGGTCCCGCACGGGCACCCGGTGTACCTGCGGGCCTGCGTCGAGGCGAGTCTCCGCCGGCTGCGCGTGGAACGCCTGGAGCTCTGCTACCTGCACCGCAACGACCCCGAAGTACCGCTCGCGGATCAGCTCGGCACCCTCGCGGCCCTCCGAGATGAGGGGAAGATCGGGCACATCGGAATCTCCAAGGTAACGCCGGAGGACTTCACCTTGGCTCGCAAGGCGGTCCCTGTCGCTGCGGTACAGAACGTCCTCAACATCCACGACCGCTACGACCCCGTCATGGAGATGTGCCGCGAGGCGGATATCCCCTACGTCCCCTACCGCCCGCTCGACGCCGGAGCCGCGGCGCCGGGCGGCAACGTCATCGCGGCTCTGTCTTGGCTGCTTTCCTGCGGCCCGCACATCGCCCCTATCCCCGGAACGAGCAACCCACGGCACCTGGACTCGATCGTCCAGGCCGTGAACGGAGGCAGCTGGACATGACGTCGGTCGCGGCTCCACCCGTACCGAAGCCACAAACGCGGACCCCATATGAGGACTGGCGCCCACCGATCATGGGTGTCAGCGTGCTGGCTCCGGTCGGCGCTACCGGCCTGGTCCTCCCACGCATGCCCGGCGGAGCGCTGGCGCTGCCGACGGGAACCGTCGAGAACGGGCAGAGCCCCGAGGAAGCGGCGCAAGCAGTGCTAACCGGCCTGCCTAAAGGTCTGCCGATCCGACGGCGAGTCGCCGTGAGCCAGGTGCAGATGAGACGCCGTAAGGTGATCACTCACCTCGTCGTGACCGCTCCCCTCACTGTCCGGGAAGCGAATTCCTTGGTCTACCGCGACGTACGTGCGGAGGTGCGAGTTCTGCCCACAGACCACGCGGTAGCCGCCCTCACGGAGAAGGCTCGGGCACGCGTTCTCATCGGCCTCCAGGCTCTCGCAATCGGAGCGATGGTCTACGTACAGGACGGCGAGATCCAGCGGATCGATTCGTTCCGAGCCGACTAATGTCTATTGTGAAAGTGCTGGTCGCAGCCACTCGTCGATGGCTGTGACCAACGCGGTCGCTTCGTAGCGGATGGCGGTTGTCGTACCGAGGGGCGAGTGCCCGGCAGCGCCGCTGATCCAGCACGCAACGGCATGTCGCCGCTGGAATTCGTTCTTGCCGATGGCCCGGCTTCCTTCGCGTACGCGGGGGCGACGCAGGCGACTACGTTGCCGCACAGAGCACTTGAGCGACTCATCCTCCGCTGCATGGCCCGCCATAATCACCGCGCCACTTGAAAGACCGCAGCAGCGACGACGGCACCGAGGATGGTACCGGCGATGACCTGGTTGCGAGTGTGGTCGCGGAGTTTCACTCGGGACCAGCCCACCATCCCCACGAGAAGAAATCCGCAGGCCATCCAGGCACCATAGGTCTCGACGAGCATCGCGCAAGCACCAGCGGATACGGCCTGATGGACGGAGATCTTCCAGGCGAAGGTGATCATCGCGAGGATCGCCAGCGTTACGAGCATCGACACGATGAGAGCGATCATCGTGCGGGGCGCTCCGACTATGATCATCAAAATAATACCGGTGGTCACCGAGAGCAGGATGACGGCCATGACCAAAAGGCGTGCCGGCTTCGCGCCGACGTGCCGGTCACCCCAACACCCCCTGCGCACACCGTACTTAATGAACGTTATCGGAATCATCGCGGCAAAAAGAGCACCCACTATGCCCCAGGCGACCCCCGGCCAATGCGCGACATGCCAGCCAATCAACAACGTGACCGCGATGATCCAATTCTTCGGCTCTAGCCAGTCGGTTATTCGCCGCGCCAGACGCGACTCGGCCGGACGGATTTCAGTTGTGGTCATGAGAAGAAACCCTTTCCGGACCGCTCACGACAGAGCAGTCGACCGACTTTTCTTGCTGGAGGAATTTCCTCACGGCGGGAGATGAAACGTAGGCGCGAGACACGGCCTGCAACCAATCGAGCTCGCTTTGCCTATCTCGGCCGGTAACACCGAGAGCCGGGTGGTCGACCCCCTCCAGCCACTGGCCGCCGCGAGTACGGTCGACAGCTACACGCAGCCAGCAGGCTTCCGTCACTTCGTCAATTTCGTTTGGCGGAACGGCCTCCAGGTGAGCGAGTGCGCGCGCACGGTCGCATACATCCACTGACACGTATTCACGAAGTGCGAGGCACGCGTCTTCGATTTCGATCACGCAACGTTCCAGCCTGAGAGGTACACGAGTTCGGCGAATCATGGCAGAAAGGACCACATGCGGTGCAGCATCAGTGAGTTGCACCCAGAGGGGGCGAATCTGACGGAGCGCGCGCCAAGCCCGGAGGTAATCGACAGCAACCGAGAGCGGGGGGAGACAGACCCCAAGCGCAATTGCCAAGATCGACCACTGCTTGAGCATCGTGGAGACGATGTTCTCCAAATCCGGGTACTGCCTGCCGGTGCCAAGTCGGATGAACACGAAGGCGACGCGCTGCGCCGCGTAGAGGCTCCCCAGCAGGGTGCCAGCGCCGAGGAGCCCGAGACCAACCTTTCCGAGGAATCTACGGCTGTGGCGTACTCCGCCCAGAAAGAGCCAGCTGGCGGCGACCATTGAGATGCCGATATAGAGGATGAAGACAGCCGTATAGAGAACAGGAAAGACCGGCCGCCACCCCTCACTCACTTCTGCGTTCGGCCAATTGGCCATCGCATAGAAACCAGTCATCAGAGGCAGCGTCACGCCAAGGGCGGCCCATCTGATATGGCGAGCGAGACCTTGAGGTCGGACGACGGCGACTACGAAGTCGAGGAGACAGGCCGCCGAGGTGACTCCGAGCAAATGCTTAAGGAGCGGAGAGAGCCGCACGTCTGCACCGACGGCCGCGTTGACGGCATCCCTGACCTGGGGGACTTCAAAGGTCATCGCCAGCGCGAGGGCCGCAAGGGTCAGCGCAAGGCTCCGCTGCTTGCGGGAGTGCCGGATGGACGGCAGCCTCCAGAGAGCCACGACCCACAGAGCCCCTGAGACGACAGTGGACGTGGTCATGAGCGACGATTCCTTCGAGGGTGAACGAGGGCGTCGTCCAGCCGAGAGGTTGCGCCCGGCCGGCCGCTACCTCGACCGGAGTGGGCTAGATCGTCGAACAGCTCACCCAGACACGACGCCGCCACCTCCGCGTCGTACTCAGTTTCACTGTCGTAACTCGTCCGCCCGAGTGCCGCGATGACGGCCGAGGGGTGTATTTCGTCGGGCAGGACCGCCAGAAGTGACTTGACAGCGTCATCACCCCCGGCGTGGCCGAGCAGAAGATGCGCCAGCTCGTGCCGAACGATTTGGGCGCGGTGACGTTCACTCGTGGCACCGACATGAAATATGTGATCTTCAGATTCGAAGGAAATGACTATCCCGCAAGGGGAGTTGGCCCCGCCGACCTCCGGCAGCTCATGGAGGTGAAGCGGGCGGCCACGCTTGATCGCCAACTGTCGACACACTTCGTCTACCGCACAGGGGTCGGATATCTCGATCCCCTGCAACTGATCCTCACACTGCTGCCGCAGCCGCGCTTCTCTGCGCGCGTATCGCCGGTTGGACATCTACAAGATCCTTGCCGTAACCCCGCAGTCAGCGCTCCCGATCCGTTCGCGCTAACCGGAACCAGACTGTTCGTTTGGTTTCGCGGAGCTTTACATACGCAACGCCGGAGACTCAATCCGATCTTCACGGACCTTGGAGGCATACCAGCCGAATCCACCGGTGGAGTGATGGGAGTCACATCACTCGCCCGGCTAGTCGAGCCCCTCCAGACGGCGGGCTCCGTTGATCACATCGGTGATCATTTTCAGACTGTCGGCCGACAGTCCGTTGGCGCGAAGCGCGAGACCGCGCACTCCGGTGTCGCCCACGGCCGCAAGCAGCTCTACGGAGGCGCGGACCCTCTCCGCTTCCGCGTCGTCGAAGTCCGGGAAGAAGTAGCTCGGCGCGACATGGAAAAGGCGCGCGATGGCCTCGACGGTGCGTACGGTCGGATTGGGCTTGACACCGGACCTCAGCTGCGAGAGGGCACTCTCAGAGACCGTGACCCCACCACCTTCGGCGTCCTCGCGGATCGCCCGGGCGGCCTCCGCGTTCGTGTACCGCTTCCCCGTCGCCGGATTCTTCACCGTCTCGAAGAGATGGTTGAGCTTCTCGGGCAGCGATAGCTGTTTGGCGCCGACCGCACCGGGCGACACCGCCGCCGACTCCTCAGGCTCCACGGCGACCACCTCCTCCCACTCACCTGCCACAGGTACAACACTAAAGTGTAGACGAGCCGCACCCAGAGGCAGCGTGGACCACTTTGGTGTTGACAGGAAGGGATCACTCTGGCGTAAGTTCCAGTTCGCAACATCACCAAAGTGTTGAGCGATGACGGCGGGGCCTGTGGCAGTCCCCACCGTCCGCTCACTCTGCCGCGAGCTCGACCACTGCCGCGACCTCTACAGAGTTCTAGAACCAAGTCTGGACCTTGACGAGAGCGCGTGCGTATGTTCGTCGTCGCAGGCAGCACTCCGGCGACAAGGGAGGGGAGGAACAAGCACGGACCAGGGCGAGTAAATGTGCGAACAGCGGCGGCGCCCGAGAGCGGCAACTCCCGGACGCCGAGCGCTAAGCGGCAGACCACCCCTGCAAGGGCGGCGACCGCACACCATCACCACGCTGATCCCTTCCGCGGGACGTCTCAGCGCGGCAACCAAAAGGAGATTCTTGCATGCGCTCCCCCCTGCGCAAAAGGCCCGATCCGGCCTGTCCGGCTCCCCTCTTCGGCGAGGCGCCCTTGTGTCCCGTCCCGGAACACAACATCAGCTTCAAGGCGAACCATGAGCTTCGCGCCATGAGCGGTAGCCGCATATGAGCGGGGAAGCGCGCGAGTGGGTATGGGAGCACAGCACCAGCCGGGGAGCGGCGCGACTGGTCCTGCTGTCGATCGCCGACCGGGTGGCAGACGATCAATGCATCTCCTGGGCCTCGCTGTCCAGCCTGGCCAAGCGCACGCGCGCCTCGGTCTCCACGGTGCGCGAGGCAGTCGAGCGCTTGCTCCTGGCCGGCGAGCTGGAACAGCTCGACGACCTGGTGGGCCCGCAGCGCAGCACGGTTTATCGCCTGCCGCTCGCCGCCGAGGCGGTCGCACAGGCGCTGCGAAAGCAGCGCGAAGAGGAAGAGGACACGGCGGTGCCGGACGAGGCCGACGGTCCTGCGAAGCTCCGGCTGTCGGCGCTGCGGCGGTATGGAATCCGCCGGCGTGAGGTGCCGGAATCCCCCGCGAGGGTCCGGAAACCGGCAGTACCGGAAACCGGCAGGCCGCGACGGAAACCGGCACAGCGACGTACCGGCCACCGGCACAGGGACATACCGGCTACCGGCACACAGAACCGTAGTGAACCTGATTTGAACCGGAGGTACAGCAGTGGTGGTGCTGCCGTCCTCTCGGCTGCCGAGTGGCAGGTCGACTCCGCCACCCACATCTGGGCCCGCCAGCAGGGGCACCTCGATCGCCTCGGTGAGCAGGGCCTGCGGACCGCCGACGCGAAGTGGCGTGCACATCGAGCTGGCCATGCTCCGAGAGCGGCGGACGCCTGGGCTGCCGACTGGCGCTCCTGGATCGCCCGGGAGCACGCTCCCAGCCGCCCGGACCTCTATGCCGTGCCCGGCAGGAACACCGCCTCGTCGAGCGGGATGACGCGGGCGGAGAGCCACACCGCCGCCCTTCTCGCCGCCCTCGATGAGCCGACCGGAACGGAGGGCTGACCGTGGACCGCCGCGAAATCGCCGCCCTGCTGGCCTACATCGGCCGACTCGATCCCCGCAGCATTCGCACCGACCAGGGCGAGGCCCGCGACCAGCTCGCCCAGTGGCACGAGCTGCTCGGCGACGTACCAATGGCCACCCCGCACGGCTGGGGCGCCCTCGCCGCCGCCCGCCAGCACTACCGCGCCTCGCCGTATCAGATCCAGCCCGCGGACGTGGTCCGCCCCTGGGAGAGCTACCGACGCACTCGCCTGGCCCTCCACTCCGACCCCACACCGTCCGCGGACCCGGACGACCAAGCCGCATGGACCGCAGAGCTGGTCGGCACCCGACGCGCCGTCGCCGCCGGCACAGCGCAGCCCGCGCAAGCCCGGGCCATCGTCAACAGCCGGGAGCGCATCAACCCGAGGCTGCAGGCTCGGCTGGACCAGATCGGCTCCTGCATACCGCCCGCCGCCCGAGCCGCCCTCGCACCCTTTCGGCCCGCCCGGGCGCGACGCGAAGCCGCCGTCGCGCAAGGGCTGCCCGATGCCCTGAGCGTGCGCTGCGAATGGTGCCTGGCCCCGGTCGGGGAGCCATGCCGGCGCCGCCGGATCGGCCCCAACGACGGGGTACGCGCCATCACGCCGCGCGCCACTCCGCACCCTGGCCGCCTCGACCTCGCCACCGCCCAGCAGCCCGCAGTGGCCTGACCGGCGCCCCCGGCGAGTGCATCCCGTCCGCTGCACCGCCGCAACATCACCACCCCCGCAGCGGCTGCGGCGCGCGCCCACGCGCCGCAGCCGTCACCCGACGCCGCACCCGCCGAGCACCGTGCTGGCCGACAGGTACGGCAGCACATCGGAGACTCGCCTTGCGCCACATCACCACCCACGACGCGCCGGCCACCGGCCTGCGCGCCATCGGAGACACCAGCTGGCACACCCGCGGAGCGTGCCACGGCATGGACGTCGAGGACGCCGACGCCGTGTTCTTCCCCGGGCCCAGGGATCACGAGGAGATCACGGAGGCGAAGGAGCTGTGCAGCTGGTGCCCCGTACGCCGCGCGTGCCTCGACTTCGCCCTGGAAAACGTCCTCAAGGAGGGCGTCTGGGGCGGGCTCACCGAAACCGAGCGGCGCCCGCTTCACGACAACCTGCACCGGCGCCTGGACTACCGGCGTGTGACCGCCTTCTTCCACGGACGCGACGTTCACCTGACGGAAGCCGAGCGGCAGGTTGCCATCGACCACGCCTACGTCCGGGGCTGGCAGCCCGACCGGCTCGCCGCTGCCCTGCAGATCAGCCACAAGCACGCCCGCGACCTGCTCCGGCAAGCGGCCAACAAGGTCTTCGATCGCGACCGTACCTACGGCGTGCCCCGCTCCAAGAAGAAGCGGAAGAAGCCCTCCAAGGCTAACGGCACCCCCGCGCCCGCAGTTCCCGGCACTCAGCAGCCGACAGGCCGTCCGGCGGCGTCGACCCCGACGCAGGCCCCTCTCGGAAAGGCAGCATGACCCACCCTGCCCTCGCCTTCGGTGCTCCTTCGGACCTCCCTCTCCTCGTCGCCGTCGTGCCCGCCGCCCTCGCGCTCGTGCTGACCGCCTGGGCGATCCGGCGCCGAGGGACCCGCTCGCAGGAACGTCTCGGCGGCCCAGCAGTCAAGGTCGCCGCCGTCGCCGCCCTGGGCTGCACCGCCTACAGCGCCGACACCAGCTGGCGCTTTGCCGCCGACTACCTCGACATGGCCGGCACTGCCGAGCGTGCCGGCATGTTCGCAGCCGCCGAATTCGCCCTGTTCGCTACCGCGCTGATGGCACGACAGAACCTTGCCGTCCAGGGCGCTCCCGGCCTGCCGGGTACTCTGGTCTGGGTGATCACCACGGTGCAGGTGATCCCCGCCTACGCGGAGAGCGGCCCCATCGGCGGCACGGTCCGCGCCTTCGTCGGACCGGTCATGGCCGCGATGCTGTGGCACCTGGCCATGGGCATCGAACTGCGCCTGCGCACCCCGGGGGCAGCCTCGCACGGGCTGATCGCCGTCCTCGGCCGGGAGGCACGCGAGCGGCTGCTGTCCCGCCTGGGCATCGCCGCGCGGGACCGTGACGCCGCGCAGATCACCCGGGACCGGGCCACCGCCCGTGCGGTCGCCCTCGCCGCCCGCCTCGCCGAGCGCACACCCAAGCAGCAGCGGAGTCGTCGCGGCCGGCGGCTGACGCGACGCCTGTCGAAGGCGGTCGGCCGAGCTTCGGTCGGCACCGACCCTCTCCAGCGGGCGCAACTGCTCGACCAGCTCGCCGCTCGGCGACACGCGCTGGCGCTCGCCACGATCCCGCTCCCTTCTCCCTGGTCCCCGACGCACAGCAGCACATCGGCGGCCACGGTCCCCGCCCGGCCGACAACGAATGCGCCGGTCCCCGTCCCCGGTCTCGGCGGTTCCGACGAGCCGGTCCGGGACCGAGGACCGAGGGCTCCTCGGGGACCGGTCCCCGAGGAGGCGTACCCGCCAGCCGAGGTCGGCGTAAGGACCAAGGGCGACGCAACAGGGACGGCCTCAGGGACCAAGCCCTCTGAAGCCGGTCCGCTCCCAGGGACCGAACTTGCCGGACCGGAAGCCGCAGCGCGGGACGCAGCGGCCATGAGGGCCGACCACAACACGCGAGAGGCAGCAGCTCAGGATCCGGCTCATCGGGGACCGACCGCCCCACGGTCCGGGACCGACCCCACCCAGGACCGAGGACCGACCACCCCACAGTCCGGGACCGACCCCACCCAGGACCGAGAACACAAGGTCCCGCTTCGACGGAAGCCGACCAGGACGTCCCGGACGAAGAACAAGGACAAGCGTGTCCGGTCCCGCTCTCCGCAGACGGAGCGCCAGGCACGCGAGCTGGGCGAATCCGAGCGCCAGCTTGTCCGTGAGGTGCGCCCCCATGTTCCCGCTCTGCTCGAACGGGACGGCAACGGCGCGATCACCCGAGTGCAACTGCGCGAAATCATCCGCCGCCAGGGCTTGGCGGGTGTCGGTAACGACCGACTCGGCCTGGTCCTCCAGGAGTTGCGGAACGGAGACATCACAACGACGAGGAGCACCGCCCGATGAAGACCTGCCACCAGTTCAAGACGGTCCGCGCGGAGTACGAGCGGGAGATCGGGTTCATGCTCGCTCACTCCGAACGGCATGCGGGTAGGCCGGCGGCGAAGTCCAGTGCGAAGCAAGCTGCCTCGGCGAAACAGCGGATGGCCCGCGCGCTCAACAGTCACGTCGGGCGCTGCCCCGAGTGCGGTTGAACCGGCAAACCCCAGCTCAAGGCCCGTAACGGTAGAGGTGGCCCGGCTCAAGCCGGGCCACCTCCCCGCTTAGGAGGTACCGCCGTGATTCCTCGTCCCCCTCGATTCTCCGGGCCCACCACCGCCGAAGCCGATGCCTGGGCGGACGTCCTAGTCCGCCGACAACTCCTCCACGCCGTCGTCTGCACGCCGACCGGGCAGTGGCTCGTGCAGGACCGTCCCAACAAACCGGTCCGCGTCCTCGCCAGCCCAGCCGATGTCCTCGTGCTGGCCGCATCGATCCAGCAACGCACCCGTTCTACGAGGCCCGAATCCCGATGACGCACGCACCCAAGGACGGCACCACCCCGGAACCTGATCTTGAGTCCAACTCGGTCTCGGAAGGGCGAGCAAGTTATCCCCTTGGATACTCCGCCTTGAGCGGAGTATCCAAGGGCTCCCCCGCCCCTGGGGGGCCAGGGCTCGTCCGGCGCCGGGGGACGCCAGACGAGGAGGCTGCGACCGAGGGCGGATCGCTGCCAGAGGGGACACAGGACGAACGTGAGCAGCCTCGCACGCGCCGCCGCAAGTACCAACGTCGCCAACGTCCGCACGTCCGCAACACCCGCTTCAGTGACGACGAACTCATCCTCGTGACCGCAGGCGCGAAGGCCGCTGGTCTCACCCTCGCCGGCTTCCTCGCCCGTGCTGCGCTCTCTGCTGCTCGTGACCTCGAACGAACCGCTAGTGCCGTTGCCGACGAGCGGGAGGTGATCGCCGAGTTCTTCGCCGCCCGTCGACACCTCGGCCACATCGGCAACAACCTGAACCAGATCGCCCGAGCGGTCAACGCCGGAGCACACCCGAGCGAACTCGACGTGGTCATCGCGGCCACCGACCGCGCCATCCAGCGCGTCCAGCACGCCACCGACCGACTCCTCCACCACGACTAGGACCGGCCTCACCTCCATGATCCCCAGGATCCAAAAGCGCGGCCAGCGCACCATCGGCCTCCTCTACTACCTCTACGGACCGGGCAAGTTCGAGGAGCACACCGATCCCCACCTCGTCGCCTCCTGGGACCACAACGCCCCCGACCCCGGCCGCGACTCCACCGCGACCCTCAAACAGCTACAGCGGCTCCTAGACCAGCCCGTCGAGAACATTGACCCGTCGCAACGCCCGAAGAAGCATGTGTGGCATCTATCCGTACGCAATAGCGCCGAGGACCGGATCCTGTCGGATGAGGAATGGGGAGACGTGGCCCGCCGGATGGTCGCCGCTGCAGGGATCGACGACCCCGAGGCTGGAGCGGGCTGCCGGTGGGCTGCTGTGCGGCACGCTGACGACCACATCCATATCGTCGCCACCCTCGTCCGTGAAGACGGCTACAAGCCTGATCTCGACAACGACGCCATGCGTGTTCAGGCGCAAGCCCGAGTCCTCGAAGCGGAGCTGGGATTGCGGCGCCTCAACAAGGGTGACGGCACCGCAGCGAAGCGGCCCACCAGCGCCGAACGTCACAAGGCCGAACGCCAGGGCCGCGAGCGCACCGCTCGCGAGGAGCTGCGCGAAACCGTACGACGGGCGGTGGCCGGCGCGAGGGGCGACGAGGAGGTCTTCGACCGGCTCGCCGCCGCCGGCCTCCTGATCCGCAAACGCACCGCGCCCTCCGGCGACCTCCTCGGATACAAGGTCGCTCTGCCCGACGACCTGAACAAGGACGGCGAGCCGGTGTTCTATCCCGGCGTCCGCCTGGCCCCCGACCTGTCGCTGCCCCGCATCCGCGAGCGCTGGACCGGTGAGGCCCAGGACGTTCCAGCTGCCCATAAGAACGCGATCCGTACAGGGCCGGGCAGTCCGGCCGCCGCGCGCCGCGGGACGGCATCGGCCGTGTGGCAGGCTATGCTCGTCATCAAGCACGGCGACGACGCGGTCTCCGCCGCCCACATCGCCTCGGCCGGCGAGGTCCTGGACGCCCTCGCGAAGACGTCCGCCGCCCACACCCGCCGCGAACTATGCGACGCCGCAACGGCTTTCGAACGGGCTTCGCGCTCTCACATCCGCGCCGTACGAGGGCACGATCGAGCCCTGCGGCAGGCCGCCCGCGACGTCGTCCAGGGCGGCCCAGCTCTCGGCCGCGGTGAGGACGGCGCCACCACGGCGATGGCGATCGACATGCTGTTCTTCCTTATCACCGCCGCCGCGCACTGGCATGCCAGGAAGGGGCACGCCCAGCAGGCCGAGGCCGCCGCCCGCGCCGCCGAGCACCTTCGCACCGCCTACCAGGCCGCCGCCGCCCAGCCGCTCGGTGTGCTCTACCAGCGCGGCCGACGTCTGAGCCGGCCGATGCTCCAGCGACAGACGGTGCTGCTGCGCGAGGCGCTGCCGGAGCTGGCCGAGCAGATCCTCGCCGAACCCGGCTGGTACGCCCTGGCTGCAACCATCACGGAAGCCGAAGCCTCCGGCCACGACCCGGCCGCTCTCCTGTCCGACGTTGCCACTCAGCACGAACTGGGCACCGCGGACTCCGTCAGCGACGTGCTCGTGTGGCGGCTGCGACGGACCGCCGACCTGCCCGCCGATGCCTCCCAGCTACCCGAGAACAGCACCGCAGGGAACCGGTCCACGACGCGCGGGACGACCACTAGGCCCTCCACACCCGGCAGGCGACGCAGCGGAGAAGAGACCCCGCGCCAGACCCGGTAGGTCGCCGGATACCGGTACAACGACGTGTGATCGGGCACACCGAGGCAACGCCGCCGCGCTGTATCGAAATACGCCCGAGAAGCCGAGTACCCCTGCTGACCTGGCCGGAGGTGGCTGTGGATTTTGTGAATTGAAACCACCGGGGGCGTGGGGCACGATCATGAAGCGCGCAGGACGAGATGACGAGGTAGAGGAGGCCGCCAGGGTGTTTCACCGGATACGCCGCCGGGCCAAGGAGCCGAGCGAAGCTCAGAGGCAGTTCGCCGAACTGCACGCGCAACTGCAGGGCCAGGTACCGCCCGGCTTCGGAGTGGCGGCGCCTGAGCCGGAGCCCGCCGAGCCGACCGCCGTCGTGGACGACTTCCTTCCGCCGGAACTGCGCGTGCCGAGTCACGACCAGGTCGAAGGCAAGATGATGCCCTGGGCGCAGCCCCTCGTTCTCGACGGCGAGATGGTCGCCTGTGCCGGGTGCGGCGCGTACCGGGGCTGGCTCATCCTCTCCACCCGCGGTGAGATCTGGCTCCGCTGCCGGGCCGGCCATCAGCAGCGGGAGACTCGCATCGACACCGCCTGGTACAACCGGCACTCCGGGCCGGCGGACGCGACGCACGCCACGTTCGAGGACTGCCTGCGCCACCTCGGACACTGACCACCACTCCTACGACCCCACCGGGCCTGCGGGCCCGCACTGACCACCCGTCACCTAGCACCAAGGGGTCAGTTCCGCCATGCGCGTTCGCGTCGCCACCACCGCCCTCGGCATCACCGCCGCCCTCCTCACCGTGCCTGCCTGCTCCACCGGCACCAAGTACCAGACCGCCTCCTCGGCTGCGCTCTCCGCAGCCGCGCTTGAGTCCCGCCTGCTCGATGAGAGCGACCTCGGCAGCGGCTACCTTCCCAAGCCGGAACGTCCGGCCCAGCACGACGACGTCACCGTCATCGGCTGCCCGGCACTGAGCGAGTTGGGCGGCGACGCGGCGACTGGCGGCACGCTCGCCTTCCCACACAAGGCGGAGGCGGGTTTCACCTACGGCGGCAGCTCCTCGGAAATCTCCGAGGAGCTGTACAGCGACAGCGTGAAGAAGCTCTCCGCCGGCATCGCCCGGATCTTCGATGCCATGACCGACTGCCCGACCTATCAGGTCGGCGCGGGCGGCGCCCCGCTCGACGTGACCTCGCAGAAGCTGCCTGCGCCCCACGTCGGCGGTGACGAGCAGTGGAGCCAGCTCCTGACATTCATCGCCGGAGGACGGAGCACCGTGGTCAAGCAGACCGCGATCCGCGACGGCAACCTGCTGCTGGTCGTCTCCGGCTCCCCGGCCCTCGTCGACCGCCACCTTGGCAAGGCCCTCACCAAAGCCACGGCGAGCTGACCTGCGTGCACGTCACGCTGCTGCCTCCGACGTCACAGGTCGGGGGCAGCAGTGCGTTACTGGCTGACGCGTTGAGCGGCGCGAGCGGCTTGCTCTGGTGCCGGGCTCGGACCTGATCGAGCTGGACGTAGAGCACGGTGAGCATCGAAGACCGAACGGCCCCTTCACCCGAGAAATCAGAAAGTCCGGCACCCCTCCGATCGGGGGGGTGCCGGACTGCGATCATCAAGTGCGTTACGCGGGCCGTTAGTTGGCCGGCGCGCGCAGGAGGCGTTCCCTGGTGGCCTCGGGCAGTACCCGCCGCAGGACCGGTGCGGTCGAGCTGAGGGAGGCGGCGAATGCGGCGACGAGATCGTGCGGAACGCTGGCGGCGAACGATGCCGCCCACAGACAGGGCGCCCCGAGGGCGGGCTCGGCCCACGCCTGCCATCCGACCGGTCCCGTCTCGTCGCTCTCGGCGGACAGCGCCCGCGGGTCGGCGTCCTGGATGAGGGGTGGGACCTCGCCGAGGCTGATGTGCGAAGTGCACGTCGGGTCCGTCGCCGCCGCCTGGGGCTGGTCGATGTCTCGGAACCATCCGTGGGCGGCGACAGCGTCAAGGACCAGCTCGGATCCGGCGAGCGGCACAGCAGGCTGGCCGCTTGCGTCGAGCGCGACGAGGAAGTCGACCACCGCCTCGCCCGGGACGTCACGGGTGAAGTAGGCCGACCACTGCGCGAGCGGGCTACCCGCCTCGGCTCGGGCGGAGATCTGCCAGGCGATCGGCAGCTCGCCCAGGTGAAACGGCTCATCCGCCAGGCCCCACTGGGCCCAGCGCAAGGCGTCGGGGCTGATGTGCAAAACGGTGCTGCGCAGGACCTGGCGGTCCTCCGGTGCCTCGTCCGGCTCGCGTCGTCCGCGGACTATCGTCAGGCTCGTCCAGCCCAGGCCAGCGAGCGTGTCAGCGACGGCGTCGTAGAGGCGTCCATCGTCACCAGCCAAGTATCGGGGGCCGACCCAGAACGCGGGTTGGACGCCGCGCGGGTTGTGCGGAGGGTTGGGGTACAGGGGCGCCTCCAAGGGCTCGGTGTGGGCTAGTTGCCGCCGGCGCGGCGGCGGGGACGGCGCGGGGGCGCCTGGACGGGCCCCTGCCACGTCAGGGCGATGGCAACCTCCGGCGGAAGGTGGCCAAGCTGTGCGTCTGGGTCCGCCCCTTCGGCGAGGTAGACGACGGTCTGGCCGGTCTCATCGACCGACTGCAGTACCTGCGCCACGCGGTGCGCCATCGGGACGAAGGGGTTCATGGCCTGGCGGACCGGAGCACTCGGGTCGCAGCTGGCCAACAGGTCGATGAGATCGCCGACGGTCATCTCCGGGGACGTCACGGACAGCCTCCTGGGGTTCGGGGGGAACGGGCAGTGGAACGGGCGGGCCATCGGTACTGCCAGCGCTCACAGGGCGGGCATCGTGTCGGTGTCCGCGCTGTCACAGGCGGCGTGAGGTCTCCAGCACACTGGCTACGGTGGTGGCGACGATGTCGGCTGGTGTCTCGATATCAAACGACATGTGGTAACCACGGACACTGGCCGTTCCAGTGACCGCGATCTTCCACCCCTCGCCATCCGTGCCGAGGCGGCCGAGCGGAAACCAGCCGAGATAGAACCGACCGTCCTTGGAGCTGACGTGCACATCAGCGCGATCATCGATGATCAGGTGGAAGTCCTCGGCGGAGAACTGGTCCATGACCAGAGTCGGCTGACCGGGGCCGAGCTGCCACTCTCGCGGTCGCAGGGCTTCGATGGTGGTGGAGAAACTGGGGCCCGCAGCGGCTACGGTCACGGGCAATCACCTCTCTGACCTGGCGTTTCTTGCAAGGTCGTCTACGTTGACATGCCCTCGCGCCCATTGGCCAGTCTTCCCGAGATCTTTCCTGTCTGCCCCAGGCGAACTGCTGTCTGTTGATAACGGACCCAGTCGTCTTGCCGGGGAGGACCGTCCCGCTCACCCGTCATGCGCCTGACACCGACACCCGCACTCCATACGGGTGCCGGTGTCAGGCCCCTAGCCGTGCAGGCTGGCGCGGTCTGCGAGCGCCGGCCTGGGCTCACCCCGCATCCGCTCCGCGGAACGCGAATGCCGACCATCGCAGTCTCGAAGGCCGGTGCATCGCCCGCCTGACATGCTGTGACGAGGATGGCCAGGGGACGCGCCGCTGCGCGGGGTGGGGATGAGCCAGCTCGGGGCGATCCACGGCGACCTGCACTTCCCCCCACTCACCGGTGTTCACCGCCGTGATCGCCAGAGCATGGAGCTTGAGACAGAAGGCGATGACCTTGCCCAGCTTGGAGACCGCGGCGTCGACGATGTCGGCGATCAGCTCCTCGACCTCCACGACCTGCGCGGCGGTCTCCTTGTTCATATGGACCTGGAAACCCCACCACTTCTTCTCCACCCACGCGTCCAGGCCGCGGATACGTCTGCAGCCAGACCCTCAACTGCAGAGGCCCTAAAACACGGCGTCGTCGGCATGGGGGGCTTCGATCACGTGGGTCATAGCGGCCATCCTCGCCGATGCTTCCCGAACGCCTCGCACGTTTTCTTGGGCAGTGGCGGGAGGATGTCAGCTGGCCTTGGCGGGCGTCTCAGATCGTGCTCGGGTGCTGACGAGGCGGTAGGAGTCGGTGCCGGTCTCGATGATGGTGCCGTTGAAGTCGTCCGGCCCCGCCTCCCCGCGCACCGGCTCCTGGCGCTCCCGCGTACCGGCCGGAGGGCTACTTGTTGCGGCGGCGGTTGAGCCGTTCGAAAAGACGCTGATCTGCGGCGTCTTCGGCGGTGGCAGCAGGCTGCGGAGGCGCTGGAACACTCGGAGCGGCTCGCAGCTCGGCACCGTAGTGATCTGTCTGCTTGTGAATCTGGTCCGGCTGGGCCTCGGCCGGCCAAGCGACGAGAAGGTAGTCCTCGACAGCGTCTTCGGGTGCGCCGTCCGGGTCGGTGTCGCGCCCTCGTGCATGCACACGAAGGCGGTAGGTTCCTGGGCCGTGCTCGGTCAGCGGCGGCAGGTCCGGGGCATCGTCCATGGTGCTGGTGACGCGAAGGGACCCGGTCGTGATGGCTACGGTGTGGTCGACGACCTCTTCCCAGTCGTCGGCATCCACCTGCGACGGTGGATGCCGACGTGCTTGGACGCTGACGTTGACCCACCCCATGCTGATACCGGTGCAGATCGCGACCTGCCCTGGTTGAGAGAAGACCAGTCCGTTTTGCGGGGTGAACCCCATAGGTACGCTCTGATGCGAGTCCGTCAGTTCGAATGTGTGGTAGTCCACTCGCACCGTGCCGGACGCTGGGGTAGATGCTGGCTTCGTCATACGACCATGCTAGTGAGGACCGTTAGTCGACGATCCACACATAGAACTCATCCTCTTCGAGGACGCGGTTTGCGTTGTAGAAGGGACGCAGATCATCTCGTCCGGCTGCCGTGTTCTCGGTAGCAGGGATCATGCAGGCGCTCCAGCCGGGCCCGGTACGGCTGGTGAGTGCGCTGATCTGGCACCAGCTGAAGGCGCGACCGAGGTCCTTGTTGCTGGCGGCTCCTTCATGAGTGGAGGCGAAGGGGTACTCGTCGCAGCTGTACCCCGTGGGCCTCGGATAGCCGCCGTTCGACGCCTGAGGGCAGGCTGTGCGGCGGTTCGTGGTAGCTTCCGCGCTGTCCGTCTGCCGAGTCAGCGGCTGACCGTCTGGGTACGCGCCGGGCAGCCCCGATTCTTGAGCTTCCTTGATGTGGCGAGCGTAATTGGGGTAAAGACCGCTGAGGCTGACGACGTTGGTCGGCACGTAGTCCTTGAAGACGCAGCCGACCTTCGACACGCCCTTTGTGTTGTTGTCGCAGCGGATCGGCGTGGGCACCTGAGAACGGTTCAAGCCGGGCTGCTTCGCCCACTGCGTGTTTTTGAACTCCCAGTACATCGACGTCTTGGCCTCGCCCACAGCGCCGGCCGTGGTCGCCGTAGTCGCGGGAAGCGCATCCCCGTACGGCAGGCTGCTCTGGCTGAGAGCCTGACTGGGGAAGTCGACGTCGCTGGCAGAAAGCGAGCAGGTTCCCTCGCATGTAGCGTCGCCCTCGACCGTGGTACCAGCGGTCGCTCCCCACTGGGTGACCAGACGGATGGCCAGCTGATGCCCCCACGTACCCAACTCGGGATTGGTGTAGACGTATTCGTTGGTCTGGTACAGGATCTGACCCGATAGCTCACCGGTCGGCACATTGATGACGTTGACGACCAGGGTAGCGATGGCGCACGCGCGAGCCCGATTGAAGTACCAGGTGCCGTCCCCTTCGGAACTCGTGTAGCACCATTCGGGCATGTCCACTGGTTCTCGGGCGGCGCGAGCGGAGACCGCGGGCTCGGAAGCAGCAGGAACTGAGGGTTTGATTGCGGGAGCGGACTCGTTGCACGCTACCGTCTCCTCTCCTGCGGCCCGGAGAGTGTTGAGGTTCGCACGGACACTGGTGCACGAGCTCTCCGCTGTTTCCGCCAGTCGGGCCGCAGGCCGCTCCGCCTTCTGCGGCGCCGGATCCGGCAGTTCCCCAGCTCCGACGGAGGGCTGCTCGAATGTACTGTCGGTCTGAGCATGTGGCGCTGCGGCCACGGCTTGTGCGGGGAGCAGGGCAAGGGTCAGGGCTACCAGAGTCGTTCTGAGGCCGGGTCTCAAAAGTGTCCCTTCGAGGGGGTAGTGGAGCAGCCGCGAATGGCAGCTGCAGCAAACGCCCGCCACACTAGGCACCAAGATCCAGAAAGTGAATGCAGCATGCACGAGTTGGCTTGTATCCGCATTTGGCCCGGCTGAGCAGTCGCCCTTGACAATGAGGGGCACCCGGGACTCCGCCAGGAGGGTGCCGGTCGCCGGGCCGTCGGGCCCACGCGGGCTACCAGCGGCGTAGGTCCTTGGTGAGTTCACGGTGCCACTCGGTGCGGCGCGGCACGTACTCATCGGGCGCCACACCGAGCGCGACGGCCTGGTCGGTGATCCCGTAGGTGACCCGGTAGACCAGGACCTGGGTGGCATGGTCCATCCACTCCTGCGTCTTGTGCGCCGGCGGGACGGGACCGAGCACGGTCACGAACCACATGGGCAGCAGGGCGCGGTCGCGGATCGCATCCGCCAGGCAGCCGCGCAGCAGCCAGTTCAGCCTCCGCTCCGTCTTGTCGCCCTGCTCGATCAGCGCGGGCAGGTCGGCCTGGAGGCGCGGTCGGCTCCCGGGCGGTCGGGCCGGCGAGTCGGCGGTCACCGGCCCTGAGGGGTGGGGGTGCGCCCGCGCACCCCCACGTCCGCCGGGCGTCTGATCCGTGAAGGAGCGCGGGGAGGCTTGTCTGCGCTGGTAGAGGGCCTTTCGGGAGAGCTATGTAGGGGTCCGTCCGAGAGGGGAAGGGGCCGCTGCGGGGCTGTCGGTGGCGGGGTTCGCTGAGCAGGTCGGGCTGGGGCAGAGTTCTTGGTGGTCGCAGATGCCCCCGCGGGTGCACGGTGCGTGGGAGGCGCTGGCGAGCAGTGTCCGGATCCGGCAGGCGAACTCCGCTCCCGGAAGCGGTAGTTCGATCTCGGGCTGGCGCAGGTAGCCGGCGGCGACCGCGAGGGGGACGTAGCTCATGAGCTGTGTGACCGCCGCAGGGCGGGGCCGCGCGGTGTGTCTGGTCAGGGAGAGCACGGTCCTCAGGATCGCGGTGGCCGAGGCTTCTGCTTCTTGCCTGGTCCAGGTGCAGGTGGGCTGGGTTTTGGTCGGGTGCAGGCGCGCGGGCACGTCGGGCGGGGGCTCGACGTCATCGGTCTGGTGGTGCCACCAGGCGGCGGCGTCCTGTTCTCCCAGAGCCAGGTGGTGCAGGTAGAGGCAGTAAGCGGCGACGGGCTGGCCGGCGCCAGCGGCGTACTGCCACCAGTAGCGTGCTCCGTCGTCCGTTTCCGTCAGCTGCAGTACACACGCGAGAACCAGGGCGCTGCGGGGCTCGGGCACCTGGGCGGTGACGAACTCGGCGGCGCTGGCGGCGGGCATGTGGGTGATGAGGGTCTCGCACAGGACGCGAAGGTTCTCGGCGGCCTCGGCGGACGGGCTGTCTCTGGCTGCCTTGGTGTCTGCGGGGCTAGCAGGTCGGCGGTGCGAGGACGGCGGAACAATGTCGCGGGGCACCGTACGTTCCCGCACGAGCAGCGCTCTGGAGAGCATCTCTTCGATGTAGGTCATGCAGGGTTCCTTTCGGCCTCGGGGGGAGGAGGGATGACGCTCTCGAGATAGTGGACGGCGTGGCGCTCGTCGGACCTCACGGTGGCCGGTGGGACGCCGAGCAGGGCGGAGACCCTGTCCACCGAGAATCCGCACTGGTGGCGCAGCACCATGACGTCGAGTTGGTTGTCGGGCAGCCTGCTCATCGCTTTGAACAGCTCCAGGCTCTCCGCCACCTGGTTCATCAGTTCGCCTGGCTCGGTAAGTCTGTGCAGGACCACGGTGTCGAAGGCCGCGATCCCGAACTCAGGCCAGCCGTCAAAGTGCGGCGTTCTGGCCATGACCGTGGCGCGCAGCACCCTCCAGGCGAAGCGCCTGGTGTCGGCGCTGGCCAGTGCGTCCTTCCACCACAGCCAGAGGATGTCGAACGTGTCGGAGACGGCGCTGTCGCGCTGGGGGTCTTCGAGGAAGACCTGCGCGTACAGGGTGTAGTCGCCTTCGACCAGTTCTCTGAAGGCGCGGTGAGGCAGGGGCGGTTCGTCGTGCGAGGCGGTGGCGGTTCTCCGGATGCAGCGGTTGATCCACTCTCGGCTCTTGTGTGCCTCGACGGCCGCTTGCCGCCAGAGCCGGTGCAGCGGCCACTGGGGCATGTTCAGCTCGACAGACAGGCTGAGGATAATCTCCCAGCGGGGATAGAGGCCGGTCCCACGTAGCAGTTCGGAGAGCTTCGACTTCGACAGCCTTATCCGCAGGCTGAGTTCATTGAGGGTCAGCCCACTTCCGAGGTACTTGGAGCGCACCGGCTCCAGCCAGGCCCGATGGGCACTGCCCGCGCTCTCCACGATCGGGCCGAGCTTGCGGCCGGGCCGCAGGGATGCCGGGACAGGGGGCGGTGCCGGTGGTTCCGTGGGCATCGTCACGAGCCGCACCCCTCCTTGCCCCCGACTACTGCGGCGGGGACTCCGGGAGCCGGCGGCTCCGTCTGGGACCGGCCAGCGCTGACGATCTGCTGGACGGCGACCGCGAGGGCCGGGGCAAGCGTGGCGACGGCGCTGAGATGGCCCAGCACCGCCATGACGGTGCTCCAGGCGAACACCGTGGCCGTCGCGGCGATGATCAAAGTCTGTGTACGCGTCATTCACTATTCCTTTTGGCGTGCGGCCTCGAACGTCTGCACGGCTTATCCGGATGGGGCATTTCGGGATCCCCGGCGGACGGGTGCCGATCCGTTCCGCTGGGGAGGTCAACCAGCATGGCGGGCAGCCCAGTTGTCACGCCACGTGATCAAGTAATCGCGGAACAATTGGATCTGCGGAATGTCGCTCCGGGGCGCGGAAAGGCCGCCGGGGCGCGGACTCGAACGACTTGGTGCGCGTGTGGTGAGAAGTTCCCGGTTTCCCTTGCAATTGCACTACTGACCCGCGTCAATGGACCTCGGACACCTTTGGTGTCGGCCTTCTATCCGGAAGGGCCCGCTCCCGTGCCGAGCTTTTTGGGGGCGGCATCGTCGTTCCCGCCCGGCCTTCAGGCCGGGCGGGAACGCAATCGTCCACCGAGACCTCACGCTCCGAGGCTCGCCTGGTCTCCCCGCGCGGGCTGGCTGACCCGAGCAGGGACAGCCGAGGTCCGTGGAACGGACAGCCGCCGCTCTTCGCACAGTCGCCCTCTGGCGCCGTCCCGGCTTGGAAATCGGTCCCGCGGGTCGTGCGGTACTGTCGCGCTGCGCGTCGCGGGGACGTGTTGCGCGAGGCAGGTCCTGAGAGGCGGAAGCCCGACGTGACCGAGTGAGCCTCGGTGGTGCGCGAGCGTCCTCTTCCTTCGCTGTGGTGTTGCGCGGGCGAAATGGTGTGCGAACGCGGCGGCCCGGGGCGGCTGCAGGTGCGCGGCGGCTGGGCGAGGCCGCAGGAGCAACCTGATTGAGACAAATTCCTTCCTCCCTTGCATAGGCGGCTCCAGAGCGGCGATCCTCCTGGTGACATGCGGATGCAATTGCATTCGCAGAGCTCAGGGTTCAGGGACGTCGGGGGTTCACAGATGGAGACTCTGGCATATGCCCAGGTCGAGTTCATTCCTGCTAGGCGAGTAGAATTTCAGGATTGGCGGAAGAGTTCC
Source organism: Streptomyces griseoviridis (assembly GCF_005222485.1). NCBI lineage: Bacteria > Bacillati > Actinomycetota > Actinomycetes > Kitasatosporales > Streptomycetaceae > Streptomyces > Streptomyces griseoviridis. Next base: position 3,266,123 of record NZ_CP029078.1, read on the forward strand.
CACAGCAATCCCGACGGGGCGTGCGTCGAGGTCGCGCGGCCGTGCCGGGACCAGGTTCTCTTCCGTGACTCCAAGGTGCCCCAGGGCGGTGTGGTGTGTGTCTCGCCGGATGCTGCCGCAGCCTTGGTGACGGCCCTGGTGAAGGGAGGCTGTTGAGAGGGGCGCACCGAAGGGATCCGGTACGAGTTGCTCCTGCAATCTCCGGAATGAGTGTGCGGAGTGATGGACCGGCCCGAGGTCCGGTCGGCGCGATTGCCCGGCCGCTGCGGCCGGACACGGGTGAACGGACAGTCCGTATTTCCGTACTGGACAGCACGACGTGCCTGCGCGTAGTGATGAGGTCAATGCGGCGCATGCGCGCGCGGTGTGCGGACCACGATGAAGGGGAGAACGTGGGGAATCAGCCTGCGTCCGGGCCGGCCAGCGGTTCAGAGGCGGACTTAGGGCAGGACAGACCGCACAGCGCCCGCATGTACGACTACTACCTCGGCGGGAAGACGAACTACGCGGTGGACCGTGAGGCGGCGCAGGCCGTCATCCAGGTCTTCCCCGCCATCGAAGTGGGGGCCCGCGCCAACCGCGCCTACATGCACCGGGCCGCGCGCTACCTGGCCCGCCAGGGGATCACCCAGTTTATCGACGTGGGCACCGGTATCCCCACCGCGCCCAACCTCCACCAGGTCGTCCAGGAAGTCACACCGCAGGCCGCGGTCATTTACACGGACAACGATCCGATCGTCCGCGTCTACGCCGACGAACTCATGGACGGAACGCCCGAGGGCCGGACCTGCTACATCGAGGCCGACGCGACACGGCCCGACAGCATGCTGACGGCGATCGAGGCGACCGGCGCCGTCGACTTCAGCAGGCCGGTGGCGCTGAGCCTGCATGCGCTGCTGCACTTCGTCCCCGACGGCCAAGATCCGTACGGGATCGTCAGCGGGCTGCTGGAGCCACTGGCCCCGGGCTCCTTTCTGAGCCTGACGCACAGCACCGGCGACTACGAGCCGGAAGCATGGCAAGCCATCACCGCCACATACAGGCAGCGCAGAACCTTCACCCAGGTGCGCTCCTACACAGATGTGCTGCGCTTCTTCGGGCAACTGGAACTGGTTGACCCCGGGCTGGTGGCCGCGCACCGCTGGCGCCCCGAACCGGGTTGGGAGAGCGGGCCGGTGACGGACGGCCAGGTCTCCCTCTACGCCGGAGTCGGCCGCAAGCCGTAGGGAGCGAGGAGAGCTGCGGCCAGGGTCAGCGGTAGTAGCCCGAGCTCAGCAGGTCCTTGAGGCGGCGCACCGAACCCTGGGGGGACAGAGACGCTCCCCGCAGGCGGTCGAACGCCTTCTTGCGCTTGTCGACCTGTTCCTCGTCCTGGAAGATCATCCCGCCGTCGAAGACCTCCGCGTACGCGATATCAGGGAGGATCCGGGCGGCGAACTCCCATATGGTGCTGGAGTTGAGATGGACGGGCAGGTTGTAGCGGTCCTGCTCCGCGATCCGGATCAGGTAGCGCGGGCTGCCTGCCAGATCGATCAGATGCTCCAGTTGCTGGTACATGATCCGCGGGTTCCCGTACCGGCGCCTGAGAGAGGCCTCGTCGAGGACGCAGATGAGTTTCTTGTCCTCCGCCGCCGACCGGAAGCGCAGCTGGCGCTCCATCCTCAGGCCGACCAGCGCCTCGCGCTGGTGTGTCTCGGCGCTGCTGTCCGCGATCAACGCACGCGCGTAGGCTTCCGTCTGCAGCAGGCCCGGCACCTGCAGTGGTTCGTACACCTTGATCCTCTGGGCCATGTCCTCGAAGCTCACAACCGCCTGGAGGTGCTTCTGGGCCACTCCCGACCACGGCTGCCACCACGGCTGTTCATTGGCCACCTGCGCCAGTTCTCGCAGCTGGTCCCGCTCCAGTGGGTCGGTGACCTGGTAGATGGCGAAGAACCGTGCGAGGTCGTGCTCCTTGAACTGGTGCTGCCCGGTCTCGATACGGCTCACCTTGGAGACGGAGGCCCCCAGAAGGCGCGCGACCTCCTCCTGCTTGAGGCCGATTTTCATACGGCGGGCGCACAGGGCACTCCCCAGCACCATTCGAGGCGCGGACGGGACGATCTCGTCCTAGATATACCGCACGCGGCGGCTCGACTTCGGCAGGTTGCCGGAACCCGCCGCGGCCGCCGACTCCTGACCCATGATCCCTCCTTGCGCATGGTGAGGATGACGGCGCTCATCGTGCACGACGGGTCCGGCAGGCAAGACTGAATCGGAAACATCTTCCCCTCCAGACCATGCAATCGGCTGAAAATCGATCGTCATAGATGAAAAATCAGTCTCTCCTTCGCGTTCGAGACACCGGACGCTCCTGCCGGATCGCCCTCCGCCCTTCGAGCGAAGCCCGGTGAGACCGCAGCACCGCGGTCTGGCCGGTCCGGTCTTGCCAGCGGCCTGCCGGAACGGGAGTCGAACGACAAGTGCCCGGTTGCCTTCGGACTGCGTCGGTATCCGAGGAAACGAACTCACGGATACCGAGGCGGGAGCTGGATCGGGCTACCGGGTACATGGGCGGGATACAACCCACGCGGGAGCGCCGTTGACGAAGCCCCACGCACGCTCACCGAAGACGCAGAGAGAGCCGCACCGCCGGATCCTCGCGCGCGGTGGTGCAGTTGCCGCCGTTACCTGGCTGGCTTCGCCGGATGCGGATGCTGTGGGTGTGTGACGGGTGCGGGTGGCGGACAGCTTTCCTGTCCGGGGCCTCTTGTCCGGTTCCTGGGACGGGAGCACCCCGTGCGAACGTGGATGGGGACCGGAGGGCTGTTGTGGTCGCTGAAGTACCCGACCGTGAGGACTACGCGTTCGACCTCCCGGTGGAGTTGCTCGCACAGGAACCGCAGGAGGCACGCGGCGGCAAACGGAGCGATGCGCGTCTGGCGGTCCTTCACCGCTCCGGCGGCCGGGTCGAGCACCGGGTGTTCACCGACATCGTGGAGTACGTGGGCGCCGGTGATGTCCTGGTGGTGAACAACGCCCGGTTCGTGCCGAGCCTGCTGCCCGGTGTGGACGAGGAGGGAAGGGCGGTCGCCGTCAGCATCCACTCACCGCAAGGGGAGGGAACATGGCACTGCCTGGTAGCACCCCAGGCGGCGTGCCGGCCTGGTGCCCGCTTCGTCCTGGGAGCCGGCCTCCAGGTCACAGGGCAGCTGCTGGACGAGACGGCTGCGGGGCGGTGGCGGATCGCGCTCGACCCCTGCGATCCGGCAACCCTGTACGCGCTGGCCGAGCCGGCGTACTCGCCCTACCTCAAACAGGCCCCGGCCGACCCGGAGTACTACCAGAACACCTACGCCTCGGTCCCCGGCGCGGTCGGAAACCCGGCCGCCGGACGCCATTTCACCCCTGCCCTCCTGGACCTGCTGCGTGAGCGGGCGGTATCCGTCGCAGAAGTCACCCACTTCCTCGCCGCCCGCACCCGCCGTGAGGTCACCCGGATGCTCCGGAACCTGATCGCACAGGGGGGCGCCGGAGACCTGGCAGCCGAGGACCTCGTCGACGGGACGAGGCTCTCGGACGAGTTCGACTTCCCGCCGGCCGAGCGCTACAGAATCTCTGAACACGCCGCCGACCTGATCAACGACCGGCGCGCGAGCGGCGGACGGATCCTCGTGGTCGGCACCAGCGCCCTGCGAGCTCTGGAAACCGTGACCGGACCCGACGGCCGGACACAGCCGGGCTCAGGCTCGACGAGCCTACGCATCATGCCCGGACACCGGTTCCGCGCATGCGACGCATTCCTGACCAACCTCCACGAGCCGCGCTCCTCCGAGCTGATCCTGGTCGCCGCACTCACCGGCCGGGACTTCCTCCTCGACACCTACCGCAACGAACTCATCCCCCGTGGCTACCGCTTCAACTACTTCGGCGACTCCATGCTCATTGCCTGACACAGCCGCAGGCTGCACCCCCGGCCGCCCGCAGCCCCCGCTCGACCCGAGGACCACACTGCACAAAGCGGTGAACCCCCTCAACGGCAGGCCCACCGCCGCGCCGGAGCACTGCTCCGGCCTGCTACCACGCCTCAAAGCGGCCGGCTGCACCCGCCTACTGCCGGGGCAGATCTACGCCTGGCGCTCACCACTCCCAGATAGTTCGGCGCCTCGTCCAGGGCGGCGAGGAAGGCGGGGTCGAGCCGCTCGGCCGGGGCAGCGGGGGCGCGCGCCTCCGCGCGTTCGAGAAGGTCTTCAGCCATCGCGGTGGTGAGCGGCGCGACACTGTTCACCTCCGAGTCCTTGCCGCAAAGGTAGAGGGTGCCGTCGGCGTCGAGGAACGAGCCGAAGTCCGTGGGTTCTTCGCCCTCTACCTGGAGGGCGTTGATCACCAACTGGTGCCAAGTCCAAGAGCCGATCGCCAGCACCCCAAGCACGCACCGATGCCCCCGCACCCAGGAGGATGCTGTTGGCAGTCGCTAACAGCGGTCCATCTGGGGCTGCGGGGGCTCCGCGCAGTGAAGAAGGGTGGGTGCGGTCCGCTCCCGGTGGAGTCTGTTGTGCGGCTTTCGGTGCGGCTCCGGCGTGTCACGGCGAGGGCGCCTCCGCCTGCCGCGATCCGAATGGCCACTCCGGCGATCAGCCAAGGTGTGGCGTCGGCGCCGGTGGGGGCGAGGGAGCCCGTCGGCGTCCTCGGTGTGGAGTCGCCGACCGGGGTGGCTCCGATGGCGGAGGAAGCAGGTTCCGGTGTGTCGCTGCCCGACGCGAGCGGCGTGGCCCTTCCCGTACCAGAGTTGGGCGCGTGCGTGGACTTGCCCGAGGGTTCGGGCTTGGAGGTGGTGGTCTTGGCGTTGGTTACGGTCACGGTCACCGGGTCACCGGGAGCCGCAGTGAACGTCTTGGTCGTCTTGAACAGGACGTAGCCGACAGGGGCTTTGACCTCCTTGACCCAGAACTGGGCCTTCCGGCTCGACATGGGCAGTTCTCCGGCGGCCGTGCCCTCGGCTCCCGTGGTCAGGGTGAGCAGTGTCGAGGTGCCGATACCGATGTTCACGGTCGCGCCGGGCAGGAGCTTGCCGGTCTTGTCGTCCTTGGCCTGCAGGAGGATCTTGGCGGCCCTGTACGGGTCGGTGATCGTCAGCAGTGTGGTCGCGCCCGGGGTGACGATGACGTCCTGGTCGGCGACGACCTCGTGGAGCGGGCTGCCGGAGGCTGTCTCCTTGAGCCGGTAGACGCCGGGCGCGAGGTCGGCGAAGGTCAGGTTTCCCTGGACGTCGGTCTTCCCGTGTTCGGTTTCCTGGCCAGCGGAGTCGATCAGCAGGAACGCGGCGCCGGGCAGGGCGTGCCCGTCCGTGTCTTTGGTGGTGATCTCGACGCCGCCCGCGTCCGGGGCCGGAGTCTCGGCGGGGGCGGCTGAGGCCGAGGGGCTCGGTTCGGAGGGCTCGGCGCTCGCGGCCGGTGCTCAGGTGAGGGCGCCGACCGCGGCGACGGCGGCGGCAACGGATCGGACGAGACGTGCGTGCACGTGGAAGAAGACTCCTTGATCGGTCGGGGTCAGTGGGTGCGGGGCGGCCCTGCGGGGGCTACTGACGGGGCCGGAGTGCTGCGCGGTATGCGGCCGGCCGCCTTCTTGGACATGGAGGCTGCCCACGCTCCGGGGAACCAGACGGCCGTGTACTGCTCGATGGCATCGCGCAGCCCGCTGGTGACGGCCCCGTCCCACGGCGGACGGCCTGGGCGGTGGTAGGTGTCGAAGGTGCCGTACTGGTTGGTGTTCGGACGGGTGTGGTTGGCTTCGTCGCGGCGGTGGAAGGTTCCGTGGTCGACGAAGCTGAGCGCCACCGCGTCTGTCTCGCCGCGGTCCGGGTGGACGACTGCGACACGCAACCCGCCGTAGGTGTCCGCGCGGATGGTGGGGGTGAAGTCGATCCGCAGCCGTAGCGGCGTGCCCGGGGCTGGGGCGGCGTAGTAGGTGTTGCCCACGACGGCGTGATGGTGGAAGGGGAGGCACAGCTCGGTGAAGAACTCGGTGGCCTGCAGGGACACGATGGTCTCCGGTAGGAGTTGGGCTGGCGTCAGCGGCGCGGGCCGGGTAGGGCAGGTCGGCTCGTGGTGCTCCAGCGCGGGACGCTGGCGGCGGGAAGCGCGGCCGGGCGGCGGGACGCGGCGGCCCGCCGGACGTCGAGCGGGGTGGGCGATGGCGGACTCGGCGGGAGGATAGGGGAGAGCTGGGCGTGGCCTTTGACGTAGCTGTAGCTGTCGTGCCGCCATCGAGGCAGGGGTGCGGGGTCGGCCAGGGTTTCGGTCACGGCCCGCAGAAGGGGGGCGGGGGTGTCGGTGCTGGCCGTGGCGTACCAGAAGGGCCGGGCGGAGGAGGTGCCGGCCCACAGGTGCCAGCGCGCGTCGCGGGTCTCCAGTTCGATCGCCGGGTCGAGGTCGCCGATGGTGTACTCCAGCGTGGCGAGCCCGTCGGGTGAGGTGATGGCGAAGGTACTCAGGTGCGGGCGGTCGAGCTGCCAGCCATGGTTGATGAGCGGGTCGACGGCCAGAAACGGATCACGGTCGGCGCTTCCGGCGAGCGGGCGGGCAAGGTAGTGGTCCGGGCCCTGCCGGTACGCCTCGGCAAGGGCGTTGGTGAAGGCGGTGACGAACTCCGTGGGCGCGGCGTCGTTGAAACAGACGCCCCATGCCGGTGGGCCGAAGGCGTCCTGGTAGGCGGTGACGCGCCACAGTCCGTCGTCATCGCCTTCGGGGAGGTAGCCGAGGCGGACCTTGCCGTCGGGGGCCGTGAGGTAGGCGTTGCCGAGGTGGTCGTGGTGCAGATCCCAGCCGAGGTCGCGCAGCGGGTCGAGGCCGGGATCACTGACCGCGGTAGCGCGGGCCAGATGGCGTGGGGAGACGTAGACGTCGCCGTCGGTGGTGTCGTGAGGCACGGAGTCCTAGGGGAAGGGGCGGTCAGTTTGGGGGCTGCAGGGCGGATGCGAGGTCGGTGGGGCGCCGGTGCAGTGCAGGGTGCGCGGCCCCAAGCGGCGGGCGGCGTGGCAGTTGTCGGCCCGGTCGGCCGCAGACACTGCGCTCACGCCGCAGTGCTGCGGGTGCCGTCACCGCGGTCGAGGACCGCGGTGACGGCATGAGCGGTCCGGTCGGCGCGTGCACGCGCCTGCTGGCCGGTGGTGGCGGTGGTGATGAGGTAGCCGATCCGGCCGGTGAACAGGTTTCCTCCGTCGGCGGGGAGGAGGAGCTGGTCTCCGGGGCGGCACTGGAAGTGCAGCCGGTCCAGCCAATGCGGGCGGGGCTCGTCGTAGGTGAGGTGGGTGAGGGTGCCGGAGGTGTCCGGGTAGAGGAGCCGGATGGCGGCGGCCGAGGACCTGGTGGGCGTGAGGTCGGGAGCACGGTCGCAGGCGATGTCGGCGGCGGCACGAGGCAGGTCGATCCCAGTGGCGAGGCGCACGAGGTGGCCGATCATGTCTCCGGCCAGGCGGGCATTGACCTCGATGAGGCGGGGTCTGCCCTCGACGAGCCGCATCTCGATGTGGCTGACGCCGTCGGTGATACCGAGAGCGTCGATCGCCGCCTGGGCGGCCGGCGCGACGGTCTCCAGGAGCGGGTCGTTGGCGTCCACGCTGTGGGCCAGCTGCTCGAAGTGCGGCGGAGGGCTGATGGTCTTGCGGTTGACCGCGACCACCGTGGTGACGCCGCGGTAGGTGACGCACTCCACGGAGATCTCCGGCCCGTCGAGGAACTCCTCGACGAGGACGCTGGTGCTCTCGGTGCCCTGTCCGGCCGTGCGGCCGGCTGCCTGGTAGGCGGTCGCGAGCTGGTCACGGTCGTCAACGCGGAGCACGCCGATGGCACCCGCGTGTGAGGCGGGCTTGAGTACGACGGGGTAGCCGATCCGTTCGGCGGCGGCTTCGGCCTCTTGGAGGGTACGCACGCTCACCGAAGCAGCCGAAGGCACGCCGTGGCGGGCGAACAGCGACCGAGCGGTGGCCTTGTTGCGGCACCCCTGCATCACTTCGGGTGCGGTGGTGGCCAAGCCGAGCTGGCGGGCGAGGCGGGCGGTCGGGACCACGCTCCACTCGTCCCAGGTCATGACACCGGCGAGATTATGGCGTCCGGCCAGGGCCCGGCCACCTCCCAGCAGCGCGGCAGGATCGCTGAGGTCAACGACGGCGTGATCGGTGATGTGCGGCTTCTCCCACGAGGGTTCGGTGTCGGTGAGCAGCACGACGTCGTACGCGTCGGCGACCTGCTCAAGGCAGTAGCCGCGGTAGTCCTTGTCTCCGGGCGCGACGACAAGTACAAGAGGGCGAGCGGGCAAGAGAAAGTCTCCGTATCGAGGGACGGCAGGGCAGAGAAAGAAGGTGGGTGCTTCAGGCGGCGCGGCGGCGGCGCAGCTCGAACGCGCTTGCCCAGTGGGGGTGATCGTCGATCAGACGGCGAGCGTAGAGAGCGGTGAAGTTGTTGTTCAGCCCTGCTCCGTAAGGAAGTTCGCGGCGCAGGTCTTCGAAAAGGTCCTTGAGGCTGACCCGTGTGGCGCCGGTGTCCAGGCGGCGGGCGGCCGTGCGTTCCAGGGCGCGATACACCTGCGGGTTGCGGGCATCGAAGGCGTGGAACTGCTCGGTGATGGTCCGGCCGGTCGCACGGTGCGAGCCGAGGGCGGCGATGGTCATGAGGGTTCTCCACGGGCTGGGGACAACTGGGTCAGGTGCGCAGGACAGGGTCGGTGCGCAGGCGGGTGAAGGCGCAGATCAGGCCGAGGGTTTGCAGGGCGGCGCAGGCGGTGATGACATGGCCCAGAGCGTCGGGTGGGGTGAGCGCGGTGAGCACGCCGGCGATGGGGAAGGGCAGCAGGAGGATGAGGATGGTGGCCGACAGGGTGCTGCCGAACGCCTCTGGAGGGATCAGGCGGGAGCGCAGGGTGCGCAGGACGACGGCCAGGCCGCCGTCGGCTGCCATCAGGACCGCGACCAAGGCCAGGTAGGACAGGTAGTCGGGGGCCAGGGCGACGGCGAGACAGGCGAGCGAAGCGATGGCGGAGCAGGCAGCTCCCACTGGCCACAGGCCGAGGCGGTCCAACGCGAACCGGCAGATGGTGACGGATACCAGGGTGGCCGCCGCTGCGGCGGACCACACCAGGCCAACGGCGGTTGTGGACTGCCCAAAGTGCTGGACGACGATTACCGGACCGGCGGCCTGGAGGAAGCCGGTGGCCACGTTGGAGAGGGTCAGCCCGGCCACCAGCCAGCCGAGAGCGGGAAGCGCGCGGATGGTGCGCCACCCGGTGACCAGCCCCGCCCCCGGCCGCCCCTTCGGCGCGCGGGCTGGTACGACGGGCGAGGGTGGTGTGCGCAGAGCGAGCAGCGCGGCGAGCAGCGAAAGCACGGTGACTACCGCGAGCATCGACGGCGGACCTGCGAGCAACAGCACGCTGGCGAGCGCCGGTCCGGCCAGGGTCGCGGTCTGGTCGATGCCGAGCAGGACGGCCTGGACACGGTGAGCCCGGGGCCCCGCTCGGCGGCCGACGGCGGCACCTGCGGTCTCGGCCGCCACGTAGCTGAACTGGGTGAGCACACCGGTCGCCGCCGCCAGCACCATCACCGTCACGCTCGCCATGGCACCGGACGGGTAGAGGCAGAGCAGGATGCCGCCGGCCGCGAGAACCAGCGCCCGCCCCAGGGAGGCAAGGTGGAAGACCACCGAGGCACCCCGCCGGTCGACCATCGATCCAGCCCACCCGAACGCTGCCAGGCGCGGGATCCACTCCAGAGTGAAGGCGGCGCCGGTCAGCGCGGCGGAGCCAGTCGTGGAAAGCACAAGCAACGGAATGCCGTAGGTGGACATCGCGAACGCCAACGCGTCCGCCGTGCGCGGCAGGTAGATGCTGCTCATCAGCCCGGCCGGGTGGCGCGCGTGTCGGGGTGTGACCGCTGCGTTCACGCGGCCCGCTCGGGGATCCTGGCCACCTGGGGGTTACCGGCCAGCCACTGGGTCAGGAACGTGCGGGGACGAGCCAGGTCCGTCTGGGCCTCAGCACTGATCTGACGTGCGTCGCGCAGGCGTGCGCGACGGCTGGTGTTCCCGGTGGTGAGCGATGGTGCCAGAAGGTCCAGGGCATACCGGATACGGCTGCTGAACTCACATACGGCGGCAGGGACGGCGTGCCGCCGGGCCCAGCGCGCCACCGCGTCGTACAGGTCGGCCAGCTCCATTCCGGAGTCGGTGAGTTCCAGACCGGCGCCGGGCACGACCCGGATGAGGCGGTGGGCGCGGGCCGTGTCGGATGCACTGCGCAGTTGGTGCGCGGTGAGGTCGGGCAGAGTGCCGGCAAGCCGCCGCGGCGGTATGGCGCCGTTGTCGTCGATCTCGGTGGGCAGGCGGATCAGGGAGCGCGAGGACAGCAAGTCAACAGCGTGACGCGCTTCGGCAGGGGTGAACGAGGTGCTCATCGGCGCGCTCCTCCCGCCGGAAGGGCCGCCGTCGGGCGGCGGTTCGCAGCGTGTGAGAAGAGGTCGCGACTGTGCCACGCCGGCCCGGTCCCGGTAGTGCGGGCGGGTGGGAGCCCTGCGGGTGCCGGCCGTGATGAGCTGCTGACCCACGGCCTCGGCGCGCTCTTGGCCCGCAGCTGGCCCCAGACGGGGTGCTTAGCCGCCTGGCCGAGGGGCTGCCCGCCGGACCAGGCGGACAGCGCGCCAAGGACGGGGCCCAGGGCGTCGCCGGCGGCGGACAGCCGATAGGGCTGGCCGTTCCCCTCGGTGTCGGCCAGACCGTCGGCAACGAGCTGGCGCAACGGCGGGTAGATGTTGGTCCAGTCGCTGCTGGGCATCACGATCCGGGCCAGAGCCCGGCCGCTGACCTCCTCACGCGACTTGAGCACCCACAGGATGGCTGCGGCGTGGCGCCGAGTGAGCAGAGTGAGGCTGTCCTCGATCTGCTCGATCGCAGGCAGCGGACCATCGGCCTTCTCCAGGTGCTCCTCGGCCCAGGTGACGATCATCGGCAGGATCGGCAGCAGGGCAGTGGCTCGCTCGGTGTGGCCGTAGGTCACATGCCGTGCGGTGTGTTCGGTGCGCTCGACGAGTCCGGCGTCGCACAGCGACTTGAGCTTCGGGTGAAGCTGGCCGCTCTGCAGCCAGGGCACCTTGGCCGCCAGCTCGCTGTAGCGCAGCGGCGGGCCGGAAAGGGCCAGCAGGATCCTCACGTTCCAGCGCGGGGTGATCATGGCGAGGGCCTCGGTGACCCGGGCGATGTCGGCGTCGGCGTCGGGGGGCAGAGCGGTGATGGCCAAGGGAGGAACTCCTGGGTGAAAGGAAGAGGGGTCGCCTGAGGGTCAGCGGCTGTGTGCCGCGCTCTGCGCCGCAAGGGGCGCGGCCGGGGCAGGAAGTGTGGGAGTCGGGGAGGCAGCGGTCGGAGCCGGGGCGCGGGCCAGGCTCTGCAGGACGGCGGCGGCCGAGTTGGCCTGGGTCTCGCGGACGGCGACGGCTTCGGTGAGCCGGCGGGTGCCGTCGACGAGGTGGGAGACCTCGTGCGGACCGATCTGCCGCTCGGGGAGGATAAGACGGGCCAGATGGTCGCGGTGGAAGTCGATGCTGCGCTCGGCCAGGGCGAGGGCGTCGTGCATGCCGAGCAGGGCGGAGAGCATGCCGGGTGGCTGGTCCCGCGCATGGGCTTCGAGGCGGGCGAGCGGTGCGCCGTACAGGTCCTCGATCCGTCCGGCTATGTCGGTGGACGTGAGGTGCGGCAATCAGGGGCTTTCACGGTCGGCGGGTCCGGGCCGCCCCGGCACGTTGGGGTGCCGGGGCGGAAGACGAGGGCAGGGGGGCGGTGGCCCTGAGCTGAGCCGTTCGTATGGGCCGGGACTGCTGGGCGGGCGGGGGCATGGTGCGCAGCAGCTTGACGAGAGCTGAGCGATAGCCGTCGCGGGCCTCCAGCGCCGCTTCCAGCCACTGCGCGTCGAAGCGGAGCTTGTCCGCCGACAGCTCGCTCATGGCGCGGTCGGGATCCATGTCAGCGTGGACGCGGTCGCGGACGCGTGCGACCTGCTCCTCGGTGAGCGCCAGGAAAGAGCGCAGCTCCAGAGCATGGGCCAGCGCGGGCGAAGCATCGAGGCTGGCAGCAGCCTCGTACAGCTCGGGTACCGGGTTCCCGAAGACCTTCTGCAGGTCGGCGTCCATGGTGCTGGCCTTGTCCCGGCTCATCGGGCGAACCTGCCGGCCGCCACGCCGACGCCGGCGCGGGTGTCCCTGCCAGCCGATTGGGGGCGCTGGTCTGTACTGACGGGCCGGTCCGGGGCCGGAGGCGGGCCAGGCGCTCTGCGGCGAGATCCTTCTTGCCAGGAGCGTCCGGGTCGAGGAGCCAACGTAGGACTATGGCCCGGCCGTCGCAGGCGGTGACCGCGGCGTTCACCCGGTGGGCGAGGCCCATCGTCGGGTCGTCGACCTCGCTGGGCTGGGTCTGCAGAGCTGCCAGGAGGTCGTCTTCCGCGCGCTCCAGCACGGACTGGGCCGCGACGAGAAGGCCGTGCCACTTGACGACGTCGGTGGCGTCGGGGTTCGCGGTCGGAGCGGCGGCGACCGCATCCTTCAGCTGGTCCATGCCCATGTCGAAGCGGGCCTCGATCCGTTCGGTGAGCACGCCAACGACATCCGCAGACTCATGGGATATGCCGTCAGTCAAAAGAGATCTCCTGTTCTGGAAAGGCCGGTGCTCGGGTAGTACGAAGGGCAGCTTTACTCGGCGCCCGCGCCGCATAGCGGGACGGGCTGGATGCGGACGTCACGGCAGACGCTGGGCGGGGATGGCAGGCAGCATCGGAAGCACGAGCGCGCCGAACATCGCTGCGCGTATGGCAATTCAGTTGGAGCGCATAGGGAAGAAACCTCCGTGAAGGCACAGGGAATGCGGGGAAGGCGCCACGGGTGCTGTTCCCGGCGGCTGTATAAGAGTCCGGAGAATCGCCGGTTTGGCTAACCGGCGATCGTCGGCTATGTTGCGCCGCCCGCGACTGGAATAGCGCTCAGCGAGAACGGCTGGGCGCGTGTGGGACAGGAACCTTCGCTACACCTGCCGAGCGGCTGACGGTGGCTGCCGCGCGGACGCGTGGGAGCGGCCCGGCCTCGCCTGTGAGGCGGTCGTCGCACCACTGCAGGGCCTCTCCGACCGTGTCAAAGCCGCCCTCCCGCAGGGTGTGCGTCCACGTCTCGGTATCAACCTCCTCGACCAAGACGCGGAACGGCGATGGGGCACGCTCGTCAAGAGCGCGCAGGGCCACGACGATGACCATGTCCTCGGGATCGTCGCTGGTGTAGGAGTAGCCCATGGCGTAGTGCTCGCCGTCGCCCGCGAGGCGTCGCTCCAATGACCGCGTGGCGTCGTCCGCCGGAGGCGGGCCCAGTTGATGGTCAAGGTCGATGGCGTCGGGCGGGCAGCCGCGGAGGATGAGCCAGGACTGCGCCATCGCGGGCAGCGGCAGCGGTGCCTGCTCGAAGCTAAACGTCTGCTTCTCGTGATCCCGTTGCAGATGCACGGCGAGAACCTGGGCCATACCGGGGTGGCCCCAGGTGGCGGAGCGGTCAAATAGCACGTAGTAGCTGTTCGGGCCGTCGTGATGTGCGGCGAGGGGAACGAGCGAGTCCTCGTGAACGCCGACCTCGCGGTAGAAGTCGAGGTATCGCTCCTCGTCGGCGTGGAGGTCGTCCAGCTCGAAGTCGACTTGGGGGGTGGCTTTCCGGTTCGTGGCCGGTTCGGTGGGGGACAACAACAGCCTTTCGGTGGCCTGGAGTTCAGCGTCGCTTCGCCGGAGTGGAAGGCCATGCGCCCGGGCGAGCCAGCGCATGCGTTGAACGAGTCCGGCGGGCGTCCAGCAGTGCGGCTCGTCCGGCGTCGGTGAGGGAGACGGGCTGGCCGGCGTGCACCGGGTGGCTGGTGTCGCGGACGATCAGACCGGCGCGTTCCAACTTCTGCATCTGGGGATAGGGGATGCGGGCGCCGGAAGAGGCGGTCACGGCTGCCCTGCCGGTCAGGAGGTGTTCGTGGAGCTTGGCACCGCCGGCGATGGCGAGCATTACCGCCTGGTCATCAGCCGAAAGCGGTGGTCCGTCGGACGTCGTCGCGGCGGCAGTCTCGATGGGCTCCAAGGCGGCGAGGACCTTTTGGGCGGCGGCGTCGCGCGTGGAGGTGGCTTCCTCCAGCTGCTCCACGGTGCGGTCGATGCGTACGAAGAGAGCGCCGTCGACAGGGAACTCACCGCTCGTGAGCCGGTTGAGCAGTTTGAGGTAGAAGGTGACGCCGGTCTGGGCGTTGGACAGGGTGCGGTGCCGGTCGACCAGCTGGGCATGCGGTTCGTCGAGGGCGCCGCGGTCGCGGTAGGTCCACAGGATGTCAATTTCGTGTCCGGTAGCGGCTTCGATGCGGTGGTCGAGTTGCGTGACCGCACGCCGGGTGAGTGTCGGCGCGGGTTGAGGGGGCATGGGCGACGCTCCGTGCGTTCAGCGGGTTGGAGGGTGCGCGGGGTTGGGTGCGGGACGGGGCAGACCCGGCAGTGCAGTAGGCGGCGGACCGGGCCGGGGCACAGGAGGACGGGTGGTCAGTTGCGGAGAGCGCGAGCGGGCGGCGTGCGTGCGGGCGCTCAACGGCCGACGGGTCATCCCCAGGCGGCGGCCGACCTCGTCGTAGACGTCGTTGCCCGCACGCGGCCGGATCGCGACGACGTGGACCTCCTTGTGGTGGGCGGAATTCGCAGGCGCCGGGCGGACGCAGTAGACGACGCGCCAGTCCTTGCGGCGGTCGACGAACAGCTTCCGCAACCCCTCCAGGTCTCCGTCGAGGCGCTGTCCGAAGCGCTGCGCGGTCACGACTTCCTGCAGGTAGGCGAGGGTGAGGTCGCGGATATCGATGGGGGCCTGGAGGAGATCGGTCAGCGCGCGAGGATCGAAGCTCAGGGCGAAGGCGGGCTCTCCCGCTCCCCCGCTCATGACGCTGGCTCGTCCGGCTCGGCACTGCCTGCGCCATCCGCCGAGGCCGCGGTCTCCGTGCGCACGGACGGCGGCGGGCCGAGCAGGAGACGGTGCGCGGGCCGGTCGGGGGAGGTCATACAGGCCGACAGAGGTCCGCCCGGCGCGCGGATGGCCGCGACAGCGTGGGTGAGGAAGTCCCGGTGCCACACGAACAACCCGGAGAGCCCTGCTTCGGGGTCCTTGTGCTGCTGGTAGGCGAGCCACAGGGCGTGAAGCCAGGCCACGACGTCGTCGTGTTCCTGCCACTGCAGGCACCAGGGCGCCGCGGTGGTGACCTCCGCACCGTAGACCGGGAGGAAGAAGTCGTCGACCCAGTCGGACAAGGCGTCGAGTTCGTCTTCCCTTTCCTCCTCGTCGAGCTCCAGGATCGGGCGGGGCTCGGGCTGAGCGGGCGCCGGAGGCCCGCCGAATCCCGGCATGCCAAACGCGGCGAAGGGCGAGCCACTCGGCGCCGGGGCGGATGCGAGGTGGTCGAGTTGCTGCGCCTGTTGCGTCGACTGCTCCATGAGCCGCCGCACGCTCGCCTCGATTCCCTCCAACTGCGGATCCGAGATACGAATCGGCTCCAACCCTCCATCGCCAGACAGTTCTGCGGATTCAGGCATTGAAAGTTCAGCCTCCTACGAGACACGGGAAGAGAAAGGGCGAGAGCGACGTCACGCGGGTCGCCCAGCAAGGGCGCGTGTCCGCTCCGGCGGTGCTGTGCCGACGGCTATGCAAGGGACCGGGTGAGTTGGCGGCAGGAGAGGACGCGGCTCAGGTTGCGAGGACCACGTCGTCCTGCGTGAGGGTTGCGCGGATCGTCTCGGTGAGCCGGTCGGCCGCAATCGACGCGTAGTGCTCGGTCTTCTCCACGCCGATGAAGTCCCGGCCTTCCAGCAGAGCGGCGACGCCCGTGGACCCGGAGCCGGCGCAGAAGTCGAGGACCGTGCCACCTTCAGGGCTGATCTTGACCAGCTCACGCATCACCTCGACCGGCTTCTGCGTGATGTGCTGGCGCTGCGCGCCCGAGGGTTGCGACGCCGAGTACATACCAGGCAGGTAGACCGGGTTCCGGGAGCCGTCGATCGGCCCCTTGGATGCCCAGACGACGAACTCGCAGTTCTGAGTGAACCTGCCCTTTTGGGGCCTGGCCTGCGGCTTGTGCCAGGCCAGCACACCCCTCCACAGCCATCCGGCCGCCTGGATCGCGTCCGTTGTCGTCGGGAGTTGGCGCCAGTCGGTGAACAGCAGCGCGGTCCCTCCGGCCCTCGTCAGCCGGTGCCCTTCGGTCATGATCTGCGTCAGCCAGAAGCCGTAGGAGCGCTGGTCCATGTTCTCGCCCGTGAAGTCGGCGAGGTCGTTCTTGGCGCCGACGGAGGTGTACTTCTGCTTCGCGGACCGAGTGGTGCGCTCCTTCGCGGTCCGGCCACCGCTGTTGTATGGCGGGTCGGTGATGACGGAGTCGACGCAGCCGTCCGGAAGGCCGGAGAGAACGACCAGAGCGTCGCCCTGATGCAGAGAAAAAGGCAAAGAGTAACCCCTATCGAGTGCGAAAAAGCGGAAAGTAACTGCCGCCTCGCGCAGGAGTCCTCGCGGGCCGGGAGCGGGCATGCAAGAGCCCAGGGCCGCAGACCGAGGAGAAGCGAGGGGAGTGCAAAAACTGTAGAGGCCAATCCGCCGACGACCAAGAAGCGCCCTGATGAGGTGCCGGAAACCGGCACCTCACGCGGACTTTTTGGTCAACCGCCGATCCGGGCCTACTGTTTTTGAACCGCCCGGCGCACACCGCCGCTGGCTACTCCCCTGCCCCACCTCACGGAGATATCCTCCTGCCCCGGCACACCTAGCTCATGGCACGGCCACACACGGAGCGAGCGGCAACTCGCCCACACCGGCCCGCCTCCGATTACCTCCCCCCGACTGCCGGCCGCGCTGTTCCACCACGCCTCGCGTACGCGGCAGGCCGGACACCGCACCTCTCAAGGAGCCGTTCATGACGTCTCGCTACCCGCCCATGCCCGAAACCGCTGACAGGCGAGCGGTCCGCTCAGGTTGAAGGGTCTCGCCGCCAGCATCGGCGTCGTCTTCCTCTCTCCGATCCTGGTCGCCGGCACCGGCATGATGCTGGCCCACTCCGCCGACGCCGTGCAGAGCAGCGGCTGCCTCCCCGGCGTCGACAGTGACAAGGTCGCCGGGCAGGTAGCCAAGATTCTCGATGGCGCATCCGGCAAGAACATCCGCATCGAGGGCCTGGACCTGCCCGCAGAGCAGATCCCCAACGCGGCGACGATCGTGGCCACCGGCCTCTCGCTCGATGTTCCCAAGAAGGGACAGATCATCGCGCTCGCTACGGCGATGCAGGAGAGCCGGCTGCGCAACCTGGGCTACGGGGACCGCGACTCCCTCGGTCTCTTCCAGCAGCGTCCCTCCCAGGGCTGGGGCACTGCGCAGCAGATCCGCGATCCTGTCTACGCCTCCGAGCAGTTCTACAAGCACCTGCTCAGGGTGGACGGCTGGCAGCAGATGACCGTCACTCAAGCCGCCCAAGCCGTACAGAAGTCCGGCCTGCCGGACGCGTACGCTCAGTGGGAGAATCTGGCCACCGCGCTCCAGGCCGCCATCGCAAAGACCTTCCCCGGCGCCAGCGCTGACGCGGACGACCAGGACGAGAAGCCGTCGCCCAGTACGACCGGCTGCGCACCGGGCCAGGAAGGGCCGGGCTCCGGCCGCATCCCCGAAGGGAGCGTCCCGAAGGGCTACTCGATCCCCAAGGACGCCGACCCGAGGGCCCGTAAGGCCATCGAGTGGGCGATGCACCAGCTCGGCACGCTCTACCAGTGGGGCGGATCCTGCACCAATGCGCACGGCCCCGATCCCATGGGCCGCTGCGACTGCTCCAGCCTGATGCAGCAGGCGTACGCCCATGCCGGGATCAGGCTCACCCGCACCACGTACACACAGGTGGGCGAAGGCAAGGCGGTCTCGCCCGCTCACCTCAAGCCCGGCGACCTGATCTTCAGCCGCGGTAGCGCCGCACGGCCCGAACATGTCGGCATGTACATGGGCGAGGGCCTCGTGATCGAGGCGCCGCGCACCACCAAGCCAGTCCGGATCACCCCGATCACGGACTGGGAGATCCTCGCCGCCCGCCGCGTCCTCTGACACCGCCCCGCCGGCAGCAGCCCGGCAGCAGCCCGGCCGGGGCCGGCGCCTCGGCCACCTCCCCCGCTTCCTCCTCCGGTTTCACCTTTCCGTTGGCCCTCGCCGGGCCCGCGTACGCAAGGAGCCTCGCCACACCTATGTCCGTCCCTCTCGCAGACCGTGTCATCCAGCTCGCCTATAACCCAGGAATCTCACCCAAGGGCGGCGGTCTGCCTGGCCTCGCTGTGTTGAAGAACGTGGTCAACAGCATCAACCTTTTCGGGATCATCGCCGTCGTCGGCGCCCTCGCCGTCTCGCTCGGCGTCTGGGCCTGGGGCCACCACACCGGTGGCCACCAGGCCGAGGCCAACGGAAAGAAGGGCGCCACCGTCGCCGCGGGCGCCGCCCTCGGTCTGGGCGCCGCAAATGGCATCGTGGCCTTCTTCTCCGGCCTCGGGTCTCAGGTCCACTGATGCGGAACCGGTTCCCTTCCCTTTCGCTGTCCTCGTACGGCTCGGGCTGGTCGGCCAACCGGCGCGTCGCGACCGTCGCCGCCGCCGTCGCGGCCCTGCTAGCCCTCGCGGCCAGCGCCGCCCTGCTGACCGGCGGCGGCAACGGCCACCAAGCGCCTGACAGCACCGCGCCCGTCCCGACCGGCAGCCCGTCCTCCTCCGAGACCGTCTCCAAGCTGTCCTCCGGATCCGGATCGGTGCCCAAACCTCCGCAGATCGCCGAGCCAGCCGCCTACGCCAAGGCCGCAGCCCAGATGCTCTGGTCCTACGACACCCGCGACACCAACCGCGACCAGCAGCTCCTCGGCATGCGTGCCTGGATGACCACTGAGACCACGTACGCCGACTGGGCCTCGGTCTTCGGCCAGGTCCCCACCCCGGTGCTCTGGTCGCGGATGGCCGACCAGGACCAGCACGCCAGCGCCCACATCATCGAGGGCCACTACCCCGGCGCGTTCAAGCAGGCGCTGGCCGACGACCCGTCCGCGATCACTGAGGCGTACATCTACGTCGTCACCGTCAACGGCAAGCAGACTCTCGGCTGGAGGCACGGTGGAGGAGGAGCCGAGGAACGCGCCGTGACTCTCGCCGTCCAGTGCCGCCCGAATAACGACTGCGCCCTGGCCGCCATCGCCCCCAGCGTCACGCAGTGACCCGCACCTGAGACAAGAAAGGAGGCGCCTCGTGGGTTTCTGCGATCTCCCCCTGGCCAGCGAGCTGTGCGCCGTCGGCGACGCGGTCGATTTCGCCTCTGATCCCGGCAAGGCCATCGGTGACTGGATGGCGAAGTCCGCCGGCGAACTGGCAGCCGCATCAGCCGATTTGGCCGCCGAGGCGGTCGACACCACCACGAAGGTGGACCTCAACGCGTCGTGGTTCGTCGACAACTACGAGATGTTGCTGCCGCTGGGCCTGGTCCTGCTGGTCGCCACCTTCTGCGCGCAGCTCGTCCGGGCCGCCGTCCGACGCGACGGACAAGCACTGACGCAAGCGTTCACCGGCACCATGAGCGGTGTCCTGTTCGCCTTCTGCGCCATCGCCCTGACCACGGTCGCCGTCGAAGTGGTCGACGCCATCTCCGATGGTCTGTTCAAAGCCGCCAAGCTCGACATCGCCTCGGCCGTGCGTCGAATCGTGAAGGTCAACCAGATCGCGAGCCTCTCCGGCCTCGGCTGGCTCGTGGCCGTCGTCGCGGGTCTGGGGGCTGCCCTCGGCGCTGTCCTCTATTGGTGCGTGATGATGGTCCGCAAGGTCGGCATCCTCGTCATGGTCACGCTGGGCGTCTTCGCCTCCGCCGGCGGCGGCTGGGAAGTCGCCCGACGTTGGCGCAAGGGCTGGATCGAAGCCACCGCCACCCTCGTCGTCTCCAAGCTTCTGATGACCGTCATCTTCGTCCTCGGTATCGCCGCCATGGGCAAGACCGAAGCCACGGACGGCATCGCCGCGCTCGCCGACGTCATGTCCGGCATCGTGATCATGGTTCTGGTGCTGTTGTGCCCGTACGCCGTCTTCAAGTTCGTGCACTGGGCGGCCGACGGGAC
The DNA here is from genome assembly GCF_005222485.1 of Streptomyces griseoviridis. Lineage (NCBI taxonomy): Bacteria > Bacillati > Actinomycetota > Actinomycetes > Kitasatosporales > Streptomycetaceae > Streptomyces > Streptomyces griseoviridis. Next base: position 3,286,288 of record NZ_CP029078.1, read on the forward strand.
CGACGGGGAGTCCCTCCACCGTGCCGGCGGCGCTGGTGCGCAGATCGCGAAGATGCACGCCGAGAAGGCCGCCCGCAAGGCCGCCGCAGCTGCGGCTACTGCCGGAACTGGTGGCGCTGCCGCCGGCGCGGGTGCCGCACCGCAGGGCCCCGACGGCGGCGGGTTCCCCGGCGACATCGCTGCCAACCCAACCGGCGGAGCCGGCGAGGGCAAAGAGGGATCGCAGAGCGGCGGAACGGGTGCCTCGCCCGGCGGCGACGCGGTCAAGTCCGGCTTGGAGAAGGCCGTCCAGCCCGCGCCGACGAGCGTGTCCGACGACGCCAGCGGCCAGGTGGGCGGCAGCCCGGGGCCTGGCGGATCCGGTGCGAGTACCGCGTCTGGGCAGAGCGGCGGATGGCAGTCCACCCCGCCGACCACAACCCCGCCGCCGCAGGGGGCACCGCCGTCCTCCGGCACGCAGAACGCCCCGTCCAGCAGGGCGAGCGGCCCCCCGTCGCCTCCGACCGGCCTCTGATTCCCTGACCGACTCCCGGGGGCGGGATGTGCACGCGCCCTCCCGCCCCCGGGTTCAACCCGCGCCTCCAGGACACGCCCCATGACTGATCTCTCCGTCGCCCCGGTCACGGTGAAGTTCCCGCACCGGAGTCGCCGGGGCATCCTCCTCGGCCTCTCCCTGCCCCAACTCGTCCTCGTCTCCTGCACGCTGGCCCTGCTGCTGATGACGGTGATCTCCACCGGGCTTCTCGGCGCCGTCGCCCTGGCACCGCTGTGGGCGGCATCCGGGGCACTTGTCGCGATCCGCCGGCACGGCCGCTCCCTCATCGACTGGGCGCCGATCGTCACCCGGTATGCGCACCGCCGCCGCACCGGCCAGACCCTCTGGCTCGCCCGGCCCGTCACCCGGCCCCGGCAGGACGGCGTCCTCCATCTGCCCGGCACCGTCGCCTCTCTGAAGGTGGTCACCCCCGGCGACTCCGCCAACGGCGCCGCAGCCGTCCACGACCCGCATCAACAGACCCTGACCACCATCGCCCGCGTCACCAGCCGCGCCTTCGCCCTCCTCGACCCCGCCGCCCAGAACCACAACGTGAGCAGCTGGGGACGCGCGCTCGCGGGCATCGCCCGCACCGGGCACATCGCCACCGTGCAGGTGCTGGAACGCACCGTCCCCGACTCGGGCGACACTCTCACCCGCCACTGGACCCGCAACGGGCAGCCCCAGACCCCCGTCGCCGGACAGATCTACTCCGAGCTGGTCTCCTCTGCCGGCCCTGCCGCCGCCCCGCACGAGACCTACCTCGCTATCTCCCTCGACCTCAAGGCCGCCCGGCGCCTGATCAACCAGGCCGGCGGAGGGCTGCCCGGAGCGTTCACCGTCATGCAGCAGACCACCGCGTCCATCGCGCAGGCCGCCCGCAACGCAGGTCTCCATGTCACCGGCTGGCTGAGCGCACGGGAAATCGCCGCCGTCATTCGCACCGCCTACGACCCGAAGGCCCTAGCCGCGCTCCAGCAGTGGTCCGAGACCGGCCGCGCCGAAGCCGACCCCGCAGCCGCCGGTCCCGTCGTCCAGTTCGAGGAGTACGACCGCCTCGCCACCGACAGCGCACGGCACACGACGTACTGGGTGGAGAACTGGCCGAGGACCGAGATGGGGGCCGGGTTCCTGCACGGGCTGATGTTCACGGCCGGCGTGCGCCGCAGCCTCTCCCTTATATACGTGCCGCAGGGGCTCGAGTCCGCACTGCGGGATGTCCAGCGCAAGAAGGCCGCGATCATCTCCGACGCCAACGAGCGCGCACGCCGCGGACAGGTCGATTCCGAAGAGGACTCCGTCGAGTACGCCGATGTCAAAACCCGCGAACGCCAGCTCATCGCCGGGCACGCGGACGTCGCACTAACCGGCCTCATCACCGTCACCGCCGAGACCGACACCCTCCTGGACGCCGCCTGCGCACAGATCGAGACCCTAGCCGTCACCTCCGGCGTCGACCTCCGACGGCTCAACTACCAGCAGCCCGACGCCTTCGCCCTCACCGCGCTCCCGCTCGCCCGCACCGCCCTGTGAACCAGCCGCGCCCGTGCGCACCCCAGACCCACCGCACTCCGGATCACCCGCGACGGGACGCCCCCTCACTGCCCTGCCGCCGGCAGGAAGGACGACCACCTTTGACCTCTCCCACGCGCCCCGACGACGCGCACCCCTACCTCCGCGCCGCGAGTGCCGGCGTCCGCCACCACACACGGGCCTTGGCACCGTCGGACGCGGACCCGCCAAAGCCCGGAGATCGTCTGCACCTTGACGTGCTCCACGCCCACCTCACCGCTCTGCTCAACCTTCTGGACCGGCTCGCCGACCACACCCGGCCCCCGCACCCAGTCGCCGGACGTCACCTGGCCACCGCCCACACCAGGCTCTGGCAAGCCACCAGCGAAGTCCACGCCGCCTTCCACCTGCTGCCCGGCACACCCCAGGCCGACTCCGAGACAAGCGCCTGCCATCCAGAGCGGCTCCCCGAGGGCCCGCCCGTGCTGACGATCTGCCAACGCCACCTCGCCGCCGGGCACGTGGTCCGCCGCAAAACCACCCCCACCGACCTCCGCCCGCACACCACGGCCTGCGTGCGATGAGCACGATCCGCAGAATCGAGGGCCTGATGAGCCACCGGCCCGCCCGTCGCGCCCGCCGCGCGTCCGCCAGCCCGCTGTTCACCCCCCACGGCACCGACCGCGCCAGCCGCAGGGCCGCCCGCCGCCAGCTCGCCGCAGCCACCGCCAAAGCCGATGCCGAAGCCAGTGCCCACCAGAGCGAAAGCACCCGCCCCGAGCGGCATCTGCCCGCCCCGTTCTACCCACTGGGCGGACGCCCTGGGCCCGCCTCCGCCCGCGGGAACCGCCTGAAACTCCCCGCCCACCGCATGACCACCGCTGTTGCAGCCGGCGCGTACCCTTTCCTCGCCGAAGGCGGACTCGGCGCCGAGGGCATCTACATCGGCCGCGACGTCCACGCCGAAGCGTCATTCGTCTTCGACCCGTTCGCGCTGTACGGCAAGGTCGAGGGGTTCACCAACCCGAACCTGCTGCTCGCGGGCGTGATCGGCCAGGGCAAGAGCGCGCTGGCCAAGTCCTTCGCGTTGCGGTCGGTCGCCTTCGGATACCGCGTCTACGTCCCGTGCGACCCGAAGGGAGAGTGGACTCCGGTCGCCGAAGCCCTAGGCGGTCGGTCCGTCGCTCTCGGGCCCGGGCTGCCCGGGCGCCTGAACCCCCTGGACGCGGCCCCACGCCCACACAGCGTGGCCGAGGCCGACTGGGTCGGCGAGATCCGCAAGCGGCGCCTGCTCCTGCTCGGTTCCCTGGCTCGGACTGTTCTGGGCCGGGACCTGATGCCCATGGAGCACACCGCCTTGGACGTCGCCCTCGATGCCGTCGTCATCCGCGCTGCCGACACACACCGCACCCCGCTCCTCGGCGACATCGCCGCCGCCCTCAACAACCCGCACGACCTCGACGAAGCCGCCGGGATGTTGTCGGGCCAGCTCGGCGACGCAGCCCGCGACCTGGCCCACGCCATGCGGCGCCTGGTCCACGGCGACCTGGCCGGCATGTTCGACGCCCCCTCCACCGTCGCCTTCGACCCGCACGCGCCGATGCTCACCATCGACCTGTCCCGCCTCGGCGGCTCCGGAGACGACACTGCCCTTGTCCTCGCGATGACTTGCGCTTCCGCATGGATGGAATCCGCGCTCTCCGACCCTGGCGGTGGCCAGCGCTGGATCGTGTATGACGAGGCATGGCGCCTGATGCGGCACGTCGGGCTCCTTCAGCGGATGCAGGCCCAGTGGAAGCTCAGCCGCGCCCTCGGCATCGCCAACCTCATGGTGATCCACCGGCTGTCCGACCTGCTTACCGCAGGCGACGCCGGATCACAGGGCCGCGCCCTGGCCGAGGGGCTCCTGGCGGACTGCTCCACCCGGATCATCTACCGCCAGGAGACCGACCAGCTCCACGCCGCGGCCTCCCTGCTCGGCCTGACCTCCGTCGAGATGGACGCCATCGCCCACCTCAACCGAGGGCGCGGCCTGTGGAAGGTCGCCGGCCGATCCTTCATCGTGCAGCACCTCCTGCACAGCCACGAACTGGCGCTCGTCGACACCGACGCCCGGATGCACTGACTAAGAGGACCGTGAACCCCGACTTCCGGCACGACCTGATCCCGCGCGACGACGCCCTGCACCTCATCCGCGCACTCTTCGCCACGAAGGACAAAAGGAACTCGACGACCACCTCTACGTCCAGCGCTTCCTTGCGACGCTGACCCGCCAGGAGGGACCTCCGAAGCCTCCGCCGTCCCGGCCTGGCGGTCTCCAACACTGACCGCGCCAGAGCCGTGCACTGTGCGCAACAGATATCCGCACCAGCGCAGTTCGACCGCAACGACCTCCAGCCCGCACCAGCCCGCACCAGCCCGAAGGACTCTGCATCATCCCCCGCGACCCGGACTTCGATCTCTACGACAACGTTGGCCGCGACGCCGACCAGATCCACGCCGCCCGGTACAACCTCGCCACCCGCGGCGACCTGAAGCGGTGGGCGCGACGCGACGCGCAGCCCTTCCGCGACGCGCATCGGCTGCCGGACCAGCCCTGGCCCGCACCCGATCTCACCCCCTACCTGGACGCCCTCGCCGCGGCTCAGACTCCGGCAGAGATCGAAGCAGTCACCGATCACTTCCTGGACGCCGCCGAACCTGCACTGCGCACCGTGAGCGACTACCTCGTCGCCGCCGCCCGGTGGCGGCGGGAAAACCGCGGTGCGGCCAAGGAATCTCCCTCGAACCTGCTGATGACGGCGGCCAGCCGGGCACTATCGGTCCTGGCCCTCGCTGACGAGGCTGGCCTGAGCAGGCTGCGCGCCGCCTACGACCCGGCTCCCGCCCCCACGACGCCGACCGGCGGCCAACCTGGGGCCAGCGCAGGCGTCCTGCCCGCTCCTCCGTCCCCCGGTACCGCACCCCGCCGATAGCTCTCCTTCTGCGATTCCAGTCCCGCTCGGCTCTCGCAAACGCGATCCCGAGGGACCACCACTGTTGATCGACATGGCACCGCCACCGCCTGCACACGGAGACCTCTTGAAACGTCCCCCTCACGTCAACGCCACCGAATGGGCCGAATACCAACAACACCGAGCCGAAGTCGACGACCTGGCACAGGTCGCCGATCAGGACGCCCAGATGGAACACGACCTGATCGCCGCCCACGACGAGTACGAACTCGGCTTCAGTCAGGAGTCGCAGCCGGGAGTCGCCTCCGCTGGACGGACGCCTCCACCGCACCGATCGCCCGCCTCCTCGCGCAGGAGGAACCGTGGCCGCTGACGAAGCGAGCACCCCAGACTCCCGCCGCGTCGCCTCACTCGCACCGCTTCCCGGCCACCGCGACGTGGACACCCCGTGGTGGCAGGAGCTGTGGCGTCGCCACGCGCACATCACCACGCCGCTGCGGGCGCGCGGCCTGCAGTGCGATATCGAGTTCGGCCTCAGCGCCTACATCGTGCGCGTCTCGCTCCCCGACGACAGTCACCTGATCATCGGTCCGCCGCAGGAGCCGCCCTCCGAGCGTCCGCCCGGAGATCCCGAGGGCTGGATCGCGACGCGTGAGCACCCCGACGACCCGTCGCTGTTCGAGATCCTCTACGACTCGGCCCCCACCGACGATCCCGGTGCTCCCCAGCGGCCCGAAGCCCGCCACGGCGGCAGCGCCCAGCCCCTGATCGAGACGATCAGCCAACGCCTGGCCCAGCTCGGACTGCTGCCCCACCCCGACTTGGCTGGCGACAGCCCACACGTGCACTCAGCCCAGCCGGCGCCCCCGCCCCAGGCCCGTGACGTCCCCGGCACACCCGGCGACGCTCCCATCTACGTCTACGGCGACGCGCTGCGCGCTCTGACCGACAGGCTCAATGGAGCCGAGTCGCATGCGGATGCCGCTGCCCTGCTGCACCAGATCCTGGAGCCCACCGACGGCCTGCTGGCGCAACTGGGCGAGTTCTTCGAAGCAGCCGGCGAGAAGGCCAAGGAAGCCGAGAAAGACGACGGCTTCGATCTGTCCTACGATCTCGCCGACGCCGCCGCCGAGATCCGCAACCTCGCAGAGGTCCTGAACGTGGCCGAGGACCGGATGCGGGCCCTCACGCCGCTCGCGTCGTCACCGCGACTGCCCTCCAGCGCGGCCCTTCCCCCGCGAGTGCTCCCGCCGACGCAGCCGCAGCCGCGGAACGCGCGTTAACCCGGACCATCGCTTCCCTCCAGGACCACATGACCTCACCCCGCACCGACCTGGCCGCCTTCGCCGCCGGCCTTGCCCGGAACCTGGACCAGCGACTACCAGTGCCACGCGCAGTACGCGGACCAGTTCCCCCATACCGAGCAGCTCTGGGACACCGGCCACGTCGACTATGTCGTCAGCCAGTACGTCCTCACCCACGACGCCGTGCTCCACGGGCCGGCCGACCAGAGGCTGTACGTGGCCGACCGCCCCCGCTACCTGCACCAGTTCGTCGTCGCCCCGCTCGTGCCCGACAGCACCCACATCAAGCTCCACCACTTCGCCGGAGTCGAGGAACTCAACGGCATCGCCGTTCCCAGGGACCCCGCACGCGCGGCAGCACGAGTCGCTCAGCGACTGTTGCCCCGCTACGAAGAAGCCCTGCAGGCCGTCCTCAACAACACGGCGCACCAGCGCCAGCCACCGCACCGGTCCCCACTGCCACAGGTCGCCCAAGTCCTCACGCTGACCCCGTACAGCGACGGCGCTCTCGGCACACCGCACGAGAGCGTGCCGGTGGATGCCCGCATGACCTTGCACACCTTCGGCTTCCAGTGTGACCCGCACCAAGCAGCGTTCCTCCTGACCACCGCCTACCGGGACACCGGTCGCGCCCTTCGCGTCCACGCCGTGGTCCAGCAGCTCACGGCCAAGGGCATGGCGTCAGCCTGCGCCACTCGGCGCCCACCACCAGCGCCGCCCTTCCAAGCCGCGAAGGCCGTGTCCCCGCTCCGCTGTAGGCGCTCACCCGCCCCGCCCCCAGACCTTGGAGTCTTCATCCGCATCGCCAGCCGCACCCTGCCGCTGCTCGTCGGCGTCGCCTGCCTCGCCCTGGCCCTTACCGGCTGTGCCACCGGCAACGATGCTGCCGTCGCCGAGCAGACGGCCAGCGTCAGCAGCGCACCGAAGCTAGCGCCTGCGCTCAGCGCCGACCAGGCCCACGCCGTCATCACCCACTACTCGAAGATCAACAACGAGGCCAACGCCGACCGCAACCGCGCCCTGCTCGACACCATCGAGGACGGCCCGCTGTACGCGATGTCCGTCTCGGACTACACCGAGACCGAAGGGCTCCCCGCGGCGGACCGCGCGCCGTACAAGCCCTGGTCCTACAACCTCTCCAGCGCCAAGCTGTACATCCCCCGTCTGGCCGACGGACAGGAAGGCTGGTTCGCCGCCGCCCTCTCCAGCGAGAAGGGCAAGGCCCCCTCCCGACTGGCCGTGTTCGCCGAACAGCCCCAGCACCAGCGCTGGGAGATGGTGTCCGTCGTCGACCTCGACAGCCACAGGCTGCCCGACGTCGCCCTTGACCGCGAGGGATACGCGATGGCCGTCGCCGCCAACGACCACAAGCACTTGGCCGCCGACGTTCTGCGTACTGCCGTGCTGGACAACTTCGCCACCGGAGGCGCGAACACCGGCAGCAAGGTGTTCGCGCCGACCAGGGCCAGCAAGCGGCAGGTCAAGGTCCACAGCGATGCCGCAACACGCTTCGGCGACAAGGGAACCAGCGTCTTCGCCGGAGCCGACAACCGCTTCACGGACGCCTACGCCCTCAAGACGGCCGACGGTGGCGCGCTGGTCCTCTTCTCCCACACGCACGCCCAGACCGACGCCGTCGCGCACTCGGGCCTGCAGATCAACCCCGGCAAGCGCGACCGCGCCTGGCTGCACGACGTGCCCCGCATGTCCATCCGGTACACGTTCGTGTGCAACGACGCCGCCACCGTCCCCGCCAAGGCCGAGCCCTCCCGCCTGATCGGCTACACCTGCGCCCGCACCGACGCCTCCGGCCCGCCGGTCGCAGGCTGGTCGGACCACGCGTAGACGCACCCGAGCGCCACCTCGGTGGCCAGCAAGCACGCCCTGCTTGAGGCGGAGAACTACCTGTTCACTCGCTCGTTCATCGCCCGCCCGACCATCGACACGGGTACGCCGGCACTCACATCCAGTTCGACAGCGTGCCGAGTCACCCCGGCCCGGCCCGACCACCGCGGCCCCTGCCCCTTCCGACGCACGCCCCGAGGAGAACTCCGCTCTCTTGCAACCCGGCACTCACTTCGCCTTCGGCGACCACGAGGAACACGGCTTCGTCGCCTCTTTCACCGCCGCCCTGCCCTTGCACCTCGCCCACCGGCACCTGGAAATCGCAGAGTTCGAGCCCGTGATCGGAGAACCCGGCCTGTACCGGCTCAGCGAGCCCGAGCGCGACGGAGTCCGCCGCGCCCGCCAAGCCGTCCACGACCTGCGCCGACTCGGCTACACCGTGCAGGCCGACATCCGCCTCAACCCGGCCCTCTCCGATAACCCGCCTCGCCCCGATCGGCCCCGCGGACTCCAGGAGCGCCGCAGTCGGCTCGCCCAGGCCGCCGCCGGCCGAACGGCGCGGCGCACCACCCAACCCACCACCTCGTCACCGGCGCGGCCGATCCCGCCGAAGCCCACCTACGCTCCCACCGCCCACCTGACGGCCGCAGCCTCCGGACAGTCCCGACGACACGTGAACAGCCCGGGCCCCGAGACCCCCTTGCCGACAGCGTCCGCACTGGCCAGCAAAGCACGCGTCTTCCGGCTGCGGATGACGGTCATCAACTGCGAGGCCGATATCGCCCTCGACATGACACGCCACTGCCACGGCCACACCCTCCACACAGACGCCTCCGCGGCAGCACGAGCCCACCGTGACAAGGCAGCGCTGGAGGCGTACGCCACCCACCTCGTCCCCCACGCCGAGGCTCTCCTCGATGCCGCCCGACTCGCGCTCGACGAACTGCCGCCCGCCCGGCACCTGGCCGATTGGCGGGCCGTACTGGACGGCCTGGCATCCTCCGCCGCCGAGATCCGCCGGGCCCTCGACCGGCCCGCAGCGCCCGGCTCCCCCGCCGAACGCGCTCAGCACGCGAGCCTGTGGCCGCACCTCACCGCCTGGGCGGACCACAGCCCGATCGCAAGCAACCTCGCCGACCAGAACCACAGGGCTCCGCTGACCGACAAGGAACAGCAGATGTGGACCGACAGGGCCCAAGCCGCGCAAAGGCGTGGCGCGCTGGAGCTGACGAGTCGTGGTACGCCGCCGACGGACAGCCGATCACCGTCGCCTACCTGGTCGAGGACGACGACTCCACAGTGGTCGCGCTCCGCGGCGACCCGGACGTACCGGGCTGGTAGGTGATCGGGCACTTCGCCCACGCGCACGAGGCGGCCTGGCGCTGCCCGCTCCGGTCCCCGCCCGGCGTGCTGCGCTCGGGCATCTCCCGGTTGAACCGCCCGGCACCAGTCCCGGAACTGTCCCTGCAGGACCTCATCCGCGACGTCGTCGAAGGACACAGTGCCGGTGACGCATCGACCGCTCTCCTGGAAGCCGTCCAGCGCAGCTTCGCCGCCGGCCCGATGGTGCGCCCGCCGGAACTTCTGGAGACCAGCAGCCAGTTCGCCAGCGCCCCGGAGACCGTGCAGGGCCGCCAGATCGCCACCCGCCTCTCAGCGCTGGGCCCGCAGATCGAGTTCCTCAGCCGCGAAGTCGAAGAGACAGCCGAAGACCTCGGGGCGACCGTCGCCGTCCTGCCCCCGCATCGCACCCCGTGCTGCGCACCCGCCCGGGCCCGGCCGCGGACACCACACCGCCCGCGCCGCCGCCCCGCGCCAGCATGACCGCCGCCACCGATAGGAGATCGCTTTGCCCAAGGCCCAAGCAGAGCCGTTCATGCCGATCCGGCACAGCATCACCGGTGAGATCACCACCACCGGCTACAACGCCGCCGCCCGGCGAATCCTGCTCCAGGACGGCTTCGAAGAGACGCCAGGCTGCGCCTGCCGATCGACGGAAGCTGGTACGGAGCGGACGCACGGTCCTGCCCGGCAGTCGGCGAGCTGCTCGTCGCCGGCCATCAGGTGCACCTGGACCGAGCCCTCGGTCGGCCGGTGAGGTCGACGGTATGCCGCGGTTGGCCCTGTCGGCGATGTCAGCACAGTCTGTGATCGCTCCGAGAGCGGCCGGCCTCTCCAGCGCACTGCCCACCCCGCCCGCACCCGCACCTGTTGAAGGGGCCTCGTTTTGACCACAACCGGAACGCCTACCAGTCCGGCGCGCACTAAAGGCGGCGAGCTGCGGGCCAAGGTGGCCCGACTGCTGGCCGACCGGCCGACGGACACGCTCACCATCGGGGACATGGCCAGGCAGCTGGGTCACTCCCACGGCGCCGTCCGCAACGCCGCCCTCACCCTGGTGCGACGCGGCGAGGCCGACCGAAACGGGACCGGGCAGCCGGAGTTCCGCGCGAACGCGAAAACCGCTGCAGCCGCGCAGACCGCTGTGATCAGTCCACCGGGCACCCACACTCCCCGCGCCCAGACGGCCACGACCCGCACCACCATTCCCGCCGCAGCCACACGCGGCCAGACCGGCCCGATCCGCCGCGCGGGGGGCCAGCTCTACCACCCTCGGGAGCTGGCGGACCTGCCCGACGTCGAGGCGCTGAATCGCCTGCGCGACGCCGACGTGCCGGTGCTGCTCTACGGCCCTCCGGGCACCGGCAAGACGAGTCTGGTCGAGGCGGCGTTCCCAGACCTGCTCACCGTCGCCGGTGACGGTGACACCACGGTCGGCGACCTGATCGGCGAGTACACACAGGACGACGCGGGAGCCTACGTCTTCCAATACGGTCCGCTGGTCACCGCGATGACCGAGGGCCGTGCCCTGCTGATCGACGACGCAACCCTGATCTCACCGAAGGTCCTGGCGGCGCTGTATCCCGCGATGGACGGGCGCAGGCAGATCCAGGTCAAGGCCCACAAGGGCGAGACCATCAAGGCCGAGCCGGGCTTCTACGTGGTGGCGGGCCACAATCCCGGCGTCCACGGCGCCGTTCTCACGGAGGCGCTCTCAAGCCGGTTCAGCGTGCAGATCCAGATCGGCACGGACTACGACCTCGCCCTGGCCTTGAGGATCGATGCCCGGGTGGTCCGGGTCGCCCAACACCTCGCCCGCCAGGTCGAACTCGGCGAGCTGGGCTGGGCCCCCCAACTGCGGGAACTGCTCAGCTACCAGAAGACCGAGGCCGTCCTCGGCACCAAAGCCGCGCTCGCGAACCTCGTCGGCATCGCTCCGCTGGAGGATCGCGACGCCGTCAGCGAAGCCGTCATCAAGGCTGCCGGCGTCAGGAAGATCGCGCCCCTCACCCTCGGCAAGCAGCTCCCCGCCTCAGCCGCCCGGCAGCCCCCAGGCAGTACCAGCTCCGCGCACCGAGGCCGCTCGCGATGAGCGCACACCACCACGTCCAGTCCACGCCGGACGACGACGCCGACCTCGCGCGATGGGACGACGACGGCGCCCCGCCCGCGCAACCCCGTTCCTCCCCGCACTTGTGGCTGCGCGTGGGAGCCGAACTCGGCGATCGGCTGGTCGCTCTCTCCGGCCGCCAGGACCTCCTCGTCACCTGCCGCCCCGGCACGCGCAGCGGCGCACCGGCCGCCTTCTTCCCCAGTCTGGGCGAGGTCGAGTTCGACGCCGGCCTGTTCGCCCCGCTGGAGCCCCACGAGATCCATCCGCGGATCGTGGGCGACGAGGAGCGGTATCCCGCCGCCTGGGGAGTGTTCGTCCACGAGGCCGCGCACGCGGCCCACTCCGTCTGGACGGCGCCTCCCGGAACGGACCCCCGTGTCGTCAAGGCCGCGCTCCTGCTGGAGGAGAGCCGTGTCGAAGGCGCACACCTGATCACGCGGCCCACGGACCGCACCTACCTGCGTACCAGTGCCCGCACCCTGGTCATGCCCGACATCGCACACCCCACCGTCCAAGGCATCGCGCACGCCGCCGACGTGGCAGCTCTGGTCCTCGGCCGCCGTGACGTCGGCATCCTGGACGCCGGCGAGACCCGGGCCGTCGCCGATCTGTGTCAAAAAGTGCTGGGCGCACATCTGCTGGCCACGCTCACCCGTATCTGGACCGCAGCCCACCAGTGCGCCGACCACGACGCCACGACCATGCTCGACCACGCGAGAGAATGGTGCGACGCTCTGGACACTGCGGCCCCAGCCCTGCCTGTGCCGGAGAACCTCACCGACCTGCTGTCCGGCGCCGTGGGCGCCGTCATGGACAGTACGGCAGCCACCGACGCCGCCGAACTCGCTGCACAGGCCGCAGCAGCCAACGCCGTGGCCGCGCGGGCCAAGGCACAGGCACGGGACCGCGCTCAGCGGACCGGCCGGCGACGCAAAGCCGCCGCCACCGCCAAGTCGGTCTTCAACACCCGTGGCACCACCGTCACCCCCGACGGCACACCGGCGCCCCACGGCAACCCGGTCACCGGCACCCGCAGGCCCACCGCCGCCGAACAGAGTGCCGCCACGCGCCTGAGCCGCGCCCTGCGTGCCGCCGCCTATCGCGAGCGGACCGAGGAGCGGACCACCAGCCCCACCCCGCCCGGCCGCCTCAACATGCGCGCCGCCCTCGCCCGAGACGCTCAGCGCGCGGCCGGATCGGTCCCCACCGCGGAACCGTTCACCCACACCCGCCGCCGGAACTCCCCCACCCCACCGCTGCGTGTGGGTATCGCCGTCGACGTCTCCGGCTCCATGCGCGCCGCCTGCGCGCCCGTCGCGTCCGCTGCCTGGATCGTGGCACGCGCAGCAGCCCTGACCGACCCCGACTCCCTTACCGCCACCATCGCCTACGACTGGCACCTGACCGCGTTGACCCGACCCACCCACCGAGCACCAGAGCGCGTGACGACGTTCGATGCCAACGGCGGCCACCACAACCTCGGTGACGCCATCGACGCACTCGACCACGGCCTCGGACTCAGCCGCCCCGGCGCCGGCCGCCTCCTCGTGATCGTCACCGACGCCCACTACGTCAGCGCCGAAACCGATCAAGCCGTCACCCGCGTCAAGCAGCTCACGACCGCTGGCTGCGCCGTACTTCAGCTCACCCTCACCGCGGAATCCATCCACTTGCCGGGGACCACCCTGCTGCACCTGCCCCGGCCCTCCAGCGCTCCCGCCGCCATCGCCACGGCGGCCACAGACGCCATCCGCAGGACACGCTGAGACGACGCAGAAGACAGAAAGCAGGAACAACCACGTGGCAATACGTACGCACTGGACCGTGGAGCACGCCTGCTCCCACCGTGCAGATCATGACCTGTCCAACCGCCCCGCCGACAAGCGGCGGAGCTACGCCCGTTGGCTCGCCTCGAAGGACTGCACTGACTGCTGGAAGGCTGCGCGCGACGCCGACTCCAAGTCCAAGGAGGAGTGGCTCGCGGCAAAGCGCGCGGTCGAGCAGGAGGCAGCCGCTGCCTGGGCCAGGCAGTTCGAGATGCCGCAGCTGGAGGGCCCGGACAAGGTCCTGGACTGGGGCGAGCGCTCCCGCCATCAGCTGATGACGGCCGCGCACACCGCCCTGGTTGTGGAAGGCAGTTGGGACGACGCGGACTGGGCCGAGCTGGAGGAGAAGGCACGCTTCATCACCCGTGCTGGATGGTGGATCGACCAGCGCGACTCCGAAGGCACAGACCTGCTCGAACTCCTCGACGCAGCGACCGAGGCAGACCGCGGGACGGAGAACCCGTTCCTCTGACGACGGGGCAACATAACCGGGAAACGCCGGTTAGCCAAACCGGCGTTCCTCCGGACTATTGATGCTCCCACCCAGCAATCGCGTGGAAGGAACCGCGTGCTCCCTCCGTCCTGGGACCATCAGCCCACCCCCGTCACCGCCCTCGCCCCCGACCCGCTCACTCCCACCCGCGATATCACCCACGCCCACTTTCAGGCCGGGGACACCGTGGTCGTCCTCAAGGGAGTGGCCGGCGGGGAACTGTGGGGAGAGTCCATGCGCGTCGTCGCGCCCTCCTGGCACACCCCCACCGACGAGGACGGCTGGCGACTGCGTGACGCAACCGGCGGCTCTCAGTCCTACGTCACCGCCCACCCCCGCTACCTCGTGCACCTCTCGCTCCGCTGCCCGGACTGCCTGATCTACCTGCGGGCCATGGAAGACGCCCTCCTGGCACGGTTCGCCGACCGCAACGAGCTGATCGACTGCGGCTGGTACACCACCACCGCCTTGGGCCAGCTCGTGCACACCGCAGACGCCAGGGCCTGAGCCATCGCAGCTCCGGACGATCCTGCCCAGCCGCTGTGCCTGACCGAAGATCTGCGCGACATTCCCGGCCGACGGGAAACCTCGATTCCCCTCTCGCCACCAACGCCGTAGGGCGCCTGCCCTACCTGGCCGACGCATACGTCCGCGTCACTCCACTCCGACCTCGCGCACATGCGCGAACCGTTGGCTAACCGGCGCGCCTCGGCCGCCGCGCCTGCGCCGAACAGGTCCCCGACCACGAGCTCGAACCCTCCGCGGTGTGCGCCTGGCCGCCCCCGCCGCGTGCACTGCCGGCACCGCCACCCGCCTGCGCCGCTGAGCCCCTGCAACTGCCCAAGGACACCATGCACGACCACGACAACTCCGAGCGCCTCGCCTCCTACGCTGACGTACTCGCCAGCGAACTCCCCGACACCTGGACCCGCACACACCTGACGGCCGATGCCAAGAACGACCTCGCCGAACTCACCAACCGAATATGGGACCTGGACCTGGTCGCCGCCTCCCTCGCCGAACACCCCCTCCAGCAAGCAGCCGTCCTCAGCCGCCCCGACGGCGCCCAGCTCGTCCTGATCGACCGGCACGACGAGCGCGACGGCTTCCTCCTCGCCGCTGTCGCCCCGAGCGCCCTGCCCGACGAGGCGTACCGCGCCGTGCCCGAGCCCAATGGCATCGCCCTGACCGACGACCCGTTCCTCGGCGCCGACCAAGTCGCTGGCGACCTCCTCGTCCGGTACGACCGTGCGCTCGCCCAAGTCCGGCACAACGCCCTGGACGGCATCCAGCCCTCGCAGCCGAACCGGGTCGTCCTGACCTGGCAGCCAGACGGCAGCGTCGCCGCCGCCCCCGCCGACGACCGGGCCGGCAACATCCTCGCCACCCACGGCTTCGTCCAGGACCCGCACAGCGGCATCTACCGCCTGGACGGCAAGGACACCCAGGCCCAGGCCCGCGCGCTGCGCGAGATCGGCCCGCGGCTCGAAGCGCTCGGTATCGGAACCGCCCTCCAGCACCCCACGGCCCGGACTGCACCCACCTCCGCCCCGGCCTCCATGCCACCGGCCCCCGCACCGGGCCGCGCCCAGTTCCCGGTATCCAGCCGCCGCTGACCCCGGAGAAATGCGCATGGCCAAGCTGCTCGACGAGTACGGCGCAGACGTCGAGATCTACGTCAAGGCCCTGACAACCACCACCCACATCGGCACCCCCGCCGAGCCCCACAGCCTGCTGGAACAGCTCGGCCTCGAACGCCACGAATAACCCCACAGGCGAGCGGTTCTACGTCTGGCACACCGTGCCAGACCACCTCGGTTTCGAGGAACAGAAACGCGTGGCGAGCCGCGCCGTCCCCGCCCTGTTACTGGCCGAATACACGGTCAACTGAGACCCCGAGGTCTTCGACAAGGTCATCTACCGGCTGTGCACCGCCTCCGTGCGCGAGCGCACCGCCTGCGCAGCAACCGGTGCCCGCCAGTTCCCTCTTGCGCTCCGCGCCGGCCAGCAGCAACGCGTAAAACACTCAGGCGGCCCCGGCGCCAGACCGGGGCCGCTTAGCGCCCCGCCTCGGCTCCCGGAGAAACCCGTAGCAGCCCGCACTGGCCCGCGGATCAGCCGCCGGCTCAAGCTGTGCCTCGCGACCACCCTGTTCCGCCGCTATCTGCGCGCCTGCATGCCCGCCGGCCCCGACCGCGCCGACCCGCTGACCGGCAACCGCCCGAAGGCCGTCCTCCCCGAGACGCAGCACGTCGGGCTGCGCCACGACCACTGACCGTCCACCGCTCTGGAGGAGCATGTCCCACCCCGTCCCCTACCTGGTGAGGCTGACCGACGAGATCACCCGCCAGCTCGGTCAGCTCGCCGATCATCTCTCTCAGCTTCCTCCGCCCCAGGCCGTGCAGGTCATAGCCCGCATCCTCGACCCGGACGCCGGAGTCCTCGACGGCGTCACCCACCTCCTCATCACCGGCAGTCACTTGGCCAAGGCCCAGGCCGAGCAAGGCACTCTTCCTGCGGAAGTGTGGCTTGCTCTGGGTCGCGCCTCGAACGAACTGCACGACATCACCCTCGACCTAGACGAACACCAAGACACCCTGCAGCGCGCTGGCACCCAGCCCGCCACCACTGCGGCGGCAAAGCCCCCGGCGCCCGCACCGCTCGTCGTGCGGCGGCGCCGGTGAAAAAGAAGCAGTGGCAGGGCTGGGGGCCTGGCGAGCCGGCCGAGCAGTACTACCTCGTCCAGCCCCGTGCCCTGGCCGGCGGGGGCGATGTCCGGCATATCTCGGAGTTCCTGCGCGCCTCGGGCTGGCGGGACAAGTCCAAAACGGGGGGACCGCTACTCATGGAGAGCCCGGACCGCTTCGTCCGTGTCGCCTACGACCCGTACGTCCTGCCCGGCGGATGGACCATCCACGGCAGGGCAGACGGGGCGAACGCCGAGTGGTCTGCGCATTTGGGCTGGCAGACACCGGTGGAGATCGTCGCCGGTCTGACCGACGCCCTTACCCGTCCCCGCTCCGCACACGCCCCCAACGTCTGGGCACCCCTGCGGGAGCAGAACTGGCCTACGCGGTTCGTGGGCCGGGACTGTATGGCGGCCAGCCCCGACGGCACCGCGTGGATGCAGTACCACCAGGACGTCGATGGCTCGGCGATGTGGTGGAGCGGAGCGCAGGACAAGCAGGGCAACGGCTGGACCGCCAACTTCACGCCGAGCACACCGATGCACCTGGTCCAAGCTTTCTCAGCCGAACTTGCCCGCCCAGATCCCGTGATGCGCCCACGCGGACGTGTCCCGCACAGTGCACAGATCCGGACCTGGTCGGTCTCCGTCAAACCCTCGCAGCTCAACGCGTGGCAACAGAACCGGATTACAACTGCCCGCGCCGACGCCTGGGCCCGTAACAGCGCCCGTAGCGGTCGCCCAGGCACCACTGCCCGTCCCTATACGCCGGTCGGCGATGCTCGGCCCCGCCGCTGACCTTCATCCCCGTCTCCAGGAGCCCGATGCCCGCCCCTACCCCGGAAACCATCCATCCCCTGACCGAAACACTCGCGGACCTCACCGACTACCTGCGCGAGAACCCCGACCCCGCAGAAGCCCTCGCTCGCGCCGCGCAGGAGCACCCGTACATGCCGCGCACCACGAGGGGCCTGTACGGCAGTTCGCCGACGAGCGAGCAGGAGTGCTGCTGGTGCCGCTGAGCGAACGGCAGCTCGTCGCCTTCGCCGACAAGCACGCCACACAGATCACGCTTGACACCAGTCCGCGCCACCTCGCAGGTCCCGGGGATGCTCGGCACGTCACCCACGGGCTGGCCGCCGCCGGCTGGCGAGCCATCTCCGATCCGCTGTGCGCGGAGATCGTCCTGCGCAGCCCGGACCTTCGTCACCGACTCCGCTTCGACCCGCAGTCCCCCAGCTCGGCATGGTGGTGGCTGCTGGCCGAGCCCTCCGATACAGAGCCCGGCTGGTACGCCTCTTTCGGCGAATTCGTCCCCGCCGAAGTTCTGGCCACCCTCGCCGACGCCCTCGTCGTTCCGGTTCCCACCGAGTTGACGAGCCCGCTGTCTGTGCTGGACGCCGCAGGATGGCGCGTCGACGGCAGCGGAGTCGCCCACAGCGATCCGCCGGGGTCCAAAATCGAGCGCCAGCCCCAGGACGGCTCGAACACGGTGGCCTGGCACGTCGACGTCCGCGACGGTCCCTCCGGCCTCGACAACGGCAAACACCTGTGGCACGCCTACTTCCACGGTCACACGCCCGAGCACCTGGTGAACGCCTTCATCACCGCCCTCACCGACACTGCACCGCTACAGCGCGGCCTGTTCGACCGCACCGCGACCTACGGCGTCACTCACGGGCCAAGCACCGTCAGCCCACAGCAGACGGTTGCGATGCACACCGCCCGCATCAAGGCACTCCGCGCACAGGCACGCTCACTACGCGGACACCAGAACAGGGCCGCGTCGACCTCGTCGAATGCCGCCAACTCGCGCCCCGCCTTCCGCCGCTGAACAGAGGACCGCATCTCATCACCAACGACCACGACGGCTACCTCGGCCTCCTCGACGACTTCATCACCAAGAGCAAGCAGATCCTCGACGCCTGGGACGCCTACTCCGATGAGCACACCGACCTTGACGGCTGGCCTCACGACCAGCACGCCTACGGCATGCGCGCGAGCCAGCGCGACGCCGCCACCGCCGAGGCGTTCGAGCCGCTCCGCTACGGCGCCCGTCACCTGTTGGCAACCGCCGAGACCCAGCTGGCCCGACTGCCCAAGAACGCGGTGCAGAACCGCTGGGCCTACCAGGTGAGTGTCCTGAGTTACGCCCTCGAACGGCTCGACGACCTGCACGAGCGTTGGCTGGCCACCCAGAACGGGCTTCCCCTCACCGCGACGCCCGGAACCGACGACTTCGACGCTGCCCTTGCCGAGCATCACGCCGACTCATGGAGCTACCTCGACGACTGGGCGACACAAGGCCAAGCCCTCCGGGAAGTCAACGCCGCCGCCCAGAGGACCACGCGTGGACATTCGGCCCCCGTGCCGGCATCCGCCCCTGTCCGTCGATCCCCGCTGCGGAAGTGACCATGCCCTCTCTTGAGAACGTCGAGGTCGACTTCATCACCCCGCGCCACCTCGCCGGCGGTGGCGACCCCGCCTGGATCACTGTTCCTCTCCACCGTGCCTGCGGCTGGAGTCATGGCGACGACCCCCTGATGCCGCGTGTCCTGCTCTCTAGTCCCGACCAGAAGGCCCTCCTACGCCTGGAGCCTGACCCCGACGACCAGTGGTGGACCCTGCAGTACGCAGCCGAGCCCGCCTGGTACGCAAGCTTCGGCGCCCGCACGCCCGTCGAACTGATCGCCGCCTTCACCGACGCCTTCACCGACCCGGCCCCAGCCGCTGACGCGCCTTGCGACCCGTACGGAGCGCTCCGGCAGGTCGGCTGGACACCGGACGGTGACAACGGCCTTGCCTCCCCAGACAAGACGGTGCACGTCGAGCGGCTGGGAACACCCGCTGATCCGGGAGCCTGGTTCGTCACGGTCACCCTCGGCACGCACCAGAAGGTCTGGCAGGCCCGCTTCGGTGCGCACACTCCGCCGTACCTTGTCGCCGCGTTCACCGCCGCACTCGCCGACCCGACACCCATCCACCGCATCGACAGCGGGCGCAGTCTGCCGACCCTCGACCCTGACGTCGTCACCCGTCAGTTCGTCGAGATACCTGTCGTGTACGTCGCCGGCGCGCTGGAAGGCCGCGTCCGCTCTCTGGCTGCCCGGCACACCGGCGCGCCGCCGGTCCCGCCCGCCCTGCGGCAGCCGCCGCCGAGACACGACCGCAGCCGCTGACCGTCACCTCCCACTCGGAAGCACGTAGCCCTTGCCGCCCTCCTCCAACAGCACCACCGACGGATACGACCTTCTCCTACGCCTCCTGCTCGGCGTGCTCGCCGTCGTCGTCCCCCTGTCCCACCTGACCTGGCTGTGCGGCAACGGCACCGCCTACCTCACCGGCGACAGCTGGGCCCCCTATCAGCCGACCAACGCCTTGCTCCGCCCCGAGCAGGTATGGCCCGAGGTCGGAGAGAACGCCCTTCTCCTCGGGGCACGCATCGTTCCCGTTCTACTCCTCCTGGCTCTAGGGGGAACGGGGATCGCCCTGTGGATGCGGCACAAGAACCGCGGCGCCGGCCGGAAGAAGATCACCGGCATGGCCAAGGCACGGGACATCGAACCCTTGATGGCCAAGGCGATCACCGGCAAAGTCCGCTCGCTGCGCCCGAGCCTGAAAGATGCCAAGCGCATCGAAGCCCGCGACACCGGCATCCTCCTGGGCAACCTGCAGAACACCCGGCACGAGGTGCGCATGGGCTACGAAGATGTGGCCGTCGCCATCATGGCGCCCCGCTCGGGCAAGACCACCTCGCTCGCCATCCCCTCGATGCTCGCCGCGCCCGGCCCTGTCCTGCTGACTTCGAACAAGGCCGCTGGCGACGCATTCACCGCCACATACGAGGCCCGCTCCCGCGGCGGGCAGGTGTGGACCATGGACCCACAGCAGATCGCGCACGCCGCACGCGAGATGTGGTGGAACCCCCTCGCCAGCGCGAAAACCCTGGACGGGGCGAACCGGCTCGCCGGACACTTCCTCGCCGCCTCGGTGGACGCCTCCCAGCAGGGGGACTTCTGGTCCAAGGCCGGCAGCAACATCCTCTCCCAGCTTCTCCTGGCCGCAGCGCTCGACGAGCGCCCCATCACCGACATCATGCAGTGGCTCGCCGCCCCTGCCGACCGCACCCCGCTCGACATCCTCCGCGACCACGACTTCGCCGCCGTCGCAGCACAGCTCAAGGGCACCGTCGAGGGCCCCCCGGAGACGCGCGACGGCATCTACGAGACCGCCCGCCAGTACGCCGCCGCACTGCTGAACAACGAGATAGCCGCCTGGGTCACCCCGCAGAAGGACGCTCCTGAGTTCCGCCCGTCGGAGTTCGTCACCTCCACCGACACACTGTTCCTGCTGAGCAAGGACGGCGGAGGCGGGGCCTCGGCACTGATCGCCGCGTGCGCAGACTCCGTGATGCGCGCGGCCACCGCCCAGGCCGAGCGCGCCGGCGGACGCCTGGACCCGCCCATGCTGGCGATCCTCGACGAGGCCGCCAACGTGTGCAAGATCAGCGACCTGCCGGACCTGTACTCCCACCTCGGCAGCCGCGGAATCATCCCGATCACCATCCTCCAGTCCTACCGCCAGGGCCAGAAGGTCTGGGGAGACGCGGGCATGGACGCCATGTGGTCCGCCTCGACCATAAAGGTCATCGGCTCCGGCATCGATGACCCCGACTTCGCGGACAAGCTCAGCCGCTTGATCGGCGACCACGACGTGGAGACCACGTCTACCTCCTACTCGGAGTCCGGGAAGTCGACCTCGGTCAGCATGCGCCAGGAGCGGATCCTGCCCACCGACGCGATCCGCGCGCTGCCCAAGGGCTCCGCGCTGTGCTTCGCCACCGGCATGCGCGCCGCCATGCTCGACCTGCGGCCGTGGTACCGGGAGCCGGGAGCGGAGGAGTTGTCCGCGGCGTCCGCCCGCGCGTCGAAGGCAATCACGGCCCGCGCCATCGCGAAGCACGCGCCGGCACAGTCCGACTCCGGGACGGCCGCGTGAGCGCCGCCCCGCTGTACCTGGTGCCGATCCGCTCCCGCGAGGCGAAGGACTTCGTGCGCACCTGGCACCGTCACCACCCGCCGCCCGCAGGACAGATTTTCTCGGTCGGCGCCGCCGACGGGACCGGCACGCTGCGCGCCGTTGCCATCGTCGGCCGGCCTGTGGCCCGTCACCTGGACGACGGCGCCACCCTCGAAGTCACCCGGACCGCCAGCGACGGCACGCCCAACGCGAACTCACTGCTCTACGGTGCCGCGTGGCGGGCGACGAAGGCCCTCGGCTACCGACGGCTGGTCACCTACACGCAGGACGGCGAGAGCGGCTCATCACTGCGCGGCGCCGGATGGCGCGTCATCGCCAGCCGACCGCCCCGTGCCGGCTGGCACACGCCGTCCCGCCCACGCACCGGCCACGGCAACGACCACGTCACCCGCCTGCTGTGGGAAGCCCTCTGACCGAATCCGTTCCTGCACCTCAACAGGCAACCGTCTTCCCCTGTCCCATATCGCCCGCGTCCTCACGGAGTTGTCGTGCACAGCGTCGACTTGACCGAACACACCCGCCTTCTCGGCGAGGTCGTCCCCGTACTGGAGGAATTGTCCGCGGAGGCGGCACGAATCCAGGAGGGCGAGATCACCGAGCCCGTACGAGATATCGCACCCCTCAGCCTGCGGACGCACGAGCTGGCCATGAAGTGCACGCGGCAGGTGCACGAACTGTCGGTCAGCGAGTACCCCGCGATGAAGGACGGGGCCGAGAACCTGGTGCACCTCGTCGGCGCCTGCGCCCAGATCTCACTCGCTGCCACCCTGTGCAACCTCGCCATCCATCACCGCACCGAGATCTTGCTGTACCAGGACGCCGACTCCACCCCCTCCGCGAGCCGTGATCAACTCCGCCGTGCCGGTGTGGAGATGGAGCGAGCGGCCACCACCTATGGCGCCGTGGCGCGACGGCTCTCCCGCCGCCTCGCCTCATTCTCAGCGCGCGCTGAGGACCGGCGGCTCATCTCCGAGGCCCAGGGGCCCAGACAGCAGAAGGCACCCTCCACGCCGTCGCCGCGCATTGCCCGGCGCCACACCCGCTGACCACCCCACAGAATTCAGCACCGCCATCCGAGGAGCTTCCACGTCTTCCGACTTCCCCACCGTGCATGATCTCGCCCGTGCCCTCGCTGACCAGCTCCACCCCGGGGCTGCTCCCCGGGACGTGACCGTCCTCTTCAACGCCCGCCGACATGCCCCCAGCGAGTACCGCAGCAGCGGTCGGGGCGGACCCGTGACGGCCTGTGCCCAGGCACTGCACGCCACCCTCTACGGTCTCCCCACGCACGAGGAATCACTGCCCACCGCGCTGGACGCGCTTCTGCAGGCCACGCACACCACAACCGCCCCGGACGCTGTCCTGCGGCAGGTCGCCGAGCAGCTCCGCAACGCCGCCGAGATCATCCAGCGCTACCAGTACCAAGCCCAGTGGGACCGGTACCCCGCCGCTGTCGCCGAGCAACTCTCCGACGCTCGTAACTACGCCCAGCACATCGCCCGGGCCCTCGACCGCGTGGCCCCCGCCTTCAGCCACCAGCCCACCACAGACACCTCGCCCCGCGCCCAGGCCGCCCACTCCCGGAGTGGCGCCACCACCCCCGTGGCCTCCCCGCCCTCACCGGCGACCCCACACCACCGCTGACCCGCCTCGACCTCCCCGCCCTTCGAGAAAGACGCCTCCTGGCAACCACCGACTCTCTGCAGGCCCTCCTTGCTCAACCCCGCTGCGCGCTAGGCATGTTCATCCCCGGCGGACTCCATGCGGCTCGCGCCGAGCGCCATCAGCTCGCCCAGATCGCACGGGCCGGCGCCGACCTGTTCGAGATTGGCCTCGCCCACCATGACGCCAGCCTCGACGGGCCCGTCATCCAAGCTGCCTACCACCGCGCCCTGATTCGCGGAAACGTCCTCGCCCGCGCCCTCCGCGCCGTCGAGCACGCCGCTGACCTGCGGCCGACCGTCGTCATGACCTACTGAGGCCCCGTCAGCCGGCACCGCCCCGAACGCCTGGCCCGACTGTTCGCTGACGCGGGCGCCGTCGGCGCCATGGTCGTCGACCTGCCCGACAACCAGGCAGAGCGCTGGCAGGCCGCAGCGAAGGACGCACACCTCTCCACCCCACGCCTCGTCCCGCGCCACCTCGCCGACACCGACCTCGCCACCGTGGCCGCCGGCGCGTCGGGATGGCTCTACGCACCCGCCAGCACCGCCCCCACCGGCTACCGCGGCCCGCTCGACGTCCCCGCGCTCGCCGATTTCACGACACGCCTTCGCGCCGCGAGCCCCCTGCCCGTCGTATCGGGCGTAGGGATCTCCGCCCCGGTCCTCGCGGAACGCGTCGCGCCACTGGTGGACGCCGTAGTCATCGGTACCCCCCTCGTCCGCGCCCTGATGACCGTCCCCGAGCAGGCCCCGGTGCTCACCGCCGCGTTCGCCCAAGCCCTGAACCCGTACGCCACCACCGAGGCCCGTGCCTGACACCACCGACCCGGCCCCGGTCCTCGCCCGCATCTCGTCCGACGCGGCCATACTGCACCAGGCCCTATGCGCCCTGCCCTTCGGCCACGGCGCATCCGCATCCGCGTTGGCCGCCCGGACTACTGACGCCCAGGACCTCGCAGGCACCGCCCTGCGGCTGTTTCTCGTCCTCAGCCCCCAGGCGCCACAGCGCACCCCTACCGGCCCGCTGCTCCTTCAGCACGTCGCGCGGTCGCCAGAGCCGCCCAACGCCGCCGCCGAACTGGTCGCTGCCCTGGCCCGAGCCGTCGAGAAGCAGCGCCGCCAGGCCGCCGCCACATCACGGCTGGTGGTTCTCATCGGGCCGACACCGCAGCACTCATCGAGTCGGCCGCTGGCCTCCTCGACGGCATCCCCTCCCTCTGCAACGCCACTACCGCGACCAGCCGGAAGCCTCCTGCCGCTGACGCGACCGCGATGCGAGCACTCCCTCCTCTTTCCCTACACCCAGGACAGGCCATTTCCGACAAGCCTCGATTCCGCGCTCTCTCCCTCGGCGCGGGAGTTCAGTCCAGCACGCTCCTCGCCCTGTCAGCCGAGGGCATTCTCCCCAGGGTCGACTACGCGATTTTCGCCGACACCGGATGGGAACCCGGAGCAGTTTATGCACACCTTGACCGCTTGAAAGAGGAGATAGCCACACCCGCCGGGATAACCGTACTCCACGTGTCCGCCGGGAACATACGCGACGACGCACTGAATCCGGATCACCGCTTCGCATCCATGCCGCTCCACATCCTCAATAAGGACGGGCGACCTGGGATGACTCGGCGGCAGTGCACAGGCGAATACAAGGTAAAGCCGATCAAGAAAAAGATTCGCGAATTGCTTGGCTACCCCCACCCGGCCCGCATTCCGAAGGGTGTTTTCGTCGAGCAGTGGATAGGAATATCCACAGATGAATTTCACCGCGCAAAGGATGCGGACGTCAAGTACATGCGTAACCGGCACCCTCTTCTGGACATGTCCTGGAGCAGGGCCGACTGCGTGCGCTACCTGACCTCTCTCGGTCTCGCCGATACGCCGAAGTCGAGTTGCCTTGGATGCCCGTTCCACGGAAATGCGCAGTGGCGGCATATCAGGGACACCTCTCCGTCCGAGTGGGCGGACGTCGTCGAATTCGATGCGGCCATCCGGCAGGGAAATGCCCGCGCCAACGCCTCGGGCAACCGCCTGCTCGGTGAGGCGTTCCTGCACCGCTCCCGCGTCCCACTGAGCCAGGCACCGATCGATCACGTCACCGCCACCGAGCGGGCCGCTCTGCGGATCAGCGCAGACGAGGCCAACGCCCTGGAGAACGGGGTCGAGGACGGCTGCTCGCCCTGGGCCTGCCGTGGCGACGTCGACGCGTTGACACAGGACGACTTCGGGCTGGCCACGTGATCGTCGACCTCTTCGCGGGGCCGGGCGGCTGGAGCAGGGCACTGCACGTCCTGGGCATGCGCGACGTCGGGCTGGAATGGGATTCGTGGGCGTGCAAGACCCGCGCTGCGGCGGGGCAGTTGACTATTCGGTGCGATGTGGCGAGGTATCCCGCCTGGCCGTTTGTCGGCCGCACCCGCGGTGTGATCGCTTCGCCGCCGTGTCAGGCGTGGAGCATGGCCGGCAAGCGCCTCGGCCTGATCGACCAGCCGCTGGTGCACGCGGCGGTCGAGGACCTGGCCGCCGGGCGAGACACCCGCGAACGCCTCCTAGCCGCGTGCCGTGACGAGCGTTCCCTGCTCGCCGCCGAGCCGATGCGCTACCTGCACGCGCTGAACACGGTCGGCGAGCCCGACTGGGTGGCCATGGAGGAAGTACCGGACGTGCTGCCCTTGTGGAAGCAGTACGCGGCCGTCCTGCGGGGGTGGGGGTTTTCCGTCTGGTGCGGGATCCTCAACGCGGCTGACTTCGGCGTCCCGCAGACCCGGAAGCGGGCGATACTCGTGGCCTCCCGCGTTCGTACCGCGCAGCCGCCCACACCCACACACGCCCAGCTCGCCGAGCCTGAAACGCTGTTCGGGCCGGGCCGTGCCCGCTGGGTCAGCATGGCCGAAGCCCTGGGATGGGGCGCGACCGACCGCCCCGTCCCCACCGTCTGCGCCGGAGGCGGGCCCGGCGGCGGCCCCGAACCGTTCCCTTCGGGCTCCCGCAAGACACTGTCCGACGCCCGGGACCGCGGCACCTGGACGCCCCGGCCGGACGGGGTCGTTCTGCAGTCCCGCCGCGAAGACGCCGGACGAACGTCCCAGCACGGCACCCAAGACGACCAGACCGCCCGTGCTCCGGCACCCACGAGCACCGCCGACACCCGCCGCTGGTCCTGGTCGCTGCGCAGCAACAACCAGGCCAACGCCACCGTCCGGTCCGTCCAGGAGCCGGCAGGCACTCTGTTCTTCGGACACCGCGCGAACGAGTGCACCTGGGTCGCCGAACCCGCCATCCCCTCGACCGCGGACACCGATGCGCCGACCGTTCCCGAGCCGATCCGGATCACCGCCCGCGAGGCGGGCCTCCTGCAGACCTTCCCCGCCGACTACCCCTGGGCCGGCAACAAGGGCCAGCAGTTCTCCCAGATCGGCAACGCCGTGCCCCCGCTGCTCGCCGGCCACCTCCTCGCTCCGCACCTCGGCGTCACCCTCGACCCCGACGACTTCGCCCTCGCCGCCTGATGTCCCCCAACCCCACTCCCGAACCAGACGAAGACGACCTCGACGCCGTCCCACCGCCCCGGCCGGTGTTCCACGTCGAGCAGGCCCTCCTGGGAGCCCTCCTCCGCGACCCCCGCCTCCTGGACAAGGTGAGCGGCATCGCCGCCGCCTCGTTCTCCACCGCTGCACACGCAGCCCTGTACGCCGCGATCGGCACCGTGCCGCGTCCCGACCCCGCCGAGCACGCGAAGAACACGAAGTGGCTCGACCGCGTCCTCGCCACCGCCCTGAAGGAGGCGCGCGGCCTGGACGCCACCTACCTGCACACCCTCATCCAGGTCTGCCCCTGGCACAGCCACGCCCCCGCCTACGCCCGCATGGTCGAGGCCGAGCACGCCCGCCGCCGCCTGCTGACGGCCGCCGAACGCCTCATGCGCACCGTCCGTGACGCCGGCCTCCCGCTCCCCGTCCAGACGGTGCTCACCGAGGCCGACGCGCTCGCCACGGTCGTGGACGACATCGCGGACCGCTTTCCCCCGCGCTCCGGCGTCCTCCCCCGCAGCGCGGCACCGCCCTCCGTTCGCACCCCGGACCTCACCGAGGCAGTCGAGGAGGAGCAACTGCTCCTCGCCACCGCCATCGCCCGCCCTGCCGACATCGATTCCGTCCGGTGGCTGATCCCCGAGGACCTCACCCTGCCTCTGCACGCCGGCCTCTGGCAGTGCCTGACCGCTCTCGCCCGCCGCAACGAGCCCGTCGACCCCGTCACGGTCCTGTGGGAAGCCCAACAGCGCGGGCTGCTGGACGACGGCAGCGAACCAGGCGACGTCCTGCGCATGCTGGCCGAACCAGCCGGATTCGTCGGGCACTGGGCCGAACGCGCCCTGCAACGCTCGCTCCTGGCCACGGCCGAGCACACCGGCCGGCGCATCCAGGCATACGCCGACGACCCGGCGAACACCCCCTTCCAGCTCGTCGTCGGCGCCCGCCGCGCCCTCGCCGGCATCGACGCCGTCCGCACCCGCTGGCAGAACGCCACCCAGGCCACCCCGCCACACCAGCGGCGCCCGGCGCCTGCCACTCGCGCCGGGCCCCCACCACCACGGCCGCCCACTCCACCCGATCCACACGAGCAACCCGATAACCCCCGCATACGCCGGTGGCCGGACCTCACGGCCCGGCCACCGGCAGAACAGACGAGATCCACGTGACTCCAGCCATCGACACCCATGTCCGCCTCGACACCCACCCCGCCCACCCGAGCGCCGTGCAGGCCGTCCTGACCGGCACCCGAGCCCACGTCGCCTCCGTGGCTCTGGAAGCTGCCGGCTGGAGCGTTGCCGCCACAGGCGTCCTGGTCCTGGCCCGCATCGATCACGAGGAGCCCTACTGGGCCGCTGACGCAGCCAAACACCTGACCGCCGAAGGCATCACCGTCGAGATCACCCCACGCCTACAGGAGGCAATCGACGAGGAATGGACCTGGCCGAACTACCCGATGCCCTGGTGCACCCGCAGTGAAATCCGCGAGGTCTCCAACCAGGCGCAGAAGATCCACGACGACATCCGCAACGGCCACCTCCTGATCCACGCCCACGCCCACGACCGCCACACCACTGTCGCGGTCGGCACATACCTCTACCCAGGTGGCAACTCCGTCTACCTGCACGGCGAGGATCATCTGCGCCAGATCGCCGATACCTACGGCTCACCCGCGGAGGCACTGGTGGCCTTCGAGAAGGTCCACGCGGCCGAGATGCGCCCCGGCCCGGCGCCCTTGACCGCCACCGAACGCGCCGCCATCGCAGCGCGTTCCGTCTTCGACGTCACCACAGCCAAGTCCGAACCGTCCTGCCCGGAGCCGGAGACCGTTCCCGTCTACCTGGCCGAAACCGGTGACCACGACGCGCTCCTCGACACCTTCCTCGACGCGCACGGCGAGTTCGTAAAGTGGCGCACTTGGTCTGACGAAACGACCCACGCCATTCACGAATCGCAGACCCTGCGCATCGAGCGCGTCCACGAAGCCCAGGCCCGCGAGACCGCCTGGACCATAGCCGCCTACGAGACACCCGTCTCCGACCGCATATGGCACCTCACCGCGACCAGCGCCACCCCCGCCCCGGTGCTGCAGACCCTGCTAATCCACCTCGCCGACGGAGACGGGTGGGACACGGTCATCGGCGTCCCGGTAGACGAGAAGACGGTCACCACAGCCACACAGCCGCTCACTGATGCCGGATGGAAGCACACCCTGACAGGGCACGGGATCCGGTGGACGTCCCCCGACGGGCAGGCAAGCGTTCGGTTTGACCCACTGGCCGCGCACGGCCCCCAGAACCCTGCCACCTGGACCATCTGGGCCGGCCCAGACCCTGACCGGCCCACCTGGGCCATCACCGTCCCCGCACACTCCGAACTCGCTGCTGGCCGACCTCTCCGAAGCACTCGCCCACGAGACCGGCACGCGCCAGGCGCAGCCGGGCCGCGAGCACGGGCCACGCCTCGCCGCCAGTATGTCGGCGGCTCCGGCGGTCACGGCCAGCCGATCCGCCAGCCGTTCACGCTGATCACCGACCCGCACGAGCGGGGCAACATAGCGGTAGACCGCCGGTTGGCCAAACCGGCGATCACACTCACCATAGACAGACCACCGCCACGCCCTGTCCGTACGTCGGGAGGCTCCTTCCACGACCGCAGACACCACATGTGCCGCAACCCGTCACGGGGCCAGCCTCTGCAGGCGATCAGGCCGCCGCGTAGCTTGCCCGGAACAGTTCCTGCGCCCGCTCCACGTCCCTGAGCGTACGGAGCTGGACCTCCAGATCACCCGTTCCGTGGTGGCCGAGACCCGACACGTCCCGGGTGAAGCCCGGAACGAGGTCAACGTCCCCAGGGTCGACCTTCAGGTAGACCAGCAGTTTGCTGCGCTGCGGCGGGCACAGGCAGGCGAAGTTCCGCAGCCGCTGATAGGCCCGGTAGGTCTTGCGGTCCACCCGGTTCACGCCGTCCCCGAGCCCGAGCAGGACTTCGTCGACCGCGCCCGTCAACTCGCTCATCGCCGTGCCCTGGACGTCAAACGCAGCCCGGACAACCGCCCCGCGCTGTGCTCGGCGGGACACCTGCATGCCACCCCTCACGGAAGCCACGGTCTCAAGGCCGACCAGGTCGCCGCCGAAGAGTCGGTAGCGGACCAGGTCGATCGAGCGCCGGTGCTCGCGCACGGCATGCACGTCGTAGCGGGTGAAGTCGCCGGCGATGCAGATCAGGCGCGGACCGCTCCACAAGACCTGGGACGCGGCCGTTGCCCCCAGCCTGTCGCGGACCAGGCGCTCGAACTCGGCGCGGTGGTCCATCAACCAGGCCAGGTAGAACAGACCCTGATTGATCACGCCAGCATCCACACCCCGCTTGTACTCGACGATGACCGGCGAGCCGTTCTCGTCCAGCCCGAGCGAGTCGATGCGTCCCCCGTGCACCGGTCCGGTGATGTACTCGCTCGCCAGGAACGTGACGCCCAGCAGCGTCTTCATGTGCGTCTCGACCAGCTCCTGCACATCGGCCTCGACCTCAGCAAGACGCGGCATGATCTCCGTCATGCCGCTATGCGTGTCCGTGCGGAACAGCTTCAGCCCTGACACCTTCCCCTCCTCGGCTCGGAGAGCACCAACGCCGACAAGGTGCGGGTTTGTTTCCGCGAGTGGCTTCGGAGGCGTGAAGATAATGTAAGGCCCTACGTACGGCCCGATGGGGGAGCTTCGCGTATCCCGATTACCGGGAAACAGCGATTCCCCCATCCGTCCCCCGCGACACGGGGAACAGCACCCGGAAGCTGCGTTTACGCAGGTCAGCCCCCGTAGCTCAGTGGATAGAGCAGGCGCCTTCTAAGCGCTTGGCCGCAGGTTCGAGTCCTGCCGGGGGCGCTCTCCCACATCCCGTGCACGCCCTCCTCCGGGAGGGCGTTTCTGCTGGTCAGGTACATGCTAGCGGGCGCCGCGTCACGGTGGCGTAAGGCCGGACCCGGCCCCGCCGCCGGGAGCGCGGCACGGGCCCGTGGCCCGAGGGAACCCGAGACCCCCGGAACTCATGCCTCTTCGGCAGAAAGATCACCCGGACGGGCGCCGCGACGGCCGGCCCGCGCGCACCAAACCCGCGCCACGGGACCGCGCCCACCGGGACCGGCGCCCCTCAGAGCGGCCCGCACCGCGCCCGCGCCCGCGCCCGCCGCCCCCGGTCAGCAAAGGGAGGCGCGCCGGAGCCGGAAGGGGAGCCGCCCCGGCGCGGAAAGGGTGACGCCCCCGCACACGCCGTGACCAGGCGTCGACCTCGGCGTTGTAGGGGGAGTGCGGCGGCGAGTGGTGCCGGCGCACTCATCGAGTCAAAGGAGAACGTGATGTCTCGCATCGCGAAGGCGGCCGCGGTCGCGCTCGGCGCGGGCGCCGTGGTCGTCAGCGGCACCGGCCTCGCCATGGCGGACGCCGGCGCCCAGGGCGGGGCCGTCGGCTCGCCCGGTGTGATCTCGGGCAACCTCGTCCAGGTCCCGGTCAACGTGCCGGTGAACGTGTGCGGAAACACCATCGACGTGATCGGCCTGCTGAACCCGGCGTTCGGCAACACCTGCCTGAACAAGAGCGCTCCCCGCGTTCACCACGGCGGCTACGGCTACGGCGGCTGAGCCGACCGTATCCACGTGAGAGCCCCGGCACCTCGAGCGCCGGGGCTCTCCCGCGTGCCCGAGGACCCGCCCGCGACCGCCCCCTCCCCCGCACAAGCCGCCGGTGCGCCCTCACCACGAGACGGCGGCACCCTCACCACGGGACCGCGGCGCACCCTCACCACGAGACGGCGGCACGCTCACCACGGGACCGCGGCGCCCTCACCACAAGTCGGCGGAGGCGCCCTCACCCGTACCGGTACACCGTGCTCATGTCCTCCATCTCGTCCGGCGTCATGTCCCACGGCGGGAGCTTCTCGTGGCGGGCGATGATCCGGCCGTACTGGTCGTCCCCGACCCGCGGCGGCTTCTCCGGGAGGTAGCGGGTGTCACGGTGGCGGTTCTGCCAGCGCGTCCACTGGAGGTCCACGAAGGAGTGGTGGAGCCAGAACACCGGGTCGTTGACGGACGCGCCGGTGACCATCGTGCCGCCCACCCAGCGGTGCACCCGGTTGTGGTTGTGCCAGGACCCGGGGCCGCGCCCGGTGCCCCACCCCTCAAGACGGTTGCGGAACCCCCGGACCGTGGAGTCCCAGGGCGCCATGTCGTAGACCGGGTCGTCGAGCGCCGACTGGAGCTCCGCCTTGGTGGGCAGCGGCAGCGGGTTGGCGGGCCGGCCCAGGTCCCGGGTGAGGAAGTCGGCGTCGGTGACGTTCTCCCTGAGGGTCCAGTGGCCCGTCGCGTAGGCGAACGGCCCTGTCGTCACCCGGTGGTCGGAGCGCCGCCCGGTGCCGCCGAGCAGATCGGCGGTCCACGGCGTGCCGGTCGCCGACCGGTCCCGGGTCCAGTCCCAGTAGGGGATCGTCACCGACGCGTCGACCCGGCGCAGCGCCCGCTCCATGTCCAGCACGAACCGGCGGTGCCAGGGCAGGAAGGAGGGCGTCATGTGGGCGGTGCGCAGTCCGTCGTCGCCGTCGGGGACGTAGTACTCGATGTGCCTGCGCACGAACTCGTCGTACTCGCCGCTCCGTTTGACCTTCAGGAGCGCGTCCACGAACCGCTTCCGCTCGGTGCGGGTGAGGGTGCTGACGTCCCTACGCGTGTACGCCACGGCCTGCCTCCCTGTCCGTGCGGTCCTGCCCGCACATCCGGCCGCGGTTCGGGTCGCGCGGCCTGCGGTGGGGGCCGAGTTCGTCCACGGCGGCGCGGGCGGCGGCCTGCGGGGTCGGGTAGGAGCGGTAGTGGTCGATCATGCTCAGCCAGCTTCCGTCGGCCCGCCGCATCAGAGGCAGCGGGAACCCGTCGACGGTGACCCGCCACGCCCCGCCGCCCGCCCGCGCCGCCCCGCCGGGCCCGGCGGCCGACGCGAGGTCGGCCGCAGGCACCCGGGAGCCGCGGATACGGCGGCCCCGGTACGTCTCGTCGAACGCGCCGTCTCCGTCGGCGGTGGTAGGGCGGGAGGCGGTGGCCAGCGGCGCGCACACCAACGCGGCGGCCGCCGCCGGCAGCCCGCGCAGCACGCCGCGCCTGGGCGGGCCGGCGGGCCCGCCTCCCGGTTCCCGCTCCGCGCCCACCGGCACTGTGCCGACGCTGCCCCTGACGTCCATGGCTCGCTCCTCGTCCGGTCTCGGTTGTCACCCCGGTAACCGGCCGACCGCCCGCGCGGTCACGGAGTGCGGCCGGAGAACGCCACGGGCCCGGACCGCTGTCGCGCGGTCCGGGCCCGTGGCGTGCCGCGGCGCGTCACAGACCGGGGCCCGCCACCAGGTCGGCGCCGGGGACCGTCTGGAGGACGGGGGCGAGGACGCCCGCCTCGGGCAGCTTCAGGCCCGGCAGCCCCGCGTTGGAGGCGTCGGGCGGGGTCAGCGGGGCGTCGAGGGAGAGGCCGGGGGCCAGCGTGTGCAGGTCGGCGGCCGGGAGGTGGAGGCCGACGTGGTCGAACTGGTCGCCCAGGAGGTGCGGCAGGGGGGCGCGCACGTCGGCGCCGGGCAGGCCGCCGCTGATGGGCAGTTGGGGGACGGCGCGGTCGGGCAGGAGACGGCCCTCGACGTAGCGCGGGCCGTCCAGGTTGCCGGGCGTCGGCAGCGGGATCTGGCCGCCGATCGTGGGGAGTTCCATGTGGAGGGTCTGCTCGACGCCCTCCAGCGGCACCGGCACGGGAACCGTGCCGACCGCGGCGGCCGGGCTCGCGGTGGCGGCGCCCATGGCCGCCGCGACGCCCGTGACGACGGCGGCAAGGGTTCCTCGGGTGGTCGGCTTCATCTCGCTGCGGTCCCTTCCGGAATGCGACGCGCTCTGCGTGCGTACCGGGGTAACGAGGCGGCCGACGGCTTGAGCGCATCTTTCCCCCGACTGCCGCAGTAGTACTACGACGGGGAAATAGGTGCGCGGCGCGACCGCGTGGGAGCGCGACGCGTCCGCCGGTGACGCGGGTGAGGGCGAACTGCCGTACCCGGCAACCCACATGGGGCGGCGACCGGACCGTGCGGGACGGTGTCCGGTCGCCGTTCTCCAGCGGAGGTGGGCAGTTGGGGTGCGGCCCGGGGTCAGCCGCGCAGTCGGCGGGCCGGCAGGACGACGTGGGCCGCCGACGTCAGCGTCTCCTCGGAGCCCGCGAACTCGGCCAGCGCCTCCGGTTCGATCGGCTTGCCCGGCTCGGCCTCGGGCCACGGGCGGGTGGTGAAGATGAAGTAGGCGTAGCCGCGTTCGCCGACCGCCTCGAGCCACTCGGGCGGCGGGGTGCACTGGGCGTTGCAGCCCGGCATGGTGACGACGGCCTGGCCGCCGTCGACGAGCAGGCTCACCGGCAGGCTCGGCCTGGTGGCGGCGTCCACCAGGTCGCCGCCGGCCGGCAGGCCGCTGTTCTTCAGCATCTGCGCGACGGCGGCCGACGAGGCCTCGGGTCCTGACGGCGCGTCCCCGAGGGGGTAGGCCAGGAGGTAGGGCATGTCGCCGTCGGCGGCCTCGCCGCTCCAGGCCAGCACGACGAGGGTGCCCAGCTCGACGGCGGAGGTGCGGGTTTCGCTTGAGGTTGAGGTCACCGCGCGACCTTATCGACGCGCCGGAACCCGTTCGGGGGTGTCATCACTCGACCGGGCGAATTCCGCGCCCTGTCCACACGAACGGGGGACCCGCCCTTCGAACAGCGCCGAGGGCCGATTCCGTACGGCACGGAATCGGCCCTTTCGATGGCACGCCGACCGGATTCCGATGGAACTCCGGAGGGAACTCCGGTGGAACTCTGCCGGGTTTTCGGCGGGACTCCGGTGGGACTTCGGCGCGGTGCGGCGGTGTGGACGGGAGAGGGACGCGCGTGCGTCGGGACCCGGCGGCGGACGGCAGGGGGCCGGGCGCGGGTCCCGGAACGGCTCAGCCCTTGAGCGGGAGTCCGCCGAGCAGCTGGGTGGGCTTGTTCAGCGCGGTCGTCGCACCGTCCACCGCGCTGAGCGGGGAGGTCTTGTCCTCGGTGTTGAGGGCGTTCGACTGGTGCTGCAACGGCATCAGGTCGACGGGCTTGAGGTGGCCCGAGGTCAGGCTGTTCACGGCGCCGTTGAGGCTGGTGGGGGTGACGGCGGCGGTGTCGTAGGCGAACGCGGGCGCGGCGGCGCCCGCCAGGGCGAGGGAACCGGCAACGACAGCGGCGGCTTTGAGGGAATTCATCGGGTTCCTTTCTTCGGCAACTCGGGTCGCCGGCGGTAATTCTGACGCCGTGCCTAACGAGCCCCCGACGGCACGGAAACCCCGTGATCAGAAATTTCCCCCCACCCGTCCGAAGGAAGGATTCCGGCGCACGGCCGTCGCGCCGCCCCCGTGGAACGGCCGGACGACCGTCGCACCGCCCCCGTGGAACGGCGCGACGGCCCTGCCCGGTCCCGGCAGGTCAGCCCGTGGCCGGTTTCGGCGCGGCGGGCGCGGCGGGCAGCGACGGAGCGGCGGGCGCCGGGGGGACGGCGGCGGGCGCGCTCGGCGGCTTGGGCAGTCCCGGCAGGTCGGGGGCGGGCAGGCCGCCGCCGACCAGGGTCGCGGCGAGGACGTTGACCTCGCCGGCCACGACGGCGGTGGCGGCGGGCGCGACCTTGGCGGGGTCGCCCGAGGTGGTGGCGGCGGCGAGGCCGTCGACCGCCTTCTGGAGAGCGGCGAGGGACGCGGCCTTGACGTCCGCGATGGCGGCCGTGCCGGCCTGGCCGCCCTTGGTGAGGCCGGGCGCGGCGGGAGACGCGGGGGCGGCCGGGGCCGTGGGCGCGGCCGGGTCCGCTGCCGTCGGGGTCGTCGCGGTCGTCGGGGTCGTCGCGGTCGTCGCGGCTGTCGCCTTCTTGATGGCGTCCTGCACCGCGGCGGCCAGCTTCGTCGCCTGGTCCTTGGCGAGTTGGCCCTTGTCGGCCTTGAGCGCGGCGTCGAGCAGCGGGGTGATCGCGGCGAGCACGCCCCCGGCGTCACCGAGGCTCCGCGCCTGCGCGGCGAGCCCGTCCGCGCCGGGCAGGGGCGCGCGGGGGGCGGACCGGGCGCGCTGTTCCCTGGCCGGTCCCGCGTCGGCGGCGAGGGCGGTCGGCGCGGCGACGGCGGTGAGGAGGGTGGCGCAGAGCGCGGACGACGCGAGACGCCGTGCGGGCAGGGCACGCATGGGTGTTCCTTTCGGTGGTGCTCGGATCTTGAGCCCACCGTGGGAGCGCGGGTCGCGCTCCGCAACCGAGCGGCTGCGACACGTCGTCAGATGTGCCGTGGGGCACGGGTATCGCCCCTGGTGAGGCGCTTGTGCGGGGGATGCGGCCGCGTCGGGGCGCCGCTCCCGTTCGGAGCAACCCCCGGACGCGGGTCGGCCGCCCTCCCGCGGTGGAAGCGCGGGAGGGCGGCCGGTGAGGGACCGCGGGGTGCGTCCTCGGACGTCAGTGGTTGACGCAGGTGTTGCCGAAGGCCGGGTTCAGCAGGCCGACGACGTTGATGGTGTTGCCGCAGAGGTTGATCGGGACGTGGACCGGAACCTGGACGGCATTGCCCGACAGCACGCCCGGCGAGTGGGCGGCCACGCCCTGCGCGCCACTGTCGGCGGAAGCGATGCCGGCGCCGCCGGCGACGGCCGCGGCGGCGGCGGTGGTAAGGACCAGGCCCTTCGCGATACGCGACATGGAGAGGTGCTCCTTGGGGGGTTGACACAACATCCGGGCGGCTGCCCGGCGTTGTGTCAACGCGTGGCGTCCGTCCGGGTTGTGCCGCCAATGGAGTGATCTGCCGACGGGCCCTCCTTCACCATTCCGACACAGTTGTCCGCTTTCACCGCATTAGTACGGATAGCGGCTACAGTTGCGCACCTCCCGACGCACCCCTATAGCCGGTCAATCTGATGCACGACATCCCGAAAGGGCGACGCCCGTCATGCGTACTTCCCCGGGTCCTCTGCTGCGCCGCGCCCTGGCGGGCGTCCTCGCCCTGACCGCACTCGGCTCCACCGCGAGCGCCGCCGCCCCCGCGCCCCCGGTCGGGGAGGCGCGGCGGCTGCCGTTCGCGGAGCGCTACCGCGCGCTCCAGCACGGCGGGATCGTCCGCGCCGCCAACGTCTCCGTCAGCTGCCGCGCCACCGGCACCGAGGCGGCCCCCGACTGCCCCGCGGTCCGCGCGGGCGGCGCCGCCGTCAGCGGCGACTTCGACATGTTCTACGTCGACGTCGACAAGGACCCCGCCACCTACAACTCCTCCCGCGCCGAGGTCAGGCTGCCCGACACGGCCCGGGTCACGTACGCGCGGCTGTACTG
Organism: Streptomyces griseoviridis; assembly: GCF_005222485.1. Classification (NCBI taxonomy): domain Bacteria; kingdom Bacillati; phylum Actinomycetota; class Actinomycetes; order Kitasatosporales; family Streptomycetaceae; genus Streptomyces; species Streptomyces griseoviridis. The sequence continues at coordinate 3,323,487 of NZ_CP029078.1, forward strand.
GGGCGGCAATCTGCGGGTGGGCGAGCAGAAGCCGCCGAAGGACGACGGGCGGGTGCTGCTCGCGGAGCCGGGCGGCCGGTACCGGGAGGTCCTCGCGGACACCGTCGTCGGCCACCGCACGGAGCAGGGCGCGGACGCCTACCAGGCGTCGGCCGATGTCACCGCGCTGGTGCGGCGGAGCGGTCCAGGGCTGTACACGGTGGCGCAGGTGAACACGGCGATGGGCCGTTCGGCGGCCGGCGCGTGGGGCGGCTGGACGCTGGTGGTGGCCTACGAGGACCCGGCCCAGCCGCTGCGCAGGCTCGCCCTGTGGGACGGCTTCGACACCGTCAACTCCCTTGCGGGGCAGGAGATCCGGCTCGACGGGGCGGAGGTCGAGCCGGGTGCGCGCGGCCGGGCCGGGCTCGTCGCGTACGGCGGCAGGCGCGGCGTCACCGGCGACTCACTCTCCCTGGTGACCGGTCCGGTCTCGGCCACCGCGCTGTCCGACGACGCCAACCCCCGTGCGGACGTGCTGAATTCGACCATCTCGGAGCCCGCCGACGTCCTCGCCGAGCGGGTTCCGGCGTACGCGAACACGCTGGGCTACGACTCCGACGTGTTCGATCTCCGTACCGCACTGAGGCGCGGTGGTGACCAGCTGGCCGTCCGGCTCGTTTCCCGGCGGGACGCGGCCTGGGCCGGTGTGTTCTTCGTCGCCGTCGACGCCCAGCAGTAGGCGCGTTCCCGCCCGCATTCCCGAGCGTCGTCCGTGAGCGAGGAAACCGCGCCATGCACCTGGAACCACCCGACCACCGGCCGCGGGTGCTGCACGTGACGCAGCCGGTGGACGGCGGTGTCGCCCGCGTCGTCACCGATCTGACGAGAGCTCAGCTCGCGGCCGGTCTGCGGGTCACGGTCGCCTGTCCCGAGAGCCCGCTGGCGGCCGGGCTGCGGTCGCTGGGAGCCGAGGTACGACCCTGGCGGGCCACCCGTTCGCCGGGGCCGACACTTGTTCGAGAGGTACGCCGTCTGGGTCGGATCGTCGCGGAGGTGCGTCCCGATCTGGTGCACGCGCACAGCGCCAAGGCCGGCCTCGCCGGACGGCTCGCGGTGCGCGGGCGCGTCCCCACCGTCTTCCAGCCGCACGCCTGGTCCTTCGAGGCCGTCGGCGGGGCGACGGCCGGCCTCGCGCGCGGCTGGGAGCGGTGGGGGGCGCGCTGGGCCTCCCGGGTGGTGTGCGTGAGCGAGGCGGAGCGCACGACCGGCGTGCGCGCCGGGATCGACGGCCAGTGGCGCGTCGTCCGCAACGGTGTCGACCCCGAGCGCTTCCGCCCCGCCGCCGCACACCCCGCGCGGGCCGCGCTGCTGCCGGACCTCGACCCGGACGCGCCGCTGGTGGTCTGCGTCGGGCGGCTGTGCCGGCAGAAGGGCCAGGACGTCCTCCTCGACGCCTGGGAGTTCGTCTCCCGGCAGGTGCCCGCCGCGCGCCTCGTGCTGGTCGGCGACGGCCCCGACCGCGAGCGGCTGACGGACCTGGCGCCCCCGTCCGTGCGGTTCGCCGGCGCCGTCGCGGACCCCGCGCCCTGGTACCAGGCCGCCGATCTGGTGGTGCTGCCGTCCCGCTGGGAGGGGATGGCGCTCGCGCCGCTCGAGGCGATGGCCTGCGGGCGGCCCGTGGTCGCCAGCGACGTGGACGGCGCCCGGGAGAGCCTGCCCGCCGCCCTCGCGCCGCGCTGCCTGGTCAGGCCCGACCGGCCGCCGCTGCTGGCCGCCGCCCTCACCGAGCTGCTCCTCGACCCGGTGCTGCGCACCTCGCTCGGGCAGCAGGGCCGGCACTACGTCCTGTCCACGCACGACGTGCGGCACACGGCCGAGGCGGTGGCGGACGTCTACCGCGAACTGCTCGGCGACGCCGTCGTGCCCGCCGTGCCGTCCGAGAGCAGGGAGTCGATCCAGTCGTGACCGCGGAAAGCACCGTCCCCTCGCCCGGAGGCCAGCCACGGGACCTCGGATTCTCACCCGTCGCGGTCCTGCCGCCACGCGGCTTCACCGCGGGATTCCGCTTCCCCGTCCGGCGCCCGCGCACCCGGCCCGTCTCACCGGTGCCGCTGCTCGCCGCCGACCTGGCCGCCGCCCTGACCGGCGCCCTGGTGTTCGCCGACGCCGCCCACCGGCCGCTGCTGACAGCCCTGTTGGTCGCCGCGTCGATGCTGACCCGACCGCACCCGCCGCGTCCCGCACCCGGCGTCCTGGACGAACTGCCCACCGTGTGCGGCCGGATCGCGGTCGCCTGGACGGTGCTCGCGACGTTCCTCGCCGCCTGGTCACCGCAGTCGGCGCTGACCTTCCGCACCCTGCTGCTCGGCTTCCTGATCCAGTCGGCCGTCTGCTGCGCGGGCCGGGCCCTGGCCCACTGGCGGCGCAGGACGGCGCTCCTGAACCACCCACGGGCCGCCCTCGTCATCGGCCCGGCCGCCACCGCCCAGCGAGTGGCCGCGGCCGTGCTGCGCCACCCGCGGCACGGCATCCGCCCGGTCGGCGTCGTCGCCGAACACCCGGACGGCGCCGAGGGGTTGCCGGTGCTGACGACCGGTCAGGAGGTGCAGCGCGCGCTCATCCAGAACGGCGTGCGGGACGTCCTCGCGGTGCACGCCTCGGTCCGCACCCAGCAGGGGCCGCTGCTGCGGGCGCTCGCCGAGTCGGGCTGCGCCATCTGGGAGGTCGACGCGGACGCCCCCTCGTACGCGAGCCGCGACCAGCTCGCCGGGTTCTCCTGCCGGCGGCTCGACATGGGGTCGGGCCGCCGCCGCGGCAGCGCGGGCAAGCGGGCCCTCGACATGCTGGTCTCGGGCCTCCTGCTGCTGCTGGTCTCCCCGCTGCTGCTGGGGTGCGCGGTGGCGCTGCGCCTCTTCGTCGGGCCGGGCGTGGTGTTCAGACAGGAGCGCGTCGGACAGCACGGCAGACCCTTCACGCTGCTGAAGTTCCGCACCCACCGCCCGGCCGACGAGCACGAGGCGGCGACCCGCTGGAGCGTCGCGGACGAGCACCGCATGCCGTGGTTCTGCCGCTTCCTGCGCCGCACCTCGCTCGACGAGCTGCTCCAGCTGTGGAACGTCTTCTGGGGCGACATGAGCCTGGTCGGCCCGCGCCCCGAACGCCCCTACTTCGTCGCCCAGTTCAGCCAGACCTACCCCGGCTACGCGGCCCGCCACCGGATGCGCACCGGCATCACGGGACTGGCCCAGATCAACGGGCTGCGCGGGGACACCTCGATCGAGGACCGGGCCCGTTTCGACAACGCCTACATCGACAACTGGTCGCTGTGGCAGGACATCTGCATCCTGCTGCGCACCGCAGCCGCCCTCGTGCGGCCGACGGGAAGCTGAGCCGTGAGCCACGCCCTGACCCTGGCCCTGCCCCGTGCGCGGGCCTTCTCCCCGGTGCTGCCGGTCGTCGCCGTGGTCGCGCTGCTGACGCTGCCGGTCGCGCAGGACGGCGACGGCGGCGCGGGACCCGCCGACGCGGCCTCGGCGCTGCTGGTGCTGTACTGCGCGATCCGCCAACTACGGGAGCGCAGACGCCCGTTGACGCCGACGGCGGCCGTCGTGCTGGGGCTGCCCGTGGTCGGGCTCGCGGTGGCCGCCGTGGGGGCGTCCTCGGCGTCCGCCGGGATCGGCGGCATGGGCCGCTACCTCCAGATCTTCGTGCTGGTCCCGGCGGCCGTGCTGCTGCTGGTCAGGGACCGGGCCGACTTCCGGGTCCTCGCCTGGTCGTTCGTCGCGCTGGCGGGCTGGCAGGGCGCGGTCGGTGTGCACCAGTACCTCACCGCGACCGGCGCCTCCTACCAGGGCGAGGAGATCCGCGCGGTCGGCACCTTCGGACCGCAGGACGTGATGGGGATGGCCACGGTCGTCTCGTTCGGCCTGGTCTGCGCGCTCGGCCTGGCCCTCGGACCCGGCACCGCACGGCGCCGGGCCCTCGCCGCCGGCTGCGCCCTCGCCCTGCTGGCGCCGCTCGCGCTCTCCTTCAGCCGCGGCGCCTGGATCGCGACGGCGGTCGCCTGCGCCCTCCAACTCGCCCTGGCCGGAGTGCGCAGGGCCCTGCGGATCGGCGCGGCCGTGGCCGCCGCCGGGGTGGTCCTGATCGGCGGCCTCGGCGTCGGCTCGACGGTCCTCCAGGACCGGATCGACAGCATCACTCAGGTCACCGACGCGCCCGACCAGTCGGTCGTCGACCGGTACACGCTGTGGGCCGCGGCCGTCGGGATCTGGCGCGAACACCCGCTCACCGGCGTCGGGTTGAAGGACTTCCCCGAGTACCGGGACGGCCACGCCTCGCTCGCGCTGTCCGCGGGCAGCGACACCGACGGCGCGGGCGCGGGCTTTCGCCGCCAGGCGCTGCTCTCCCCGCACAACATGTATCTGCTGGTCCTCGCCGAGCAGGGGCTGATCGGCCTGGTCGCGCTCGCGGGCGGCTGGCTCGCGCTGCTGGTGTGCGCGCTGCGCGGCCTCGGGCGGGCGCACCGCTCGGGCACCGGCCTGGACTGCGCGCTGATCGGCTGCGGGCTGCTGATCTGGCAGCTGATCGACTTCGGCTACGCCGACATCGGTGGTCCGTCCACGGTGCTGACGGCGGTGTGCTTCGGCCTGGTGGCGTGGTGGGCGCTGGCCGGCGCCGACGGCACCCGGGCAGGCGCGCCCGCGCCGGTCCCCCGCCCGCTGCCGGAACAGGCGGCGACCCGATGAAGGCGACCCCCTCGCACACCCCCAGCCCGCCCGGCACACCCCCGGCTCCCCAGGAGGAGACCGGGGCCCCGACACGTTCCGACCCCCTCACGCGGACGGACGGGAGCGGCGCGAGCGACGGCAGCGGCGGAAGCGGCGGACACGACGACGGGAGCCGAGCGGCGGACGGCAGGGACGGCAGGGACGGCAGGGACGGCGCGAACGAGCCCGGCACCGCCGCCGCCACCCCCGTCCCCCCGCCGCCCGTCACCGTGCCCGCCGCCCGGGGCGCAGCGCCCGCGTTGCCGCGGGGCGGTGTCGAGGCGCCCGTCTCCGGCGGGTTCCTCGCCAAGGCGGCGCTGGTCACCGCGGCCCTCTCGATCGCGGGGGCGCTGCTCGGGCTGGTGCGGGACCAGGCGCTGGCACGGCTGTTCGGGGCCGGCAGTGAGACCGACGCGTTCCTGGTGGCCTGGACGGTCCCCGAGTTCGCGGCGACGCTGCTCATCGAGGACGGGCTGGCCTTCGCGCTGATCCCGGCGTTCAGCCTGGCGCTTGCCAGGCGCGCGCAGGGGGCGCCGGGCGATCCGGTGCGCGCGCTGGTGGCCAGCACCCTGCCCCGGCTGTCGCTGGCGTTCGCCGCGGTGGGCGCGCTGCTCGCGGCGACCGCGCCCTATCTGGTCGAGGCCCTCGCGCCAGGGCTGCCCGACCCCGCGCTCGCGGTGGACTGCACCCGGCTGACGGCGACCTGCGTCCTGACCTTCGGCCTCGCCGGGTACTCCAGCGCGGCCCTGCGCGCCCACCGGCGCTTCCTGGCGCCCGCCGCGATCTACGTGGCGTACAACGTCGGCATCATCGCGGGGATGTTCCTGCTCGGCGGGGCGTGGGGGGTGCGCTCGGCTGCGGCCGGCGTCGCGTTCGGCGGCTGCCTGATGGTCCTCGTCCAACTGCCTTTTCTGTGGCGGCAGTTGCGGTCGCATGAGAGCGAGATCCCGGAGATCGAGGTGGCCGGCGGGCAGCCGCGGCGGCTCGACGTCGCGCTGATGGCGACCGTGCTGCTGTTCGCGCTGTGCCGGCAGTCCCAGGTCCTCATCGAGCGGTTCCTCGGCTCCAGCCTGCCCTCCGGCGCCATCTCCCACCTCAACTACGCGCAGAAGGTCGCGCAGATCCCGATGACGCTGTCGATGATGCTGTGCACGGTCACCTTCCCTGTGGTCGCGCGGGCGCTCGCCGACGGCGACGTCGAACGGGCCAGGGACCGGGTGGAGCGGGATCTGGCGCTGGCCGCGTTCGTGGTGCTGCTGGGCGCCGCCGCGGTGATCGCCTGCGCCCCGCAGATCGTCGAACTCCTTTTCCAGCGCGGCGCGTTCACCGCGCGGGACACGGCCGCGACGGCCTCCGTGATACGGGTGTACGCGCTCGGGCTGCTCGGCCAGACCCTGGTCGGCGTGCTGGTGCGCTCCTACTTCTCGGCGGGCCGCCCCTGCTGGTACCCGGTCGCCGCGATGGCGGCCGGTATCGCCGTGACGACCTGCGTCGGCGCCTGGGCCGTCGGCCCGTGGGGCGTCTCGGGCATCGCGCTCGCCAACGCCACCGGCATCACCACCACGGCCGCCCTGCTGCTGGCCGGCACCGGACCGCGCAGCGTCCCGATCCGCACCCGGCGGGTGCTGGTGGAGCTGGGCAAGCCGGTCCAGGCCGCTGTCGGCGCGACGGCGGCCGGCGCGTTCACCGCGCACCACATCGGTTCCGCCGTGCTCGGTCTCGCCGTCGGCTGCGTCACCGTGGCCGTCGTCTTCGTCGTGCTCGGCTGGGCTCTGGGCGCCCAGGGCTTCGCGCCCGCGCTCCGTTCTGTACGTTCCGTGATCCGGAGGCTCACGTATGCCCGCATCCGTTGACACCGCCGCTCCCACGACCACCGGCAGACACACCACCCCTGGCCCGGTGCCGTGGGTGGCCATGTACCACTCCGTCGGCGACTGCTCCGACGACCCGTACCGCATCACGGTCACCCCCGAGCGGCTGAGCGCGCAGCTGCGTTGGCTGCGCGGCCGCGGGCTGCGGGGCGTCTCCATGGGCGAGCTGCTCGCCGCCCGCGCCCGCGGCGAGGGCCACGACCTGGTGGGGCTCACCTTCGACGACGGGTACACCGACTTCGTCGACAACGCCCTTCCGGTGCTGCGGCGTTGGGGGTGCGGCGGCACCCTCTTCGTGCTGCCGGGACGGCTCGGCGGCGTCAACGCCTGGGACCCGCTGGGCCCGCGCAAGCCGCTGCTGAGCGCGCACGGCATCCGGCGGGCCGCGGCGGCGGGCGTCGAGATCGGCTCGCACGGCCTCACCCACGTCGACCTGACCCGCGCCGACGACGCCGTCCTGGCCGCGGAGGTCGCCGAAAGCCGGGCGCTGCTCCAGGAGTTGACGGACACGCCGGTCGACGGGTTCTGCTACCCGTACGGCACGGTCGACCGGCGGGCCGCCGACGCCGTGCGGGAGGCCGGTTACGGCTACGCCTGCGCCATCGACCCCGGTCAGCTGAATGGGTTCTTCGCACTCCCGCGCGTACACATCGGGCAGAACGACACCGCCGTGCGGCTCTACCTCAAGCACCGGCTGCACCGGCTGCGACGCCGGCCCGTCGAGGGGCTGCGGTGAAGGCGCTGCACGTCATCACCGGCCTCGGGGTCGGCGGCGCCGAACAGCAACTGCGGCTGCTGCTGCGGCACTTGCCGGTCGACTGCGATGTGGTCACGCTCACCAACCCGGGCGCCGTCGCCGACGGGCTGACGGCCGACGGGGTGCGGGTGACGCACCTCGGCATGGCGGGCAACCGGGACCTGGCCGCGCTGCCCCGGCTGGTGCGGCTGATCAGGAGCGGCGGCTACGACCTCGTCCACACCCACCTCTACCGGGCCTGCGTCTACGGGCGGCTCGCCGCGCGGCTGGCGGGCGTGCGGGCGATCGTCGCCACCGAACACTCCCTGGGCGACTCGCAGATGGAGGGCCGCGGGCTCAGCCGGGGGGTGCGGGCCCTGTACCTGGGCAGTGAACGCCTCGGCCGCTCCACGGTCGCCGTCTCCCCCACCGTCGCCGACCGGCTCAGGCGGTGGGGCGTGCCGGGCCCGCGCATCGAGATCGTGCCGAACGGCATCGACCTGACCCGCTTCCGCTTCGACCCGGTCCGCAGGCACCGCACCCGGCAGCGGCTCGGGCTGCCGGAGGGCGCGTTCGTGGTCGGCGGCATCGGGCGGCTCGCGCCCGGCAAACGCTTCGACGTCGTCATCCGCGCCCTGGCGCACCTCCCCTCCGACGTCTGGGTGCTGCTGGTGGGCGGCGGCCCCGAGGAGAACGTGCTGCGCCGGGTCGCGCACCGGGCGGGGGTCGCCGACCGGGTCCTGTTCACCGGTGAGCGGCCCTACACCGCCGACGGCGGCCCGGGGCCCGACCTGCCGTCGCTGACCTCCGCGATGGACCTGCTGGCGTCGCCGTCCCCCGAGGAGGCCTTCGGGCTCGCGGTCGTCGAGGCGCTCGCGGCCGGCCTGCCGGTGCTCTACGCGTCCTGCCCGGCCATCGAGGACCTGCCGCCGCGGGCCGCCGCCGCGGCCCTGCGGGTCACCGGCGGCCCCGCCGCGTTCGCCGCGGCCCTCGCGGCGGCCAGACGGGCGGGCCCCACCGACCGCACCGCCCCCGACGCCGCCCGCCACTACAGCATCACCCGCAGCGCCGCCCAGTTGATGGACGTCTACGCGGCGGTGGTCCGTCCCCCCGTGTCCCGCACCTCTGATTCCTCCCAGGGAGCCAGCCCCCGATGAACGAGAACCCCACCTCTCCGCGGCGCAGGGCCGCCCTCCGGCGCGCGAAGGCGCTGCCCGCCTGGTCGCTGGTCGCGGCCGGCGCGCTGGCGGGCGCGACGCTCGGCGGCGGCTACGGCGCCGGCAGGACGCCGACGTACACGGCGACCAGCTATGTCGTCGCCGTCCCGACCGCGAAGTCCGACCCGGCGTCCGCGCTGGGCTTCGCGCAGGCCTACGGGCGGGTCGCCACCCAGCTCGCGGTGCTCGGCGACGCCCAGGTCTGGGCGGGCGTCCCGGTCGCCACCCTCCAGAACAGCGTGCACGCGGCGACCTCGCCCGACGCCCCGATGGTCGCCGTCACCGCGACCTCCGCGCGCCCCGATCTGGCCGCCGACATGGCCAACGCGGTCTCCCGCGCCCTGACCAGGCACGCGAGCGACGTCCAGGGCTCCACCCACGTCGAGTTGCAGCAGTTCGCCCGCGCCACCGAGCCCGCCGCGCCGTCCTCGGCGTCCGCCGGGGTGACCGCGCTGGTCGGCGCGAGCGCGGGCGGTCTGCTCGGCGGACTGCTGCTGCTGGTGCGCCCGCGCCGCAGGCGGCCCGAGCCAGCCAGGGCCGCCTCGGTGCCCGGTCCCGCGGTCGCCGCCGAAGCCCACGGCCAGCTGTGACGTACACGACCGAACTCGTCACCGACGACGGCGACTTCGCCGCACTCGCGGCCGACTGGGGCCGCCTGTACGGCCGTTGCGGCACGGCGACGCCGTTCCAGAGCCACGCCTGGCTGCACTCCTGGTGGCTGTCGTACGGCAGGCGCGGCCGGCTGCGGCTGCTGCTGGTGCGCGACGGCGGTGAACTCGTCGCGGCCGCGCCACTGATGAGGGCGGGCGGCCCGGTGCCCTCCCTGGTGCCGCTGGGCGGGGCGATCTCCGACTACGGGGACGTCCTCCTGGACGACGGACACGGCGAGCGGGCCGTCGACGCGCTCACCGAGGCGCTGTCGGGCGCCGCCCGCACCGCGCTGATCGACTTCCGCGAGGTGCGGCCGGGCGGCGCGGCCGAGCGCGTCTACGAGCGCTGGCGCGGCCCGCGCCGCCGGGTGGGCGACTCGCTCTGCCTCGAACTGCCGGCCGTCCCGATGGACGAACTCCTCGCCCGGCTGCCGTCCGCGAAGGCCCAACGGGTCCGCGCCAAGCTGCGCAGACTGACCGCGCTCGGCGTCGAGCGGCAGGTGGTCGGCCCGGACGGGGTGGACCGCGCGCTGCGCCGGATGCTGGAGCTGCACCGGCTCCAGTGGCAGGGCAGGAAGGTGACGAGCGAACACCTGCGCCCCCGGTTCTGCGACCACCTGGTGCGGTCGGTGGGGCCGATGGTGCGGTCAGGGGACGCCGTCGTCACCGAGTTCCGGCTCGACGACGACGTCGTCGCCGTCGATCTGACGCTGCTGTCGCGGCGGCTGGCGGGCGGCTATCTGTACGGCGCCCATCCGAGGCTGCGGGAGCGCAAGGCCGACGTGGCGGTGATGCTGCTCGACGCGTGCGCCGCGCACACCGGCTCGGGGGCGCGCGGCGCGCTGAGCCTGCTGCGCGGCAACGAGCCCTACAAACACCACTGGCGGCCCGACCCGGTCGTCAACCAGCGGCTGCTGCTCGCCCGCCGACGCACCGCGCCGCTGCTGACGGCGGCCGTCGGTGACGTCGCCGCCCGCAGGCGGGGCAAGGAGCTGGTGCGCGCGTGGAGGGAACGCGGTGGCGGCGGGCCCTGAACGGCCCGCCGCCGCATCCGGGTCAGCGGTCCCGCGACCACCAGTCGAAGCGCAGGCACAGCTTCCCGCCGAGCCAGTGCTCGACCCAGTCGCCCAGCTCCACCGGCGCGCACTCGGTCGGGTGCACCTGGGTGGGAGGCGGTGTCGTGGACGGCTGGGGCGGTGCCGGAGTGGTGGGCTTGGTGGGCTCCGGCGTCGTCGGGGCCGGTTCGTCGGTGCGTCCGGACAGGACCGACCGGTAGACCGCGGACGACTTCGGGTTCTGACGGCACTGCCAGACGCCGTGCGGGCAGTAGTCGGTCAGCGTGTTGTACAGCGGCTTGTGCTCGTCCATCCAGCCGAGCATGCGCCGCATGTACTCGGCGTTGTCACCATTGCGGAAAAGCCCCCATTCGGGATAGGAAATGGGCTTGCCGTGAGCCTTGGCGAAGTCCACGTGTTCCTGAAGTCCGTAGGGTTCTTTCACCTGCTGGTCGAACGTGAGGCCCGAGGGCTGGTCGTAGGAATCCATGCCGAGGATGTCGACCGTGTCGTCCCCGGGATAACACTGCGTCCACGGAATGGCGTCCCGGCCGCGGGTCGGCGCGAAATCGAACCGGAATTTCTGGCCCGGCACCGAACGCATGGTGGTGACGATCCTGTTCCAGTATTTCTTCCAGGCCTCCGGGTCGGGACCGCAGCGAGAGGTGTACGTGATGCCGTTCATCTCCCAGCCGAGCACGATCACCGTGTCCGGCACCTTCAGCTCCACCAGACGCTGGGCGAGGGCCTTGAAGTGGTGATCGAACCGCCCGGCCGCGCCCTGCCGCAGCAGGGTCCGCACCCCGCTGTCGGGGACACCGCCCTCGTTGCTCTCCAGCATCGGCACGTTGAGGACGAGCATCCGGTCGTCCCGCTCGGTCCGCCAGTCCGCCCAGACGTCGAGGAAGCCGTGCGCGCCCTCGATGTTGCTCCAGCGGTCGCCCGGCAGATAGGTGTGGCCGACCCGCAGGTCGGCGCCGGCCAGCCACTGGCTCAGCTCCGCGATCCGGGCCACCCCGCGGGCCCCGTAGTCGAGGTAGGCACCGAAGGCGGGGACGCCCTTCGTGAGGCCGCCCGGCTGCGGGGCGCGCGCGGTCACGGCAGGGACGGTCGGGGCCGCCGGGGCGGGCGTGGCGGCCGGGGTCCGCGGCGCCGAGGGGCGCGGAGCGGGCGGGCCGGCGAGCCGCACCACCCCCGAGCCGGCCGCGAACCCGGGTCCGGCCGCCAACGCGGCCGCCACGACGACCGTCGCCGCGACGACGGTCGGCCGCCAGGCCCGTGGACGTCGCTGCTGTGAGGCCATGCGTGCTCCTCCCACTCCGCTCTCTCCGGCTCTCGAATTGTCCGGCATAACTGACACTCAGTCATATCAGTATGAATTCCGCCACCGTGCTTGGGGCTTTCGAGTGGCCGGATCGCCCGCACGAGTGAAACGACCGGAACCACCCGATCGACTCGAAGGATCAATTCGCGTGTCCCTGTTCGACATCCGGGTCCCCGCCGTTCTGCTGCGGATCGACCGGAATCCCTTTCACCACGGCACCCTCGGTGCCGTGCGCTCGCTCGGCCGGGCGGGTGTGGACGTGCATGTGATCGCCGAATCCGACGGAAGTCCCGTCTCCGCGTCCCGTTTCGTGGGACAGTCGCATCCACCGCCACCACCGGGCGCCTGCGCCGACGAGATCGTCCTCGCGCTGCGCCGGGTCGCCGCCCGGGTCGCCAGACCCGCCGTCCTCGTCCCGATGGACGACGCGAGCGCCCTCGCCGTCGGCGCCCGCCGGGACGCGCTCGCCCCGTCCTACCTGCTGCCCGCGATGGCCGCCCGGGTACCCGCCCAGGTCGCCGACAAGTCCGAACTCGCCGACCTGTGCGCGGACCTGAACGTCCCCTACCCGTCGACGATCGTCCCGGACAGCCCCGCCGAGGCCGCCACCGCCGCCTGGCGGCTCGGGCTGCCGCTGATCGCGAAGTGGAGCAGGCCCTGGCTGCTGCCGGCCGGCACGGGACTGCGCAGCACCGCCCTCGTCGGCTCCGCCCGCGAGGCACGGGAACTGTTCCACCGCTCGGGCGAGGCCGGATCGCGGCTGCTGCTCCAGGCGTTCCTGCCGCCGGGCCCCGAGAGCGACTGGTTCTTCCACGGCTACGCCGACCGCACCGGCGCCCTGCGCGGCGGCGGCACCGGCGTCAAACTGCTGGCCTGGCCGCGCGGCGCGGGCCTGACGGCGGTGGGCCGCTGGACCCCCAACCCGCGGGTCACCGCGCTCGCCGACCGCCTCGTCACCGAACTCGGCTACCGGGGCATCCTCGACCTCGACTTCCGGCGCGGCCCCTCGGGCCGCTACCACCTGCTCGACTTCAACCCGCGCCCCGGCGCCCAGTTCCGGCTGTTCGCCGACTCCGCGGGACTCGACGTCGTCCGCGCCCTGCACCTGGACCTGACCCACCGTCCGCTGCCCGCCGGACGGCCGCTGCCGGGACGCGAGTTCGTGGTCGAGAACTACGCCCCGCTCACCGCCGTGCGCCCCGCCCACGGCGACCGCGAACTCGCCTGGCACTCCCCCGACGACCCCGGCCCTGGCCGCGCCCTGCGCCGCCTGTGGACCCGGCACGCGGCCCGCCGCCTGTGGACCCGCCTCGGCCCCGCGACCCCGGCCGCGCCCCCCGCACCGGCCCCCGCGCCGCCCGCCCCCTTCCCCTCCGACCTGTCCGACGACGAGAAAGCGAGCCGTTGCTGATGTACGACCTGCTGGTGGTGGGTGCCGGACCCTACGGCCTGTCCATCGCCTCCCACGCCGTGAGCGCCGGGCTGAACGTACGGGTCCACGGACGGCCCATGGCGTCCTGGCGCGACCACATGCCGCGCGGCATGTTCCTCAAGTCGGAGCCCTGGGCCTCCAACCTCTCCGACCCGGGCGGCCGTCTGAGCCTCGCCGCCTACTGCGCAGGCCGGGGCACCGAGGCCAGGCACGGACACCCGATCCCGGTGGAGACGTTCGCCGAGTACGGCCTGTGGTTCGCCCGCAACGCCGTCCCGGAGATCGACGAGCACCTGGTGACCCGGGTGGCGCCGGTCCCCGGCGGCTACGAGGCGCTCACCGCCGACGGCCGGCCGCTGCGGGCCCGCACGGTGGCCCTCGCGGTGGGCGTCATGCCGTTCGTCGAGATCCCCCCGGCACTGCGCGGCCTCGGCCCCTCCCTCGTCTCGCACAGCAGCCACCACAGCGACCTCGACCGCTTCAGGGGCGACGACGTCACGGTGATCGGCGGCGGCCAGGCGGCCCTGGAGACCGCGGCGCTCCTCGCCGAACAGGGCACCCGGGTGCGGGTGCTGGCCCGCGCGGACGGCCTCTCCTGGAACGACGTGCCGCCGCCCTGGCAGCGCCCGTGGTGGCAGTCGGCCCGCTCCCCGCACAGCGGCCTCGGCTGCGGCTGGCGGAACTGGTTCTACTCCGAGCGGCCCGGCCTGTACCGGCGGCTGCCCGAGGCGACCCGGGCCCGCGTGGCCGGGACCGCGCTCGGACCTGCGGGCGCCTGGTGGGTCCGCGACCGGGTGGAACCGGCCGTCGAGGTGCTGCTCGGCCACGAGGTGACGGCCGCGCGGGCGGTCGCGGGCGGGGTGCGCCTCGACGTGCGGGACCTGACGTCGGGTTCCGCGCGCGCCCTGGAGACCGGGCACGTCATCGCCGCCACCGGCTTCACCGCGCGCCGCGAGCGCCTCTCGCTGCTCTGCGACGAGCTGCGCACCGGCCTCGCGGTCGTCGCCGACGGCTCCCCCGCCGTCGGCCGGGACTTCGAGTCGTCGTACCCGGGGCTGTTCCTGGCCGGTCTGGTCACGGCGTCCGGCTTCGGCCCGGCGATGCGCTTCGTGCACGGCGCGACGTACACGGCGGGGTCCCTGGTGCGGGGCGTCCGCCGCCATCTGCGCGCCACCGCGCACCACGGCACGGTCCCCGCGCCGCCGCGCGAACGGACGGCGGCCACCGCCGCCCGCTGAGCGGCGGCGGTGGCCGGAGGAGCGACGACATGCCACGGGTGCCGGACGGACCGCCGTCCGGCACCCGATGTCTCTTCCGTGCGAGGTCCTACCGCTGGACGCCGGTCCGGCCCCGCCGGTACAGCAGCGCGCCGGCACCGATCAGCACGGCACTGGCACCGCCCGCGGCGAGCATCCCGCCGCTACCGGTGTGCGCCAGCTCGGGCCCGGGAGCCGCGACGGGAGGCGTGTGCCGCCCGCTGCTGGGGGGCGGGGTGTGGTGCCCACCGCTCGGGGGCGGGGTGTGGTGCCCACCGCTGGGGGGCGGGGGCGTGTGCTCGCCACCACCGGGGGGCGGGGTGTGGTGACCGCCGCCGGGAGGCGTGTGATGTCCACCGCCGGGAGGCGTGTGATGTCCACCGCCGGGAGGCGTGTGGTGACCGCCACCGGGAGGGGTGTGGTGGCCGCCACCGGGCGGGGTGTGGTGCCCGCCACCGGGAGGCGTGTGGTGACCGCCGCCAGGAGGCGTGTGATGTCCACCGCCGGGCGGGGTGTGGTGGCCGCCGTGCGGCGGGGGCGTGTGGTGGCCGCCCTGGGGCGGGACACGCGGTGGGGGCGTGTCCTCGCCGTAGCCGCCGCTGCCGTAGCCCGAGTCCTCGCCGTAGCCGGACTCGTCGCCGTAGCCGTGGCCGTGGCCGTGCGGCAGGCCCGGGACCCGGTGGTGGTGGGGACGGGGGGAGGAGGCGTTGACGCACTTGTTGCCGAACGCCGGGTTGAGCGCGGCGGCGCCGTCGACGGTGTTGCCGCACGCGTTGACCGGTACGTCGACCGGGACCGCGACGCTGTTGCCGGACAGGACACCCGGCGAGCCCGTGGCGACCGCGCCGGCATGCGTGTCGGCGAAGGCGGGGCTGCCGTACAGGGACAGAATGCTTGACGCGGCGGCTGCCGCGACCATTCCCTTACCCAGGGTCTGTCGCATCTGGTTGTCTTCCTGCTTGAAGAAGTGGGAAAAGCCGGCCTCGGCACCGGAAGCGGTGTCCGAGGCCGGCTTGGATCAGCCGTACGGCCGAGGCGTGAGCGTTACGCCGTCAGTGGTTGACGCAGACGTTGCCGAACGCGGGGTTCAGCAGACCGATCACGTCGATCGAGTTGCCGCACAGGTTGACGGGGATGTGGATCGGGACCTGGACGACGTTGCCGGAGAGGACGCCGGGCGAGCCGATGGCGGCACCCTCGGCACCCGAGTCGGCGAAGGCCGGGGCGGCCAGGCCGAGCGTCATGATCGCG
The DNA here is from genome assembly GCF_005222485.1 of Streptomyces griseoviridis. Taxonomy (NCBI): domain Bacteria; kingdom Bacillati; phylum Actinomycetota; class Actinomycetes; order Kitasatosporales; family Streptomycetaceae; genus Streptomyces; species Streptomyces griseoviridis. Next base: position 3,339,027 of record NZ_CP029078.1, read on the forward strand.
CCCGCGACGACAGCGGCGGTCTTCTTCATGAGGTTTCCCTTCTCTGCGGTCATGCCGAGGTGGCGGTCGAAACCGACGCGAGCACAGCCGGAACGGCTCGCACCATGACCTACGTGCTGGAAACGAGAGACGGGCCGCAGAAGAAACTGTGGAACGCGGGTCACCTGACAATTCACTCGAACGCTGCGCGCGGAAAGGGGCGGTGGACGCGCGGAAGCGGTATCGGGGACCGCCGCAGCAGTAACGCTTCTCCAGAAGGATCGTCAGAAGAACCGGCGGGACCCGGGCGGTCGCGCCTGGGCGCGGCGCGACCGCCCGGGTCCGGGTGCGGCGGTCGTCAGCTGCCCAGGGAGCCGTTGCCCGAGAGCACCGGGATGTTGTCCAGGATGTGCGAGAGCGGCTCGTCACCCTTGGCCTGGGTGGAGTTCTCGGCGCACTGCTGGTTCTGCGGCGCGGACAGGATCGGCACGTCCTGCAGGGCGGTGACCGGGACCAGGACGCCCACCAGCGACGCGGCGTTGACCTTGGCCGGCAGGCCGACGCAGAGCTTGTTCAGCGAGCCCTGGACCAGCGAGGACTGGGGGCTGAGGTCGCCCTTGGTCTTGGCGTTGCCGAACGCCTGCTCGGCGCCGTTGCCGTTGACGGTGGTGACGCCGCTGTCGTTGCCAATGGCCAGCGCCTGAGGAGCCGCGGTCGCCGAGACGCCGACGACGGAAGCCGCGACCGCGGTGGCGGCCATTGCCTTCTTGAACATTTCTCCGGATTTCCTTTCCTGAGGGGGCCGCACATTGCCGCCCCGTCACATCAACCAGGCGGACCCGGATAGGTTTCGACGCTTCACCCGCGCGGATTTCCATTGCGCCATTGGAGTGAACCCCAGCAACCATGCGGGCCGGGGTCAGTTGTGCAGGTCGCTCCGGTGGACGGGGTTTCTCAGAAGGGACATGCAAGTGATCAAGAAGGTTTTGGCTGCTGCGGCGATCGCCGCTTCCGTCGCCGGTGTTTCGGCCGCCACGGCGCCCCAGGCGCTGGCGATCGGCAACGACGGTGGCGTCACCACCACCAACGGCAACGGCGCCGCGCAGATCTACGGCAACCAGGCCACGTACGGCAACATGAGCCCGCAGATGGCGCTCATCCAGGGCTCGCTCAACAAGCCCTGCATCGGCCTGCCCGTCAAGGGCAACCTGGCCTCGCTCGTCGGCCTGGTCCCGGTCACCGTCGCGCAGGACGTGCCGATCCTGTCGGCCCCGCAGAACCAGCAGTGCACCGAGAACTCCACCCAGGCCAAGGGTGACGAGCCGCTCTCGCACATCCTGGACAACATCCCGGTCCTGTCGGGCAACGGCTCCGCCGGAAGCTGATCCGCAGACGCACCCCAGAACGGGCCGCCGATCCACTCGGCGGCCCGTTCCGCGTGTCCGGACACACCGCGCGGGGCGCACCTCGCCGGGGGCGCGCGGGCGGGGTGGGGTGGGGGGCGCGTTCCGTGGCGCACGCTGGGCCGATCGGGGCATAAAGCGCAACCAAACCGCTCGCCGGGGGTTGATCAAAACGCGGCTCTGCAACGGAGTCCGTCTCCGAAACTCTGCACGGAGTCCGCTCTCCGAAAGGGAAAGAATCATGAAGAAGCTGCTGGCGACCGCGGCCATCGCCGCCTCCGTCGCGGGTGTCTCGGCCGCCACCGCTCCCCAGGCGCTGGCCATCGGCAACGACAACGGTGTGACCACCACCAACGGCAACGGCGCCCTCCAGTCGTACGGCAACCAGGCCACCCACGGCGACATGAGCCCCCAGCTCTCGCTCGTCCAGGGCTCGCTGAACAAGCCCTGCATCGGCCTGCCGGCCAAGGTCAACGCCGCGTCGCTCATCGGCCTGGTCCCGGTCACCGTCCTCCAGGACGTGCCGATCCTGTCCGCGCCGCAGAACCAGCAGTGCACCGAGAACTCCACCCAGGCCAAGGGTGACGAGCCGCTCTCGCACATCCTGGACAACATCCCGGTCCTGTCGGGCAACGGCTCCCTGGGCAGCTGACCGCAGCACCACCCGAGCGGGCCGCCGAAGCACTTCGGCGGCCCGCTCCGCTGTGTCCGGCCCGCCCTCAGGGGCGCCGCCGGTACAGCGCCTCGATCCGCTCCGCGTGGACGGCCGTCACGGCATGCCGCTTGACCTTGAGGGACGGCGTCAGCAGGCCGTTCTCCTCGGTGAACTCGCCCTCCACCACGGCGAAGGCGCGGATCGACTCGGCGCGGGAGACGGCCGCGTTGGCGTGGTCGACGGCGCGCTGGACGTCGGCGCGCAGCCGCGGGTCGTCGGCCAGTGCGGCGAACGGCGTGTCGGCGGGCAGTCCGCGGACGGTGAGCCAGTGGGCGAGCGCCTCGGGGTCGAGGGTGACGAGGGCGGCGACGAAGGGCCGGTTGTCGCCGACGACCAGGCACTGGCCGATCGGCGGGCGGCTGCGCAGCCGGTCCTCGAGGACGGCGGGCGAGACGTTCTTGCCGCCGGAGGTGACCAGGATGTCCTTCTTGCGGCCGGTGATGGTGAGGTAGCCGTCGGCGTCGAGGGAGCCGAGGTCGCCGGTGGCGAACCAGTTGTCGCGCAGGACGGCGTCGGTGGCGGCCGGGTCGTTCCAGTAGGCGCCGAAGACGATGCCGCCCTTGATCAGCACCTCGCCGTCGTCGGCGATGCGGACGGCGGTGCCGGGGACCGGGATGCCGACGGTGCCGGGGCGGGGGCGCAGGGGCGGCACGATGGTGGCGGCGGCGGAGGTCTCGGTGAGGCCGTACCCCTCGTAGACGATGATCCCGGCCGCGTAGAAGAAGAGGTTGAGGTCGCGGTCGAGCGGGGAGCCGCCGCTGATGGCGTACCGCATCCGGCCGCCGAGTTCCTTGCGGACGCGGCGGTAGACCAGCAGGTCGTAGAGGGCCCAGGCGGCCCAGAGGGCGGGACCCGGGCCCTTGCCCGTGCGCAGGAAGCGGTTCAGATGGGCCTGTCCGAAGCGGACGCCCGTGCGGTCGGCGCGGTCGAAGGAGGCGCCGCGGCCGATCTTCTCGGCGGTGGCCCGGCCGGTGTCGTGGATCTTCTCGAAGAGGTAGGGGACGCCGACGACGAAGGTCGGGCGGAACTCCTTGAGCGCGGGCCGGAGTTCGTCGGGGCGGATGCTCGGGCAGTGGCCGATCTCGATGCGGGCCATCAGGCAGGCGATCTGGAGGGTGCGGCCGAGGATGTGGGCGAGCGGCAGGAACAGCAGGGTCGAGGCGACCTGGCGGGTGACCTCCTTGAAGATCGGGTGCAGCAGTTCGACGGTGTTGGCGGCCTCGGCGTGCAGGTTGGCGTGGGTGAGGACGCAGCCCTTGGGCCGGCCCGTGGTGCCGGAGGTGTAGCAGACGGTGGCGGGGGTGCCGGGAGTGAGCGCGGCGCGGCGCGCGGTGACCGTGTCGTCGGGGAGATGGCGTCCGAGGGCGGTGAGTTCCCCGACGGCGTCCGCGTCGATCTCCCAGACGCGGGGCGGTACTTCGTGGCGGCGGGTGCCCGCGCGTACCGTCGCGGTGTGGTCGGCGGTCTCGGTGACGACGAGGCGGGTGCCCGAGTCGCCGATGATCCAGTCGACCTGGTCGGGCGATGAGGTGGGGTAGACCGGCACGGTCCGGCCGCCCGCGGCCCAGATCGCGAAGTCGAGGACGGTCCACTCGTAACGGGTGCGGGACATGACGGCGACCCGGTCGCCGGGTTCGAGCCCGGCGGCGACGAACCCCTTGGCGATGGCGGTGACTTCGGCGGCGAAGCGGGCGGCGGTGACGCCCCGCCAGGTGCCGTCCGGTGCCCGGCGGCGCAGGACGACGGCGTCGGGGGCCTCGGCGGCGTTGGTGAAGGGGAGGTCGGCGATGCTGCCGGTGGTGAGGGCGGCCGCCAGGGGCGGGGTGCGGGCCTCGCGTACCGCGCCGTCTCCGTCCCTGACGGTCTCGACCCTGGCTCGGGCGGCCAGATCACCGCGTTCCCTGGCCCGTTTCAGATCCCTGCGTACGCCCATGGCGGCTCCCGGTGGCACGGCTCGGACTTACTCGGGAGTCAACTTACCCGCGCGTAACTATTTATCAATGGGTCGCGCGGGAAAGGGAGTTGGCGGTCAGTCGGCGGAGGCGGCGGTGGCGGGCCGGTCGAGGTGGTCGGCGACCAGGGCGGCGAACGCGGCCGGGGTGATCAGCTCGATGCCCAGGGTCTCCGCCTTGGCGCGCTTGGACCCGGCGCCCTCTCCCGCGACGACCAGGGTGGTCTTCCTGGAGACGGTGGAGGACGCCCGGCCGCCCGCCCGCTCGACGAGTTCGTTCATCTGGTTGCGGCTGAGGTTCTCCAGGGCGTCGGTCATCGTGCCGGTGACCACGACCGTCATCCCGGTCAGCGGGCCGCCGTCGGCCGGTTCCGCCGCCGTGCCCCCGGCCGCCTCGCCCGCCGTCTCCTCGGGGGCGGGCGGGGTGGCGCCCGGTTCGGTCATGTTCAGGCCCGCCGCCACCAGCCGGTCGATGAGCGGGGCCAGGGTGGCGAGTTCCTCGACGATCGACGGGGCCTTCTCCGTGCCGATGCCCTCGACGCGTCGCATCGCCTCGGCGTCGGCGGCCCTGATGTGGTCCATGGTCGCGAAGTGGCGGGCGATACGGCGGGACATGGAGCGCCCGGTGCCGCGCACGCCGAGGGCGCACAGGACCCGGGAGAGCGGCCGGCCCCTGGCCGTGTCGATCGCCGCGAGGAGGTTGTCGGTGCTGGTGCCACCCATCCGGTCGAGGCCGAGCAGCTGCTCGCGGGTGAGGGTGAAGAGGTCGGCGAGGTCGGCCACGAGTCCGGCGTCGACGAGCTGGACGACCCGGGTGTGGCCGAGGCCCTCGATGTCGAGCTGGTCGCGTCCGGCCGCGTAGGCCAGGGAGGCGACCAGATGGCAGTTGCGGCCCTGCTCGCAGCGCCAGCGCTCCTGGCCGGTGTCGATGCCGGCGCCGCAGCGCGGGCACACCTCGGGGAAGACGATGGGCTGTTCCTCGCCGGTGCGCAGATGGACGACGGGGGCCTCGACGCGCGGGATGACGTCGCCGGCGCGGTGGACCATGACCTGGTCGCCCAGGCGCAGATCGCGGCGGGTGATGTCGGCCGGGTTGTGGAGGGTGGCGTAGGTGATGGTGGCGCCGTCGATCTCGACCGGCTCCAGGACGGCGCGCGGGGCGATGACGCCGGTGCGGCCGACGTTCCACTCCACCGCGGTCAGCCGGGTGATCTTCTCGACGGCGGGCAGCTTGTAGGCGACCGCCCAGCGCGGGGCGCGTGATCCGGAACCCGCGGCCCGCTGGTCGGCGGCGAGGTCGGCCCTGATGACGATCCCGTCGATACCGAACGGCAGTTCGGAGCGCAGGGCGGCGATCTCGCGCACCCGGGTCAGCACCTGCTCGACGCTGTCGGCGGTGGTGCCGGGGACCGGGGTGGTGGCGGTGGTGTTGACGCCGTACCGGGCGGCCAGCGCCATCAGGTCGCTGTGCGGGAGGTCGGCGAGCGCGCTCTCCTCCTCGGACAGCGGCAGCAGGCCGTAGCAGAAGAACGTCATCGGGACGGTGTAGGCGCGTTCCCTGGCGCGCAGGCTGCCCGCGGCGGCGCCGCGCGGGTTCGCGAACGGCTGGCCGCCGTGCGCGCCGCGCACCTCGTTGGCGTGCTCGAACTGCTGCGTCGTCATGAGGACTTCGCCCCTGACCTCCACGGTGACCGGCTCGGTCAGTTCGCGGGGCAGGCCCTCGACGGTGCCGATCGCGTGCGAGACGTCCTCGCCCGCCGTGCCGTCGCCCCGGGTGATCAGCTGTCCGAGGCGGCCGCGGGTGTAGCGGGCGGCGACGGCGAGGCCGTCCAGCTTGGGTTCGACGCCGAACCGGGTGACGTCGTGGCCGACGCGCCGGGCCAGTGAGGCGGTCCAGGCCGTGAACTCCTCGGGCGAGAAGACGTTGTCCAGGCTGAGCATCGCGACCGTGTGCGGGACGTCGCCCTGGACGGCGCCGCCCGCGACCTTCCCGGTCGGAGAGCCGGGCAGCACCTGGTCGGGGTGGTCGGCCTCCCAGGCGCCGATACCGCGCACCAGCCGGTCGTAGCTGTCGTCGTCGAGCGCGGACGTGCCGCCCCCGTAGTAGGCGGCCGCCGCCTGCACGGCGGCCTCGACGGCCTGCGCGTAGGCGGCGGCGTCCTCGATCACTGCTGCGGGTGTGGTCATGCCGCCATCCTGCACACCACCACTGACAACGGGCCGGGGCACGGCCCCCGGCAGCCCGCTACGACACGATGTCCTTGCGGGCGAAGCCCCGGAAGGCCAGTGCGAACAGGATCACCGCGTAGGTGACCGAGACCGCCGTGCCCTGGAGCATGCCCGACCACTGGAGGTTCGGCTGGACGGCGTCCGCCCAGGCGAACTGCCAGTGGGCCGGCAGGAAGTGACGCCAGTCGCCGAGCGCCGTCACGGCGTCCAGGACGTTGCCGACGATGGTCAGGCCGACCGCGCCGCCGACCGCGCCGAGCGGGGCGTCGGTCTTCGTGGAGAGCCAGAACGCGAGGCCCGCGGTGACCAGTTGGGAGACGAACAGGTACGCCACGACCACCAGCAGGCGCTGCGCCGCCGTACCCGCGTCCAGGGCGCCGCCGGTCGGGATCTCCAGCGGGCCCCAGCCGTAGGCGGCGGTGCCGACGACGATCGCCACCACCGGCAGCAGGATCATCGCGGCCAGGCTCAGGCCGAGCCCGACGACCAGCTTGGACCACAGCAGCCGGGCCCGGGGCACCGGCGCCGCCAGCAGATAGCGCAGGGACGACCAGCCCGCCTCCGAGGCGACCGTGTCCCCGCAGAACAGCGCGACCGGGATGACCAGCAGGAACCCGGCCGACACGAACAGGTTGACGGCGGCGAAGTTGGCGCCGGACGCGGTGGCCGTGTCCATCAGCGTCACCCGGCCGTTGCGGCCGCCGGGTTCGCCGCCGATCGCGAAGGCGACCAGCAGCACGAACGGCAGCGCGGCGAGGATCGCGCCCATGACCAGGGTGCGGCGGCGGCCCAGTTGCCGGGCCAGTTCGACCCGCAGGGGCAGGGTGTGGCCCGCCCGGTAGCCGTGGGCGACCTCGGTGAGCGCCGGGGTGCTCATGCGGAGCCTCCGATCAGGGTGAGGAAGGCGTCTTCGAGGCGGCGGTGCGGTCCGACGGAGGCGACCGGCACGTCGAGCCTGACCAGTTCGACGACGAGCCGGCTGGCGCTGCCCTCGGGGGTGAGGCGGACCAGGACGCCGTCGTCGGTGCGGAGCGCGGAGGCCACGCCGGGCAGCGCGGCGACCTTCTCCACGACGGGTTCCTCGACCGGTTCCGCGGTGCCGATCAGGAGGGTGTCGCCGGAGCCGATGATCTCGGCGACCGGGCCCGCCTGGACCAGCCTGCCGCGGTCCATGACCACGAGGTGGGTGCAGGACTGCTCGACCTCGGCCAGCAGATGGCTGGAGACGATGACGGTCCGTCCCGCGGTCGCGTACCTGATCATCACCTCGCGCATCTCGCGGATCTGCGGCGGGTCCAGCCCGTTGGTGGGTTCGTCGAGGATCAGCAGGTCGGGCAGGCCGAGCATGGCCTGCGCGATGGCCAGCCGCTGGCGCATGCCCTGCGAGTAGGTGCGCACCGCGCGGGCCAGCGCGTCGCCGAGCCCGGCGATCTCCAGCGCCTCGTCCAGGTGGGCGTCCTCGGCGGGGCGGCCGGTGGCCCGCCAGTACAGCTCCAGGTTCTCCCGGCCCGACAGGTGCGGCAGGAAGCCCGCGCCCTCCACGAAGGCGCCGACCCGGGAGAGGACGGGGGCGCCCGGCCTGATCGGCTGGCCGAAGACGCGGATCTCGCCGTCGTCCGGTTCGATCAGGCCCATCAGCATCCGCAGGGTGGTGGTCTTGCCCGCGCCGTTCGGCCCGAGCAGGCCGAGGACCTGGCCCTTCTCCACCCGGAACGACAGCTCCCTGACCGCGTACCGGTCGGTGGAGCGGGCGTAGCGCTTGCTCAGTCCGGTGATCTGGAGCGGGACGTCGCCGAGCGCGGGGTCGGGCGGGGCGGCGGCCGTGCGGCGGCGGCCGGTGAGCAGCAGCGCCGCGGCGACGGCGAGGCCCGCGAGGGGCAGCCACCACACCCAGGACGGCAGCGTGGTCGCGGCGGTGCGCACCTCGGGCGCGGTCGGCACCTGGAGGTCGCCCTTGAGGGAGACGGTGTAGGTGGCCGGGGTCGTCGGGGAGGCGTAGCCGAGGTCGGTGGAGGCGAGGACCAGGCGGAGCCGGTGGCCCTGTTCGATCTCGTGGTCGACGGCCGGGAGCGTGATCGTGACGTCCTTGCCCGCCTTGGCGCCCTCGACGCGCACCGGGGTGACCAGCTGGGAGGGCAGCACGGAGCGGCTGCCGTCGGCGGCGACGTCGTACACCTTGGCGAAGAGGACGGCGTCGTCGCTGGTGGCCCTGACATGGACGGTGGCCTTCGGGGACCCGGTGATCCGCAGGCCGGTCCCGACCGGGGCGGAGTCGAAGCGGGCGTACTGGCCGGGGAAGTCGAGGGAGACGCCGACGCCGAGGGCGGAGAGCTGCGAGAGGCCCGCGCCCGCGCCGAGTCCGGGGAGCGCGGAGACGGCGGGCGGGCTGGCGCCCGCCGGGTTGACGAAGCGCTGCTCGCGTCCGGCGAGGGCGACGGGTTCGAGGCCGCTCTCCAGACCCGGGTAGCGGTCCGCGCTCGCGCCGCGCAGCAGGGCGGCGCCGTCGGTGGAGTCGACGCCTCCGGTGCGGGTGACGCGGAAGGCGGGGCCGGTGCCGGTGGCGTCGTCGTCCTTGAGGTAGCGGTCGAACCAGGCGCGGGTGCGGGTCTGGATCCGGCCGGCCTCCATGTCGCCGCCGTCGTGGCCGCCGGCGATCCAGTCGACGTCCACGGGGGCGCCGTTGGCGCGGATGGCCTGGGCGGCGGCGTCGGCCTGGCCGAGCGGGAACAGGGAGTCCGTCTGGCCCTGGGTCAGCAGCGTGGGCACCTTGATGCGGGCGGCGACGGCGGACGGCGAGCGGGCCTCGAGGAGCTTGCGGGCCTCGGCGTCGGGGGTGCCGGACTCGGCGACCCGCTCGTACATCCGGCACAGGTCGGGCTGGAATTTCGCGCAGCCGCCGCCGGAGTTGACGAAGATGCCCGCCCACAGTTTCTTGAAGACGCCGTTCGGGAAGAGGGCGTCGGCGAGGTTCCAGTAGGTGATGGCGGGGGCGATGGCGTCCACCCGGTCGTCGTGCCCGGCGGCGAGCAGGGAGACGGCGCCGCCGTAGGAGCCGCCCGCGATGCCCACCCGGGGGTCGCCGGGACGGTCCAGCTCGACCTGCGGCCGGCGGGCGAGCCAGTCGATCAGCTTCGAGACGTCGGCGACCTCGGCGTCGGGGTCGTTGAGGCCGATCTGGCCGGTCGACCGGCCGAAGCCGCGGGCCGACCAGGTCAGGACCGCGTAGCCGTCCCTCGCCAACTCCTCGGCCTGGCCCCTGACGTCCTGCTTGCTGCCGCCGAAGCCGTGGGCGAGCAGGACGGCGGGGCGGCGTCCCGCGGTGTCGGTGGTGAAGTACGAGGTGTCGATGCGGACGCCGTCGATCGCCATCAGACGGTCCGTCCGGTGCACCGGCGCCTTCTGGTCGGAGGCGACGGCTGTCCAGGTGCCCACGCCGACGAGGACCGCGACCGCGGCGCCGGCCGCGAGCAGCCTGCGGGGGCGTGGGGGGCGGAGTGAGCGAAGATCCATGGTTCAACGGTACGGGGGGTCTCCGACGGTTTGGGGGGACCGTGGAAGGAGGTGGGGGGTGGGGTGTACCGCGGTTGGTGTACGGGGTGGTGAGGCGCGGGGTGGTTTGGGGGAGGTGGCGGGGGTCGGGGGCGGGTGCGGGCCCGTCGGGGTTCTCGCGCAGTTCCCCGCGCCCCTTTGGGGCGCGTGGTGTTCGCGGTGTGAGGAAGGGGCCGTCCTTGTGAGGACGGCCCCTTCCATGGTCACCCGGTGGGTCTCAGTGGTTGCGGGGGAAGCCCAGGTCCACGCCTGTGGGGCCGTCCGCCGGGTCGGGCCAGCGGGTTGTGACGACCTTGCCGCGGGTGTAGAAGTGCGTGCCGTCGTTGCCGTAGATGTGGTGGTCGCCGAAGAGGGAGTCCTTCCAGCCGCCGAAGCTGTGGTAGCCGACGGGGACCGGGATCGGGACGTTCACGCCGACCATGCCGGCCTCGACCTCCAGCTGGAAGCGGCGGGCGGCGCCGCCGTCCCGGGTGAAGATCGCGGTGCCGTTGCCGAACGGCGACGCGTTGATGAGGGCGATGCCCTCGTCGTAGGTGTCGACGCGGAGCACGCAGAGCACCGGGCCGAAGATCTCGTCCTGGTACGCCTTGGCGGTGGTGGGCACCTTGTCGAGCAGCGAGATGCCGATCCAGTGGCCGTCCTCGTAGCCCTCGACCGTGTGTCCCGTGCCGTCGAGGACGACCTCGCAGCCCTCGGCCGCCGCGCCGGTGACGTAGGACGCCACCTTGTCGCGGTGGACCTTGGTGATGAGCGGGCCCATCTCGGAGGCCGGGTCGTCGCCGGGGCCGATCTTGATCTTCTCGGCGCGCTCGCGGATCTTCTCCACCAGCGTGTCGCCGATCGCGCCGACCGCGACGACGGCCGAGATCGCCATGCAGCGCTCGCCCGCGGAGCCGTAGGCGGCGGAGACGGCGGCGTCGGCCGCGGCGTCCAGGTCGGCGTCGGGCAGGACCAGCATGTGGTTCTTGGCGCCGCCCAGGGCCTGCACGCGCTTGCCGTTGGCGGAGGCGGTGGTGTGGATGTAGCGGGCGATCGGCGTCGAGCCGACGAAGGAGACGGCCTTGACGTCGGGGTGCTCCAGGAGGCGGTCGACGGCCACCTTGTCGCCGTGGACGACGTTGAAGACGCCGTCGGGCAGCCCCGCCTCGGCGAGCAGCTCGGCGATCTTGACCGCGGCCGAGGGGTCCTTCTCGGAGGGCTTGAGGACGAAGGTGTTGCCGGTCGCGATGGCGATCGGGAACATCCACATCGGGACCATGGCGGGGAAGTTGAACGGCGTGATGCCCGCGACGACGCCCAGCGGCTGCCGGATCGAGGAGACGTCCACCCGGCTGGCGACCTGGGTGGACAGCTCGCCCTTCAGCTGGACGTTGATCCCGCAGGCCAGGTCCACGATCTCCAGGCCGCGCGCGACCTCGCCGAGCGCGTCGGAGTGCACCTTGCCGTGCTCGGCGGTGATCAGCTCCGCGATGGCGTCGCGGTTGGCGTCGAGCAGCGCCCGGAAGCGGAACAGGATCTCGGTGCGCCGGGCCAGCGAGGACTGGCCCCAGGACACGAAGGCGTCCTTCGCGGCGGCGACCGCGGCGTCCACCTCCTCGACGGACGCGAACGCGACGTTGGTGGTGACGGCGCCGGTCGCGGGGTCGGTGACCGGCCCGAACGTGCCCGACGCGCCGTCGACGGACTTGCCGCCGATCCAGTGGTTGACGATCTTCGTCATGCCCAGTAGCTCCTTCACAGATGGCGGCGTCGGGTGGAGACGTGCCGTTCGTACAGCTCACGTGCCTTGACCGCGGAGGGGCGGGTGGCGGTCTCGGCCACAGGTACATCCCACCAGGCCTGTGCCGGGGGCGGGCCCGACACTGTGTCTGCCGTTTCGGTCTCGACGTAGACACAAGTGGGAGTGTCGGCCGTCCGGGCGAGCGCGAGGGCTTCGCGCAGCTCCCGTACGGTTTTCGCGCGCAGCACCCGCATGCCGAGGCTGGCCGCGTTGGCGGCGAGGTCCACGGGCAGCGGGGCGCCCGTGAACGTGCCGTCGTCGGCGGGGTAACGGTAGGCGGTGCCGAAGCGTTCGCCGCCGACCGACTCGGAGAGGCCGCCGATGGACGCGTACCCGTGGTTCTGCACGAGCAGCAGGGTGATCGCGACGCCCTCCTGGACGGCCGTCACGATCTCGGTCGGCATCATCAGGTAGGTGCCGTCGCCGACCAGCGCCCAGACGGGTCGGTCGGGGGCGGCCATCTTCACGCCGATGGCGGCCGGGATCTCGTACCCCATGCAGGAGTAGCCGTACTCCAGGTGGTACTGGTCCCTCGACCGGGTGCGCCAGAGTTTGTGCAGGTCGCCGGGGAGCGAGCCGGCCGCGTTGATGATCACGTCGGTCTCGTCGACGAGCGCGTCCAGGGCGCCGAGCACCTGCGTCTGGGTGGGCCGGACGTCGGGTTCCTCGGCCTCGTAGGCGGCGTCGACGCGCTGCTCCCAGCGCTCCTTGTCCTCGGTGTACTCGGTGACGTAGGAGTCGGCCGTGCGGTGGCCCGGGGACGCCAGTGCCTCGGTCAGCAGTTCGAGGGCGGTGCGGGCGTCGGCGACCAGCGGGGCGGCGGCGAGCTTGTGGGCGTCGAAGGCGGCGATGTTGACGTTGAGGAAGCGCACGTCTTCGCCGGTGAACAGGGTGTGGGAGGCGGTGGTGAAGTCGGTGTAGCGGGTGCCGACGCCGATCACCAGGTCGGCGGTGCGGGCCAGTTCGTCGGCGGTCGCGGTGCCGGTGTGGCCGATCCCGCCGACGTCCTGCGGGTGGTCCCAGCGCAGCGAGCCCTTGCCCGCCTGGGTGGCGGCGACGGGGATCCCGGTGGCCTCGGCGAACGCGGCGAGGGCGGCCTCGGCGCGGCTGTGGTGCACTCCCCCGCCGGCCACCACGAGGGGGCGGCGGGCGGCCCTGATCGCGGTGACGGCGGCGGCGAGTTCGGCCGGGTCGGGGGCCGGGCGGCGGACCGTCCAGATCCGGTCGGCGAAGAACGCGTCGGGCCAGTCGTACGCCTCGGCCTGCACGTCCTGCGGGAGGGCGAGGGTGACCGCGCCGGTCTCGACCGGGTCGGTGAGGACCCGCATCGCCTGGAGCGCGGCCGGGATCAGGGCCTCGGGGCGGGTGACCCGGTCGAAGAACCGGGACACCGGGCGGAGGGTGTCGTTGACCGACACATCGCCCGCGTGCGGGAGTTCGAGCTGCTGGAGCACCGGGTCCGCGGTGCGGCTCGCGAACGTGTCGCCCGGCAGCAGCAGGACCGGCAGCCGGTTGACGGTGGCGAGGGCGGCGCCGGTGACCAGGTTGGTGGCGCCGGGTCCGATGGACGTCGTCACGGCGTGCGTGGAGAGCCGGTTGGACTGGCGGGCGTAGCCGACCGCGGCGTGCACCATGGCCTGTTCGTTGCGGCCCTGGTGGTAGGGCATCAGGTCGGCGTGTTCCAGGAGCGCCTGGCCGACGCCCGCGACGTTCCCGTGGCCGAAGATGCCCCAGGTCGCGCCGATCAGCCGCCGCCGTTCGCCGTCCCGCTCGGTGTACTGGGCCGCCAGGAAGCGGACCAGCGCCTGCGCGACCGTGAGCCTCGTCGTCGAGGTCATCGGTAACCCTCCGTGTGGTCGGGGTGGAAGCAGATCCGCCACTCCCGCGTCCGGCCGGGCCCCGCCATGACGTTCAGGTAGTACATGTCGTGTCCCGGCTGCGCGACCGACGGGCCGTGCCATCCGTCGGGGACGAGGACGGCGTCGCCGGAGCGGACCTCCGCGAGGACGTCCGAACCGCCCTCACGGGAGGGAGATACGCGCTGATAGCCGAATCCGTTCGGGCCGTCGATCTCGAAGTAGTAGATCTCCTCCAACTCGGCCTCCACGCCGGGCCGGTGCTCGTCGTGCTTGTGCGGCGGGTACGACGACCAGTTGCCGCCGGGAGTGATCACCTCGACCGCGATGAGCTTGTCGCAGTCGAAGGCGTCGGCGGACGCGAAGTTGCGGACGTGGCGGGTGCACAGACCGCTGCCGCGTTCCTCGACGGGGACCTCCGGCGCGGGGCCGTAGCGGGCGGGGAGTTGTCGCTCGCACTTCGCTCCTGCCAGGGCGAAGCGGCCTCCCGCGCCGGAGGCGATCTGGGCCTGGGCGTCCCGGGGCACGTACGCGAAGTCGGTGACCGACGCGAACACGCTTTCCCTACCCAGGAGTTGGAACTCGTTCCCCTCTGTCCGCACGGTACATGCGCCTTCCAGGGGAAGGATGATCCACTCACTGTCACCGGTGGTGAAGGTATGGGTACCGCCGGGTGACAGTTCGACGATGCGCAGGCTGCTGTGGTTCCAGCCGGCCCGCTTCGGATCGATGTCGAGCGTGTAGTTGGCGTCGGCGGTGGTGCCCCGCGCGAGATGCAGCTCCCTGCTCATTCGACCCTCACAGCAGTCCGACGGCGGTGTCCACGGCGGCGGCCACGTCGCCGTCCGCCGGGTAGAGCAGTGAGCGTCCGACCACCAGGCCGCGCACGGTGGGCAGGCGCAGCGCGCCCCGCCACTTCTCGTACGCGCCCGCCTGGTCCTCGGGGGAGCCGCCGACCTCGCCGCCGAGCAGCACGGCGGGCAGCGTGGAGGCGGCCATGACCTCGGCCATGTCGTCGGGGTTCTCCGTGACCGGGACCTTCAGCCAGGTGTACGCGGAGGTGCCGCCGAGCCCGGAGGCGATGGCGATGGACCGGGTGACGGCCCCGGCCGACAGGTCGTTGCGCAGCCGGCCGTCGGCGCCGCGGCGGCTGATGAACGGCTCGACGAAGACCGGCAGCCGGCGCGCGGCCATGGCGTCGATGGCGCGGGCGGTGGACTCCAGGGTGGTCAGCGAGCCCGGGTCGGTGTAGTCGACGCGCAGCAGCAGTTTGCCCGCGTCGAAGCCGAGCCGTTCGATGTCCTCGGGGCGGTGTCCGGTGAACCGGTCGTCCAGTTCGAAGGAGGCGCCCTGGAGGCCGCCGCGGTTCATGGAGCCGAGGACGACCTTGCCGTCGAGGGCGCCGAGCAGCAGCAGGTCGTCCAGGATGTCGGCGGTGGCGAGGACGCCGTCGACCCCGGGGCGTGACAGCGCGAGGCAGAGGCGGCCGAGGAGTTCGGCGCGGTTGGCCATGGCGAACTCGCGTCCGCCGACGCCGAGCGCGCCGCGGGCCGGGTGGTCGGCCGCGACGATCATCAGCCGGCCGTTGTCGCCGAGCAGCGGGCGGCGGGTGCGGCGGGCGGCCGCCTCCGCTATGGCCTCGGGGTGCTCGGTGCGCAGCCTGACCAGTTCGGCGATGTCGACGCGGACGTCCGGGACGCGGGCGGCCGTCACCGTACGGCTCCGGCCGCGACGGCGGAGGCGATCTCCTCGGCGGTGGGCATCGCGGAGGAGCATTCGAGGCGGGAGGCGACGATCGCGCCGGCCGCGTTGGCGTCCCGCATGATCGTCTCCAGGTCGTGGCCGGCCAGCAGGCCGTGGCAGAGGGCACCGCCGAACGCGTCACCGGCGCCGAGGCCGTTGAGGACGTCCACCGGCAGCGGCGGGACCTCGGCGGACTCGCCGGTGCGGGAGACCGCGAGGACGCCCTTGGGTCCCTGTTTGACGACGGCGAGTTCGACCCCGGCGTCCAGGAGCGCGCGGGCCGCGGCGTGCGGTTCGCGGACGCCGGTGGCGACCTCCACCTCGTCCAGGTTGCCGACGGCGACCGTGGTGTGGCGCAGGGCCTCGCGGTAGAAGGGGCGGGCCTCGTCCGGGTCGCTCCAGAACATGGGGCGCCAGTCGAGGTCGAAGACGGTGGTGCCGGCCTTGGCGCGGTGGGCGAGCGCGGTCAGGGTCGCGGTGCGGCTCGGCTCCTCGCTCAGCCCGGTGCCGGTGACCCAGAAGACGCGGGCGGCGGCGATGGCGTCCAGGTCCAGGTCCTCGGCGTCGATCTGGAGGTCGGGGGCCTTGGGGCGGCGGTAGAAGTAGAGCGGGAAGTCGTCGGGCGGGAAGACCTCGCAGAAGGTGACCGGGGTGGGCAGGTCCTGGACCGGGGTGACCCAGCGGTCGTCGACGCCGAAGCGGCGCAGCTCCTCGTGGAGGTAGGTGCCGAACGGGTCGTCGCCGGTGCGGGTGACGACCGCGGTGGCGCGGCCGAGCCGGGCGGCGGCGACCGCGACGTTCGTCGCCGAACCGCCGAGGAACTTGCCGAAGCTCGTCACCTGCGGCAGCGGGACGCCGGTCTGCAACGGATACAGATCGACCCCGATCCGCCCCATGGTGATCAGGTCGTACGCCATCGGCTTCCCTTCGTAGCGGCTCTCCCTCGATTTTCTAGCCCTGCGGACGCGACCCTGTCAACGTTTTGTCCAGACATTCGGACGAGACCTTGACAGCGCTCGCCGGCCGCCCGGAAGCTGACGCCATGACGTCGCTGTCCTCGGGGCCCGCCGCGGCCTCCTCCGCGCCCGCCCTGTCCCGCATCCGCGTCGGATCCGCCCCCGACTCCTGGGGCGTCTGGTTCCCCGACGACCCCCAGCAGGTGCCCTGGCGGCGCTTCCTCGACGAGGTCGCGCAGTCCGGCTACGAGTGGATCGAACTCGGCCCCTACGGATACCTGCCCACCGATCCCGCGGTACTCCTTGAGGAGACCGCGCGACGTGGCCTGAAAGTGTCGGCGGGGACCGTGTTCACCGGCCTGCACCACGGCGAGGCGGTCTGGGAGAAGACCTGGGCGCACGTCGCCGACAACGCCTCCCTCGCCCAGGCCATGGGCGCCTCCCACCTGGTGGTCATCCCGTCCTTCTGGCGGGACGACAAGACCGGCGAGGTCCTGGAGCCCGACACCCTGACGCCCGAACAGTGGCGCAACCTGACCACGCTCACCGAGCGTCTCGGGCGGGAGGTGCGGGAGCGGTACGGGCTGCGGATCGTGGTGCACCCGCACGCCGACACCCACATCGACAGCGAGGAGAACGTCGTCCGCTTCCTGGACGGCACCGACTCCGAGCAGGTCTCGCTCTGCCTCGACACCGGGCACTACGCCTACTGCGGCGGGGACAGCGTCAAGCTGATCGAGACGTACGGGTCGCGGATCGGGTACCTGCACCTCAAGCAGGTCGACCCGGAGATCCTGGCCGGCGTGCGGGCCGAGGGCACGCCGTTCGGGCCCGCGGTCGCGCGGGGCGTGATGTGCGAGCCGCCCACGGGGGTGCCGGCGCTCGGGCCCGTGCTGGAGGCGGCGCAGAAGCTGGACGTCGACCTGTTCGCGATCGTGGAACAGGACATGTATCCGTGCGAGGCGGATGCGCCGCTGCCTATCGCGCAGCGGACTCGGGCGTTCTTGAGGTCGTGCGGAGCGTAGGACCGCGGGTTTTTTTGGGGGTTTGTGGGGGTGGGGTGAGGGGCTGGTGTCGGGAGGGGCGGCACGCGACTGCGTCGCGTCTTCGCGCAGTTCCCCGCGCCCCTGAGGGGGGGGTTCTCTCTGTGGGTGGGCACGCGACTTCGTCGCGTTTTTGCGCTGTTCCCCGCGCCCCCGGTGGGGGGCTCTTTGTGGGTGGGCACGCGACTTTGTCGCGTTTTTGCGCTGTTCCCCGCGCCCCTTGTTGGGGCGAGGGTTGTAACAGTTGTGACGGGGGTGTGGGGCTTTTGTCACACCCTGTCTACAGGGGTTCTCCTGTCGTGACTCTCTGTCGTTCACCTCGCGCACGCTGGTGATCGCCAGCGCTGCGCCGGGCTCCTCCGGCGGCCTTCCCGGCCGTCGCCCCGGCGCGCGCGCAGGGAGGTGCACGTCCATGACTGACCGCGAGCTCTGGTCGTACAAGAAGATCGCGGCCCACATCGGCGTCCAGCCGGACACGGTGCGCTCGTACCGAAAACACGGGCTGCTGCCTCCGCCGGACCAGGTCGAAGGCGGCAAGCCCTACTGGTACGCCGACACCGTCAGGGCCTGGGTCGCCTCACGGCCCGGCAACCGCAACCGCAGATCCGACTGAATCTCACGCCCAGGGTTCGACGACCGTCACCCCGGCCCCCGGGGCCGTGCCCAGCGCGGTCAGGGCGGCGGGGGTGGCGTCCAGCGGGATCCTGGACGTCACCAGCAGGTCGGGGCGGAGCGCCCCGGTGCGGACCAGGTCGAGCAGGGGCGGGTAGGTGTGGGCCGCCATGCCGTGGCTGCCCAGCAGTTCGAGCTCCAGCGCAATGGCCCTGGCCATCGGGACGGGCGTGGTGCCCGTCGGCGACGGCAGCAGACCGACCTGGAGGTGCCGGCCCCTGCGGCGCAGGCCGTTCACCGACGCGGCGCAGGTGGCCGGTGATCCCAGCGCGTCCAGGGAGAGGTGGGCCCCGCCGCCGGTCAGCTCGCGGACCGCCGCCGCGGTGTCCGGGGTCCGCGTGCCGTCCACGCATTCGGCCGCGCCGAACTTCCGTGCCAGCTCCAGCGCCCGCGGGGAGATGTCGACCGCGACCACCTGGGCGCCGGCCGCCGCCGCGATCATCACCGCCGACAGGCCCACCCCGCCGCAGCCGTGCACCGCGACCCACTCACCGGCCGCCACCCTGCCCTGCTGCACCACCGCGCGGAACGCCGTGGCGAACCGGCAGCCGAGCGAGGCCGCCGTCGCGCAGGACATCTCCTCCGGCACCGCGACCAGGTTCACGTCGGCGTGGTCCAGCGCCACGTACTGGGCGAACGAGCCCCAGTGGGTGAAGCCCGGCTGGGTCTGGCGCTCGCAGACCTGGTGGTCGCCCGCCGCGCAGGACGGGCAGCTTCCGCAGGCGCAGATGAACGGGACGGTGACCCGGTCACCGGGCCGCCAGCCCGTCACCGTGTCGCCCACCGCCTCGACGGTCCCGGCCAGTTCGTGGCCGGGGACGTGCGGCAGCGTGATGTCCGGGTCGTGGCCCTGCCAGCCGTGCCAGTCGCTGCGGCAGAGGCCGGTCGCCTCGACCCGCACCACCACACCGTGCGCCGCGGGCACCGGGTCAGGCACCTCCCTGACCTCGGCCGGCTCCCCGTACCGCTCGAACACCACAGCCCGCATCCGCCGGTCCTCCCTCGTCGTCGCCCGTCCGGTCCACCATGGACCCGTCCCACGCTAACCGCGGGTGGGAACCCTGTCCGCGTCGGTGGCGGTGTCCGCCGCGGTGCCGTCGGCGGTGCCTGGCGCCGTGCCTGGCGCGGTGGCCCCCTCCGTGTCCGTCCTCGTGTTCGTGTCCTTCGTACTGTTCTCGCCCCCGGTGTCGTGCCGGTCCGCCGGGACCGTCCCGCCCTCGCTCACTCCGAACCTCGCGTGGAACCTCCGCAGCGGGGCCGGTGCCCACCAGGTCGCCCGGCCGGTCAGGCGCATCACCGCCGGGACCAGGAGGCTGCGGACGATCATCGCGTCCATCAGGACCGCGAGGGCGATGCCGAGGCCCAGCATCTTGGTGTTGGTGACGCGTGAGGTGCCGATGGCGACCATGACCACCGCGAGGATCACCGCCGCCGCCGTGATCAGCCCGCCGGTGCGCTCGACGCCGTGCCTGACCGCCGACTCGTGGTCGCCGGTGCGGTCGTACTCCTCCTTGATGCGGGAGAGCAGGAAGACGCCGTAGTCCATGGAGAGGCCGAAGGCCACGCAGAACATGATGACGGGCAGGGTCGTCTCGATGGAGCCGGGGCTGGTGAAGCCGAGCAGTCCTGAGAGGTGACCGTCCTGGAAGACCCAGACCACCGCGCCGAACATCGCCGTCAGGCTGAGCGCGTTGAGCGCCACCGCCTGGAGCGGGACGATCAGGCTGCCGGTGAGCAGGAAGACCAGGAAGAGGGTGACCACCGCGATGAACGCGAGTGCCCACGGCAGGCGTTCGCCGATGGCGTGCTTGGTGTCGACCAGGACGGCAGCGGTGCCCGTCACCTTGGTGTCGAAGGGGGCGTCGGTGGCGCGCAGGTCGCCCACCAGGCGCTGGGCTCCGTCGTCGACGGCCTCGCCACGGGGCTGCACGGTGAAGTACGCAAAGTCGCCCTTCACCAGCGGGCCTTCGACCCGCAGCACCCCGGGCAGCTCGGCTATGCGCTCCTTGTAGGCCGTGTACTGGGTCTCGGTGGCCCGGCCCTCGGCGAGGACTTCGAGGCCCGCGCCCGGGGTGCCGGGGAACCCCTCCCTGATGTGCTGCTGGACGATGTGGGACTCGGCGGAGGCGGGCAGCTGGCGGTCGTCCGCCGTGCCGAACTTGACGCCGAGGAAGGGCAGTCCGAGCAGGACGAGGACGGCGGTGGTGCCCAGCGCGAAGAAGGGGGCCCGGCGCATGACGAGTGTCGCCGTCCGTCCCCAGGCCGTGGACCGCTCGCCGGAGCCGGTCGACGCACGCCGGTCCCCGCGCCGGAACAGGCGGCGCAGGTCGAGGGAGTCGACCCGGTGGCCGAGCAGGATCAGGGCGGCGGGGAGCAGGATCAGCGCGGCCGCGGCCGCCAGCAGCACCACGGCGATGCCGGCGTAGGCGAAGGAGCGCAGGAAGTACTGCGGGAAGAGGAGCATCGCCGCCAGGGACACCGCGACGGTCAGGGCGGAGAACAGGACGGTCCGCCCGGCGGTGCGCAGGGTGGTGCCGATCGCCGTCGCCGGGTCGGCGCCCTCGGACAGCTCCTCGCGGAAGCGGCGGACGATGAAGAGGGCGTAGTCGATGGCGAGGCCGAGGCCGAGGGCCGTGGTGAGGTTCATCGCGAAGACCGAGACGTCGGTGAACGACGTGAGGCCCCGCAGGATCGCGTTGGTGCCCAGGATGGCGACGATGCCGATGCCGAGCGGCAGCAGGGCGGCGACCGCGCTGCCGAAGACCATCACCAGGAGCACGAGGGTGACCGGCAGGGCGATGATCTCGGCGCGGGTGAGGTCCTCCTGGATGATCGTCTGCATCTCGTGGCGTACGGCGACCTGGCCGCCGAGCCTGACCTCGACCGGGCCGTGGGTGCCCCGCAGTTCGGGGGCCAGCCGGTCGAGGGTCTTCCCCATCTGCTTCTCGTCGCCCGTGAGGCGGGCCGCTATCAGGGCCTCGTGGCCGTCCTTCGCGCGCAGGGCGGGCGCCGCCGCCGGGGGCGCCTGCCAGTAGGAGCCGACGCCCGTGACGCCCTTCTCGGCGGCCAGCCGCCCGGCGAGCGCGCGGGCCTTGGAGGCGACCCGCGGGTCGTCGACCGAGGCGCTGCCCGCGTCGAGCAGGAGCAGCAGGTTGGGCTGGGAGTCGGGGAAGCCGCGCTCCAGGGCCTTGGTCGCGTAGGTCGACTCGGCCGCCGGGTCCTCCCAGCCGCCGCTGCCCAGCCGGTCGGCGACGCCGCTGCCCGCGACCACGGCCAGGGCCGTGAGCACGAGCGCCACCAGCAGGGACAGCCGTGGCCTCGCGGTCACGAATCGGGTCCAGCCCCCGGGCGAGGGCGGGGTGTTGACTTCGGTCATGGTGCGGTGACCCCTTCACCGTGGAGCTGATGGAACGTGTCCGGACGCGTGGATGCAGCTGAAATCCCGCGGACGCCATAAAATGGCAAACACGAGACCGCGCTCGCGTTTCATTAGAATGCGAGCGACCGCTCGTGTTTGTCAACCGCGTTCGGAGACTTGGGGATAACCGGTGCCCGACAACCCGCAGAGCGAGCAGCCGCGCCGCCGCCAGGCCCGCGGCGAGCGTCGCGTCGCCCAGCTGCTCGAAGCCGCCGCGAACGTCTTCTGCACCACCGGCTACACGGCGGCCAGCACCAACGCCATCGCCCGCGAGGCCGGGGTGTCACCGGGCACGCTCTACCAGTTCTTCCCGAACAAGGAAGCGATCGCGGTCGAGCTGGGCAGCAAGCTGATGCACGAGATGCGCGAGTCGCACGGCGAGACGCTCGCGCTGATAGACCCCGCGACCTCGGTGGCGGAGGTCATCGACGCCACCATCGACCGGCTGATCGACTTCACCTGCCGCCGCCCGGAGTTCTTCGCCCTGGTGCACGGCCCCGACATCCCCGGCCGGATCGCCGAGGAGCACGACGCCCTGCACCTGAGCATGGTGCAGCGCGTCGAGGAGCTGGTCGCGGCCTTCCTGCCGGGGGCGCCGCCCGCCGACGTCGAGCGGGTCGCGCAGGTCTGCCTCGGCATCTACAAGTCGGGGCTCGAACTGGTGCTGGCCCGCGAGGGCGCCGAGCGCGACGCCTATGTGCGGGAGATCAAGGACGTCCTCATCCGGTATCTGGAGCCCCTGATCGACGAGCACAACGCCGACGCGCCGGCGCCCGCACCCGTGACGCGCTGACCCTCGGCAGGACGGCGCGCCGTCGCCCGGTCGGCCCAACACGGTGGGACACCCGGCAGACGGTGCGGGGCGGGCGGAGTCCGGCGGGAGCCCAGTGGAGCCCCGCGGGAGCCCGGCGGTGGCCGCGAGCGGAAGGGGGCCGGCGGAGGCGGACGGGATGCCGGTTCCGGACTGCGGGATGACCGGAACGCACCTTAAAGTGCCGGTAAATCCTTTCAGTGCGGCCGCTCCGCACCGCCGCCCCGCCCGAGCACGAGGGGATCCGCCGTGACCCGTCCGCCGCCGCCCGGCACACCCCGGGCCCGTATCCCAGGGCCGCAGCAGCCGCCGCCGACGTATCCGCAGATCCGGCCCGGCCTGTGGAAGCGGTGCCTGTGGGGCGGGCTCGCGCTGTGGGTGCTGACCGCGCTCGTCACGTACGCCACCAGGAACACCACGCTGCTGCCGACGCTGATCCTGCTCGGCAGCTTCCTGATGCCGGTCACCTTCGTGCTGTGGGCGTACGAGCGGCACGGCCGCGACCTGGGCGTCAGCGTGATCCTCGGCTGCTTCCTGACCGGCGGCACGCTGGGCGTGCTCGGCGCCTCGCTGATGGAGTACTACCTCGTCCACCCGTCACTGTGGATGTTCGTCGGCGTCGGGCTGATCGAGGAGGCCGTCAAGGTGGCGGCGCTGATGTTCGTGCTCCGCCGCCAGGTGCGGATCAGGGGCATCAGGGCGGGGCTGGTGCTCGGCGCCACGGTCGGCTTCGGCTTCGCCGCCCTGGAGTCCTCCGGGTACGCCTTCAACGCGGCCCTCAGCACCCACGGGATCGATCTGCGGGCGCTGCTCCAGACCGAGATCCTGCGCGGCGTCCTCGCCCCCTTCGGACACGGCCTGTGGACGGCGATCATCGGCGGGGTGCTGCTCTCCTACCGTCGCCCGAACGGCCGCTTCCACTTCACCGCGCCGGTGATCGGCACCTATCTGGGGGTCGCGCTGCTGCACGCCCTGTGGGACTCGACGCACGGCATCGCGGTCTGGCTGGTGGCCCAGCTGACCAGCGGCGGGCTGAACAAGGAGCTGTTCGCGCAGGGGTTCATCCCGCGCCCGACCGAGCAGCAGGCACATCTGTTCACGCTGTTCTCGGTGGGGGGTCTGGTGGCGGTGGCGCTGTTCGGGGTGGCCTGGGTGCGCTCACTGGCCCGTCGGGACCCTTCTTGGAGAAATACCCCCTAGGGGTATAACGTGGTGAGGGACGGGGTCCCCCGTGGGCCCCGCCGACCCCACACGCCTCGACGAGGAGAACGACATGACCGCCCCGACCGACACCCCGGGATCCGTGACCGCCGTCTACCGGGTCACCGGCATGAGCTGCGGACACTGCGAGGGTTCCGTCTCCGGTGAGCTGTCCGAACTGCCCGGCGTGACCTCCGTGAAGGCCGTCGCGTCGACCGGCGAGGTCACCGTCGTCTCGGAAGCGCCCCTCGACGAGGCCGCCGTGCGCGCCGCCGTGGACGAGGCGGGCTTCGAGCTGGCCGGCACGGTCTGACCGCCTCGCACCGCCCGGGGCCGCGGACGCGCGCCGCGGCCCCCGCACCCACCGGGGTCGACCACCCGCACCGCCCTGACGAACAGCACCTGTTCTCCGACCGGTCCGCGCCGACCAGCTGATACTGGCTCCGCGCGGTCCGGTCCGATGTCTGGAGTCCGGACATGACCACCACCACGACCACCAGGTCACCGATAGAACCGACCGGCCCCGGCGACCCGGCCGGCCCCGGCGCCGTCGAGCTGCTGATCGGCGGAATGACGTGCGCCTCCTGCGCCGCCCGCGTCGAGAAGAAGCTCAACCGGATCGACGGCGTCACCGCCTCGGTCAACTACGCGACCGAGAAGGCGAAGGTCAGCTACCCGGCGGGCGTCGAGGTCGCCGACCTGATCGCGACCGTCGTCAGGACCGGCTACACGGCCGAGGAGCCGCCCCCGCCGCGCCCCGCGCCCGAGGAGCCGGCCCCGGCCGCCGAGGACCCGGAACTCGCCGGGTACCGGCAGCGGTTCACCGTCACCGCGCTGCTCGCCGTCCCGGTGGCCCTGCTGTCGATGATTCCCGCTCTCCAGTTCGACAACTGGCAGTGGCTGGCGCTGACGCTGGCCGCGCCCGCGGTCGTCTGGGGCGGGCTGCCGCTCCACCGGGCCGCGTGGACGAACGCCCGGCACGGCGCCGCCACCATGGACACCCTGGTCTCGATCGGCACGCTGGCCGCGTTCGGCTGGTCGCTGTGGACGCTGTTCCTCGGGGACGCGGGCATGGCCGGCATGAAGGACGAGTTCCGGTTCACCGTGTCGCGCGCCGACGGCGCCTCCACCATCTATCTGGAGGTGGCCGCGGGCGTCATCGCCTTCGTCCTGCTCGGCCGCTATCTGGAGGCCCGCTCCAAGCGGCACGCGGGCGCGGCGCTGCGGGCCCTGATGGAGCTGGGCGCCAAGGACGTCGCCGTGCTGCGCGACGGCCGCGAGGTGCGGGTGCCGGTGCCCGAACTGGCCGTCGGCGACCGGTTCGTGGTCCGGCCGGGCGAGAAGGTCGCCACCGACGGCACGGTCGTCGAGGGGGCGTCCGCCGTGGACGCGTCGATGCTGACCGGCGAGTCGGTGCCGGTGGACGTGGGCGTCGGCTCCGCCGTCACGGGCGCGACCGTGAACGCGGGCGGGCGGCTGGTCGTCGCGGCCACCCGGGTCGGCTCGGACACCCAGCTCGCCCGGATGGCGCGGCTCGTGGAGGACGCACAGAACGGCAAGGCCGAGGTGCAGCGGCTGGCCGACCGGATCTCGGCGGTGTTCGTGCCCGTCGTCCTGGTCATCGCGCTCGCCACGTTCGGGGTGTGGCTCGGCGTCACGGGCGACACCGTGGCCGCGTTCACCGCGGCCGTCGCCGTCCTGATCATCGCCTGCCCGTGCGCGCTGGGCCTGGCCACGCCGACCGCGCTGCTGGTCGGCACCGGCCGTGGCGCCCAGCTCGGCATCCTCATCAAGGGCCCCGAAGTCCTGGAGTCGACCCGGCGGGTCGACACGATCGTCCTCGACAAGACCGGCACGGTCACCACCGGCCGGATGACGCTGCGCGAGGTGTACGCGGACGGCGGCGCCGACGCCGACGAGGTGCTGCGGCTCGCGGGCGCCGTCGAACACGCCTCCGAGCACCCGGTGGCGCGCGCGGTCGCCGCGGGCGCCCGGGAGCGGCTCGGCGAACTGCCCGGCGTGAGCGACTTCGAGAACATCCCCGGCAGGGGCGTGCGCGGGCGCGTCGAGGGCCGTGCGGTGGCCGTGGGCCGCCTCTTCGACACGCTGCCCGACGAGTTGGCGCGCGCCAAGGAGGCGGCCGAGCGGGACGGCCGCACCGCCGTCGTGGTCGGCTGGGACGGGGTGGCGCGCGGTGTGGTGACCGTCGCCGACGCGGTGAAGGGGACCAGCGCCGAGGCGGTGCGGGAACTGCGCGCGCTCGGGCTCACCCCGGTGCTGCTGACCGGGGACAACCGGGCGGTGGCCGAGGCGGTGGCGCGGGAGGTCGGCATCGACGAGGTGGTGGCCGAGGTGCTGCCCGAGGAGAAGGTCGACGTCGTGCGGCGCCTCCAGGGCGAGGGCCGGTCGGTGGCGATGGTCGGGGACGGCGTGAACGACGCCGCCGCGCTGGCCGTCGCCGATCTGGGACTCGCCATGGGGACCGGGACGGACGCGGCGATCGAGGCGAGCGATCTGACGCTGGTGCGCGGGGACCTGCGGGTGGCCGCGGACGCGATCCGGCTGGCCCGGCGGACCCTCGCCACCATCAGGGGGAACCTGGTCTGGGCCTTCGGGTACAACGTGGCCGCGCTGCCGCTGGCCGCCGCGGGGCTGCTCAATCCGATGATCGCGGGGGCCGCGATGGCCTTCTCGTCGGTCTTCGTGGTGACCAACAGCCTCCGGTTGCGGACGTTCCGTTGACCTTCACCCGAGCCGGGGTCGAATCCGGCCGGAGTTACCGCCGGTTCGTCCAAGTCCGGGTAAGAGTCCCTCTAGAGTCCTGCGCCAGCCTCACATAAGGTATTCACAAAGCTCGCGCATCATCCTTACGCTTGAGTCCCCGTCGCCGTATCGGGGCTCTTGCGTATCTATCGGACATATGCAAGAGACGCAGATCACAGTGATGCGAACGTAACCATCTAAGGGGCTCGAAGGTCTAAGTTGGCGATGTCAGGCAACGTCTTGGGGGGCGTTTCCTGGCGTCTGAGGATGTCTTGGGGGACTTCCTCGGAGATGCGTTGCCGGGGCACGTACACCGGGCAGCTTTGAGCGGCCATCCCGACGTGCGCTGTCCCGGCAGATCGCACACCCAGTAATACGGCGAGTTCTGCTCGTTCTGCTCAACCGCAACACCAGCGATTTCAGGCGCTGTCCTCACAGACGCCCGGCCGGATCCCGTGGGGGGAATCCGCACCGGGACATGGGAAGGCGCCCTGGACGTCGGCCCGTGGGGGGACCGCCGCCAGGGCGCCTTCCGCTTTTCCCGGCCACCGCCCGCACGGCAGACGCGCCGGACACTCCCGCATGGCGTATCCGCACGGCGCATCCGCGTGGCACTCCCCCGTGACACTCCCTCATGGCGTGCGCGCGCCCGGCGCCCACTCGGCGCGCCCTCTGGCGCGGTGCGCACACGGCGGAGGGGCGCCGGAGAACCGGCGCCCCTCGATGACGGCGAACGTGCTGTCAGTGCCTCGACGAATCAGCGACTCGGTGAATCGATGACTCAGTGGATCGGTGACCCGGTGAATCAGCGGTCGGCGACTCGGCGGATCAGCGTTCCTCGACGGCGACGAAGTCGCGCTCGACGATGCCCGTGTAGATCTGGCGCGGACGGCCGATGCGGGAGCCGGGCTCCTTGATCATCTCGTGCCACTGGGCGATCCAGCCCGGGAGCCGGCCGAGGGCGAACAGGACCGTGAACATCTCGGTCGGGAAGCCCATGGCCCGGTAGATCAGGCCGGTGTAGAAGTCGACGTTCGGGTAGAGGCTGCGCGAGACGAAGTAGTCGTCGGAGAGCGCGTGCTCCTCCAGCTTCAGGGCGATGTCCAGCAGCTCGTCGGACTTGCCGAGAGCCGAGAGGACGTCGTGCGCGGCGGCCTTGATGATCTTGGCGCGCGGGTCGAAGTTCTTGTAGACCCGGTGGCCGAAGCCCATCAGGCGGACGCCGTCCTCCTTGTTCTTCACCTTGCGGATGAAGGCGTCGACGTCGCCGCCGTCCTCGCGGATGCCCTCCAGCATCTCCAGCACGGACTGGTTGGCGCCGCCGTGCAGCGGGCCCCAGAGCGCGTTGATGCCGGCCGAGATGGACGCGAACATGTTCGCCTGCGAGGAGCCCACCAGCCGCACCGTCGACGTCGAACAGTTCTGCTCGTGGTCGGCGTGCAGGATGAGGAGCTTGTCGAGGGCGGAGACCACGACCGGGTCGGGGTCGTACTCCTGCGCGGGGACCGAGAAGGTCATGCGCAGGAAGTTCTCGACGTAACCGAGGTCGTTGCGCGGGTAGACGAACGGGTGACCGATCGACTTCTTGTACGCGTAGGCCGCGATCGTCGGGAGCTTGGCGAGCAGCCGGATCGTGGAGAGGTTGCGCTGCTTCTCGTCGAACGGGTTGTGGCTGTCCTGGTAGAACGTGGACAGCGCCGAGACCACCGACGACAGCATCGCCATCGGGTGCGCGTCGCGCGGGAAGCCCCGGTAGAAGTTCTTGACGTCCTCGTGCAGCAGCGTGTGCTGCGTGATCTCGTCCTGGAACGAGGTCAGCTCGTCGCCCGTGGGCAGCTCACCGTTGATCAGCAGGTAGGCCACCTCAAGGAAGGTGGAACGCTCGGCCAGCTGTTCGATCGGGTAGCCGCGGTAGCGGAGGATGCCCGCCTCACCGTCGAGGTAGGTGATCGCGGATTTATAGGCAGCGGTGTTCCCGTATCCGCTGTCCAGCGTCACCAGACCGGTCTGGGCGCGGAGCTTCCCGATGTCGAAGCCCTTGTCGCCGACGGTGCTGTCGATCACCGGGTAGGTGTACTCGCCGTCGCCGTACCGCAGTACTACAGAGTTGTCGCTCACGTCTTCCCTCACCGACGTTGTGCCTCATCTTCGAGGTGCCCTGACTGTCTCTACCTTCCCCCACTTGGTGTAGGAGAGTGCACTCGGGGTCGACCATCGGGTCTATCGGCGGCACTCAGTGCCGCCAACTCGCTCATCCTGCCCCCTGTGTTCCCCGACGGGAAGTGCTGTGTGACCTTCGCGACTCATTTGATCGATCATTTGTTGTGATCCTTGACACAGAGCGGTCGCGTGCGTCGGGGGTCGGTGCCTCAGGGCCACGGGGGTCGACGTTCCGGGTCCGGGGCAAGCCTCCCAGACAGGTGGCCGGTCAGCCCCGTGGCGGAGCGGGCGCGAGCCGGAAGTCGAGTGCCGTGCACCGCCGTCCGGCGGAGACCGTGCGGACCGCCTGGCCGATCGCCTTGCGCGAGCCGACCAGCACGACCAGCCGTTTGGCGCGGGTGACGGCCGTATACAGAAGGTTGCGCTGGAGCATCATCCAGGCGCCCGTGGTGACCGGAATCACCACCGCCGGGTACTCGCTGCCCTGCGAACGGTGGATGGTCACGGCGTAGGCGTGCGCCAGCTCGTCGAGTTCGTCGAACTCGTACGGCACCTCCTCGTCCTCGTCGGTCAGCACGGTGAGGCGCTGCTCGACCGGGTCGAGGGCGGTGACGACGCCGACCGTGCCGTTGAAGACGCCGTTCGCGCCCTTCTCGTAGTTGTTGCGGATCTGGGTGACCTTGTCGCCGACCCGGAAGACCCGGCCGCCGAACCGCTTCTCCGGCAGGTCGGGGCGGGCCGGGGTGATCGCCTGCTGGAGCAGGCCGTTGAGGGCGCCCGCGCCCGCCGGACCCCGGTGCATCGGCGCGAGCACCTGGATGTCCCGGCGCGGGTCGAGGCCGAACTTGGCCGGGATGCGGCGGGCCGCGACATCCACGGTGACCCGGCCCGCGTCCTCCGTCTCGTCCTCCACGAAGAGGAAGAAGTCCTTCAGGCCGTCGGTGAGCGGGTGCTGCCCGGAGTTGATCCGGTGCGCGTTGGTGACCACCCCCGACTCCTGCGCCTGCCGGAACACCCGGGTCAGCCGCACCGCCGGGATCGGACCGCCGTCGGCCAGCAGGTCCCGCAGCACCTCGCCCGCGCCGACGCTCGGCAACTGGTCCACATCCCCCACGAACATCAGGTGGGCGCCTGGCGGGACCGCCTTGACCAGCTTGTTCGCGAGCAGCAGGTCCAGCATGGAGGCTTCGTCGACGACCACGAGGTCCGCGTCGAGCGGGCGGTCACGGTCGTAGGCCGCGTCCCCGCCGGGCTTCAGCTCCAGGAGGCGGTGGACGGTGGACGCCTCCGCCCCCGTCAGCTCGGCGAGGCGTTTGGCGGCCCGGCCGGTGGGGGCGGCCAGGACCACACGGGCGCCTCGGGCACGCGCCAGCTCCACGATCGAGCGGACCGTGAAGGACTTGCCGCAGCCGGGGCCGCCGGTCAGCACCGCGACCTTCCTCGTCAGCGCGAGCTTGACTGCGGCCTCCTGCTCCGCCGCGAGCTCCACGCCCGTCCTGCCCTTCAGCCAGCCCAGCGCGCGGTCCCACGCCACGTCCCTGAAGGCCGGCATCCGGTCCTCGTCGGTACGCAGCAGCCGCAACAGCTGGGCGGCGAGGGAGAGTTCCGCGCGGTGGAACGGGACCAGGTAGACGGCGGTGACGGGCTCACCGCCGTCGGGCCCCGGCACCTTCTCGCGGACCACGCCGGGTTCCTCGCCGTCCTCGCCCGGCGCGGCCAGCTCGGCGAGGCACTCGATGACCAGACCGGTGTCCACCTGGAGGAGCTTGACCGCGTCGGAGATCAGCCGCTCCTCCGGCAGATAGCAGTTGCCCTGGTCCGTCGCCTGCGACAACGCGTACTGGAGACCGGCCTTGACCCGCTCGGGGCTGTCGTGCGGGATGCCGACGGACTGGGCGATCTTGTCGGCGGTGAGGAATCCGATGCCCCAGACGTCGGCGGCGAGCCGGTAGGGCTGGTTCTTCACGACGGAGATCGACGCGTCGCCGTACTTCTTGTAGATGCGGACCGCGATCGACGTCGACACCTCGACGCTCTGGAGGAACAGCATGACCTCCTTGATCGCCTTCTGCTCCTCCCACGCCTCGGCGATCTTCTTGGTCCGCTTGGGCCCGAGCCCCGGCACCTCGATCAGCCGGCGCGGCTCCTCCTCGATGATCTGGAGGGTGTCGACGCCGAAATGCCGGGTGATCCGGTCGGCGAAGACCGGCCCGATGCCCTTGACCAGACCGGAGCCGAGGTAACGCCTGATGCCCTGGACGGTGGCGGGCAGGACGGTCGTGTAGTTCTCCACGGTGAACTGCTTGCCGTACTGCGGGTGGGAGCCCCAACGCCCCTCCATCCGCAGCGACTCCCCCGCCTGCGCGCCGAGCAGCGCGCCGACGACCGTGAGGAGGTCGCCCGCGCCGCGTCCGGTGTCGACGCGGGCGACCGTGTAGCCGTTCTCCTCGTTGGCGTACGTGATGCGCTCCAGCACGCCTTCGAGCGTCGCGAGCCCCGTCTGATTGGACATGCTCCGACGGTACCGGCGAGGTCTGACACCGACACCCCACTCAGCCCCGAGGCTCCCCCTTCACCCCACCGAGAAACGGGAGGAAGACGGCGACGGGGAAGGTGAGGGTGGCTTTGGAACGGGCCTTGGTGTCGCGGACGGCGACGTGGGTGGGGGTGTGGGCGATCTCGACGCAGTCGTTGCCGTCGCCACCACCCGAGTGGGACGACTTACGCCAGTTCTCCATGGAGGGCATCAGATCAGCGGCGAGGCCGCTGCTTCAGGTCTTCGATGAAGGGGACGAAAGCCGCGGCAGGGAAGATGAGCGTGGCCTGGGCGCGGGCCTTGGTGTCGCGGACGGCCGCGTGGGTGGGGGTGTGGGCGATCTCGACGCAGTTGTTGCCATCACCCTCGCCCGAGTACGACGACTTACGCCAGTTGTCCATGGAGTGCCTCACAGTTCTTTCGCCAGTTGGTGGATGAGTTCGCGCGACCGGTCAGGCTCAAGCGATACGGCTTCTATCCTGCGGAAACGGGTTCGATAGGAGTTTAGTTGCGCCTCGGAATCGAGAAGGAGCGAGCCGTGCGGCGCATCACGCACCACGGTGTCGAGTCTCGGCAGGGTGCCACCGACGTACGTCATGGAACTGGAAGCACCTGCAAAGCCGTCCAGGTCCAATGAGATGACACGCAAAGTCATGCGGTCTGCATCCGCTAGCTCCAGCAGCCAGCCGAGTTGAGCCCGCGTTGTGGCTCGGTCGCCGACCCTGATGCGTAGGGCCACCTCGTGGATCACGACCGTGTGCGGGAAAGTGACCTTGCTCTGACGCGCCAGTCGATGGTCGACACGCAACTCAAGTTCCTCAGGCGTGAGTTCCGGCAGCCTCGACGAGAAGACCGCGCGGGCGTAGTCCTCCGTCTGCAAGAGACCTGGCACATACAGGATGGCCACGTCCTGTACGAACGTCGCGTGATGGTCCAGCTCCGCCAAGTCCAGGAACGACGTCGGCAGCAGGCCCCGGTACTCCTCCCACCAGCCCCGGGTCCGGTCCGTCGCCATCGCGACCAGCGCGTCGACGAACTTCTCGTCCGTGCAGGCGTAATGGGACGCCAGGCGGCGCAGGCGTTGTTCGCTCACTCCCGCGAGCGCGGACTCGATGTGGGTGATCTGAGCGGGGCTCACGCCGAGCAACGCCGCGGCCTGGCGGGAGGTGAAGCCCGCCGCCTCACGGAGCCTGCGCAGTTCGGTCGCCAGACGCAGCTGCCGCGCTGTTGGTTCGCGCCTCAAATCTCTCGACCGCTCCTCGGTTCAACACGCCTGCGGGTACGACTCGTTCGGGTGCCAGATTACGCGAGTCGCTTGCTTCGTCTCTAGATTTAGATTTACCTTCGGTGACGTGCCGCGCACTCTGCGCGCAATTATCCGTCACCCCCGCCCCGGAGTCGCCCCATGCCCGAAACCCCGCCCGAACCCTGGGAGTACTCCCTCTACATCCCCAACGACCTGCGCGCCGTCACCGTCAGTCGTCGCACCCTCCGGCTGATCCTCACCATGCACGGGCTGATCCGGCTCGTCGACGTCGCCGAACTGCTCGCCACCGAGCTGGTGTCGAACGCCGTGCGGCACACCAAGGGGCCCGCCGCCCTGCGCGTCTGCTGGGTGCCTCCAGGGACGTTGCGGATCGGCGCCTGGGACGCCGACCCCGAACCGCCCGCGCCGCCAACGCCGTTGGAGCGCGCCGACGAGGAGGGGCGGGGGCTGGCCCTGGTGCAGGCGTGCTCCGAGGTCTGGGGCTGGCACCCACTGTCCCGCCTCGGCAACCGGGGCAAGTACGTCTGGTGCGAACTCGCGGCTGCCTAGCTCGTTGAGCTCATCGCACGGAACGAGAGCTGGCGGTTCGACTCATGCCTGGTCGATCCCCAGGCGAAGCAGATGTGGAGGGACCTGATGACGGCGATCCAGTACTTCTGGCGACACCCGCTGGCGGAGCAAGTCCGCGAGGAAGGGCGTGAAGAAGGCCGCCTCGAGAAGTGTCGCGAGTTGGTCATCGACATTCTGAAGTGGCGCGGCCTCCCCGTGACCGACTCCGTTCGGGAACGTGTCTCCCGCTGCGCCGACCCCGTTCAGCTCGAGGCCTGGGGGCAGCGTGCCGTGCGGGTCTCCGACACCGAGGAGCTGTTCGCCGACGAGTGAACCCGCCGCGAAACCGGGCCGGTTCACCCGGCCCGCCTCCCCGGCGCGTGCGCACGCGTCTCCCGTGCGCGCGGCTCCCGAACCGACGCCCGGCCCCTCAGCGCGTCCTCGGCGCGTTCTGGCGCTGCCGCACTCGCTGGCCGTCCGCCGCGCGGCGGGAGTTCGCCGGGTCGTGGGACGGTGCGCCCTGCGGGGCGTAGGTGTTCGCCGCGTTGCCCAGGGGGTTCCTCGCCTGTTGGGCCGAGACGCCCCAGCGGGTCACGTCCTGGCTCATGCCGGGGTCCATCGGGAGCAGCGAACCGGCCCCGCCGCTCAGGGGGTTGCGGATGTCCACGGGCGTGGTCGGCGTGGACGCGAGGGAATCCTGCCGGGCCGTGAACGCGAACGGGTCCACCGCACCCATCGGGCCCGAAGTCGCCCCGGGCCGCGCGCTGTCGGGGCTGAGCGGCTCCAGCCCCGTGACGGGCGGGTTGGGCGCTCCGTACCTCGTCTGCGCCAGGCTCGTCCGGACCGTCAGGCTCGACTCCTGCTGGAGACGGGCGTCCACCCCCGGCTGCTGCCACCGCGTCCCCTGCGGCTCCCGTTCCCACAGGGAGCGCCGGGCCGGCGCGGGAGCCGTCGGCGTCTGTTCGATCTCCCGGACCCTGGCCCTCCGCCTCGCCTCGTTCAGGTCCCGCGCCTCCCGCTCGCCCTGGCTCATCGGCGGCCCCGACGGACGTGACGGCACCGGGCCGCCCTGCCGGGGTCCGGTCGCCGCCCGCGCCGCCGCAAGGTCCCGCGCGTTGCGTTCGCCCTCGGTGAGCACCGGCCCCGTCGGGCGGGACGCGTCCCGCGCCGCCTGGAGGTTCCGCGCGTTCCGCTCCCCGTCGTCCTGGACGGGTGGCGCGACCGGGCGCGGCGCCTGCCATCCGGCGCCCCGCCCCGGCCCGGTCGCCGCCCGTGCCCTGTCCAGGTCCAACCGGTTGCGCTCCCCCTGGCTCATGCCCGCGCTGTTCAGCTCGGCGTAGGCCGCCGCGTCGTAGGCCGCCGCCTCCTGCGGGTTGGCGGGCCTGGACCGCCAGACCTCCTCGTAAGCGGGCGGGGCCTCGCCCCCCAGGGCGGACGAGCTGTGCGGGTACCGGTCGGGTGGGGTGGCCATGTGTGCGTACTTCCTCTCATGCGACGGCACCGCCCCCAACGGGATCCACCGGATATCGGTTCAGCCCGCCGGACGTTCCCCCACCTCGGTCACGATTGCGTCTCGGCCCTCGCAGCCCTCTTGTCAGTCGACCGTGTAATCGATTCCAATCCTCCGTGAAACATCGATGTAATCGATTCCACAAGGAGGTGGAACGCGATGGCGAGCATCAAGGACGTCGCCGCCGAGGCGAAGGTCTCCGTCGCCACGGTCTCGCGCGTCCTGAACGACCACCCGTCGGTCAGCGCCGCCGCACGCGTCCGTGTGCTGGCCGCCGTCGACGCCCTGGGCTACCGGCCGAACGCCGTCGCCCGATCCCTGCGCACCGACCAGACCCGCACCCTCGGCCTGGTCATCAGCGACGTGCTCAACCCGTACTTCACCGAACTGGCCCGCTCCGTCGAGGAGGAGGCCCGCGCGCTCGGCTACAGCGTCATCATCGGCAACGCCGACGAACGCCCCGAGCTCCAGGACCACCACATACGGACCCTCCTGGACCGCCGGATCGACGGGCTGCTCGTCTCCCCCACCGACGGCGGCTCTCCGCTGATGCTGGACGCCGCCATCGCCGGGACGCCGATGGTCTTCGTCGACCGGTGGATCCCCGGACTCGACGTGCCCGTGGTGCGCGCCGACGGCACCGGCGCCGTCCGCGACCTCGTCGCCCATCTGCACCGGCTCGGGCACCGGCGGCTCGCGATCATCGCGGGCCCGGCCGCCACCACCACCGGCAGCGAGCGCGTCGACGCGTTCCGGGACGCCCTCGCCGCGTACGGCATCCCCCTGCCCGACGTCTACATCGGGCAGGGCGACTTCCAGGCGGAGAGCGGACGCCGGGTCACCGAGGGCTTCCTCGACCTGCCCGTGCCGCCCGACGTCGTCTTCGCCACCGACAACCTGATGGCGCTCGGCGCCCTGGACGCCGTCCGCGCGCGCGGGCTGCGGGTGCCCGACGACCTCGCGCTCGCCGCGTTCGACGACATCCGCTGGTTCGTGCACACCGACCCGCCGATCACCGCCATCGCGCAGCCGACCGGCGACCTGGGCCGGGCCGCCGTACGGGCCGTCGTCGACCGGATCGAGGGTCGGCCGCCATCCTCCGTCACCCTCCCGGCCCGTCTCGTCGTACGCCGCTCGTGCGGCGAGCCATCCGCAACGAACAGGAGCCAGCCGTGAGCGACCCGGACGAGTTGCTGCGCATCGAGGGCATACGGAAGACCTTCCCCGGGGTGATCGCGCTCGACGGCGTCGACTTCGACCTGCGCCGGGGCGAGGTGCACGTCCTGCTCGGCGAGAACGGCGCGGGCAAGAGCACCCTCATCAAGATGCTCTCCGGCGCCTACACCCCCGACGCGGGACGCATCCTGGCGGGCGGGCAGGAGGTGCGCGTGCACGGGGCGCAGGACGCCGCGCGCCTCGGGATCGCCACCATCTACCAGGAGTTCAACCTGGTGCCCGACCTCACGGTCGCCGAGAACATCTTCCTCGGCCGGCAGCCCCGCCGGTTCGGGATGATCGACCGGGGCCGCATGGAGGCCGACGCCGAGGTGCTCCTCGCGCGCGTCGGCGTCGACGTCTCCCCGCGCGCGCGGGTGCGTGAACTCGGCATCGCCCGGCTCCAGATGGTCGAGATCGCCAAGGCGCTCAGCCTGGACGCGCGCGTGCTCATCATGGACGAGCCGACCGCCGTGCTCACCTCCGAGGAGGTCGAGAAGCTGTTCGCGATCGTGCGCGCGCTGCGTGCCGACGGCGTCGGCATCGTCTTCATCACCCACCACCTGGACGAGATCGCCGCCCTCGGCGACCGGGTCACCGTCATCAGGGACGGCAGGTCCGTCGGCCAGGTGCCCGCCTCGACGCCCGAGGACGAACTCGTCCGGCTCATGGTGGGCCGCTCCATCGCGCAGCAGTACCCGCGCGAACGACCCGAAACCGGAACGCCGTTGCTCTCCGTGGAGGGCCTCACCCGGGACGGCGTCTTCCACGACGTCGGCTTCGAGGTGCGGGCCGGTGAGGTGGTCGGCATCGCCGGTCTCGTCGGCGCCGGGCGCACCGAGGTCGCGCGGGCCGTGTTCGGCGCCGACCCCTACGACCGGGGCACCGTCCGGGTCGGCGGGGCCGTGCTGCGGCGCGCGGACGTGAACGCGGCGATGGCCGCCGGGATCGGCCTGGTGCCCGAGGACCGCAAGGGCCAGGGCCTGGTCCTCGACGCGTCCGTCGAGGAGAACCTCGGCCTGGTGACGCTGCGGTCCGCCACCCGCGCCGGGATCGTCGACCTCAAGGGGCAGCACGCGGCGGCCGAGCGGATCGCCGACCGGCTCGGGGTGCGGATGGCGGGCCTCGGCCAGCAGGTGCGCACCCTGTCGGGCGGCAACCAGCAGAAGGTCGTCATCGGCAAGTGGCTGCTCGCCGACGCCAGGGTCCTCATCCTCGACGAGCCGACGCGCGGCATCGACGTCGGCGCCAAGGTCGAGATCTACCAGCTGATCAACGAGCTGACGGCCGCCGGGGCCGCCGTCCTGATGATCTCCAGCGATCTCCCGGAGGTCCTCGGCATGAGCGACCGGGTCCTGGTGATGGCCCAGGGCCGGATCGCGGGCGAACTCACCGCCGACGAGGCCACCCAGGACGCGGTGATGTCCCTCGCCGTCTCCACCCCCGCCGCGCCCGGCACCCCGGCGGACGGCACCCCTGCTACCGAAGTGGAGGCCCCCCGTGGCCACTGACACGCTCAAGGGCGCGACGGGCGCGAGTGGCGCCTCCGGTCTGCGCCGGCTGCTCCTCGACAACGGCGCGCTCACCGCGCTGATCGTCCTCGTCGTCGCCCTGTCGGCGCTCTCCGGGGACTTCCTGACCACCGACAACCTGCTGAACGTCGGCGTCCAGGCCGCCGTCACCGCCGTCCTCGCGTTCGGCGTCACCTTCGTCATCGTCTCGGCGGGCATCGACCTGTCGGTCGGCTCGGTGGCCGCGCTGTCGGCGACCGTGCTCGCCTGGGGCGCCACCCAGCACGGGGTGCCCGTCGTCCTCGCGGTGGTCCTCGCCGTGCTCACCGGCACCGCGTGCGGCCTGGTCAACGGCTTCCTGATCTCGTACGGGAAGCTGCCACCGTTCATCGCGACGCTCGCGATGCTGTCAGTGGCGCGCGGTCTGTCGCTGGTGATCTCCGGCGGTGTCCCGATCCCGTTCCCCGACTCGGTCTCGCACCTCGGTGACACCCTCGGCGACTGGCTGCCGGTCCCGGTGCTGGTCATGGTGGTGATGGGGCTGATCGCCGCGTTCGTGCTCGGCCGCACCTACATCGGCCGTTCCATGTACGCGATCGGCGGCAACGAGGAGGCCGCGCGCCTCTCCGGGCTGCGCGTCAAGCGGCAGAAGCTGGCGATCTACGCGCTGTCCGGTGTGTTCGCCGCCGTCGCGGGTGTCGTGCTCGCCGCCCGGCTCTCCTCCGCGCAGCCGCAGGCCGCCGACGGCTACGAACTCGACGCCATCGCCGCCGTCGTCATCGGCGGCGCCTCCCTCGCGGGCGGCACCGGCAAGGCGTCGGGCACCCTCATCGGCGCGCTGATCCTCGCGGTGCTGCGCAACGGCCTCAACCTGCTGAACGTGTCGGCGTTCTGGCAGCAGGTCGTGATCGGTGTCGTGATCGCGCTCGCGGTGCTCCTCGACACGCTGCGCCGCAAGGCCGGGGCGACCCCGGTGGCGGCCGGCACCGGCGGCGGCAAGGGCCGGCAGGCGGCGACGTACGGTCTCGCGGCCGTCGTCACGGTGACGATCGTCGGCGCGACCTCCTTCCTGCACAACGGCTCCTCCGCGACGGCCGACCCGAAGATCGGCCTGTCGCTTTCCACCCTCAACAACCCGTTCTTCGTGCAGATCCGGGCGGGCGCCCAGGCCGAGGCCAAGAAGAAGGGCGTCGACCTGACCGTCACCGACGCCCAGAACGACGCCTCGCAGCAGGCCAACCAGCTCCAGAACTTCACCAGTTCGGGCCTCGACGCGATCATCGTCAACCCGGTGGACTCGGACGCGGCCGGCAACTCCGTGAAGGCCGCGGGCAAGGCGAAGATCCCGGTCGTCGCCGTCGACCGGGGCGTCAACCACGCCACCACGGCCACGCTGGTCGCCTCCGACAACGTCGCCGGCGGTGAACTCGCCGCGAAGACCCTCGCCGAGAAGCTCGGCGGCACCGGCAAGATCGTCATCCTCCAGGGCCAGGCGGGCACCTCCGCCGCCCGCGAGCGCGCCCAGGGCTTCGCCGCCGGGCTCAAGGCGTACCCCGGCATCAAGGTCGTCGCGCAACAGCCCGCCGACTTCGACCGCACCAAGGGGCTCGACGTGATGTCGAACCTGCTCCAGTCCCACCCGGACGTGAAGGGTGTCATCGCCGCCAACGACGAGATGGCGCTCGGCGCGATCAAGGCGCTCGGCGCCAAGGCGGGCGCCTCGGTGCCGGTGGTCGGCTTCGACGGCACGCCTGACGGCCTCACCGCCGTCAAGAAGGGCACGCTGTACGCGTCCGTCGCGCAGCAGCCCAGCCAGCTCGGCACGATGGCCGTGGACAACGCGCTCAAGGCCATCCGGGGCGAGAAGGTCGACGGGACGGTCAAGGTGCCGGTGAAGGTGGTCACCAAGGAGAACGTGGCCGGCTTCACCGGCTGAGCCGCCCCCGCCCGCCCTTGCCCCGCTTGCCCCCCCTTCCCTCGCTTCCCTCGCTTCCCAGGGAGTCCCCATGTACGACTACGACCTGCTGGTCGTGGGATCGGCCAACGCCGATCTGGTCATCGACGTCGAACGGCGCCCCGCCGCCGGTGAGACGGTGCTCGGCGGCGACCTCGCCGTCCACCCCGGCGGCAAGGGCGCCAACCAGGCCGTCGCCGCGGCCCGTCTCGGCGCGGCGACGGCGCTGCTGGCCCGGGTCGGCGACGACGGCCACGGGCGGCTGCTGATCGACTCGCTGCGGACGGCCGGCGTCGACACGGCGGGCGTCCTGGTGGGCGGGGCGCCGACCGGCGTCGCGCTGATCACCGTCGACCCGTCGGGCGACAACAGCATCGTGGTGTCGCCTGGCGCCAACGGCCGGCTGACACCCGAGGACGTGCGGGCGGCCGACGGCCTCCTCCGGACCTCGCGGGTCGTCTCGACGCAGTTGGAGATCCCGTTGGAGACGGTCGTGGAGGTCGTCAGGAGCCTGCCCGAGGGCGGCCGGTTCGTGCTGAACCCGTCGCCGCCGCGGCCGCTGCCGGGTGAAGTGCTCGCGGCCTGCGACCCGTTGATCGTCAACGAGCACGAGGCGAAGGTCATCCTGGGCGACTCGGCCGCCGGGGACACCCCGGAGGACTGGGCGCGGCGGCTGCTCGCGGAGGGGCCGCGGTCGGTGGTCGTCACCCTGGGCGCGGAGGGGGCGCTGGTCGCGGAGACGCGGACGGAGACGGAGAGGCGGACGGACGAGTCCGGAGCCGGGGTCGGCGGCGGTGTCGGCGCTGTCGGTGGCGGTGTCGATGTCGAGGTGACGCGGGTGGCGTCGGTGCGGGTCGACGCCGTCGACACGACGGGCGCGGGGGACGCGTTCACGGCGGCGCTCGCCTGGCGGCTCGGCACCGGCGCGACCCTCGCGGAGGCGGCCGGGTACGCGGCGCGGGTCGGGGCGGCGGCGGTCACCCGGCGCGGGGCGCAGGAGTCGTTCCCGACCGGCGCCGAGGTCGAGGCGCTGTGAGGCGGGCGGGCATCCTGAACCGTCATCTCGCGGGCGCCCTCGCGGAGTTGGGCCACGGGGACGGGGTGCTGGTGTGCGACGCCGGGATGCCGATACCGGACGGCCCGCGCGTGGTGGACCTCGCGTTCCGGGCCGGGGTACCGGCGTTCGCCGAGATCCTCGACGGGCTGCTCGCCGAGCTGGTCGTGGAGGGCGCGACGGCGGCGACCGAGGTGCGCGACGCCAACCCGGAGGCGGCGGCGCTGCTGGCGGGGCACTTTCCCGACAGCCTGTCGTTCGTGCCGCACGAACGGCTGAAGGAACTGTCGGCACGGACCCGGCTGGTGGTCCGCACGGGGGAGGCCCGACCGTACGCGAACGTGCTGCTGCGGTGCGGGGTGTTCTTCTAGCCGACGGCGGGGAGGGGTGGGGCGGCTGGCGGGCGGACCGTCGGGCGCCGCACGGGTGACCGGCGGGTGGCTGACGGGCGCCTCACGGGCGCCTCACGGGTGACTGGGCGGGCGCCTGGCGGGCGGCTGTCGTGCTAGCCGGCGGAGGCCAGGTGCGCCGGCCTAGCAGGGGCGGGCGGCGAGGGCGCCGGCATGCGTCAGGGGCCCGGTCCGTCGACCGGGCCCCCGCTGCTTTCCCCTCCCCAGGACGTCTCCCGATCCCCCCGGATCCCCCTCCGAGACGTCCTGATGCCCAGTACGACAGGCGGGGTGGGGGGAGGGTTGTACGGGGAACCCGATTTTTTCGGGCCCGGCCGGCTGGACTCTTCTTGCGTGACCCACGTCACAACTCGCTAGAATGCCATGGACCGTTGGGGAGCGCTTCGTGGATTCCGATCTCGCAGTACCGCTTCATGCTGTCAGCGTCACCGGCGTCGTCTTCAAGGACGACGGCCGTCTTCTGGTGATCAAGCGGGCGGACGACGGCACCTGGGTGCCCCCTGGCGGGCTGCTGGAAACGGACGAAGCGGTGGAGCGGGGAGTGGTCCGCGAGGTCTTCGAGGAGACCGGTGTCACCGTACGGCCCGTGAGGCTCACCGGCGTCTACAAGAACATCTCCCTTCGCACGATATCCATCGCCTTCCTCTGCCGTGCGGAGACGGGCGAACCCAGCGTCTCGGACGAGGCCGTGGACGTCAGGTGGATGACCCCGAAGGAGGCAGACGCCGTGCTGCCTCCGCTGCGTGCTCTCAGAGTGCGTGACGCGCTCGACCCGAACGGTCCGTTCGTCCGGTCCTACTGACACGGTCGGAGGTGCGTACCACGTTCTACGCGCGCGTACTGCGGATGCCCCTGCTGCTGATGGTCCTGGCCACTCTCGCCGTGCACGAGGGGACCGAGCGTCTCTCGATCAGCCGCGACCCCGACGTGATGGGGCTGCTCTCCCAGTTCGACGGCACGGCCACCACCGTCTTCGTGGCCCTGGCCACATTACGTACCTCGGTCAGATCCGGGACTCCGGAAGGAAGCGCGCGTATGTGGCGCCGCTCGGTACGGTTCCAGTTCGCGGCGGCGTTCGCACTCGCCGCGTTCGTCGTGGCGACCGCCGCGGCGCACTACACCGGCCTGGGCCCATGGGCCGTGGCCCTCAACGTCACCACGACAATCAGCGTGTTGTGGGCGCTCGTCGGCCCGATCGAGCCGGCATGACCCTGCGCCTGGAGTACGACCTCGCTCTCGGGCCGTCCTCGCACGTCGACCGGATCGTCGCCACCGTACGAGCCGGACTGCTGGCTCATCGGACCGACCGCCTGGCGGACATCGACATGACCTACCGGACGGACGCCCGTCAGGACGGGCTGAGGCTGTCCCTCAGCGTGGACCTCGAACTCGGCGACTTCGGGATGGCCGAGCGGGGTTCGGCGGGGCTGGTCGCCCTGCTCGGAGGCACGAGTTTCCGGGACCCCGCGATCAGGAACGTGACGCTCAGCGCGTTCGGCCCGCGTGGAAGCGATTCCTTCTTCCCCGGCCCGGTCCGCGGGACCGGTCTCCTGGAGGGGGCCGCCTCGCCCGCGCCCTGGCTCTCGGTACCCGTACCGAAGAGCGCGGCCAGCCAGTCCTGGAACGAGGTGAGCCGCACTCTGGTGCGGGCGGGAGTACAGGTCATCACCGACCTCAGTCTGAACGTGAACGACCAGGAACTGACCGCACGTGCCGCCGCCGTGGCCGAGGAAGCGACGACGGCACGCCCCGTCGCGCTCTTCTTCAACGCGACGAGCAGACTTGAGTACGCGGTCAGGCTGGTCGAGAAGATCGCCACGACAGTGCAGCCCCGGACCCCCAACATCACCCTCGGAATCCGCCTGTGCCCGGTCGCCATGGGTTTCTCGGTCCTCGAGTACCTGCGTGCCTGGAACGTACCCATCTTCGCCTACACGCTCGCCTCCTACCCGTCGGGGCGTACCTCATGGAGCCAGTCGGCCTATGCCTCGATGATCCACGCCATGGGCGGCGACATCGTCAACGTCGGGCTGCTCAGCGTCCCCGCCCTGGAGAGCGGAACCCTCTACGAAGCCATCATGCCCCTGCTCAGCAGGGGGAACGGCGGAAAGGCCAGCCTGCCGGCGTTGACCGGGGGCGTCGAGCCGCGCGTCGCCTACGCCTACGCGGCCGCCGTCAACGATCCCGTGCTGCTCCACACCATGACCCCGGTCTTCCGAGGCGGCCTCGAACACCGAAGCATCAGGAAACGGGTCAAGGCCATCCGCGAGGCGGTGGAGGCCGGGCGTCGGTCGCTGGACATCGAGCGCCTCTTCGCCGAGCGCAACTCCTCCGTGCGCAACTGGCAGGAACTCGAAGAGGAAAGGTGAGAGAACCAGAGTGAACGACGGACGGCAGCACACGCAGAGAGAGCTGGGGGACGACGTGGATCAGCGCGCGGGCACACTCCATGTGCTGGGCAGCGGATCGGCCAGACCGAGCGCGGCGCGGGCGAACTCCTCGTACCTCGTCGAGGCCGCCGGTTCACTGCTGGCCGTCGACTGCAGCGGCAGCCCCGTGCACGAGATCCTGCGCCGCGGTCTCGATCCCGGCGCTCTCCGCCATCTCCTCCTCACCCACGGCCACCCCGACCACGTCTACGGGCTTCCCAGCCTGATCCACTCCCTGTGGATGCTGGGCCTGTTCACGGAGGAGCCGCTCACTGTCCACGGCACGCCGGAGACCCTCGGCGTCGGACGGTCGCTCCTCGCCGCCTTCGGGCTGGAGCAGCGGCGCAACGCTCCCCGCATCGAGTGGAGGCACGTCGAGCCGCACCGTCCCACCGAGTGCGAGGACATCGTGGAACTCGCCGTCGCCGCCTTCCCCGTCACCCATGGCGGCATGGAGGCCCTCGGCTACCGGGTGCTCAACACCGTGTTCTCCGGCGACGCCGTCTGCGACGACCGGCTGGCGCGCGCGGTGGACGACTCCGCGCGGACACTCGTCGTCGACTGCGGCGGCGGACTGT
Source organism: Streptomyces griseoviridis (assembly GCF_005222485.1). Taxonomy (NCBI): domain Bacteria; kingdom Bacillati; phylum Actinomycetota; class Actinomycetes; order Kitasatosporales; family Streptomycetaceae; genus Streptomyces; species Streptomyces griseoviridis. The sequence continues at coordinate 3,382,268 of NZ_CP029078.1, forward strand.
CCGGGAACGCCGGGCACGCGGGCGCGACGGACATCGCGGAACTCGTGCGCGAACGACCGGCGTTGGAGAGGGTCCTGCTGACGCACATCGGGTTCCCGGCCGCCGAGGAGACCGCGGTGCTGAGCGCGTTCCGCGGCTGCGGGGCCGAAGTCCGCGTCCTCGCGGACGGTGATCGCCTTGAACTCGTCTGATCCGACGGTCTTCTGCAGTATGGGCGGCTCAGGCTCGACGTACCTGAGACATGCCCTGGGCCGGGCAGGGCTGGCCGTCCACAACAAGCCGGACATCGTGCACCACCGTCACTGGGTGAAGCAAGGCCGCGCAGCGCAACACGCCGAGTTCATGCGGCGGGCCGACGGCTGCACGCTGGACACCACCGGTATCGCCGGCATACAGCGCTACCTCGACCGGCTCGCCTCGGCCCCGGCCACGACGGCGGTCCTGAGCACCTGGGCCGAACAGCACCTTCTGCGGCACACCGGTCGACGACGTGTCGTCTTCCTCCTCCGTGAACCGGCCGCGGCCTACCGCTCGATGTGCGAGCCCGGTCGGCACGGAGACATCGCCGACGAGTACGGCGGTCCCGACTCCTGGTTCGCGGTCTTCTACGCGGAACGCTGGCGCAAGATCGCCGAGGAGTACCTGACGATGCGCGCGGCGGGTTGGGACGTCCTCCTGTGGTCCTACGAGCACCTGCCCGAGCATGCCCGCAGGGACGGCTACGGCGAGATCGTCACCGAGTGGCGGCGCTCCGCCCCTCGCCTGCGACCGGCGCTCCGGGACGAGACGATCGACCTGATCAGGCGATGCACGGGCGAGGTGCGCAAAGCCCTGGACATATCCGACTGGTGAGAAGGAGCCGCCATGGCCGCAGGGCCCTCAGTCATCGGCGATGTCGCGATCGGGAGACGGAACACCTTCGAGCACGGTGTGGTGATCTGCGGCCCCGCGTCCATAGGTGACGACAATTTCTTCGGCGCCTACTCCGTCATCGGCGGCCGGTGCCGCCAGGCCCATCGGCGGGACATCGCTCCCCAACGGACCGGAATGGTCCGCATCGGCGACGGCAACTACTTCGGCGAGCACTCCGTCGTGCACGGCCCGGTCGGCGACGCCACGGTGGTCCACGACCACAGCTCGGTCGGGGCGGGAAGCCTGTTGGCCCATGACACCCGCGTCGGCTCCCACGTCACCGTGTCGGTCAACTGCACCGTGGGAGGCCACGGCGTCCTGCTCGACTGGAGTGGGCTCGGCATCGGGTGCACGCTGCACCCCCGCACCGTCATGGGTCACTGGTCCTACGCCGGCATGGCAGCCGTGGTCACCCGCACCGTGCGCCCGGGGCACCTCGTGATCGGCAGTCCCGCGCGCCTCCTCCGCCCGAACTACGAGGCGTTCGTCCGATCCGGTCTCGACGCCGCCTCGCTGGCCCAGCTCCGTGCGTTCCTCGATACCGGGGAGGTGCCGGACGGGCCCTCGCCGGTCTCTCGTGCCGTGACCGAATTCGAGGCCGCGGTGGCACGGACGATCAGGAACCGGGTGCTGCGCAGTTGGTCGGACGTGGATTCGGAACGGTCACGCGTGATCGCCCATGACCCACGCTCCTGACCCGGTCGGTCGGCCGATGCCGTTGTGGCTCGCCGCCCGCTACGTGTGCGGCCCGCACCGCGGCCACCTGACCCCGGCCACGGCGCCGCGCTTGAGCTGGGGAGCCGTCGTCACCGCGACGACCGGCCCGGGAGGCGCGGGCCGGGCGCTGCGCTCCTTGCTCTACGGCGTGCGCGGCGCGGCGGACGTGTGGCGTCACCGTCGGACGATCAGTGACGACCATGTGGTCCTCGACGCGGTGGTCCTGGCGCTCCGGACGAGTTGCGACAGCCGCGACATCATGGCCCTGCGCCGGTGCGGGCGACCGGACCTCGACGCCTTGCGCGGTGTGGTGCCCAGAGCGCGCCGGGCCGAACACCGTGACTGGAACAACTGTGCCGTGGCAGCCGCTCTGGTCAACGACAAGGCGGAGTGCAACCGACGTCTTGAGGCGGCGGACATCAAGGTCCCGCGCCAGTCCCTGATCCCTCCGGTGACCCGCGTCTGGACACCGGACGGGGGCGGGGCACGGCAGGTCCTGGAGTTCTGTCACGCGGACATCGCACCCGGCACCCTCTGTGTCCTGAAGGACCGCCACGGATTGCAGGGCGAGTCCGTGTGGGCGGCCCGCGCGTGCCGTGAGCCGCCGGCGGGGAGTCATGCGGCGCTGCGGGAACTGGTGCGCGGCGGCCGGCTCGTCGCTGAGGAACGGCTGCGGCCGCAGGACTGGTTCGCCGAGGCCGGCGACACCGCCCTGCCGACCATGCGGGTGGTCACTTCCCGGCTCAGGGGACGCACGGAGGTGGTGGGAATGGTTCTTTTCCGTGGCGGGCCGGGTGCCGTCGCGGCCAATCGCAGACAGGGCGGCACCGCGCACCTGGTCGGCAAAGACGGTTCCTGTGGGAACGGGCTTGACGCACAGGGCACGGACCGAGGCCCATGCGCCTATGTGCTTCCGCCCCGTTGGGCGACGGCGATGCGCGAGATGTGTCTCAGGGCTCATCGACTGTTTCCGTGTCTCGGCTCGGTCGGCTGGGACGTGGGGCTGTCGGAGCGGGGTCCCGTCCTGTTGGAAGGCAACCCGAACTGGGGAATGAACGTGCCGCAGTTGATGCCGGGGCGACCCATGCTGGAGGAGTTCAGGCAGACCCGTCTTCGGGACACCTGGCGGAGCGGGCCAGGACCGCAGAAGGAGGGCCGGCCGTGAAGGGAGCCGACCTGCGCATAGCCAGACTCGACGATCCACGGTCGAGCGCCTTTCTCGCTTTCACCCGTCGGGCCACGCTCGACAGCCTCACCGCTCTGCGATCGATCCGCCGGACCGCCCCGGGGCAGACCTGCCTCTGCGCCTGGTACCGGGGCGAGGTGATCGGCTGTACCTCCTGGCACCAGAGGCGCAAGCTCGACTACACGGACCTGGACGGAGCACCCGCCCACATCACGAGCGTGTACCTGTGTTCGTCCGAAGTCCTGCCGGAGTTCCGTGGGAGGGGTGTGGGCGGTCTGCTCTACGAACGACGACTCACCGAATGCGGCGGCGACAACCGACCCGTCGCCGTCGAGATCCTGGGCCGCGGAACTCCTCTGTCCGTGGCCGACGATGCCTGGGCGGGCCTCGTCTGGCACCTCACCCGTGGCTTTCTGATCGTCGGACACAGCAATGACGAGGACGCCGGTCCCGTACTGGCCCGTCGCTCCTCGGCGTTCTGCGTGGCCCCTGGTGCCCGATGTCGAACGCGTCATCTTCTGAACGGATTTGAACGGCACACCATCGCCACAGCTCGCCGCACGGTCACGAGCAGGGAAGAGTGATGCCATTCGCGATCAGTCCGTAACGACTTGAGCGCATTCGATGTCATCCCCAGGGTGTGATTTACGCAACGTGCGTCACGGGAACTGACACGCCGTAGTTTGGCCAACCGCGGCAAAAGCGCTGGCAGTTGCCTTGATCGCCACATACGTGGCATGCCGACCGCCCGGTTGGGCACGCCGTGCCACCCACGCACGCCCCGGACACCCCCAGGCCCGCGGCGCCCACACCGTGGCCGACGGTGCCGCCGGGTACTGTGTGGGGCTATCACCGCTCCTCTGAGGGTCCGCGACTACGGCGTGGACGCCCCGCGGGGTTCACGAACGTGGACCAGAAAGGGGGCGGCCCGATGGCCGCACAGCCAGAGGGACACCAGAACACCACAGCGGACAAGATGTACCGTCGCGCCCGCTGGCTCGGACCGATCTTCATGATCTACAAGATCGTGCGTGAGTTCCTGAGCCACTAAAGGGAGCAGCCCCGACCCGAAGGCCGGGGCGCACCCGATCTGGTGTTGCCAGAGGGCCTCATCTCTGCATGCTTGGCGGCTTCGGAGATGGGGCTCTCGCCTTGTTCTGCGCAACGGCCCCCATCTTGCCCTGCTCTCAAGATCCTTCGCGACACTTGCGCGCCGGTTGGACCATAAGCGGGGTCTTCGGTTCCGGTCCGCATTTCAGCGTTCGACCTGCTCAGAAAATTCGTGCCCATGTGAAAGTGACGCAAGTCATAACTGAAAGCGTGACGCACAGCACACCATACTGTCCGATTCGCCCAGGTCTACTGACGCGTAAGCCCGGTGCCCGGTGGAGCGGCGGAAATCGTACAGGACGGCACTGACAACCCGGCCCCGCCAGCCACCGGGGCCGGGTCGCATCGCCCCTTCGCGGAGGGAACGCGATGCACAGACCTCGTCAGGGCCGCGTGTGCGCCCTGAAGCGGTCCGTCGTTTCTGTCAGGACCTCTCGGCCGTCCCTCGCCCACAGGCCGTCGTTGAAGAGTTCCACCTCGATCGCGCCGGTGTACCCGGCCGCCTCCACCAGTTCCTGCCAGGCGCGCATGTCGATCGCGCCGTCGCCGATCTGGCCCCGGCCGTTGAGGACGCCCTCGGGCAACGGGGTTGTCCAGTCCGCGAGTTGGAAGGTGTGGATGCGGTTGCCCGCGCCCGCTCGGGCGATCTGGGCGGGGGCCTGGTCGTCCCACCAGATGTGGTACGTGTCCACCGTGACGCCGACCTGGTGGGCCGGGAAGCGCTCCGCGATGTCCAGGGCCTGGGCGAGGGTGGAGACCACGCAGCGGTCCGAGGCGTACATCGGGTGCAGGGGTTCGATGGCGAGCCGTACGCCGTGCTCCTCGGCGTACGGGCCCAGTTCGGCCAGCGCGTCCGCGATCCGCTCGCGGGCGCCCGGCAGGTCCTTGGAGCCGGCCGGGAGGCCGCCGGAGACCAGGACCAGGGTGTCGGTGCCGAGGGCGGCGGCCTCGTCGACGGCCCGCTTGTTGTCGGCGACGGCCGTGGCCCGTTCGGCCGGGGAGATCGCCGTCAGGAAGCCGCCCCGGCACAGCGTCGTGACGGTCAGGCCCGCGTCGCGCACCAGCTTCGCCGCCGCCTCCACGCCGTACGCCTGGACCGGCTCGCGCCACAGGCCGACCTGGGTGACACCCAACGCCTCGCAGGCGTCGGCCAGTTCGGGCAGGGACAGCTGCTTGACCGTCATCTGGTTGATGGAGAAGCGTTCGAGACCGGTGCTCACTGGTTCACCCCGTACAGCGACAGCAGGTTCCTCATCCGCTCCTCGGCCAGCTTCGGGTCGGGGAACAGGCCGAGTCCGTCGGCGAGTTCGTAGGCGCGCGCCAGGTGCGGCAGGGAGCGCGCCGACTGGAGGCCGCCGACCATCGTGAAGTGCGTCTGGTGTCCGGCCAGCCAGGCCAGGAAGACCACGCCCGTCTTGTAGAAGCGGGTCGGCGCCTGGAAGAGGTGGCGGGACAACTCGACCGTCGGATCGAGGAGTTCGCGGAACCCCGCGGTGTCCCCGGTGTCCAGGACGCGGACCGCCTCGGCGCCCAGCGGACCCAGCGGGTCGAAGATGCCGAGCAGGGCGTGGCTGAAGCCCTGCTCGTCGCCCGCGATCAGCTCCGGGTAGTTGAAGTCGTCGCCGGTGTAGCAGCGCACGCCCTGCGGCAGCCGGCGGCGCAGCTCCACCTCGCGCCCGGCGTCGAGGAGCGAGACCTTGATGCCGTCGACCTTGTCCGGGTGGGCGGCGATGACGTCGAGGAAGGTGTCGGTCGCCGTGTCCAGGTCCGAGGAGCCCCAGTAGCCGTCGAGGGCCGGGTCGAACATCGGGCCGAGCCAGTGCAGGACGACCGGTCCGTCCGCCTGCCGCAGGAGGTGACCGTAGACCTCCAGGTAGTCCTCGGGTCCGGTGGCCGCGGCCGCCAGCGCCCTGGACGCCATCAGGATGGCCTGCGCGCCGGACTCCTCGACGAGCGCGAGCTGCTCCTCGTAGGCGGCCCGCACCTCGGCGAGGGTGCCCGCGGTCAGCTGGTCGGTGCCGACGCCGCAGGCGATCCGGCCGCCGGACGCCTTCGCCTCGGCGGCGCTGCGGCGGATCAGCTCGGCGGCGGTCGGCCAGTCGAGGCCCATGCCGCGCTGGGCGGTGTCCATGGCCTCGGCGACCCCGAGGCCGTGCGACCAGAGGTGGCGGCGGAAGGCGAGGGTGGCGTCCCAGTCGACGGCGGCCGGTCCGTCGGGGGTGGTGTCGGCGAACGGGTCGGCGACGACATGGGCCGCCGAGAAGACCGTGCGGGAGGTGAAGGGGGCGCCGGGGGTGAGGGCGAGCGGCTCGGGGCGGGGCTCGTAGCTCCGCAACGTGCCGTCGGTGCCCGGGAGTCGGAGGGTCACAGCGTGATCTCCGGGACGTCGAGGCGGCGGCCCTCGGTGGACGACTTAAGCCCCAGCTCGGCGAGTTGGACGCCACGGGCGCCGGCCAGCAGGTCCCAGTGGTAGGGCGCGTCGGCGTAGACGTGCCGCAGGAACAGCTCCCACTGCGCCTTGAAGCCGTTGTCGAACTCCTCGTTGTCCGGGACCTCCTGCCACTGGTCGCGGAAGGAGTAGGTGGCCGGGATGTCGGGGTTCCAGACCGGCTTGGGGGTCAGAGTGCGGTGCTGGACACGGCAGTTGCGCAGTCCAGCGACGGCCGAGCCCTCGGTGCCGTCGACCTGGAACTCGACGAGTTCGTCGCGGTTGACGCGCACCGCCCAGGAGGAGTTGATCTGCGCGATGGCGCCGCCGTCGAGTTCGAAGATGCCGTAGGCGGCGTCGTCGGCGGTCGCGTCGTAGGGCTTGTCGTCCTCGTCCCAGCGCTGCGGGATGTGGGTGGTGGCGATGGCCTGGACGGACTTCACCCGGCCGAACAGCTCGTGCAGCACGTACTCCCAGTGCGGGAACATGTCGACGACGATGCCGCCGCCGTCCTCCGCGCGGTAGTTCCAGGACGGGCGCTGGGCGCTCTGCCAGTCGCCCTCGAAGACCCAGTAGCCGAACTCGCCGCGCACCGACAGGATCCGGCCGAAGAAGCCGCCGTCGATGAGGCGCTTGAGCTTGAGCAGGCCAGGCAGGAACAGCTTGTCCTGCACGACGCCGTGCTTGATGCCGGCCGCGTCGGCGAGCCTGGCCAGTTCCAGGGCGCCGTCGAGGCCGGTGGCGGTGGGCTTCTCGGTGTAGAGGTGCTTGCCCGCGGCGATGGCCTTGGTGAGCGCTTCCTCACGGGCGGAGGTGACCTGGGCGTCGAAGTAGATCTCGACGGTCGGGTCGGCGAGGACCGCGTCGAGGTCGGTCGAGACGTGCTCGATGCCGTGCCGCTCGGCGAGCGCGCGCAGGGCGTGCTCGCGGCGGCCGACCAGCACCGGTTCGGGCCACAGCACGGTGCCGTCGCCGAGGTCGAGGCCACCCTGTTCGCGGATGGCCAGGATGGAGCGGACCAGGTGCTGGCGGTAGCCCATGCGTCCGGTCACGCCGTTCATGGCGATCCGCACCGTCTTGCGTGTCACGTCATTCCCTTCGCAGGTGTCGTACACAGCGTTGTACGCGGTGTGCGTGCCGCGTTCGCCCTCCTGATGAGCGTCACAGCAAGCGCTTTCTATGTAAGGAGAAGCTAGCCTCTGAACAGTGGTCCGGACAAGACCGTGACCGCTTCGAGTTGTTCGAGGGGACGAACGGGCGGGCGCGGGGGCCGTAAGGTCTGCTCGGGGCGGCGGGCCCGGGGAACGGGGCACGTCACGCCACGGGAACGGGGTGTGTGACGTCCCGGGGAACGGGGGCGCGTCACGCCTCGGGGAACGGGGGCGCGTCACGTCCCGGGAACCATGGGCGGCGGTGGCCCGTCCCCGACGGGGTACGGACGCGCGCGCGGCGCTTCGCGCGGCCGGGCGGGCGGATGGATGGGTGGATGAATGGATGGATGACGGCGAACAGACGTGCGGCCGCCGCGGACGTCCTGCCGTCCGGCCGTCCGCCCGACCGTCCGCGGCGGACGTCCTGCGGCGGACGTCCCGCGGCGGACGGGCGGGCGTACGGACAGGCGGAGGGTCCTGGCGGGCCCACGACGAGCAGAGGCACAACGAGGTGCGACGAGAGATGCGCGACCGGAGGACGACGAGATGACGGTGACCCTGGCGGACGTGGCGGCCCGCGCGCAGGTCTCCCCCGCGACGGTGTCGCGCGTGCTGAACGGGAACTACCCGGTGGCCGCCTCCACCCGGGAACGGGTCCTGAAGGCCGTCGACGACCTGGACTACGTCCTCAACGGCCCCGCGAGCGCGCTGGCCGCGGCCACCTCGGACCTGGTCGGCATCCTGGTCAACGACATCGCCGACCCGTTCTTCGGGATCATGGCGAGCGCGATCCAGTCCGAGATCGGCGGGCCCGGCGGGCGGGCCGGCGGCGAACGGCTGGCGGTCACCTGCAACACCGGGGGCTCACCCGAACGTGAACTGACCTACCTGACGCTGTTGCAGCGACAGCGCGCCGCGGCCGTGGTGCTGACCGGCGGCGCGGTCGAGGACGAACCCCATCTCGCCGCCGTGGCGGCGAAGTTGCGCAAGCTGTCGGAGGCCGGGACGCGGGTGGTGCTGTGCGGGCGGCCACCGGCCCCCGACACCGGCGCCATCGCCCTGACGTTCGACAACAGGGGCGGCGGGCAGCGGCTCACCGAACACCTGATCGGGCTTGGCCACCGGCGGCTCGGCTACATCGCGGGCCCCGAGGAGCGGACGACGACCCGGCACCGTCTGGAGGGCCACCGCGCGGCGCTCGCGGCGGCCGGGATCGCGGAGGACCCCCGCTGGACCGTGCACGGCCGCTACGACCGGCAGGCCGGTTACGAGGCCACGCTCGAACTGCTGCGCCGCGACCCGTCGCTGACGGCGGTCGTCGCCGCGAACGACTCCGTGGCGCTGGGCGCCTGCGCCGCGCTGCGCGAGTCGGGACTGCGCATCCCCGACGACGTCTCGGTGGCCGGCTTCGACGACCTCCCGTTCAGCGTCGACGCGGTGCCCGCGCTGACGACGGTACGGCTGCCGCTCGCGGAGGCCGGCGCACGGGCGGGCCGGATCGCGATGGGCCGCGAGGAGGCACCGCCCGGCGGGATCACCACGGTGCGGGGCGAGTTGATGGTGCGGGGGTCCACCGGAAGACCTCGCGCGGACGGCGCCTGACGCCTTCGGCCGATGTGACGGGGGTGTGGGGCGGCGCCTGACGGGGCCGGCGGCGCTCGGAGCAGGCGGGGCCGGGTGCCGCCGTTCCGCTGGGTCGCCGTTCCGCTGGGTCGCCGTTCCGCTGGGTCGCCGTAGCGCCGGGCCGCTGTGCCGGCGGGCCACCGTGTCGCCGGGCGGTGATCAGGGCGTCGGCGGGAGTCGGTGCCGCGGGACAGCCGTGCGCCGACCGGCGCCAGGTGCGGTGGGGGCCGCTGGGCCGATCGGCGTGTGGGGCGGGGTCGTCAGCGCGGGGACTCGGCCCTCTTCCGGGGGTGGAGCAGGCCCGCCCGCGCCGCTCTCCGCAGGTACACCCACGTCGGGATCGCGCAGACCAGGATCGCCACGAAGCTCGACTCCGGGCCGAACGCGCCGCCGGTCAGGGCGTCAGGGCCGGAGAGGACGCCGTGGACCAGGCCCGTCGGGGCGTCGTCGTTGCCGGAGACCGTGGTGCCGAACAGGCCGCTCTCCGCGAAGTTCCAGCCGAAGTGGATGCCGATCGGCAGCCACAGGGAGCGGGTGGCGGCGTAGACGGCGCCCAGCATCAGGCCGCCCTCCACCGCGATGGCCAGCGCGCCCCACACCGTGGCACCGGGGTTGAGCAGGTGCAGGCCGCCGAAGAGGAGCGCGGAGATCGCCAACGCGCCCCGGGTTCCGGTGAGTTCCTCAAGGACCCGGAAGATCACACCGCGGAAGAGGAGTTCCTCGGTGACGGCGACGCCCGCCATGATGCCGAGCAGCGTCAGCACGCCCCCGACGGAGACCCCGCCCTCGGTCCCGTAGCCGCCGAAGAGGGCGATCACCGCGAGGGTCGCCGTGAAGAGGGCGAGGCCGATGACCGTGCCGGTGCGCAGTGAGCGGACGGCGGTCCCGGGGTCGAGTTCGGTGACCTGGCGCCCGTCGAGACGCCGTACGACCGCCGCGTAGACGCCCGCGCCGCCCAGCGCGATCACGGCGCCCGCCAGCAGCGACAGCACCGGGTTCGACCCCGCGACCGCCCGTGTCCCGGCCGACACCGCGAGGACGACGGCGATGACCAGCACCGGCGCGCCGAGCCGCACCCACCTCGGGTACTCCCGGCCCGATGCCTCGACCGGGGTCTGCGCGAACAGACCCTCGTAACGGATCCTCAGCGACTGCGCGCTCCCGAGCGACATGACGTGCGTCCTCCCTGACTTCCGCGGCGCCGGACCTTCCGTGCCCCGCTTCGACACGGTGAACGCTACGAACGGGAGGCCGGGCGGCACGTCACCCCGGGGTGGACAGTCGGGTGGTCGGGTGTAGCTCGCACGGGGGACACCGGCGGCGGTCGTCAGGGTGACGGGTCCCGTGCGGCCATCAGGCCCACCCGGTGGGCGAGGACGACGGCCTGGACGCGGTCGCGCAGGTCGAGCTTGGTGAGGATGCGCGAGACGTACGTCTTGACCGTCTCGCGGCTGAGCACGAGGCGGTCGGCGATCTCCGCGTTCGACAGGCCCTCCGCGATCAGCGTCAGCACCTCCGTCTCGCGCGGCGCGAGGGCCGACAACTCCCTTGGCAGGGCCGGGCCTCGGCTCTCCGGGCGGATCCGGTCGGCGAACCTGCCCACCAGCGCGCGGGTGACGGCGGGCGCGAGCAGCGACTCGCCCGCGGCCACCGTGCGGATGCCGGCGACCAGTTCGCGCGGCGGCGCGTCCTTCAGCAGGAAGCCGCTGGCGCCCGCCCGCAGCGCCTCGTACACGTACGCGTCGAGGTTGAACGTCGTGACGACCAGGATCTTCACCGGGTCGACGGCCTCGGGCCCGGCCAGCAGCCGGGTCGCCTCGATGCCGTCGAGGCGGGGCATCCTGATGTCCATCACCACGACGTCGGGGCGCAGTCGGCGGGCCGCCTCCACCGCCGCGAGGCCGTCGGCGGCCTCTCCGACGACGTCCAGGTCGGGCTGCGCGGAGAAGATGGTGACGTAGCCGGTGCGGACGAGTTCCTGGTCCTCGCAGACCAGCACCCTGATCGGGGTCACGCGCCGCCTCCCGCCGGGATGCGGGCCAGGACGGCGAAGCCGCCGTCGGCGGCGGCGCCCGCCCGCAGTTCGCCGCCGAACACGCCGACCCGCTCCCGCAGTCCGACGAGCCCGTGCCCGCCGCCGCGCACTGGCGCCCTCCTGGGCGCGGGCACGGCACCCCGCGCCGGGGCCGGTTCCGTCGTCACCTCGACCTCGATCTCCTCGTGCCCGTACCGGACTTGGACGTGGGTGGGGTGGCCAGGCGCGTGTTTCAGCGCGTTGGTCAGGGCCTCCTGGACGACCCGGTACGCGGCCAGCTCCACGGCCGACGGCATCGGCCGCCGCTCACCGTGCTCGGTCAGCCGTACCGGCTGGCCGGCCGCCCTGGTGTGCGCGACGAGTTCACCGAGGGTGCCGGGCGACGGCGCGGGCGCGCGGTCGCCTTCCCGGCCCGCGCCGGACGCGTTCAGCACGCCCAGCAGATGCTGGAGGTCGGTCAGGGCCCGGCGTCCCGAGTCGCTGATCGCCTCCAGGCCGGTGGCGACCCGGTCGGGGGCGTCGGCGAGCACGAACTGGGCGGCGTCGGCCTGGACCACCATCGCGGTGACGTGGTGGGTGACGACGTCGTGCAACTCCCGTGCGATACGGGCCCGTTCACGCGCCATGGCGGCCTCGGCACCGGCCCGCCGCCGCCCCTCCTCGGCGGCCCGCCAGGACCGCACCGCCCGGCCTCCGGCCCAACAGCACGCCAGGACCGCGTAGATGAGGACGAAGTCGGAGATCCCCTGCGGTGAGCCACGCCCGTGCAGACCGATCGCGAACAGCACGTACAGCACGGAGGCGACGACGACACCGACGCCGACGCCGACGACCGGCGGGGCGCCTTGCCCGCGAGCACCCTCACTGCGGGCGTCCTCCCCGCGAACGTCTCCCCCACGGATGCCTTTCCCATCGTCGCCGTCGCCGTGGTCGCCGTCGCCGTGCGCGCCCGCCGTTCCGGCCCCGCGGTCCCTCCAGGCGCCGTGCGCGCCGACGCCGTACAGCGCGACGTACAGGCCGACGCTGGCGAACGTCGCTGGGTAGCCCGCCAGTTCACGGATCGCGAACGCCGTCGCGATCACGGCGAGGCAGGCTCCCGGCCACCGTCGCCGTACCGTGAGCGGCAGCCACAGGACGGCCGTAAGCAGCAGTCCTGGCAGGTCGTAGGGGCGGGTCGGCAGGTCGCCGAACTCCGCGCCGACGGGGGCCGTGAGCGGCGCGAACACGACGGGGGCGAGCAGCACGGCGAGCACGCCGTCCCGCGTGCCGACCCCGAGCGCGGCCCACCGCTCGCGGCCGATTCGCACACCACGCAGCGCGGTTGAAACGGTCGCCTCGAACACGGGGGCGAGCTTAGCGCCCAGGGCCTGCGTCGATCGCGGAGCTGGTCACGGAGGTCGTCGAGCGCGTCGTCCGGCGGGTGTGATGCGAGCCGGGTGCGATGAACCCGAGCCAGTTGTAGGTCAGTTGGGCTGGGGCGTGTCCAGGTCGCGGGTGGCCAGGAGGAGCAGGGCGACTGCCGGTAGCCACAGGACGATCACACCCAGGGGGCCCGTCCAGACGCCGAAGAGGCCGGCGGGGACGGCGAGCAGGGCCGCGCCCGCGGCCTGGACGCCGCGCAGCAGGAGCCTCGGTGGGACGCCCTCGGTGGCGAAGGCGCGGGCGCGGGCCACGGCCGACTGGCCCGCGCGGAAGGCGAACAGGCCCAGCGCGGCCAGGGCGAGCGAGCCCGCCGTGGTGAACAGGGAACGGCCCTCGGGGGTGTCGTCGGTGGACTGGGTGACGCCGTCCTTGGTGACGGCGGGCGCGTAGTCGCGCCAGCGGGTGACGACGACCTCGTCGCCCGCGCGGAGATGGCGCAGCAGCGGGTCGGCGCCGCCCATCGGCAGGCTGCGGGGCGCCGCGGGGGCGCCGGTGAGGTGCAGGTCGTAGCGCGGGTTCTTGGGGTGGTCGCGGATCTCGGTGCCGCTGACGGTGGCGGTCACCGGGCGCAGGCAGTCGTCCAGGGTGGCGACACCGCAGGGCAGCGCGGAGCGGAACGCCCGCTCCTCGGCGACCGACGCGGGCACCACGGCGAGCCCGACCCCGGCGGCGGCCAGCAGCACCGCCCCGAGCAGCACGGCGCAGACGCCCCAGCCGCGGTGCCAGAGAACCCGCCCGCGCGGCGCGGGCGCCGCCGGCGTCCTCGCGGCCTCGTCCCGTCCCACCGGCCGGTCCTCGGGTTCCATCTCCCCCGCCCCTCTCGGTCGCCCCGCCGCCATTGAGCCACAGGCGCCCCCATGACCGCCAAACCTTGCCCACCCTGGGGTGACTTCCCCGCCCCTTGCGGGTGTCCGGCGTTCCGACGATGACTTTTGGTACGACGATCGGTCTGGAGAGGGTGAGCGTCCGCTGGGGCGCCCCGATACCGAGGAGTGGTTGTCATGCGGGTCGTGGTCAGTGAGTTCATGAGTCTCGACGGGGTCGTGCAGGCGCCCGGCGGTCCCGAGGAGGACACCGACGGCGGGTTCGCGCACGGCGGCTGGTCGCACCCGTACTTCGACCCGGAGGTCGTCGGCGGGGCGTTCGCCGCCGGTCTCCAGCAGGCGAGCGCGCTGCTGTACGGGCGTCGCACCTATCTGACGATGGCGGCGGCCTGGCCCGAGCGGGCCGGTGACCCGTTCGCCGATCTGCTGAACGGGCTGCCGAAGTACGTCGTCACGGACACGCTCGGCGACGCCGAGCTGACCTGGCAGAACACCACCCGGATCGCGGGCGGCGAGGCGCTCGCGCGGATCCGGGAGCTGCGCGCGGCCGAGGGCGGCGACCTCGCGATGATGGGCAGCCCCACCCTGGTGCGCGCCCTGCTCGCGGCGGGGCTCGTCGACGAGCTCCAGCTGATCGTGATGCCCGTGCTGCTCGGCGGCGGCAAGTCGATCTTCCCTACGGACGGGACGAAGCGCCCGTTCGACCTCGTCTCGACGACCACGGGGAAGACGGGCGTCCAGGTCTGCGTCTACCGGCCCGCGGCCGACTGAGCGGACGCGCGCGGGGACGGGACGGGATGAAAAAAAGGGGGAGGGAAAGAGGAGAGGGGAGGGGCGTCGTCGGCATGGACGGGCGGCGCCCTTCGTCCTAGGCTCGGGCCCGCCACATCTCTGACTGAGTCAGAGGTTTCCCTCCGGATCATCGGGGCCGCACCATGACCGTCCAGGACATCCGCGACGTCCGCGCCTTCAACCGCTTCTACACGAACGTCATCGGCGCACTCGACTACAGCCGTCACCTCTACGCGCCCTACACCCTCACCGAGTCCCGGGTGCTGTACGAACTCGCGCACGCCCCGCGCACCGACGCCGCCGACCTGCGCACCGAACTCTCCCTGGACGCCGGGTACTTGAGCCGCATCCTCAACAAGTTCGAGGAGGACGGACTGATCGAGAGGTCCGCCTCCGCGACCGACCCGAGACGCCGCCGCGTCACCCTCACCGACCGCGGCCGCGAGACCGCCGCGCTGCTCGCCGAACGCGCCGACCGGTCCGTCGGCGAACTGCTCGCCGGGGTGCCCGCCGCCGACAGGACCCGGCTCACACAGGCGCTGCGCACCGTCAGGGAGATCCTCTCCGCGGGCCGGCCGCCGCGCCCCGAGGACGTCGTGCTGCGCGAGCCGCGCCCCGGCGACCTCGGCTGGATCGTGCAGCGCAACGCCGCCCTGTACGCGGCCGAGTACGGGTTCAACGCCGACTACGAGGGCCTCGTCGCCCGGATCGTCGCCGACTTCGGGCAGGACCACGACCCGCACCTGGAGCGGGTGTGGATCGCCGAACTCGACGGGCGCCCGATGGGCTGCGTGATGTGCGTGCGCGACGACGCGCCCGGCAGCGCCCGGCTGCGGCTGCTGCTGGTCGAACCCGAGGCGCGCGGGCTCGGCATCGGCGACCGGCTGGTCGGCGCGGTCGTCGACTTCGCGCGCGGGGCCGGCTACCGGGACGTCGTGCTGTGGACCAACGACGTCCTGACCGCCGCCCGCCGCCTCTACCAGCGGCACGGGTTCGCGCTCACCGCGGAGCGGGCGCACCGCTCGTTCGGAAAGGACCTGAACGGCCAGGACTGGCGCCTGGACCTGCACCGCACCCCCGAGTGACAGTAGGAATCATGAAACTGGCCTTCTCCACCCTCGGCGTACCAGGACTCCCCGTCCCGGACGTGATCCGGCTCGCGACCGCCCACGGCTACCACGGCGTGGAACTCCGCGCCCACCCGGAGGAGCCCGTCAACCCCGGCCTCGACCTGGCCCGGCGGACCGAGGTGGCCGACCGGTTCAGGACGGCCGGCATCGAGGTGCTCGGCGTCGCCGGATACCCGCGGGTGGCCGCGCCCGGCGACGACGGGCCGGTGATCGAGGAGATCCGCCGGCTCGTCGACCTCGCCCACGACCTCGGCGCCCGCTACGTACGGGTCTTCCCCGGCGCAGGACGCGAGGAGACCCGGGAGCGGGCCGACGCCACCGCCGCCCGGCGGCTCGGCACCGCCGCCGAGTACGCCGCCGACCACGACGTCCGGGTCCTCCTGGAGACCCACGACTCGCACCGCGCCGCCGCCGACGCGATCCGCGTCCTCGGCCGGGTCGGGCACCGCAACGCCGGGGCGCTCTGGGACGTCATGCACACCTGGCTGGCCGGCGAGCAGCCCGCCGAGTCGTACGCGGCGCTCGCGCCGTTCCTCGGCTATGTGCAGGTCAAGGACATCGCGTCCGCCGAGGACACGACCCCGCTCGCGCTCGGCGCGGGCGTGCTGCCGCTCGCCGAGTGCGTGGAGGTGCTGTCCCGGCACGGCTGGGACGGCTGGCTCTGCTGGGAGTACGAGAAACGCTGGTACGAGCGGGCGGCACCGCTGCCCGAACTGCTGGCGGCGGGACGCGACGAGCTGTCGAGGCTCCTCAACGAATCGGCGTGACGGCCGGCGCGAGCCTCCCGCGCCCCACCCCGCGTCCCCTTCCGCGTCGCGAGGGCAGGGACGCCAGTGCCACCCCGCCCACCAGCAGGGCCGCCGCGCACCAGCGCGCCGGGGTCACCCCCTCGCCCAGGAACAGGGCGGCCGACGACATGCCGAAGACCGGGACCAGCAGCGAGAACGGCGCGACCGTCGACGCCGGGTGGCGGCGCAGCAGCCACCCCCACGCCCCGAACCCGAAGACCGTCGTCACCCACGCCACGTAGACGACGGTGCCGGCGCCCTGCCAGTCGAGCGCGGCCAGCGCCTCGCGGTCCCGGGACGGGCCTTCCACCAGGAGCGAGAGCGCCAACAGCGGCAGGATAGGGACCGTGCTGACCCAGACCATGAAGTTCAGGGCGTCGGGCGGGGCGGCCCTGCGGGTCAGTACGTTCGACACCCCCCAGCAGGCCGCCGCCGCGACGACCAGCGCGAAGGCGCCCAGCGGCCCCGCGGCGCCCTCCTCGACGGCGGCCGTGCCGATCCCGGCCAGCGCCACCAGCATGCCCAGCAGCCGCACCCGGGCCGGGCGTTCACCGAGCACGGCGAACGCGACGACGGCCGTGAACACCGCCTGGATCTGGAGCACGAGCGAGGACAGACCGGCCGGCATGCCCGCGCTCATCCCGACGAACAGCAGCCCGAACTTGGCGACCCCGAGGGCCAGCCCGACCGACACGATCCACGTCCACGCCACCTTCGGGCGCCCCACGAGGAAGACCGCGGGCAGCGCCGCCACCAGAAAGCGCAGGGCGGAGAAGAGGAGCGGCGGGAAGTGGCCGAGGCCGACCTCGATGACGGTGAAGTTGACGCCCCAGACCGCCGTCACGAGGACGGCGAGGGCCACATGTGCGGGTCGCATGCGTCGAGGATCACGCCCCACGACCGTGAAGCACCAGCGATGATTACTGCACGGTCGGATGTAGCGTTACTGAAGAATCGGGGCCCTGATGCTGGATCTCCACCGCCTGCGGGCCCTGCACGCCGTCTCCGTGCACGGCACCGTCGGCGCCGCCGCCACCGCCCTCGGCTACACCCCCTCCGCCGTCTCCCAACAGATCACCAAGCTGGAACGGGAGACCAGGACCGTCCTGCTCGAACGCGCCGGACGCGGGGTGCGGCTCACCCCCGAGGCGCGTCAACTCGTCGCGACGGCGCAGGAGTTGCTGGCGATCATGGAGCGCGCGGAGACCCAGCTTGAGGAACGGCGCGGGGTGCCGTCGGGGCGGCTGACCATCGCCGCGTTCCCGTCCAGCGCACGCGGACTGCTGCCCGCCGTCCTCGCCGACCTCGCCGTACGGCACCCCGCCCTCGACGCCCGGCTCACCGAGGTCGACCCGCACCTCTCCGTCGACCTCGTCGCCCGGGGCGCGGTGGACCTCGCCGTCGCCCACGACTGGGACATCGCGCCGCTGCCGACCCCGGCCGGCGTCGAACAAGCCGTGATCGGCGACGACCACTGCACCCTGCTGGTGCCCGAAGGACACGCCTTCGCCGGACGGGAATCCGTGCGGCGCGAGGAGTTGGGCGGACAACGATGGGTGTGCCAGCCGCCCGGCCGGGTCTGCCACGACTGGCTGATGCGGACCCTGCGCGCCGCCGGACACGAGCCGGACGTCGTCCACCAGGCCGACGAGAACCCCACCCAGGTCGCGCTGGTCGCCGCGGGGCTCGGCATCTCCCTGATGCCACGGCTCGGGCGCGGCCCGCTGCCCGCGGGGGTCGCGGAGGTACGGCTCGAACCGACACCTGTGCGGCGCCTGTACGCGCTGTGGCGCAGCGGGGCGGCGCGGCGGCCTGCGATCGCCGAGACGGTGGGTGCGCTGCGGTCGCACTGGGAACGGGGGGTTCGCCCACCCACCCGCCTGGCGCTGCCCGTCGACCCGTGACCGCCGCCCCACCGGGGCCGCCGGTATGCCGCCACCGGCGTGCCCCTGGGCAACGGCGCCGGTGGCGGCTCCCCGCTGGGTACCGTGCGCACTCCCTTGACTGGCGGAAACTTCCCCGTTACTGCTGTCCGCACGGAAGTTTCCTTCAGTGGATCATCTCCGGAAGGAGCGCACGTGCCCTCCAGACGTACCGTCCTCACCGCGACCATGGGCGCCGCCGCGTCCCTCGCGGTCACCGGCACCGCCCGCGCCGACGAACGCGGGCTCCGGTCCCTGCTCGGGCGGATGACGCTGCCCGAGAAGGTCGGCCAGCTCTTCGTCATGCGGGTCTACGGCCACTCCGCCACCGCCCCCGACCAGGCCGACATCGACGCCAACCTGAGCGAGATCGGCGTCCGCGACGCGGCCGAGCTGATCGCCGAGTACCACGTCGGCGGCATCATCTACTTCACCTGGGCCCACAACACCCGCGACCCGCACCAGATCGCCGCCCTCTCCAACGGCATCCAGCGGGCGTCCCTCTCCCGGCCGCGCGGGCTGCCCGTGCTGATCTCCACCGACCAGGAGCACGGCGCCGTCGCCCGGGTCGGGGCGCCAGCCACGATGCTGCCCGGCGCGATGGCCGTCGGCGCGGGCGGCTCCCGCGCCGACGCCCGGACCCTGGGCCGGGTCTCCGGCCGTGAGCTGCGCGCCCTCGGCATCCGCCAGGACTACGCGCCGGTCGCCGACGTGAACGTCAACCCGGCCAACCCGGTCATCGGGGTCCGCTCCTTCGGCTCCGACCCGGACGCCGTCGCCGCGCTGGTCGCCGCCGAGGTGGCCGGCTACCAGCGGTCCGCCGTCGCGGCGACCGCCAAGCACTTCCCCGGGCACGGCGACACCGCCGTCGACAGCCACTTCGGGTTCCCCGTCATCACGCACAGCCGCGCCCTGTGGTCGACGCTGGACGCGGTGCCGTTCCGGGCCGCGATCCGGGCCGGCGTCGACTCGATCATGACCGGGCACCTCATGGTGCCGGCCCTCGACGGCTCGGGCGACCCGGCCACCCTCTCCCACCCGATCGTCACCGGCGTGCTCCGCGGCGAACTGGGCTACGACGGGCTGGTGGTGACCGACTCGCTCGGCATGGAGGGCGTGCGCACCAAGTACGGCGACGACCGGGTCCCGGTGCTCGCCCTGAAGGCGGGGGTCGACCAGCTCCTCAACCCGCCGTCCCTGGAGATCGCCTGGAACGCCGTCCTCAAGGCCGTCGAGGACGGGGAGCTGACGGAGGCGCGGATCGACGCGTCGGTCCTGCGCGTCCTGCGCCTGAAGTCCCGGCTCGGCCTGTTCGACGAGCCGTACGTCGCCGAGGACGAGGTGGATCTGTTCGTCGGCACCCGGGCGCACCGCGCGACCGCCGACCGGATCGCCGAGCGGACCACGACGCTGCTGGCCAACGAGGGCGGAGTGCTGCCGCTGTCGCCGCGCACCCACCGCCGGCTGCTGGTGGCCGGCCCCGATCCGGCCTCACCCTCGGGCACCACGGGGCCGCCGACGTCCGTCCTCGCGGCGGCCCTGACGCGGCTGGGCTTCACCGCGACCGCCCGCCCCACCGGGACCACCCCGTCCGCCGCCGACATCGCGGCCGCGGTGGCCGCCGCGCGGGACGTGGACGCGATCGTCGTCGGCACCTACAACCTGACGGCGGACAGCACCCAGAAGACCCTGGTCGAACGGCTCACCGCGACCGGGAAGCCGGTGGTGGCGGTGGCGATCCGCAACCCGTACGACCTCGCCCACCTGCCCGGCGTCCCCGCCGTCCTGGCCACGTACTCCTGGACCGACGTCGAACTCCGGGCGGCGGCCCGGGTGATCGCGGGCCTCGCCCGGCCCAGGGGACGGCTGCCGGTCCCGGTCCCGGCCGCCGACGACCCGACCCGGGTGCTGCGGCCCCTCGGCTACGGGCTGTCGTACCGGAACGGCCCGACGGCGTAGAAGCCACCGGCCAGCAGCCGCCGGCCACCGCACCCGGCGACCGGCGGCTGCCTGAACGTCGGGGCGACGGCCGGGTCCTGAGGACCGGCGGCCCGAGCCCCAGGTCCCCAGGGCTGGGAGGGGACGCGAGCCCCTGTCTCACGGAGCCGCACTCCTGATCTCACGGAGCCGCGCCCCCGCCCCTCCCCCGATCTCAGTGCCGCAGCGTGGGTTCGCGTTCCACGTCCCGGACGTCCAGCTTCGCGTCGAACTTCGCGAGCGGCTTCGGCTGGGCGGTCGGGGTGGCGGGTGCCACTCCGGCCCAGTCCAGGATGCGGGCGGTGGCGAGCGTCTTCTCGTCGGCGGTGAGCCCCGCGACGTTCGCGCCGTGGTTCATGCCGGGCGCGGTCAGGACGTAGGAGTCCTTGGCGCCCTTGCCGAGGCGGAACCGCTCCGCTCCCCACGGGTCGTTCTGCCCGTACACGAACATCATGTGCCGGGCGTTGTGCCGCACCCAGGTGTCGACGTCACGCATCGCCAGCGGCTGGAACCGCATCGGGATGGACCTCGGCACGAAGTTGCGCGGCGGCTGGTAGCCGTAGCGGACGTACTTCTTCTCGATGTACGGGAAGTGGATCGTCGGCGCCCCCAGCTGGGTGCCCGCCTGGTAGTAGTACGGCGTGTACGGGGACAGCCCCTGGTCGGTGTAGAACGAGAACCCGGAGATGGTGTCGACGGAGTTCCAGATGTCGTCGTCGCTCGCGTTCTTCGCGTCGGCCGGGACGGTGGCGCAGTCGGAGACCAGGCTGTACTGCCAGAAGCCCCAGACGTAGTCGAGGACGACCGCCTCGTAGGCCCGGTCGAGGCTGCCGATGGTGGTGAAGGTGTAGCCGTTCTCGGCCGCGTACGCCGCGTACTTCTCCTCAAGGCGCTCGCGGCGCACCAGCGCCTCCCGCTGGACGGCGTTCAGCCGGTCGCGGCACTCCTTGGTGCCGACCGTGGTGAAGAAGCGGTCGTAGGCGGAGTCCTCGTCGTTGACGACGTCGTTGGGGGCGACGTACGCGACGACGCCGTCCATGTCCTTGGGGTAGAACCGCTCGTAGTAGGTGGCGGTCATGCCGCCCTTGGAGCCGCCGGTGGCGAGCCAGTTGGCGGAGTAGATCTTCTTCAGGGCCGAGAAGAGGCGGTGCTGGTCGCTGGCCGCCTGCCAGATGTCGAGCTTGGACCAGTCGGCCGGGTCGGGCCGCGACGGCGTGAAGTAGCGGTACTCCAGGGAGACCTGGTTGCCGTCGACGATCTGGGTCGGCTCCCGCCTGCTCGGGGTCGTCGAGACGTTGTAGCCGCCGGTGTAGAAGACCGTCGGCCTGCTGACGTCCTTGTGCAGCACGGTGATCCGCTGCTGGAACGTCCCCTTGGACGGGTGCCGGTGGTCGACCGGCTGGGTGTAGCCGAGGACGAAGAACCGGTACCCGGGGTACGGCTTCTCCTCGATCAGGCTCATCCCCGGAACGGCGAGCAGCCGGTCCTTGATGTCGGCAGCATCGGCGGTCGCGCCGTGTCCCGCGGTGGCGGCGGTGTCGGCCGCGCCGGTGGTGCCGGTCGTCCCGGTGGCCTCCGACCCGGCGGCGGTGGCCGCCTGGGCCGTCGTCAGCGTGCCCGTGAGCACGGTGAGCGCCAGCAGCCATCTGAGCGCCTTGCGCATGCACCCTCCCCTGTTCGGTACAGATGTCCGCCGGAAGCTAACCGAGCAACCGGGTCCCGCACCAGGGGAGTTCAAGAATTGGCTGTGTGAAACCCGTGGGTCAGCAAAGGATCCACCCGGAACTGACGGTCCCGGCACTCATACTGCCCTTGATCCACACGCAGCGGCGGCCGGCGTGCACGGTGACCGGTCCCGCGTGTCGCGTGTACCAGCCCTTGTCGACGACGGGCCGGTTGCCGCGCGCCTGGACGCTGACCGACATGGTGCGCCTCGCGCCGTTCTCGCGGGCCGGCACGGTGACGGCGCAGACGTAGCCGTCGCGCTTGTAGACGTGCACGGTGCCGGTCGAGAACGGCAGGTCGAGCACGTGGCGCCCGGCGCAGTAGGGGGCCGCCCGGTTCTCGGCGGTGGCCTCGGCCGTCGCGGGGGCCGCGACCGTGAGCGCGCCGGCCGCGATCAGCAGCGCCGTGCCGAGCGCGAGCCGTCGTCGTGTCGCCCCGCCACCCACCGCCGCTCCCTTCGTCACCCGTGTGAGGTCCGTACACATCCGAGGTCCGTACGGGACGTCGGCTGTCCGTACGGGACGTCTGAGGTCCGTACTGATGTACGGACGCATGAGACCGGTGAAGGGTTGCCCTCCCGACCTCCGCCGGCCCGCGGCCCGCGGTCAGCCGCCCGCGGTCAGCAGTCAGCGGCCCGCGGTCAGGGCAGTTGCGGGGCCAGGACCGGCTCGCCCGGTTCGTCGTCCGAGCTGCCGACGAAGGTCCGCCACAGCCGCGCGTACCGGCCCTCGCGGGCGAGGAGTTCGGCGTGCGTGCCGTCCTCGGCGACCCGGCCGCGGTCCATGACGACGATCCGGTCGGCGCGCGCCGCGGTGGTCAGCCGGTGCGCCACCACGAGCGTGGTGCGGCGCCCGGCCAGCCGGTCCGTCGCCTGGTTGACGAGGGCCTCGGTGGCCAGGTCGAGGGCGGCGGTCGCCTCGTCGAGGAGCAGTATGTCCGGGTCGACGAGTTCGGCGCGGGCCAGCGCGATCAGCTGGCGCTGGCCC
Organism: Streptomyces griseoviridis; assembly: GCF_005222485.1. Taxonomy (NCBI): domain Bacteria; kingdom Bacillati; phylum Actinomycetota; class Actinomycetes; order Kitasatosporales; family Streptomycetaceae; genus Streptomyces; species Streptomyces griseoviridis. The sequence continues at coordinate 3,404,996 of NZ_CP029078.1, forward strand.
GCCGAGAGGTTGCGGCCGCGCTCGGCGACCTCGTGCAGATAGCCGCCGTCGAGCGTGGCGATCATCTCGTGGGCGCCGACCGCCCTGGCCGCCGCCTCCACCTGGGCGTCGGTGGCGTCCGGGCGGCCGTAGGCGATGGCGTCCCTGACGGTGCCTTGGAACAGGTACGCCTCCTGCGGGACGACGCCGAGCCGGTGCCGGTAGGAGGTGAGGCCGAGGGCGCGCAGATCGGTGCCGTCGACGGTGATCCGGCCGCCCGTCGGGTCGTAGAAGCGGGCGACGAGCTTGACGACCGTCGACTTGCCCGCGCCGGTCTCCCCGACGAACGCGACGGTCTGCCCGGCCGGTATCCGCAGGTCGACGCCGCTGATGGCCTCCTCGTCGGTGCCGTACGCGAAGTGGACGTCCTCGAAGGCGATGTCGCCGCGCAGCGAGAGCACGTCGAGGGGCTCGTCCGCGGTCTTGGTGGAGGTGGGCTCCTGGAGGAGTTCCTGGATGCGGCCCAGCGAGACGGTGGCCTGCTGGTAGCCGTCGAAGACCTGGGAGAGCTGCTGGACGGGGGCGAAGAACAGGTCGATGTAGAGCAGGTAGGCGACCAGCGCGCCGGTGGTGAGGGTGGCGTCGTCGACCCGGCCCGCGCCGGTGATCAGGACGGCCGCCGCGGCGACCGACGACAGCAGCTGGACGAACGGGAAGTAGACCGAGATCAGCCATTGGCCGCGGACGCGGGCCTGGCGGTAGCTGTCGCTGCGGTCGGCGAACCGGGCGCCGCCGTCGCGTTCGCGTCCGAAGGCCTGCACGATCCGCAGGCCCGACACCGACTCCTGGAGGTCGGCGTTGACCACCGAGACGCGTTCGCGGGCGAGTTCGTACGCCTTGACGCTGGCCCGGCGGAAGAAGTAGGTGGCGACGACGAGCGGCGGCAACGTCGCGAAGACGACGAGCGCGAGCTGCACGTCGATGGCCAGCAGGGCGACCATGATGCCGAAGAAGGTGACGACCGAGACGAACGCGGTGACCAGGCCGGTCTGGAGGAACGTCGACAGGGCGTCGACGTCGGTGGTCATCCGGGTCATGATCCGGCCGGTCAGCTCCCGCTCGTAGTAGTCGAGCCCGAGCCGCTGGAGCTGGGAGAAGATCTTCAGGCGCAGCGAGTAGAGGACGCGTTCGCCGGTGCGTCCGGTCATCCGGGTCTCGCCGATCTGCGCCGCCCACTGCACGAGGACGGCGGCCAGGCCGAGCAGCGCGGCGGCCCAGACCGCGCCGATCGCCATCGCGGTGACGCCCTGGTCGATGCCGTGCCTGATCAGCACCGGCAGCAGCAGTCCCATGCCGGCGTCGACGGCGACGAGGGCGAGGCTGATCAGCAGCGGGAGGCGGAAGCCGCGCAGCAGGCGGCGGAGTCCGTAGGAGTCCTCGGCGCGGACGGCGTGGCCCTCGTCGATGCCGGGGGTGTCGGTGGCCGGGGGCAGCGCGTCGACCTGGGCGAGCAGCCCCGGGGTGGCGGGCATGCCGGACAGGGCGGTGTCCTTGGGGGCCCGGTCGCCGGTCCACAGGCGGGGGGTGACGCCGCGTTCGGCGTCGAACGCGGCGTCGAGTTCGTCGCGGACGGAGGTGTCCTCGGGGCGGGCGGCGGGCCGGGGGTGGCCGGGTGAGACGCCGCCCAGCTCGTCGGGGTCGGTGAGCAGCCGCCGGTAGAGCGCGGAGCGGGCCTGGAGCTCCTCGTGGGTGCCGAGGTCGGCGAGGCGTCCGGCGTCGAGGACGGCGATGCGGTCGGCGAGCGCGAGGGTGGAGCGGCGGTGGGCGATCAGCAGGGTGGTGCGGCCCCGCATGACCTGTTTGAGCGCCTCGTGGATCTCGTGCTCGACGCGGGCGTCGACGGCGGAGGTGGCGTCGTCGAGGACGAGCAGGCGGGGGTCGGCGAGGATGGCGCGGGCCAGGGCGACGCGCTGGCGCTGGCCGCCGGAGAGGGTCAGTCCGTGTTCGCCGACCTTGGTGGCGTAGCCGTCGGGCAGCTCGCTGATGAAACGGTCGGCCTGGGCGGCGCGGGCCGCCTCGCGTATCTGCTCGTCGGTGGCGTCGGGGCGGCCGTAGGCGATGTTGTCGCGGACGGTCTCGGAGAAGAGGAAGGAGTCCTCGGGGACCAGGCCGATGGCGGACCGCAGCGAGGCCAGGGTCAGTTCGCGGACGTCGTGGCCGCCGACCAGGACGGCGCCGTGGCCGACGTCGTAGAAGCGGGGCAGCAGCAGTGAGACGGTGGACTTGCCCGAGCCGGAGGAGCCGACGACGGCGAGGGTCTCGCCCGCCCCGATCTCGAAGCTGAGTCCGGAGAGCACCGGGCGGCCGTCCGCGTAGCCGAAGGACACGTCGTCGAACTCGACGGTGGCGGGCGCGTCGGCGGGCAGGGTCTTCGTGCCGTCGCTCATGGACGGTTCGGTGTCGATCAGCTCCAGGACGCGTTCGGTGCCCGCCCGTGCCTGCTGGCCGACGGTGAGGACCATGGCGAGCATCCGCACCGGGCCGACGAGCTGGGCGAGGTAGGTGGAGAACGCGACGAACGTGCCGAGCGTGATGTGTCCGCGTACGGCGAGCCAGCCGCCGAACGCGAGCATGGCGACCTGCCCGAAGGCGGGCACGGCCTGGAGGGCGGGGGTGTAGCGGGAGTTCAGCCGGATGGTGCGCAGCCGCCCGGCGAACAGCCGCCTGCTGACCTCGCGGAGCTTGCCGGTCTCCTGCTCCTCCTGCCCGAACCCCTTGACGACCCGGACGCCGCTGACGGCGCCGTCCACGACGCCCGCGACGGCGGCGGCCTGGGCCTGCGCGTACCAGGTGGCGGGGTGCAGCCGGGAGCGGCTGCGGCGGGCGATCCACCACAGCGCGGGCGCGACGGCGAGGGCGACCAGGGTGAGCGGCGGGGAGAGCCACGCCATGATGCCCAGGGAGATCACGAAGAGCAGGACGTTCCCGATGGTCATCGGGAGCATGAACAGCAGGCCCTGGATCAGCTGGAGGTCGCTGGTGGCGCGGCCGACGACCTGCCCGGTGGAGAGTTCGTCCTGGCGGCGGCCGTCGAGCCGGGTGATCGTCGTGAACATCTCGGTGCGCAGGTCGTGCTGGACGTCGAGGGCGAGCCGGCCGCCGTAGTACCTGCGGATGTAGGTGAGGACGTACACGGCGCCGGCGGCGGCGAGCAGCGCCCCGGCCCAGGGCGCCATGGACCGGGTGTGGTCGCCGACGACGTCGTCGATGATCACTTTGGTGATCAGCGGGACGACGGCCAGGACCGCCATGCCCGCCAGCGAGGAGCCGAGAGCGAGGACGACGTCCTTCGGATACCGCCAGGCGTATCCGGCCAGTCGCCGTACCCATCCCCGTTGCGCTTCCACGCGGGTGCCTCCCTCTGCTGCCGTCTACGCCGCAGGTGCCAACGCCGACGGGCCGGGATTTCATCCCGCCGCAACAAATGAGGGGGCCGGGGCTCCGGTGACGGTCCCGGCCGGGGAGCTACGCGGTGCGGACGCGCAGGCGGTAGAAACGGGTCGTCTGGGCCGGGTTCTGGTTGTCGTCGCTGGCCAGCAGGACGTGCAGGGTCCCCCGGTCGCGGCCGGTGATCGCCATCGCCTCGATGTTGTCGAGGAGCGGGTTGGGCTGGGGCTGCTTGGCGGTGGCGCCCAGGGTCGGGCAGTCGGCGAGGTCCGCGAGCAGGGTCTTGGCGATCGGGCGGACCCGGGGCTGGCCGGTGAGGTGCTCGATCCGGCTGGTGTCGGTGGCGTGGCGCGGGTCGGCCAGGTAGAGGCGGACGGTGTTGCCGACGCCCGCGGTGAAGCCGCGTTCCAGGACCAGGAGGCGGCCGTCGGGGGTGGCCTGGACCTCGGGGACGCCGAGCCCGGCGTCGGTGCGGTAGGCGTACTGGGCGCCGAGCCCGAAGTGGCCGCCCTTGCCGCGCCGCCAGGTCTGGAAGCGGACGGTGCCCGCGCTGTCGCCGCTGATCGCGGACTCCATGGACGCCAGCAGGGTCCGTCCGCCGGGCAGCAGTGTCAGGCCCTCGAAGGTGAGGTTGGCGGTGGCGCGGCCCTCGGGGGCCACCTGGAGGGACGGCGGGACGGGGAGGCGGTCGAGGATCCGGCCGTCGCGGCTGTAACGGCGGATCGACGGCTCGGTCTCGGAGGTGATGAGGCGGGTGCCGTCGCGGTCCACGGCCAGGCCCTCGGAGTCAAGCTCGGCGCCGTGCTCGTCGGCGAGGACGGTCACCGCGCGCGGGGCGAGGGTGCGGGCGTCGAGGGCGAAGAGCGAGGAACGGTCGGAGAGGGCGGCGAGGGAGCCGTCCCGGTCCACCGCGAGGGCGGAGAGGTTCCCGACGAAGGTGCCCTGGAACGTCGTCTTGTCGAGCGCGTCGGAGAAGCGGTCGAGGGTGACGGAGGGCGAGCAGCGGCCACCGCCGGCGGGGGTGGCCGCGGCGGGGGCGGGTCCGGCGGCGGTCAGGCAGGTGGCCGCCGCCAGGGCCGCGGCGGTGGACGCGAGTACGGTTCGCAGGCGCATGGGCGTCACCGTAGGGCCGCGTGGTGACGGGCGGGAGTACGGGGGGCGTCAGCTCGCGGCCAGATCCTTGTGGACCGCCTTGGCGACGCCCTGGATGGTCGCGATGCCGTAGTTCATGGTGCTGTTGCCGTGGGTGAGCACCGTCATCGCGTAGTCGTGGCCGCCGCCGGTGAAGGTGCCGACGCTGTGCACCCGCCAGCCGTGGGTGGCCCGTGACAGCCAGCCGTTCTTGACGTGCCAGGCGACGCCCGCGGGTGCTCCGTACGGGGTGCCCCAGCGCTGGGCGGTGACGACCTGGCCCATCAGCTTGAGGGTGTAGGCGCGGGAGTTGTCGCTGAGGACCGTGTTCGGGGCGTTGACCAGCTTGAGCAGTTTCTGCTCGTCGGTGACGGTGATCTGGGTCAGGCCCCAGTAGCCGTTCGCGCCCGGCTTGGTCTGGGTCATGCCGGCGGCGGTGAGGAAGCCCTTGATCTTCGTCATGCCGAGCTGCTTCCAGAGCTTGCTGGTCGCGGCGTTGTCCGACTTGGTGATCATGGCTTTGGTGAGGGTGTTCTCGGTGGCCGTGAGATACCGGCCGTGCTTCTTCGCGTCCCAGAGCAGGGTGGCCAGGACGGTGACCTTGACGACGCTCGCCGAGTCGTAGGCGCTGGAGGCGCGGAGCGAGCAGGTCGTCCTGGTGGTGCGGTCGTAGAGGCCGACGGCGACCGTGCCCTTGCGGTGGGCGAGGGCGGCGGTGATGTCCTTCTGGAGCTTGGTCGCGAGACCCGCCTTCGCCGAGGTGCAGCTGACGGCGGGGGTGGCGGCGCTCGCGGGCGAGGCCGCCACGCAGGGTATGAGGAGGCCGGCGCCGAGCACGGCGGCGACGGCCGGCCCTCTGCGGCGGCGGGACGTCTGGTGAGTCATGCCGGGGTTGACTCACCAGTTCCCTCGAAGGGTTGTACGAACGGGTGAGTTTTTCGCCGATGTTTACCGATGTTTACCGAAGTTCAACATCGTTTTGTCCGCGGGTGCTCGGGATCGATCACTCGATGCGGGGGGGGGCGCGGGGAGGGGGGCGTTACGGCCGTGGCGTGAGCGGCCCGCCCCCGGGGCGTCACTGCCGTGGTGTGAGCGGCCCGCCCCTCGGCGGGACCGACTCCGCCCCTCGGCGGGAGCCCTGTGCCCCCCCCCTCGGCGGTGCGGGCCCACACCGCCGAGGGGACGGGCGGGTGGATCAGGCGCCGCGCCGGACCGGTCCGACGACGGTGCCCGGGGCGACCTTGAGCCGGCCCTCGGCGACGGACGTGCCCGGGATCACACCACCCGGCGCGCGCAGCGTGAACGACGCCTCGTTCGCGGCCTTGGCGCGGCGGCCGTTGGGCACCTGGATGTCGAAGTGCACCGGGTGGCCGGGGCCGAAGGTCACCACGGTCCGCTGGTCGCCGTAGCGTCCGGCGGTGACGGGGACCCTCCTGCCGTGCTCGGTGAACCGCACGTCCGTCGGCGAACCGGCGAGCCGGCAGGACTCGTAGCCGCGCGGCGCGGTCAGGGTGACCCGGTAGTGGCTGTGCCCGGCGCTGGCGGGGGCCGGGGTGATCTTCGCGAGGTGGTTGGCCGGACGGCACGCGGACGGCGCGCTGCCCGCCGCCGGCGCGGCCTGCGCGGCTCCGGCGGCGACCCCGCCCGACAGCACGGCGGCGGCCAGCGTGACGGCGATCATCCGGTGGGTACGCATCATGAACGCTCCTTGCCTGTTCGACGGCCCCGCGAGTGGTCACCGCGGAGCCGGGGTCGTCTCGACTGCTTCCCGACCCCTTCGCGAGAAATGTCCCAGGAACGTCACAGGCGCACACGGCGGACGGTGCCTCTATTACCGACCTCTCACCCATCCACAGGCTGCCCCCAGGCTGGGCACAGCCGCCACCCAAGGCGCGTCTGCATGGTGCCCTGGTGACATCTGCCACCGATCCACTCCCCCACCCGAACGTGTCCCCCGACTGGGCGCCGCCGGCCCCGCCCGCCGCGCCCCCGGACCGGGCGCCACGCTGGTCGCTGCCCGCGCTGATCGCGATCCTGGTGCTGGCCGCCGTGCTGTACTCCTGGAACCTCTCGGGGTCGAGCCTCAACAGCTTCTACAGCGCCGCCGTCTACAGCGGGACCGAGAGCTGGAAGGCCTGGTTCTTCGGCTCGCTCGACGCCGGGAACTTCCTGACCGTCGACAAGCCGCCGTTCGCGCTGATGGTCATGGGCCTGTCCTGCCGGGTCCTCGGCTTCGGCACCTGGCAGATGATGGTGCCCGAGGTCGGGGCCGCGCTCGGCACGATCTGGATCCTGCACTCCTCCGTGAAGCGGACGTTCGGGCACCCGGCGGCGGCGATCGCCGCGCTCGTCCTCGCCCTGACCCCCATCACGGTCGCCATCAACCGGGACAACAACCCCGACACCATCCTGGTGCTGCTGATGGTGTCCGGCGCGGCCCTCGCGCTGCGCGCCACCCGCGACGACCGGCTGCTGCCGCTGATCGGCTCGGCGGTCTGCTTCGGCCTCGCCTTCAACACCAAGATGCTCCAGGGCTACATCGCGCTGCCCGCGGTCTTCGCGGTGTACGTGGTCGCGTCGAGGCTCGGCTGGAAGAGGAAGGCCGTCAACCTGGCGCTGGCCGCGGTCGCGCTGGCCGTCTCCAGCTTCTGGTGGGCGACGGCCGTCTCCCTGGTCCCGGCCGACGACCGCCCGTACATCGGCGGCTCGACGGACGGCTCGGCCTGGAACCTGATCATGGGCTACAACGGCCTCGGCCGGGTCCTCGGCGGCGAGGGCAACGGCGGCGGTGGCGGTGGAGGCGGCGGCACCTTCGCCGGCACCGCGGGCATCGGCCGCATGTTCAACGACATCCTCGGCGGCCAGATCTCCTGGCTGATCCCCTTCGCGGGCATCGCGCTCGTGGCCGGCCTCGTCCGGTGCGGGCGGGCCCCGCGCACCGACCTCACCCGGGCCGGGCTGATCCTGTGGGGCGGCTGGCTGGTCCTGCACTACCTGACCTTCGCGATGGCCGAGGGCACCATGCACCCGTACTACACGACCGCCCTCGCGCCCGGGATCGCGGCGCTCACCGGGGCGGGCGGAGTCATGCTGTGGCGCGCGTTCCGCGGCGGCGACGCCCGCTGGACGTGGGTGCTGCCCGTGGCCCTCGCGGTCACCGGCGGGTGGGCCGTCGTGGTGCTGCGCCGGGCCACCGACTGGAACACCTGGCTGTGGCCGGCCGTCGGCGTGCTGATGGCTCTCGCGGTCGCCGGTCTGCTGGTGTTCCGCTCCGGTGACCGGGCCAGGCTGCTGGCCGCGTCGGTGGCGGCGGCGATCGTCGCCGCGCTGGCGGGCCCGGCGGCCTACGCGGCCTCACCCGCGCTCAGCTCCGCCTCGGGCGGCATGGGCGGCACCAACCCGACGGCGGGCCCGTCGGCCGGCGGCGGCTTCGGCGGCGGTCCTGGTGGCGGCCGCGGCGGCGGCCAGGGCATGCCGGGCGGCACCCGGCAGGACGGCGGCCAGGCGAACGGCGAGTTCCCCGGCGGCGGCCAACAGGGCGCGGGCCAGGGCGGAACGCCCCCGGGCGGCGACGGAACGGGCGAGGCCCCGCAGGGCGGCGGAGCCCCCAGCGGTGCCCCGAGCGGCGGAACGTCGGGCGGCGCGGGCGGGGAGTTCCCCGGCGGCGGGATGCCTGGCGGCGGTCAGATGCCCGGCGGCAACGGCGGCGGCGCGCCGGGCGGGATGGGCGGCGGCGGGATGGGCGGCGGCCCCGGCGGCGGGACGGGCGGCGCCGACAGCGGGCTGATCACGTACCTGGAGAAGCACCAGGACGGCGCGACCTGGCTGCTGGCGGTCTCCAACTCGCAGAGCGCGGGCCAGCTGATCCTCAGCTCGGGGAAGCCGGTCATCTCCATGTGGGGCTTCACCGGCTCCGACCGGGCGATGACCCTGGCCAAGCTCAAGGAGCTGGTGAAGAAGGGCGAGTTGCACTACATCCAGCTCGGTGGCGGCGGGATGGGCATGGGCGGCGACAACAGCCTGAGCCAGGAGATCACCACATGGGTGCAGAAGCACGGGACGGCGGTGAAGGAGAGCGCGTACAGCACGAGCGCGGGGACGGGGTCGGACTCGACGTCGGGCTCGAAGACGGAGAAGGAGTCGGGCTCCTCGACGTCGAACACGTCGACGGTCTACCGGCTGGACCCGGCGGACGTCGGCTGATTCCAGGAGGCCATGCCGGCCCACCGCACCACTGAGCCCCTCAACCGCCCCCGGCCGTACCGCCGGGGGCGGTTCCGTACGGTCAACTCGCGTAGACACGCCCCGATTTGCCGAACCCCGTCACCGAACGGTCACGCCGCGTTTATTTACATGGCCGCATGTTCATGCCAATCTCCCGTCTGCCGCCTCATTCAACCCGCGTAGATGGGACCCCCCTTCATGTTGGCGACGCGCATACGCAGCTGGAAGTCGGTGGCTCTGACGAGCGCCGCCGTTCTGGTCGGTCTGTCGGCCCCCACGCTGACGGCGACCCCGGCAGCGGCCACGACGACCGCGTACGACTCGACGTACTACAAGAACGCGATCGGGAAGACCGGCACCAGCCTCAAGTCCTCGCTGCACACGATCATCAGCAGCCAGAGCAAGATCTCGTACTCCGCGGTCTGGGACGCCCTGAAGGCGACCGACCAGGACCCGAACAACAGCAGCAACGTGATCCTGCTGTACAGCGGGGTCTCCCGCGCCAAGTCCCTCAACGGCGGCGACGTCGGCGACTGGAACCGCGAGCACACCTGGGCGAAGTCGCACGGCAACTTCGGCGAGGCGACCGGCCCCGGCACCGACCTGCACCACCTGCGGGCCGCCGACGTCCAGGTCAACAGCACCCGCGGCAACCTGGACTTCGACAACGGCGGCAGCTCGGTCACCAACGGCGGCGGCAGCAAGGTCGACTCCGACTCGTTCGAGCCGCGCGACGCGGACAAGGGCGACGTGGCCCGCATGATCCTCTACATGGCCGTGCGCTACGAGGGCGACGACGGCTGGGCGGACCTGGAGCCCAACGAGAAGGTCAACAACGGCAGCAACCCGTACATCGGGAAGCTCGCGGTCCTGAAGCAGTGGAACGAACAGGACCCGCCGAGCGCCTTCGAGGAGAAGCGCAACGACGTCATCTACAACACGTACCAGCACAACCGGAACCCGTTCATCGACCACCCGGAGTGGGTCGAGGCGATCTGGTAGAGCGGCGGCAGCGACACTGAACTCCCCTGCCGAGCGGGGGAGTTCAGCTTTTCCTCAGGGCTGAGGACAGCCCCCAGACACCTCGGCGTCATCGCGGACGGAGAGCCGGGCACCCCTGCTCCGGGCGACGCGGTGCACGTCATGGAGTGATTCGGTCAACCGGGCGGCGAGGAGACGGAGCTGAGGGGCGGTGGCCGTGGGGTCACCGAGCAGATCAGCGGCGTGGTCGAGGAGGTCGTCCGCCATGCCGAGCTGGATGGCCTCGATGTTGTCCGCGACGCGGGAGAGGTGACTGGTGCCGCCGCTGCCGGTGAGGAGATAGCAGGGGTTGCCATCGGAGTTGGACCAAGGGAGCAGCCGCGGTGGTGGCGCTGGCGCTGGCGGTTCGATGATGCGGGCGACATGACACGACACGTCGTCAACTCCCGTGTGGTTGAGAGCCATGCCCCCGGCCGTCAGCGGCGTTGGGGGCTTTCCTTACGGCCGAGATCCTTCGGCGCCTGTGCAAGAGGTAACCGCTCGGACACCCTCCGCAGGTACCGTTGGATGACGGCGGGACCGTGAACGCCGTGAACGCCGTCGCCGGACACCACGCAAGCCGCCGGGAGTTGAGGACATGACACGGAGGCGCACCCCCAACCTCGCCCTGAACCATCTGCTCGAACAGGCACGATGGACCAGGACCCAGCTCGCGCGACAGGTCAACCGCCTCGGCCCCCAAGCAGGACTCGACCTTACGTACGACCGCACCGCGGTCGCCCACTGGATTGCCGGAGTCCAGCCGAAACGGCAGGTCAGGGCCCTGATCGTCGAAGCCCTCTCGGCACGGCTCGGACGGCCCGTCACCCACGCTGAAGCCGGCCTGGCAGCCGCGCCGCCAGTCGCCGGGTCCCCGTCGGCCAACACCGTGGAGGAACTGGTCGACCTCGGAAGGGCAACCATGGATCCGTCCCGCCGCACCCTGCTGGCCGCCACGGTCTTCTCCGCCGCACTGTCGGTTCCGGCGTTCGCCCTCCCCGCGCGAGCGGCGGACGAATCGGCGACTCCCCACAAGAGGACCGTCCGTATCGGTGCGTCGCAGGTGCGGTCGATCCGCACCATGACCGACCGGATCGCGGACATCCTCGACGAACTCGGCGCCGGGCACGCGATGCCCATGGCCTCCGCGTTCCTCGTCAACACCGTCGGCCCCTGGCTCCAGGCACAGGCCACGGAGCCCGTCCGCAAGGACATGCTGGCCGCCGCGTCCGACCTCACGTACCTGACCGGCTGGATGGCCATGTACGAGAAGGCACACGGCCTCGGCCAGCGCTACTACGTGCAGGCCCTCGACCTGGCGCGCGCGGCGGAGGATCACGCGACCTACTGCCGGACCCTGCGCGGCATGTCCCTCCAGGCGTCCAACCTGGGCTACGGCCCCAAGGCCCTGGAACTCGCGGACTCCGCGGCGGAGGCGGCCCCCTCCGCCGGCCCGCGCCTGGTGGCGTTCCTACGCGGCCAGCAGGCCCACTCCGCGGCCATGGTGGGCCTGCGGCAGCAAGCCCACACCCGCCTGAAGGAGGCGGAGGACGCGCTGTCGAAGGCCGACGACCAGAGAGACGCGATCGGCGGCTACGACCGGACCGCCTACCTCTTCCACGTCTCCCACGTCCTCCACGAGGAGAAGGATCTCGCGGGCTCGATCAGAGCCCTGAAACAGTCGATCCGCCTCCAGCCGAAACAGGAACGCCAGGGCCGTGTGCACGCCTACGCCCTGCTCGCCCAACGCCAGCTCCGCATCGGCCACCTGGACGCGGCCTGCGAGAGCTGGTCACGGTTCCTGGACGAGTACGAACACGTCTCGTCGAACCGGGGTGACGACCACTTCCGCACGATGAGCACGGAACTGCGACGCCACCCGACCGCCCAGCCTGTACGCGAACTCACCCTCCGCGCGAGGGATGTGGCCGCGGCCAAGGCGGCGTAGACCGCGGGTCGCGGCGACCTCACATAAATCCGGGCAGCAAGGAGGCCGCCGTCCGATGACAGCGGCCTCTCGATGCGCCGACGGCGTTCGCGATAGTGTCGAGACCGCCGCACACCGCACCGAACAGCGCATATGAGGAGATCCTGGTGGTCGACGCTCCCGTCCCCCCGCCGGACCGGCCTGCCGCACCGGACGACGCCGTGACCGTGAAACTCACCTACACCGGCAGCCAGGCCGAGGTGCTGCGCACGCTTGCCCTCCTGGAGGGGCGCACGCCCGAGGAGATCGCGCTCGACCACATCGCCCGCGGCATCCCGCTCTCCTTCTCCTCCTCGTTCGGAGAGGACTCGGACGCGATGGCGGCACTGAACCGTGCCATGTTCGACGGCCCTTCCGATCTGGCCGCACAGTCCGGCCGGAACCTGTTCGAGGAAGGCGACCGTTGAAGCGCCATCTCTTCGCCGTCGCGGACACGTCGGTTCTCCTGGCCGTCTACAACCGCAAGGACCATCACCACGAAACGTCCGTGCACGCGCTCTCGCTGGTCGATCGGATCGTGGTCTCGCCGATGGTCCTGGCCGAGCTGGACTATCACCTCACCAGGAAGATCAGCGGCAGAGCCGCCGCAGACGCCCTCGCCAGCATGCGGGCCTGGGCGGGCACAAACCGACTCACCCTCGCCAGCGTCGGGTGGCCGCTGCTCGCCGAGGCCGAGCGCCTGATGCGCAGGTACGCGGACCAGGACGCCATCGGCATCACCGACGCGGTCAACGCCGCACTGGCGTGGACGCTGCCGCAGCCGGTCGTTCTCGCCCTCGACCACCACTACCGGGACGTCATCGCGCCGAGGACCGCGACCGAACAGCCTCTTCAGGTGCTGCCGGCCCCTGACCGCTCCCGCTGAGCCCCCCTCACCCCAAATGCGTAGCCGCGAACATCCGTAGCACCGCCGGGAGGACGACCACCGAGGGGCCGGGGGTGGCCAGGGCCTCGGTCAGGTCCGCCTCCAGCGACTCCGGGGTCGTCCTGACCCCCGGTACGCCGAACGACTCCGCCAGGGCCACGTAGTCCGGGCGGGTCAGTTCCGTCGCCGTCGCCTCGCCGAAGGCGCCCGTCATGTACTCGCGCAGGATGCCGTAGCCACCGTCGTCGACGATCAACCAGGTGACGGAGAGGCCGAGTTGCTTCGCCGTCGCCAGCTCCGCGATCGAGTACAGGGCGCCGCCGTCGCCCGAGACGGCGAGGACCGGGCGGGTCGGGTCGGCCGCCGCCGCGCCCAGCGCCGCCGGGAAGCCGTAGCCGAGGCCGCCCGCGCCCTGGGCCGAGTGCATCTGGTTGGGGCCCTCGGGGTCGAACGCCGACCACGCCCAGTACGCCAGGATCGTCATGTCCCAGAAGGACGGGGAGGTGGCCGGGAGGGCACGGCGGACCGACTGCAACACCTGTTGTTCCAGGGTCAGTTCCTGGGAGGCGATGCGGGTCGAGACCTTCGCCAGGACCTCGGCCACCCGGTCGGGCGCCGTCGGGTCCTCGCGTCGCTCCGCCGTCTCCAGCAGGGCCTGGAGGGCCAGGCGGGCGTCCGCGTGGATGCCGAGGGCGGGGTGGTTGGACTCCAGTTTGCCGAGGTCCGCCTCGATCTGGACGACCCGGCCGCGCGGGGCGAACGTGTGGTAGTTGGAGGAGAGTTCGCCCAGGCCCGAGCCGATCACCAGCAGGACGTCCGCGTCCTCCAGGAAGTCCGTGGTGTGGCGGTCCTCCAGCCAGGACTGGAGGGAGAGCGGGTGGGTCCAGGGGAAGGCGCCCTTGCCGCCGAACGTCGTCACCACCGGCGCGTCCAGCAGCTCCGCCAGCGCGCGCAGCTTGCCCGAGGCGTCCGCGCGGACCACCCCGCCGCCCGCGATGATCGCCGGGCGGGCCGCGCGGGAGAGCAGGTCGGCGGCGACGGCGGTGAGTTCGGGGCGCGGGACCAGCTCGTCCGGGGTCGCGTCCATCGCCGTCACCACCGGGAGGGCCGTCGGCGACAGCAGCACGTCCTGCGGGATCTCCACCCAGACCGGGCCGTGCGGGGCCGTCAGCGCCGACTTCCAGGCCGCCGCCAGCGCCGACGGGATCTGCGACTGCGCGCGGACCGTGTGGACGGACTTCACCACGCCCCTGAACGACGCCGCCTGGTCGGGGAGTTCGTGGAGGTAGCCGTGACGGCCGCCGCCGAGCCCCGCCGTCGGGATCTGGCTGCTGATCGCGAGGACCGGGGCGGACGCGGACGCCGCCTCCTGGAGCGCGGCGAGCGAGGTGAGCGCGCCGGGTCCGGTGGAGAGCAGCAGCGGCGCGGCCTCGCCGGTGATCCTGCCGTACGCGTCCGCCGCGAACCCGGCGTTGTTCTCGACCCGCAGGCCGACGTACCGCAGGTCGGAGCGGCGCAGCGCGTCGAACATGCCGAGGGCGTGCTGTCCGGGCAGGCCGAAGACGGTGGTCGCGCCGAGCCCCGCGAGGGTCTCCACGACCAGGTCGCCGCCGTTGCGCCCGGCGGGCGGGTTCAGGGCGGCGGTGATCTGCGCGGCCGTGGGGCGGAGTTCCAGGTCGTGGTCGTGCGTCACTTCGAGCGAGCCTCTGCAATCTGGCGGGACATGATGGTGGTCAGTTCGTACGCGGTGTGGGAGGCGGCGACCGAGGTGATCTCGGCGTGGTCGTAGGCCGGTGCCACCTCGACGACGTCCGCCGACACCAGGTTGCAGGATGCCAGGCCGCGCAGGATCTCCAGGAGTTCGCGGGAGGTCATGCCGCCCGCCTCGGGGGTGCCGGTGCCGGGCGCGTGGGCCGGGTCGAGGCAGTCGATGTCGATGGAGATGTACAGCGGGCGGTCCCCGATGCGCTGGCGGAGCTGGTCGGCGACCTCGTCGGCGCCGCGCCGGTAGACGTCCGCGGAGGTGACGATGCCGAAGCCCATCTTCTCGTCGTCGGTGAGGTCCTGCTTGCCGTACAGCGGCCCGCGGGTGCCGACGTGGGAGAGCGCCTCGGTGTCGAGGATGCCTTCCTCGACCGCCCGCCGGAACGGGGTGCCGTGCGTGTACTCGGCGCCGAAGTAGGTGTCCCAGGTGTCGAGATGGGCGTCGAAGTGCAGCAGGGCGACCGGGCCGTGCTTCTTCGCGACGGACCGCAGCAGCGGCAGCGCGATGGTGTGGTCGCCGCCGAGGGTCATCAACCGGGCGCCGGTGCCGAGGAGTTCGTCGGCGGCGGCCTCGATGGTGTCGACGGCCTCGTTGATGTGGAACGGGTTGGCGGCGATGTCCCCGGCGTCGGCGACCTGGGCCAGCGCGAACGGGGAGGCGTCCTGCGCGGGGTTGTAGGGGCGCAGCAGCCGGGACGCCTCGCGGATCGCGTTGCCGCCGAAGCGGGCGCCCGGCCGGTAGGAGACGCCCGAGTCGAACGGCACGCCCACGACGGCGACGTCGGCGCGGCCGACCTCGTCGAGGCGGGGCAGCCGGGCGAAGGTCGCGGGGCCCGCGTACCGGGGGACGCGGGAGGAGTCGACGGGGCCGCGGGGCGTCTCGTTGCCGCTCATGGGAACTGCTCTCTTTCCTACGCTTCGTCGCGTATGTGCTGCTGTCCTGGACCTTACTGGGGGGCCGGAACCGGTTCGGAGGGGGTTTCTTCGGGGGCGCCGCGTCCGGCCAGCCGCTCGCGCCAGGCGGCGAGGACGGCCGCGTCGGTCGCGGGGGTGGCGAGGGAGACGGCGACGTAGGCCACCAGGGAGGCGGTCAGGCCCAGGTAGACGGGCTCGTTGGCGAGGATGCCGTAGCCCGCCATCAGGCCGACGACGGTGAGGCCGCCGACGGCGACGGCGGCGAGGGCGCCCTGCGCGGTGCCGCGCTTCCACAGCAGGCCGCCGAGGATCGGCACCAGCAGTCCGCCGACCAGCAGGTTGTAGGCGACGGTGAGCGCCTCGACGACGTTGTTGAGGGCGATGGCCGTGCAGATCACGGCGACGCCCATGATCAGGATGAAGACGCGGTTGCCCTTGACCTCGTCGTGCTCGCCCTCGGAGCGGCGGACCGCGCCGCGCAGCCGCGACCAGATGTCGTTGTTGGCGACGGTGGCGCAGGCGATGAGCGCGCCCGAGGACGTCGACATCACCGCGGCGAGGGCGGCGGCCAGCACCAAGCCGCGGACGCCGACCGGCAGTTCGTCCTTGACGATGGTGGCGAAGGCGTCGTCGGCGCTGGCCAGGTTCGGGTAGAGCACCTTGGCGGCGGTGCCGATGACGGCGCCTGCCACCGCGTAGACGAGACAGTAGGTGCCGGCGACGGTGCCGCCGAGGCGGGCGGTGCGGTCGCTGCGCGCGGTGAACACGCGCTGCCAGATGTCCTGTCCGATGAGCATGCCGAACGTGTAGATCAGCACGTACGTGAAGATGGTCTCGCCGCCGATGCCGAGCGGGTCGAAGTACTCGGTGGGCAGTTTCGCCCGCATCTCGGAGAAGCCGCCCGCCTTGACGACGGCGATGGGCAGGAGCAGCAGGAGCACGCCGATCGTCTTGACGACGAACTGCACCATGTCGGTGAGGGTGATCGACCACATGCCGCCGAGCGTGGAGTAGGCGACGACGATCGACCCGCCGAGGATGATCGCGAGGGTGCGGTTCATGTCGAAGAGGACGTCGAAGATGGTGGCGTACGCGATGGTCGAGGTGACCGCGAGCATCAGGGTGTACGCCCACATGACGACGCCGGAGATGACGCCGGCCCGGCCGCCGTAGCGGAGGTCGAGCATCTCGGAGACGGTGTAGACCTTCAGGCGGGCGATGCGGGCCGAGAAGAAGACGGAGAGGGCGAGCAGGCCGAGGCCGATGGTGAAGACCATCCAGGCGCCCGAGAGGCCGTACTTGTAGCCGAGGCCGACGCCGCCGATGGTGGAGGCGCCGCCGAGGACGATCGCGGCCATGGTGCCCGAGTACATGGCGGGGCCGAGGCGGCGGCCGGCCACCAGGAACTCGCTCTTCGACCTGGCGCGGCGCATGCCCCACCAGCCCATGGCCAGCATGCCGGCCAGGTAGACGACGATGACGGTGTAGTCGATGGCCATGGGGGCCTCCTTCGCGCACTCTCGGTGGCGTGTCGTGAGAGGTGGGGACTGGTCGCTCGGCGGTTCGCGGGGACATCCGCCCGTACCCGCGGCCGGCGGTCGGCGGTCGGGACTGACACTAGGTGGCTGGAAAGCGACTGCGAAGTGTACGTTTCATCCAATCGAGGTGACGTGACTGGAGGAAACGCACATCATGCCCGAGCTGCCCGTGCCGCCCACCCCGCCGGTTCCGCTCGCCGCCCTGCTGGCCCGCGAGGACCTCGCGCTGCGGCGGATCGCGGGCCCTTCGGACCCCGGGATCGTGATCCACTCCGCGCACACCTCGGAGATGGCCGACCCGTACCCGTATCTGCTGGGCGGCGAGCTGCTGCTGACGGCGGGGGTGCACATCCCGGACGCGGCGGGCTCGGGCAGCTACTTCGACGACTACGTCGGCCGGATCGTGGCGGCGGGCGGCGCGGCGCTCGGCTTCGGGGTGGCGCCGGTGCACGACACGGTGCCGCGCGCCCTGGTGGCGGCCTGCGCGGCGTACGAGCTGCCGCTCGTCGAGGTGCCGCCGCAGACGCCGTTCGCGGCGGTGGCCCGCGCGGTGTGGCAGCTGATGGCGCAGGCCAGGCTGGCGGAGCTGCGCCGGGTCACGGAGGCCCAGCAGAGCCTGGCCGCGGCGGCGTCCAGGCCCGACCCGGTCCCCTCGGTCCTGCACCGCCTCTCCCGCCGTCTCGACGGCTGGGCGGTGCTGTACGGCCCGGAGGGCACGGAGATCGCCTCGGCGGGCCCGCGCCCCGCGGCGCCGGTGGCCCACGCCCTGGCGTCCCTGACGACGGTGGTCAGGCCGGCCGACGCCCAGGCGCCGCCCGTCCCGCCGGGCCAGGCCGGGGCGCAGGGGGTGGCGTCCGCGCCGTCCGGCGGCCCGGCGGGGTCCGGCGGTCCTGGCGCGCGGCCCGCCTCCGCGACCGACACCGCCGCCGACGGCTCCCGTCTCGCCGCCTACGCCCTCGGTGCCGGGCGGGGTTTCGTGCTCGGGGTGGCCGGGGGGCGGCGGGAGCCTGGGGACCACACCATCGCGTCGGTCGCCGCCGTGCTGCTCGCGCTGCTCACCGGCGAGCACCAGAGCGCCACCGGCGCGGCCCGGGTCTCCGCGCTGGTGCGGGTGCTGCTGGGGGCGGCGCCCGCGGACGTCGCGCCGCTGCTCGGGGCCGGGCCGTGGCTGGTGGTGCACGGGCACCCGAACGCCCGTGCGACCCGGCCGGCGGCCACCGCGCGAACCGGCCGACAGGCCACCGGACGACAGGCCACCGCCGACCCGGACACCGCACGGCCCGGCGCTCCCCGCCCCGGCGCCCCCGGCTCCGACGCGCCCCTCCCCGACCCCGTGGCCGCCGCCGCGCTGGGCGCCGCGCTCGGGTCGGCGCTGGTCGACGGCGGGCCCGACGTCGTCCGGGTGCTGGTGCCGGGCGACCGGGAGATCGTCCCGCAGGACGGCTGGACCCTCGGGGTCAGCTCCCCGGCCGCCCCCGACGGCTGGCGGGACGCCGACGCGCAGGCCGCCCGCGCGCTGGCCCGCGCCCGCGCCACCAGGGTCCCGCTGGTCGGGCACGGCGGCCCGGCCGGGTTCGCCGACCTGGTGGAGACCGGCGCGGCACGGGCGCACGCCCGCGCGCTGCTCGCCCCGCTGGCGGGCTCCCCCGCGCTCACCGAGACCCTGCGCGCCTGGCTGTCCCTGCACGGCAGCTGGGACCGGACGGCGGTGGCGCTCGCCGTGCACCGCAACACCGTCCGCCAACGGGTCGCCCGGTCGGCCGCGTTGCTCGGCGCCGACCTCGACGACCCCGACGTGCGGATGGAGCTGTGGTTCGCGCTGCGGCAGGGCGAGTGACCCGTGTCCCAGCGGACGGGACCGCGAGTGACCGCGCGGCCGGCTGCCTCACAATGGGAATCATGCCGATACCCGGGACACCCAGCCGCGCCGAGCTAGTCGACCACCTCGTGAGAACCCGAATCGCGGGCGAGGTGGCGACCCCGCGCGAGAACAACCTCTCCCACTACCGCCAGCTCGCCAACGGCTCCCGCCACTACTGGCTCGGGCTCGAACTGGGCGACCGCTGGAACGACGAGCAGGACGTCCTCGCGGTGATGGCGGAGCGGGCGGGCGTCAACGACGACCCGGAGCACCGGTACGGCCAGGACACCATCGATCCGGAGCTGACCGTCGACGCCCTGGAGCGGATGGCGGCCCGGCTGCGCACGGCGGCCGAGGAGCGACAGAGCGTGCTGTTCGCGACCGGGCACCCGGGCGGTCTGCTGGACGTGCACCGGGCGACGGCCGCCGCGCTGCGGACCGCGGGCTGCGAGATCGTCGTCATCCCCGAGGGGCTCCAGACGGAGGAGGGGTACGTCGTGCAGTTCGCGGACGTGTCCGTCCTTGAGCACGGCGCGAGCCTGTGGCACACCCACTCGGGGGAACCGATGAAGGCGATCCTGACGGGCCTGGAGCGGGCCGGGCGTCCGCTGCCCGACCTGGTCGTCGCCGACCACGGCTGGGCGGGCTACGCGGGCCAGCACGGCGTGGACTCGATGGGGTACGCCGACTGCAACGACCCGGCCCTGTTCCTCGCGGAGGCCGAGGGCACCGTCCGGGTGACGGTCCCGCTCGACGACCACGTCGTCAGCCCCCGCTACTACGACCCGATGACGGCGTACCTGCTGAACGAGGCGAAGCTCGCCTAGGGCCTGTCGGGCGGAGCCCGCGGGGTCACTCCCCGCGGGGGACGCGCACCACGCCTTCCTGGACGACGGAGACGGCGAGCCGTCCGTCCTGGGTGTACATGCGGGCCTGGCCGAGGCCGCGGCCGCCGTACGCGGCCGGTGACTCCTGGTCGTAGAGGAGCCATTCGTCGGCGCGGAAGGGCCGGTGGAACCACATGGCGTGGTCGAGGGAGGCCCCGACGACGTCCCCGACGGCCCAGCCGCCGCGGCCGTGCGCGAGCAGCACGGAGTCGAGGAGGGTCATGTCGGAGACGTAGGTGGCCAGCACGACGTGCAGCAGCGGGTCGTCCTGCTCCAGCTTGCCGTTGGTGCGGAACCAGACCTGAGAGTGCGGCGGGCGCGGGGTGCCGTACTTCCCGTAGGGCGGCTCCTCGACGTAGCGCAGGTCGATGGCCTCGCGGGCCTCCAGGAACTTCTCGACGACGTCGGGCGGCAGGTGGTCGTAGCCGCGCAGCCGCTCCTGCGAGGTGGGCAGGGTGGCCGGGTCGGGCGCGGGCGGCATCGGGGCCTGGTGGTCGAGTCCGTCCTCGTACGTCTGGAAGGACGCCGACAGGGCGAAGATCGGCCGGCCGTGCTGGACGGCGACCGCGCGCCGGGTGGTGAAGGAGCGGCCGTCGCGGATGCGTTCGACGGTGTAGACGATGGGTGCGCCGGGGTCGCCCATGCGCAGGAAGTACGCGTGCAGGGAGTGCGCGTGCCGGTCGGCGGGGACCGTGCGTCCCGCGGCGACCAGCGCCTGCGCGGCGACCTGCCCGCCGAAGACCCGCGGGACGACGGCGGACCTGGACCGGCCGCGGAAGATGTCCTCCTCGATCTGCTCCAGGTCGAGCAGATCGAGGAGGTCCTGCAGTGCCTCGCTCATGGCACCTTTTCTACTGTCAGGTGATTGCGGGGGCCTTACAGGCCCATGTCCTTCGCGATGATCGTCTTCATGATCTCGTTGGTGCCGCCGTAGATGCGGTTGACGCGGTTGTCCGCGTACAGGCGGGCGATCGGGTACTCGTTCATGAAGCCGTAGCCGCCGTGCAGCTGGAGGCAGCGGTCGATGACGCGGTGGGCGACCTCGGTGCAGAACAGCTTGGCGCTGGCGGCCTCGGCGGGGGTCAGCTCGTCGGCGTCGAGGGCTTCGAGCGCGCGGTCGGCGACCGCCTCGGCGGCGTCCACCTCGGCCTGGCAGGCGGCCAGTTCGAACTTGGTGTTCTGGAAGGAGGCGACGGACTTGCCGAAGACGGTGCGGTCCTGGACGTACTCCTTGGCGAACCGGACGGCGGCCTTGGCCTGCGCGTAGGCGCCGTAGGCGATGCCCCAGCGCTCGGAGGCGAGGTTGAGGCCGAGGTAGGAGAAGCCCTTGTTCTCCTCGCCGAGGAGGTCCTCGACGGGGACCTTCACGTCGACGAAGGCGAGTTCGGCGGTGTCGGAGACCTTCAGGCCCAGCTTGTCGAGCTTGCGGCCGACGGAGTAGCCCTCGGACCTGGTGTCGACGGCGAACAGCGAGATGCCGAAGCGGCGGTCCTCGGCGGTCGGCGCTGAGGTGCGGGCGCAGACGATGACCCGGTCGGCGTGGACGCCGCCGGTGATGAAGGTCTTGGCGCCGTTGAGGACGTAGTGGGTGCCGTCCTCGGAGAGCTTCGCGGTGGTCTTCATGCCCGCGAGGTCGGAGCCGGTGCCCGGCTCGGTCATGGCGAGCGCCCACATCTCCTCGCCGGTGACGAACTTCGGCAGGTAGCGCTTCTTCTGCTCGTCGGTGGCGAGCATCTTGATGTAGGGCAGGCCGAGCAGGACGTGGACGCCCGAGCCGCCGAAGGAGATGCCCGCGCGGGCGGTCTCCTCGGAGATCACGGCCTCGAACTTGTAGGAGTCGATGCCGGCGCCGCCGTACTCCTCGTCGACGCGGATGCCGAAGACGCCCAGCTCGGCGAGTTTGTAGTAGAAGTCGCGCGGCGCCTGTCCGGCCGCGAACCACTCGTCGTAGACGGGGACGACCTCGGCCTCGATGAAGGCCCGCAGGGTCTCCCGGAACGCCTCGTGGTCCTCGTTGAACACCGTACGGCGCACCGCCGCCACCTCCGCCTTGTCACCGACTCACGCCTAAGCGCTTGCTCAGCCAACCGTACCGGCGAGTACGGACACCGTCCAGCCGTGGAGGCGGGTAACGCTCGTCACTCCTGCCCGGCCGCCGCGAAGGCACCCCTGGCCATCCGGTGCAGCAGCGCGGCCGTGGCGGCGCGGCCCGGCAGGGCGCCGGGGCGCGGCAGGTGCGGGGTGGAGTTCAGCAGGCCGAAGACGGAGTGGACGGCGGCCCGCGCGGCGGGCTCGGCGAGCGCCGGGTAGACCTGGCGCACCACCTGGACCCACAGCTCGACGTACTGCCGCTGGAGCTGCCTGACCAGCTTGCGGTCGCTGTCCCTGAGCCGGTCGAGCTCGCGGTCGTGCAGGGTGATCAGCGGCCGGTCGTCGAGGGCGAAGTCGATATGGCCCTCGACGAGCGAGTCGAGGAGCGCCCCGGGGTCGCCGTCGGCCTCGGCCACCCGGCGCTTGCCGCCGGTCAGCAGCCGGCCGCTGATGCCGACCAGCAGCTCGGCGAGCATCGCGTCCTTGCCCGCGAAGTGCCGGTAGAGGCCGGGGCCGCTGATGCCGACCGCGGCGCCTATCTCGTCGACCCCGACCCCGTGGAAGCCGCGCTCGGCGAAGAGGCGGGCGGCCTCCTTGAGGATCTGCTCGCGGCGGGTGGGGGCGTCGGTTCTGGTGGTCATGCGAACAATTCTAGACAGGGAGGTTAGCGGTCGTTAACCTGTGAGCGATGGTTAACGCTCATTAACAGTTCGACCACTGGGTTTCGACCACTGGGTGAGGGGACCGCAGGATGCAGGAGGCACCGGAGCTGACGAGCGCGGAGGACCCCGCGTCGGAGGCCTGGCAGGCCAACGAGAGGGCCCATCGGGCGCTCGCCGACGAGCTGCGCGGCAAGCTGGCCGCGGCCCGTCTCGGCGGCGGCGAGAAGGCCCGCGCCCGGCACACCGCGCGCGGCAAGCTGCTGCCGAGGGAGCGGGTGGACACGCTGCTCGACCCGGGCTCGCCGTTCCTGGAGCTGGCCCCGCTGGCGGCCGACGGCATGTACGAGGGCCAGGCACCGGCCGCCGGGGTGATCGCCGGGATCGGCCGGGTCGCGGGCCGGATGTGCGTGATCGTGGCGAACGACGCGACCGTCAAGGGCGGCACCTACTACCCGATGACGGTCAAGAAGCACCTGCGCGCCCAGGAGGTGGCCCTGGAGAACCGGCTGCCGTGCGTGTACCTGGTCGACTCCGGGGGCGCCTTCCTGCCGATGCAGGACGAGGTGTTCCCCGACCGCGAGCACTTCGGGCGGATCTTCTACAACCAGGCCAGGATGTCCGGCGCGGGCATCCCGCAGATCGCCGCGGTCCTCGGCTCGTGCACGGCGGGCGGCGCCTATGTGCCCGCGATGAGCGACGAGGCGGTGATCGTGCGCGGCCAGGGCACCATCTTCCTGGGCGGCCCGCCGCTGGTGAAGGCCGCGACCGGCGAGGTGGTGACCGCCGAGGAGCTGGGCGGCGGCGAGGTCCACGCGCGCGTGTCGGGCGTCACCGACCACCTCGCCGAGGACGACGCGCACGCGCTGCGGATCGTCAGGGACATCGTCGCGACGCTCCCCGCGCCCGCCGAGCCGCCGTGGGAGCTGCGCCCCGCGGTGGAGCCCAAGGTCGACCCGTACGGCCTCTACGGCGCCGTCCCGGTCGACTCCCGCACCCCCTACGACGTGCGGGAGATCATCGCGCGCGTGGTCGACGGCTCGCGGTTCGCCGAGTTCAAGGCGGAGTTCGGGCCGACCCTGGTCACCGGGTTCGCCCGGATCCACGGCCACCCGGTGGGCATCGTCGGCAACAACGGCATCCTGTTCTCCGAGTCCGCCCAGAAGGGCGCCCACTTCATCGAGCTGTGCGACCAGCGCTCCATCCCGCTGCTGTTCCTTCAGAACATCTCCGGGTTCATGGTCGGCAAGGACTACGAGGCGGGCGGCATCGCCAAGCACGGCGCCAAGATGGTGACGGCGGTCGCCTGCACGCGGGTGCCGAAGCTGACGGTCGTCGTCGGCGGCTCCTACGGCGCGGGCAACTACTCGATGTGCGGGCGGGCCTACTCCCCCCGCTTCCTGTGGATGTGGCCCAACGCCAAGATCTCCGTGATGGGCGGCGAGCAGGCCGCGTCGGTCCTCGCGACCGTCAAACGGGACCAGTTGGAGGCACGCGGCGAGCAGTGGTCCGCGGCCGACGAGGAGTCCTTCAAGGCGCCGGTCAGGCAGCAGTACGAGCGGCAGGGCAGCGCCTACTACGCCACCGCCCGGCTCTGGGACGACGGCGTCATCGACCCGCTGGAGACCCGGCAGGTGCTGGGCCTCGCACTGACCGCCTGTGGCAACGCCCCGCTGGGAGACCCCCAGTTCGGCGTCTTCCGGATGTGAGGAGGGGACCCGTGTTCGACACCGTGCTCGTGGCCAACCGCGGCGAGATCGCCGTCCGCGTCATCCGGACCCTGCGCGCGCTCGGCGTGCGCTCGGTGGCCGTCTTCTCCGACGCGGACGCCGACGCCCGGCACGTCCGCGAGGCCGACACCGCCGTCAGGCTCGGACCCGCGCCGGCCGCCGAGAGCTATCTGTCGGCCGAGCGCATCCTGGGCGCCGCGGCCCGCACCGGCGCCCAGGCCGTCCACCCCGGCTACGGCTTCCTCGCGGAGAACGCGGCCTTCGCGCGCGCCTGCGCCGACGCCGGGCTCGTCTTCGTGGGGCCGCCCGCCGACGCCATCGCCCTGATGGGCGACAAGATCCGCGCCAAGGAGACGGTCGCGGCGGCCGGGGTGCCGGTGGTGCCGGGCGGCCGCGACCCCGACCTCGCCGACGCCGCCCGCGCCCTGGGCGCCCCGGTGCTGCTCAAGCCGTCGGCGGGCGGCGGCGGCAAGGGCATGCGGCTGGTGCGGGAGCTGTCCGCGCTCGACGAGGAGATCGCCGCCGCCCGCCGTGAGGCGCGCGCCTCCTTCGGCGACGACACGCTCCTGGTCGAGCGGTGGATCGACCGCCCCCGGCACATCGAGATCCAGGTCCTGGCCGACGGCCACGGCAACGTCGTGCACCTGGGCGAGCGGGAGTGCTCGCTGCAACGGCGCCACCAGAAGGTGATCGAGGAGGCGCCGAGCGTCTTCCTCGACGAGGCGACCCGCGCGGCGATGGGCGAGGCGGCCGTGCAGGCGGCCCGCTCGTGCGGCTACCGGGGCGCGGGCACCGTCGAGTTCATCGTGCCGGGCGCCGATCCGTCGTCGTACTGCTTCATGGAGATGAACACCCGCCTCCAGGTGGAGCACCCCGTCACCGAACTGGTCACCGGGCTCGACCTGGTGGAGTGGCAGCTGCGGGTGGCGGCCGGGGAGCCGCTGTCGTTCGGGCAGGCGGACGTCCGGCTCAGCGGGCACGCGGTCGAGGCGCGGCTGTGCGCGGAGACGGTGTCGGTGAAGGAGGGCGCGCGCGGCTTCCTGCCGTCGGGCGGCACGGTCCTGCGGCTGCGCGAGCCCGCCGGGGACGGCGTGCGCACCGACTCCGGGCTCGCCGAGGGCACCGAGGTCGGCAGCCGGTACGACCCGATGCTGGCCAAGGTGATCGCCCACGGCCCCGACCGGGAGACGGCGCTGCGCAAGCTGCGCGCCGCCCTCGCCGAGACGGTCACCCTGGGGGTGCCGACCAACGCCGGGTTCCTGCGCCGGCTGCTCGGCCATCCGGACGTGGTGGCGGGCGAGTTGGACACCGGCCTGGTGGAGCGGGTGATGGACGACCTGGTCGACACCGAGGTGCCCGACGAGGTGTACGCGGCGGCCGCGGCCGTCCGGCTCGACGCGCTGCGGCCCGCGGGCGGCGGCTGGACGGACCCGTTCGCGGTGCCGAGCGGCTGGCGGCTCGGCGGTGAGCCGCGCCCGGTCGTCTTCCCGCTGCGGGTGCCGGGGCTCGAACCCGTCACGCGCGGTGTCGGCGGCGCCCACACCGTCACCCCCGACCAGGTCTGCGTCACCCTCGACGGCGTGCGGCACACCTTCCACCGGGCCGCCGACTGGCTCGGCAGGGACGGCGACGCCTGGCAGGTCCGCGACCACGACCCGGTCGCCGCGGCCCTCACCGGCGCGGGCCACGCGGGCGCGGACTCGCTGACCGCGCCGATGCCCGGCACGGTGACGGTGGTGAAGGTCGCCGTCGGCGACGAGGTGAGCGCCGGGCAGAGTCTGCTGGTCGTCGAGGCGATGAAGATGGAGCACGTCATCTCCGCCCCGCACCCGGGCACGGTCACCGAGCTGGACGTGACGCCGGGCACCACGGTCGCGATGGACCAGATCCTGGCCGTCGTCACCCCGAAGGAGGAGCAGCGGTGAGCGTCGAGGGACTGCCCATGGTGGTGCCGGCCCAGGATCTGCCCATGCGGGTGCGCGTCCACGAGGTCGGCGCCCGCGACGGCCTCCAGAACGAGAAGTCGACCGTCCCGACGGAGGTGAAGGCGGAGTTCGTGCGCAGGCTCGCCGACGCGGGCCTGACGACGATCGAGGCGACCAGCTTCGTCCGCCCCGAGTGGGTGCCCCAACTCGCGGACGCGGAGGCCCTGTTCCCGCTGGTGCGGGACCTCAAGGGGGTGTGCCTGCCGGTGCTGGTCCCCAACCAGCGCGGTCTGGAGCGGGCGTTGGCGCTCGGCGCCGACCGGGTCGCCGTCTTCGCCAGCGCCACCGAGACCTTCGCCAAGGCCAACCTCAACCGCACGCTCGACGAGTCGCTCGCGATGTTCGAGCCGGTGGTGCGGCGGGCGAAGGACGAGGGCGCGCACGTGCGCGGCTATGTCTCGATGTGTTTCGGCGACCCCTGGGAGGGCGCCGTCCCGCTCCACCAGGTCGTGCGGGTCTGCACGGCGCTGCGGGACATGGGGTGCGACGAGCTGAGCCTCGGCGACACCATCGGCGTCGCCACCCCCGGCCATGTCCTCGAACTGCTCTCCACCCTCAACGAACAGGGCGTGCCGACGAACGTCATCGGCGTGCACTTCCACGACACCTACGGCCAGGCCCTCGCGAACACCTACGCGGCCCTGGAACACGGCGTGACCACCGTCGACGCCTCGGCGGGCGGCCTGGGCGGCTGCCCGTACGCCAAGTCCGCCACCGGCAACCTCGCCACCGAGGACCTCGTCTGGATGCTCCAGGGTCTCGGGGTGGAGACCGGGATCGACCTCGGCCGGCTCGTCGCCACCAGCGCGTGGATGGCCGAACACCTGGGCCGACCCAGCCCGTCCCGCACCGTCCGGGCCCTCTCCCACAAGGACCAGTGATCAGTCATGGACTTCCGGCTCTCCCCCGAACTCGAAGAACTCCGCCGTACCGTCGAGGCGTTCGCGCACGACGTGGTGGCGCCGAAGATCGGCGACTTCTACGAGCGGCACGAGTTCCCGTACGAGATCGTCCGCGAGATGGGCCGCATGGGCCTGTTCGGGCTGCCGTTCCCCGAGGAGTACGGCGGGATGGGCGGCGACTACCTGGCGCTCGGCGTGGCCCTTGAGGAGCTGGCCCGGGTCGACTCGTCGGTGGCCATCACCCTGGAGGCCGGGGTGTCGCTCGGCGCGATGCCGGTCCATCTCTTCGGCACCGAGGAGCAGAAGCGCGAGTGGCTGCCCCGGCTCTGCGCGGGCGAGATCCTCGGCGCGTTCGGCCTGACCGAGCCGGACGGCGGCTCGGACGCGGGCGCCACCCGCACCACCGCCCGCCTCGACCCCGACACCGACGAGTGGGTGATCAACGGCTCCAAGTGCTTCATCACCAACTCGGGCACCGACATCACCGCCCTGGTCACGGTGACGGCGGTGACCGGCCGCAAGCCCGACGGCAGGCCGCTGATCTCGGCGATCATCGTGCCGTCCGGCACCCCCGGCTTCACGGTCGCGGCGCCCTACTCCAAGGTCGGCTGGAACGCGTCGGACACCCGCGAGCTGTCGTTCACGGACGTCCGGGTCCCGGCCGCCAACCTGCTGGGCGAGGAGGGCCGCGGCTACGCCCAGTTCCTGCGCATCCTGGACGAGGGCCGGATCGCCATCGCCGCGCTCGCCACCGGGCTGGCGCAGGGCTGTGTGGACGAGTCGGTGCGCTACGCGAAGGAGCGGCACGCGTTCGGCCGCCCGATCGGCGCCAACCAGGCGATCCAGTTCAAGATCGCGGACATGGAGATGAAGGCCCACACCGCGCGGCTCGCCTGGCGGGACGCGGCGGCCAGGCTGGTGAGCGGCGCCCCCTTCAAGAAGGAGGCGGCGCTCGCCAAGCTGCACTCCTCGACGGTCGCGGTGGACAACGCCCGTGACGCCACCCAGATCCACGGCGGATACGGCTTCATGAACGAGTACCCGGTGGCCCGCATGTGGCGCGACTCCAAGATCCTGGAGATCGGCGAGGGCACCAGCGAGGTGCAACGGATGCTGATCGCGCGGGAGTTGGGCCTGCCGGGCTGACGGCACCCGCCACCGAGGACCGGACGCCGGGCCCGCTCACACCGAGCGGGCCCGGCGTCCGGCGTGCGGGGAGCCGCGCGGGGAGGAGGGGCGCACCGGCAGCGCGGCGCCCGATGAACTCCCCCTGCGCCGTGCGGGGTCGGCGGCGGCCGAGGGGCGGGTCAGGGGCGGAGCCGGGAACAGGGCCGGAATATCCGGCGTGAATACGCCAAAACGTAGGCAGCGCAGGGCAGTTGCCGCAGAATCGTCTCCGGTCGCGCAGCCGGTGACGTCCTCCGGCACCTGTCTCCCGCGCCCGGTTCTCCCCCTTCGGCGAAAGCGAGCCCCGGCATGGCCGACGAGATGGTGGTCCGCGCCCAGCGGTTCATCAACACCACCTACCCCAACATGCTCGGCATCCCTCCGCTGGAGGAGAACGGCCGCACGAGCTGGACCGTGATGTACGCCCTCACCCGGGCCCTCCAGCTGGAGATCGGCATCAGCTCGCTCTCCGACAACTTCGGCCCCACCACGCTGAACACGCTGAAGTCGAAGTACCCGGTGCTCAACGCCGGCACGGTGCCGTCCGCGAACTTCGCCCGCATCATCCAGTCCGCGCTGTACTGCAAGGGGTACGACGGCGGCGAGATCGACGGGAAGTACAACGCCCGGGTGGCCGCCTCGATCGGCCGCCTGATGAGCGACATGGGCGTGCAGGGTTCGTTCCCCGACAGCGGCAGCCTCTACCCGAAGGTCTTCAAGGGCCTGCTCAACATGGACCCGTACGTCGTCGTGAGCGGCGGCAGCGCGAGCATCCGTTCCATCCAGCAGTGGATCAACGGCCGTTACATCTCCCGCGCGGACTTCTACGTCGTCGCCTGCGACGGCAACCACTCGAGGACCATGGCCGCGGCCATGCTGTACGCCGTCCAGTACGAGCTGGGCATGGCCGACGGCGTCGCCAACGGCGTCTTCGGCCCCGGCACCCAGGCGGGGCTGAAGGACCACACCCTCTCCATCGGCTCGACCGGCACCTGGCCGCAGCTGTTCAGCGCCGCGATGATCCTCAACCAGCGCCCGGGGGTGGCCTTCAGCGGCAGCTTCGACAGCTCCCTGTCGAGCGCGACCTCGGCGTTCCAGGACTTCGCGAAGCTCCCGGTCACCGGCAGGGGCGACTTCTCCACCTGGGCGTCGCTGCTGGTGTCGTACGGCGACCAGAGCCGCAGCGGCGAGGCGTGCGACGGCGTCACGACGATCACCGCGGCACGGGCGGCGGCCCTGAAGGCGCAGGGCATCAAGTACGTCGGCCGCTATCTGCTCAACCCGAGCACGACGAGCCTGCCGGAGAAGGAGATCCAGCCGGGCGAGCTGAAGACCATCGCCGACAACGGACTGCGCTGCTTCCCGATCTACCAGACCTACGGACGCGACGCCGACGGCTTCAAGTACCCGGCGGGCGCCGCGGACGGCCTCGCCGCCGTCAACGCCGCCCAGCGGCACGGGTTCAAGAACGGCGCCCGGATCTTCTTCGCGGTCGACTTCGACGCCTACGACTACGAGGTGACCGACAGCATCCTGCCGTACTTCAAGGGGGTCGAGGACGCCATGGCGCTCTCCGGCAACCCCTACCGGATCGGCGTCTACGGTCCGCGCAACGTGTGCATCCGGGTCTCCGAGGCGGGCCACGCCACGGCCAGCTTCGTCTCCGACATGTCCAGCGGCTTCTCCGGCAACTACGGCTACCCGCTGCCGCCCAACTGGGCCTACGACCAGATCGTCACGAAGACGGTCGGCTCGGGCTCGGGCTCCATCAACATCGACATCGACATCGCCTCCGGCCGCGACACCGGCGAGAACTCGTTCAACCCGTCGGTGCTCGACAGCGCGGACACCGCGTTCGACGGCGCGTACTACCCGGCGCTGCGCAGCGACACCAGCTCGTACATGCGGTCGATCGGCTTCCCCGACGAGGACTCGAACCGCATCTTCACGCACAGCGAGTGCCTGGAGACGATCATGTCCCACGACGAGCTGATCACCGACCTGTCGCACACCTTCAGCATGCGCAAGGCGCTCATCCAGACGTCCGCCTACTGGGAGATGCGCCACTACGACGCGGTGGACCTGGCCGTCGACGCGGCGGTCGTCTACTACCACACCGGGGTCGGCGGCGGCGTGATCTCGCCGGTCCGCGACTCCTCCACGGGCATCGCGCAGATCAGCGGCGAGGTCGGCATCCGGGCCTGGAACCACTGCATCGCCAAGGGGTTCGTCACGGGCACCACCCTCGACCCGGCCAAGGACGCCGACATCTGGACGATGTGGCACCGCGTCAACCAGGACAACGCCTACGCGGTCAGGACCGTATCCTTGATCCACCTGTGGGACGCGGGCGGCAAGCCCGGCGGGAAGAACCCGCCCGCCGGGGAGACGGTGATGCGGCCCATGAGTCTCGGGTACACCCAGTCGGAGATATTCCAGGTACTGCGCCGCTACCAGGGGTGGGGCGACGAGGCCGAGGAGCACGCCACCAAGCGCATGGGGCTCTATCAGCTGTTCGAGAAGTACAACGGACTCTCCCGAATGTAGGCAGGAGCAGTCGTGACATCCGATCCGTACGCGGGGCACAACCCGTTGGCGCTGGTGGTCATCATCCTCGTCGGCCTGGCGGGCGCCGCCGCGCTTGCCGTCCTCGGCTGTGTGACGCTGGCCAGGCACGGGGTCAGGCGCGGGAGCCTGCTGACGACGCTGCGCGCCGTCGCCGCGCTCACCGCGGCCTGCGCGGCGGCCCTCTTCGCCTGGGGCGCCGTGCATCTGATGACCCTGGACGAGACGAGGCGGGACACCGCCTGCAAGGAGGCGGTCGGGCCGGCGCACGTGCTGGAGATCGACTCCTACCGCCCCAGCTACATCCCGCTCGCCCTCGGATGCCATGTCGAGAACGGCACCACCTATACCACCGGCGTGCCCGGCTACCTCAACCCCGCGGTGGGCGCCCTCGCCTTCAGCGCCGCCGTGCTGGGCGGGTTCAGCGTGCTGGAGTCCGAGCGCCGGGTCACCAGGGACCACAAGAGAGAGACAACGCGTCCATGACGACATCCCGCCGTACCTTCCTCACCAGGACCGCCGTGATCGTGGGCGCCGCCGCAGCGGCGTCGCTGCCCTTCTCGCAGTACCTCGCCTCCCCCGCGTACGCGGCGGACAGCACCGGCGGGACCCGGCAGTTCCGGGACGCGGCCCGGCGCGCGCTGGCCCGCAGAAAGCTGACGCACACCGGTGAACCAGGCCCCAACGGCTGGGAGTTGGAGCTGGCCGCCGACAAGGGCGGCTCGGTGTGGACCCGGCCGGTGCCCGGCACCCCGATCAGGGGCGTCACCGTGCGGATCGGCGACGCGGAGACCGTCCTGGTGCATGTCGTGCGCCGGTTCCACTACGAGGTGGACGCGCTGCGCGCGGGCGACGTCGTCGGCTGGCGCGCGCCGGCCGACGTCCGCAGGCGGCTGCCCGAGGCCAACCAGGCGTCCGGGACGGCCGTGCAGATCCGTCCTGGCCACTACCCGTCCGGGGTCACGGGCGGGTTCTTCCCGGCCCAGCTGCTGGTGATCCGCGACATACTCGCCGAGCTGGAGGGCGTCGTGCGCTGGGGCGGCGATGACCGCAAGCCCGACGAGTCGCTGTTCTATCTGGCGGTGCCGCCGGGCGACCCGCTGCTCGCGTCGGTGGTCGGCAGGCTCCGCGGCTGGCGCGAGGTGCCGGGCAAGGGCGCCGGGGGTCCGGTGGACGTGCTGTCGGCCAGGCGCCGGGGCGCGGCACGGGAACTGGCACGCCGTCAGGGGGCGGCAGCCTAGCCCGGACTCCGGACTCCGGACTCCGGGCTCCGGGCTCCGGACTCCGGATGACGAGTTCCGGCTCCGTGGCTCTGGCGCCGGCGGGCGGTCTTCCGCGGGCCGGGGCGGGTGGACGACAGGTCCGCGCGCCCCGGCCCGCGCGTGTGCGGACTTCCGGGGCGGCCTGGTCATCGGTGATCCATAAGGTTAGGCTACCCTAAGCCTGATCACGGTCACCGCGGGAGCGGACCCCACTGACCCCGTACGCAGCGAAAGCGGACCCCACCCATGTCGAACGCCACCAACGCCACCTTCTCCCGCCGCGGACTGCTCGCCACCGGCGGCGCACTCGGCCTGGGCGCCTTCCTGGCCGCGTGCGGTGACGGCGACACGGGGAGCGGCAGCGGCTCGGGCTCCACGGCCGCCGCCGCGTCCGGCCCCTGGTCCTTCAAGGACGACCGCGGCACGACCGTGAAGCTGGACAAGGTGCCCACCAGGATCGTCGCCTTCGTCGGGGTCGCCGCAGCGCTGTACGACTACGGCGTCACGGTCGACGCGGTCTTCGGCCCGACCACCGTCAAGGGCGGCAAGGCCGATGTGCAGGCCGGCGACATGGACGTCAGCAAGCTGAAGGTCCTCGGCAACACCTACGGCCAGTTCAACGTGGAGCAGTACGCGGCCTTCGGCCCCCAGGTGCTCATCTCCACGACCTTCGACAGCGCCGGCACCCTCTGGTACGTCCCCGAGGAGTCCGCGAAGAAGATCGCCGCGCTCGCCCCCAGCGTCGCCGTCTCCGTCTACGACCGGCAGCTGACCGAGCCGCTCCAGCGGGTGTGGGCGCTGGCGGAGTCGCTGGGCGCGGACATGAAGGCCGCCAAGGTCGTCGACTCCAAGAAGCGTTTCGAGGACGCCTCCGAGCGGCTGCGCAAGGCCGCCAAGGCGCGCCCCGAGCTGAAGGTGATGGCCGGCTCGGCCGCCGACTCGCTCTTCTACGTCTCCGGCAGCAACCTCTCCGTCGACCTGGAGTACTTCAAGGCGCTCGGCGTGAACTTCGTGGAGCCGCCCGCCAAGGCGATGGCCGAGGGCGGCGGCTGGTACGAGAGCCTCAGCTGGGAGAACGCGGACAAGTACCGGGCCGACATCATCATGATGGACGACCGCTCCTCGACCATCCAGCCGGCCGACATCACCAAGCCGACCTGGAAGAAGCTGCCGGCCGTCAAGGCGGGCCAGGTCATCTCCCGTTCGCCCGAGCCGATCCTGTCCTACGACAAGTGCACGCCGCTGCTGACCACCCTCGCGGAGGCGCTGGAGACCGCCAAGAAGGTCAGCTGACCGCGCGGGGCGCCGCCCCCGCCCCCCTCTTGCCGCCCGCCGCCCGACCGCGTCTCAGGAGCACTGATGACCACGGCCGTTGCCGCCCCGTTCCGTTTCTTCTCCCTCCAGGTCGTACGGACGAGGCGGCTCGGCCCGTCCCTGGTCCGGGTCACCTTCGGCGGGGACGAGCTGTGCCACTTCCACTCCGACGGCCGCGACCAGTCGCTGTCGCTGTTCCTGCCGCACCCGGGTCAGGACGAGCCCGCCGTCCCCCACCACCTCGGCGACGGCTGGTGGCAGGGCTGGCGCGAACTCCCCGACGGGGTACGGGCCGTGATGCGCTCGTACACCCTGCGGGCGCTGCGCCGGATGCCCGGCGGGGCCGACGAGATCGACGTCGACTTCGTGCTGCACACCCCGGCGGGCCCCGCGTCGGCGTGGGCCGCGCGGGCCGCGGCCGGTGACCGGGTGGTGCTGCTCGGTCCGGCCGTCGCCGACAACCGGGCAATCCGCTTCCGGCCGCCCGAGGACACCGATCTCGTCGTGATCTGGGGCGACGAGACCGCGCTGCCCGCCGTCGCCGCGATCCTTCAGTCGCTGCCGGCCGGCACCCGCGCCCGCGTCTGGCTGGAGGTGACCGACCCGGGGAACGTCCTCGACCTGGCCGCCGGGCGGGACGTCGAGGTCACCTGGCTGGTCGGGGACGGCGGCCGGGCGGCCGGCCCCCTCGCGCTGGACGCCCTGCGGACGGCCGGACTCCCCCGCGCCGAGCGGCCCTATGTCTGGCTGGCCGGCGAGTCGGGGGCCGTGAAGGCGCTGCGCCGGCATGTCGTGGGCGTCTGCGGCGTCGACCGCCGCCGGGTCACCTTCGTCGGCTACTGGCGGCGGGGGCTGAGCGAGGAACAGCTGCGCGAGCGCGGCGAGTAGCAGGGCACAACCGGCGTCCACCGCCGCACCCGAAGGCCAATCCCCTTGTGTGCGGCGGTGGTTGCCGTGCGCCCGGGGCCAACTGGGCCTGGAGTGACGGCCGTCACCCGTAGCCTCTCGTTTCCGCTGCGTTACTTAGGTTAGGCTAACCTAAGTCGTGATCACGCGGCTCCGTCCCACCCCCGCACGGCCCCGTCCCCGACCGGAGGACCCCCACATGCGCTCGCACCTGCTCAACGACTCGACCGCGGAGCACTACCGCCGCTCCGTGACCGAAGGGATCGAGCGGGTGGCCGCCAAACTCGCCGCCACCGACCGTCCGTTCACCGGCGTCTCCGTCGACGCCCTCGCCCCCCGCATCGACGGCATCGACCTGGACCGCCCGCTGCACGACACCGCGGCCGTCCTGGACGAGCTGGAGGAGGTCTACCTCCGCGACGCCGTCTACTTCCACCACCCCCGCTACCTCGCCCACCTCAACTGCCCGGTCGTCATCCCCGCCGTGCTCGGCGAGGCGGTGCTCTCCGCCATCAACTCCTCCCTCGACACCTGGGACCAGTCGGCGGGCGGCACCCTGATCGAGCGGAAACTGATCGGCTGGACCACCGAGCGGATCGGCCTCGGCCCCGCCGCCGACGGCGTCTTCACCTCGGGCGGCACCCAGTCCAACCTCCAGGCGCTGCTGCTCGCCCGCGAGGAGGCCAAAGCGGAGTCCCTGGCCGACCTGCGCGTCTTCGCCTCCGAGGCCAGCCACTTCAGCGTGAAGAAGTCCGCGAAACTGCTCGGCCTCGGCCCCGACGCCGTCGTGTCCGTCCCCGTGGACCACGACCAGCGGATGCAGACCGTCGCCCTCGCCCGGGAGCTGGCGCGCTGCGCGCAGGACGGCCTGGTCCCGATGGCCGTCGTCGCCACCGCGGGCACCACCGACTTCGGCTCCATCGACCCGCTGCCCGAGATCGCCGAACTCTGCGCGCAGTACGACACCTGGATGCACGTCGACGCCGCCTACGGCTGCGGACTGCTCGCCTCGGTCAAGTACCGGGACCGGATCGACGGCATCGAGCGCGCCGACTCGGTCACCGTCGACTACCACAAGTCCTTCTTCCAGCCGGTGAGTTCGTCCGCCGTGCTGGTCAGAGACAGCGCCACGCTGCGGCACGCCACCTACCACGCGGAGTACCTCAACCCGCGCCGCATGGTCACCGAGCGGATCCCCAACCAGGTCGACAAGTCCCTCCAGACCACCCGCCGTTTCGACGCCCTGAAGCTGTGGATGACCCTGCGCACGATGGGCGCCGACGGCATCGGCCAGCTCTTCGACGAGGTCTGCGACCTGACCGCCGAGGGCTGGCGACTGCTCGCCGCCGACCCGCGCTTCGACGTCGTCGTCCGGCCGTCGCTGTCCACGCTGGTCTTCCGCTACATACCGGCGGCCGTCACCGACCCCTCCGAGATCGACCGCGCCAACCTGTACGCCCGCAAGGCCCTGTTCGCCTCAGGTGACGCGGTGGTCGCGGGCACCAAGGTCGGCGCCCGCCACTACCTGAAGTTCACCCTGCTCAACCCCGAGACCACGACGGACGACCTCACCGCCGTCCTCGACCTGATCGCCGGCCACGCCGAGCAGTACCTGGGAGAGTCCCTTGACCGCGCTTGCTGACACCGCGAAAAAGACCTACGACTTCGTGGGCATCGGGCTCGGCCCGTTCAACCTAGGACTCGCCTGCCTGACCGAGCCGATCGACGGACTCGACGGCGTCTTCCTGGAGTCGAAGCCGGACTTCGAGTGGCACGCGGGCATGTTCCTCGAAGGCGCCCACCTCCAGACGCCGTTCATGTCGGACCTGGTCACCCTCGCCGACCCGACCTCCCCCTACTCCTTCCTCAACTACCTGAAGGAGCGCGGCCGGCTCTACTCGTTCTACATCCGGGAGAACTTCTACCCGCTGCGCGTCGAGTACGACGACTACTGCCGCTGGGCCGCGAACCAGCTGAGCAGCGTCCGCTTCAGCACCACCGCCGAGACCGTCACCTGGGACGAGGGCGAGGAGCTGTACGCCGTGACGACCGCGGCGGGTGACGTCTACCGCGCCCGCCACCTGGTCCTCGGCACCGGCACACCCCCCTACGTCCCGGAGCCCTGCCGAGACCTCGGCGGCGACTTCCTGCACAACTCCCGCTACGTGCAGCACCGCGCGGAGCTGGTGAAGAAGGAGTCGATCACGCTGGTCGGCAGCGGCCAGTCGGCGGCCGAGATCTACTACGACCTGCTCGGTGAGATCGACGTCCACGGCTACCGGCTCAACTGGGTCACCCGCTCACCCCGGTTCTTCCCGCTGGAGTACACCAAACTCACGCTGGAGATGACCTCCCCCGAGTACATCGACTACTTCCGCGAGCTGCCCGAGGCCACCCGCTACCGGCTGACGGCCGAGCAGAAGGGCCTCTTCAAGGGCATCGACGGCGACCTCGTCAACGAGATCTTCGACCTGCTCTACCAGAAGAACCTCGGCGGCCCGGTGCCCACCAGGCTGCTCACCAACTCCGCGCTCATCGGCGCCCGTTGGGAGAACGGCAGCTACACCCTGTCGTTCCGGCAGGAGGAGCAGGGCAAGGAGTTCGACCTCGAATCGCAGGGCCTGGTCCTCGCGACCGGCTACCGGTACACCGAGCCCGAGTTCCTGAAGCCGATCCGCGACCGGCTGCGCCACGACACCCGCGGCGGGTTCGACGTCGCCCGCAACTACGCCATCGACGTGACCGGCCGGGGCGTCTTCCTGCAGAACGCGGGCGTGCACACGCACTCCATCACCTCGCCCGACCTCGGCATGGGCGCCTACCGCAACAGCTGCATCATCCGGGAGCTGCTCGGCAGCGAGTACTACCCGGTCGAGAAGAGCATCGCCTTCCAGGAGTTCGCCGTATGAGTGCCGCCACCGCCCTCGGACCGCTCGCGCTGCGGCCCCTCGACCCGCTGACCGACGGGGCGTTGCTGCACTCCTGGGTCACCCACCCCAAGGCGGCCTACTGGATGATGCGGGACGCCCGCCCGGTGGACGTCGAGCGCGCCTACATGGAGATCGCGGCCGACGAGCACCACCACGCGCTGCTCGGTTTGCACGACGGCGTGCCCGCCTTCCTGATGGAGTACTACGACCCGGCCCACCGCGAGCTGGTCGGCCTGTACGAGCCGCGCCCCGGTGACGTCGGCATGCACTTCCTGGTCGCCCCCACCGACCGCCCCCTGCACGGGTTCACCCGTGCCGTCATCACCGCGGTGATGGCCGAGCTGTTCGCCGACCCGGCCACCGAGCGCGTGGTCGTCGAACCGGACGTGTCCAACACGGCCGTCCACGCCCTGAACGAGGCCGTCGGCTTCGTGCCCCACCACGAGATCCAGAAGCCGGAGAAGAAAGCCTTGTTGAGCTTCTGCACGCGCGCGCAGTTCACCGCCGCCACGGGGGTCGCCGTATGACCCTCGCCGACTCCGTCGCCCATCTCTCCCCCGAACGCTGGGAGAAGGCCAACCGCCTGCTGATCGGGAAAGCGCTCGCCGAGTTCGCCCACGAGCGGTTGATCACCCCGCGCCAGGACGGCGAGCGGTACGTCGTGCACAGCGACGACGGTCTGACCCGGTACCGCTTCGCCGCCACCCGGCACGCCCTCGACCACTGGCGGGTCGACCCCGACTCCCTCACCCGCCACCGCGACGAGAGCGAACTCCCGCTCGCCGCGCTGGACTTCTTCATCGAGCTGCGTGCCGCCCTCGGTCTGAGCGACGAGATCCTGCCGGTCTACCTGGAGGAGATCTCCTCCACCCTCTCCGGTACCTGCTTCAAACTGACCAAACCGCCGGTCACGGTCGCCGAGTTGGTGGACAGCGACTTCCAGGCCATCGAGACCGGGATGACCGAGGGCCACCCCTGCTTCGTCGCCAACAACGGGCGCCTGGGCTTCGGGGTCCACGAGTACCTCTCCTACGCGCCCGAGACGGCGCACCCGGTTCGGCTGGTGTGGCTGGCCGCGCACCGCTCGCGGGCCGCGTTCACGGCCGGCGTCGGCGTCGAGTACGAGGCCTTCCTGCGCGCGGAGCTGGGCGCGGACACCGTCGAGCGGTTCCGCGCGGACCTGAGCGGGCAGGGCCTCGACCCGGCCGACTACCTCTTCATCCCGGTCCACCCCTGGCAGTGGTGGAACAAGCTGTCGGTGACGTTCGCCGCGGAGGTCGCCCGCCGCCATCTGGTGTGCCTGGGCGAGGGCGACGACGAGTACCTGGCGCAGCAGTCCATCCGGACCTTCTTCAACCGCTCGCACCCCGGGAAGCACTATGTGAAGACGGCGCTCTCGGTCCTCAACATGGGCTTCATGCGGGGCCTTTCGGCCGCGTACATGGAGGCGACGCCCGCCATCAACGACTGGCTGGCGCAGCTCGTCGAGGGCGACCCGGTCCTGAAGTCGACAGGTCTGTCGATCATCCGGGAGCGGGCCGCCGTCGGCTACCGGCACCTGGAGTACGAGCAGGCCACCGACCGCTACTCGCCGTACCGCAAGATGCTCGCCGCGCTGTGGCGGGAGAGCCCGGTGCCGGGCCTCGCGGACGGCGAGTCGCTCGCCACGATGGCCTCCCTGGTGCACGTCGACCACGAGGGCGCGTCCTTCGCGTCCGCGCTGATCGAGCGCTCGGGCCTGGCGCCCGCCGAGTGGCTGCGGCACTACCTGCGGGCCTACTACACGCCGCTGCTGCACAGCTTCTACGCCTACGACCTGGTGTACATGCCGCACGGCGAGAACGTGATCCTGGTCCTGGAGGACGGCGTCGTACGGCGCGCGATCTACAAGGACATCGCCGAGGAGATCGCGGTGATGGACCCGGACGCGGTGCTGCCGCCCGAGGTGCGGCGCATCCGGGTGGAGGTACCGGACGACAAGAAGCTCCTGTCGATCTTCACGGACGTCTTCGACTGCTTCTTCCGCTTCCTCGCCGCGAACCTCGCAGCCGAGGGCGTCCTCGGCGAGGACGACTTCTGGCGGACGGTCGCCGAGGTCACCCGCGAGTACCAGCGGGAGGTGCCCGAACTCGCCGCGAAGTTCGCCCAGTTCGACATGTTCGCGCCCGAGTTCTCGCTGTCCTGCCTCAACCGGCTCCAGCTGCGCGACAACCGGCAGATGGTGGACCTGGCCGACCCGTCCGGCGCGCTCCAGCTCGTCGGCACTCTGCGGAACCCGCTCGCCGGGTTCTGACACCCCCGACCGGCGGGCACCCCGGAGTACGGTCCTCCGGGGTGCCCGCCCCCTTTCCTTTGCGGCCCGGGTCAGCCGGTGGGCCAGGGCACCTCGGGCGACCTGTGGTAGGCGATGCCGAGGGTGTCCCAGCGCGGGCCCTGGGCGGCGAGCCGCACCCTGTAGGCGTCCCAGTCGTGGGTGTCGGCCGGTGACCAGCCCAGCTCGGCGACGCCCGGGAGCCTCGGGAACGCGAGGCGCGCGAGAGCGTCACCGGTCGCGGCCTTCCCGGTCCCCAGCGACGCCCCGACCCCCTTGACGGCCGGTTCGGGCACCCCGGCGAGGTAGCGGCCCGGGTCCCAGTCGTAGGACCGGCGCACCCCGACGGGATCCGAGCCGTCGAGGCAGGCCCCCGGCTCGGGGTACGCGAGGTCGAGCCGGGTGCGGTCGGCGGGCGAGAGGATCAGCCCGGTGCCGGCCCTGGCCGCGGCGACGACCCGCGCCCGCTCGTCGGCGCCGGTGCCGTCCACGCCCCGGTACTGGGCGAGGGTGCCCCTGGCCGGCTGGGCGCCGGTGATCCGGTGCCAGCCGACGGCCGTCCTGCCGTACCGGGCGACGGCCGACTGCACCAGGTCCACGAACGCCCCGTACTCCTCGTCGCCGGTGAGGTGCGGCTCGTCGCCGCCGATGTGCAGATGGCGGCCGGGGGTGAGGGCGGCGAGATCCCGCACCGCCCGGTCCACGGCGTCGGCGTCATCGGCGTCACCGCCCGCCCACCGGGCGCCGAGGCCGATCTCGGGCACGACCTCCACGAACCGGGCGGCCGCGTACCGCACGATCGCGCGGTAGTCGTCCGCCGTCCAGTGGCCACCCGGCCCGCCGTCTTCGGCCGGGAGGGACGGGCCGCCGTCACCGAGGCGCAGATGCAGCCTGTTGAGCTTGTAGAGGGCGAGCGCGTCGACATACCGCTCGGCCAGTTGGACCCGCTCGACGGAGCCGAGGTCCCGGGGGACGTCCAGCATCGCGCCGCGCCAGCCGTAGC
The DNA here is from genome assembly GCF_005222485.1 of Streptomyces griseoviridis. Taxonomy (NCBI): domain Bacteria; kingdom Bacillati; phylum Actinomycetota; class Actinomycetes; order Kitasatosporales; family Streptomycetaceae; genus Streptomyces; species Streptomyces griseoviridis. Next base: position 3,445,439 of record NZ_CP029078.1, read on the forward strand.
GCGGACGGTCCTGGACGGTGCCCCCGGCGATCAGCCAGGGCCCGCGCCGCTCGGTCGCGCTCTCCACGGCGGCGGGCAGCAGCTGGCGCAGGGTCTGCACCCCGTGGAAGAGGCCGGCGGGGGCGCCCGCCGTGATGGTGACGCCGCCGCTGCCGCTGTCCAGGCGGTAGCCCTCGGCGCCGTACCTGCCGGGGTCGAGATGGAGGCGGATGCCGCCGCGCCCCTGGGTGGTCACCGGCAGCGGGAAGCCGGTGGAGGGCCGCAGCAAGGACGCCAGGTACGCGCCGATCCTGCGGGCCTCGCGGGTGTCGGCGACGCGGATCGCGGTGTCGCGGGTGATCCGGTACGGGGCCCCGCCCGGGGCCACCATGGCGGGCGCGGGGACCACCCGGTCGAGCGGGGTCACGGGCGGTGTGCCCGGGACGGGGGCCGCGGCGGCGGTGAAGGCGCCGGCCGCGGTGACGAGCAGCAGGGATCCGAGGACCCGGCCCATGCGGGGAGTCGTTCCGTGGTGCCGTCTCACATGCGCTCCCTTCGGGATTGGCGGAGACCACCCTCCCGCAGTCGCGGTGGAACAATCGGCACCATGGCGGAAATCCTGCAGAGGGACGGCACGTGGGTGTTCGACGGCGACGCCCTGCGACTGACACCCGGACGGGACAGGAACGTCAGCCTCTTCCGCAGGACACTGGGTGAACTGGTCGTGCCGCTGGGCGCGTTGGAGGGACTCTCGTTCGAAAAGGGGCGCAGGTCCGGGCGGTTGAGGCTGCGGCTGCGAAACGGCGCGGACCCGCTGCTGCTCGCCACCGGAGGCCGCCTCACCGAGCCCCACGACCCGTACCAGCTGGCGGTCGAACCGGACCGGCACGGGGTCGCCGAGTACGTCGTCGAGGAGGTGCGCGCCGCGCTGCTGCTCGCGCGGGTGCCGGCCGGGCCGCTCGACCGGTATCTGCTGCCGGGCCCCGCGGTCCCGCTGTCGGTGTCGGCCGGTGACGGCACGGTGAGCTTCGACGGCGAGCGGGTGCGCCTGGAGTGGAACTGGAAGACGGAGGACGCCAAGTCGGCCGCCGGGGCCCGCACGCTGGCCCTCGGCGAGCTGGCCGGCGTCGACTGGCATCCGGCGGCCGGGCTGGAGAACGGGTATCTGCGGTTCACGGTGCGCGGCGCCCCGACCGAGGCGCCGCCCAAGTACGACCCGAACGCGGTGGAGTTGTGGGGGTTCAAGAAGGACCCGCTGATGGCGCTGGTCGCCGCCGCCGTGCAGGCCCGGCTGCCGCACCCGACCGCCGTCGCGTCCACCGCCACCGCCACCGCCACCGCCACCGCCGCCGTCGTCCCGCCCGCGCCGCGGCCGGCCGCGGACGACCACGACGCGCTGCTGCGACGGCTGCGGGAGCTGGGCGAGCTGCACCGGGCGGGCGTGCTGACGGAGGACGAGTTCACCCTCGCCAAGCGGGCGGTCCTCAGACGGCTGTGAGGACCGCCCGCCGGGCGGGTGCGGCTACTTGGCGCGGCGGGCCACGGTGAACCGGTCGACGCGCGCGCCGGTCTCGGCGATGCCGCTCACCGTCAGGGTGGCCCAGTGGCCCCTGGCCGCGGGGGCGACGTCCACCCGCAGGAACGAGTAGTCGAGGTAGCGCACCCGCGACCAGGTGACCGTCTCGTCGACCTTCCCGGTCTTGGTGTTGACGAACGAGGCGACCGAGTCGACCTCGTGCTCATGGCCCTCGTAGGACTGGGGCGCGCTGAACGCGTACAGGCTGCGCCCGGCCGCGCCCGCCGTCACGTACACGACACCCTCGGTCTCCGGGTAGGCGGTGCCGCCGATCGGGAGCTTCTTGACGACCTTGTCGCCCTTGAGGACGTCGGTCCGCTCGTACTGGTGGTTGTGGCCGTTGATGACGAGGTCGACCGTGTACTTCTCGAACAGCGGCACCCACTCCTGGCGGACGCCGCCCTCCGAGGCGTGCGCGGTGGAGGTGCAGTAGGCGCAGTGGTGGAAGAAGACGACGACGAAGTCGATGTCCTTCGCGGCGCGGAACTTCTTCAGCTGGGCTTCGAGCCACCGGGTCTGGGTGCCGCCGGAGAGGCCGAGGTTGGCCGGGATCTCGAAGGAGACGTCGTTGGCGTCGAGGGAGATCACGGCGGTGTTGCCGTGGACGAAGGAGTAGACGCCCGGCAGGTTGCGCTTGTCGGGTCCGTTGTCGGGGAGGTTCCAGCGGGCCTCCTCGCCGCCGTAGCCGTGCGGCGCGTACCAGGCCTCCATGTCGTGGTTGCCGTAGGCGGGCATCCACGGGACGGACTTGGCGACCGACTCGGTCTGGGCGAGGAACTGGTCCCACACCCGGGAGTCGAAGCCGGTGTCGGAGGACTTCCCGGCGCCCGCCGGGTCGGCGTAGGCGATGTCGCCCGCGTGCAGGTGGAAGGCCGGGTTCTGGCCGAGCAGCAGGCTGTTGTTGGCGAGGCCGTGGTAGCCGACGCCCTCGTCGCCGAAGGCGGTGAAGGTGAACGGCTTCTTGTGGTCGGGCGCGGTGGTGAAGGTGCCCAGGGTGCCGGTGAGGTGGGCGGCGGCCGGGTCGAAGCCCTGGTGGCCGACGCCGTAGTAGTACGTCCTGCCGGGCCGCAGGTGGGTGAGTTTCGCGTGCAGGTAGTACTGCGTGTGGTCGCCGCTCGCGCCGACCCCGGCCGGCGTGAACAGGGTGCGGACCTCGGCCTCGATGCGGCGGGAGAGGTCCCAGGGGTGGGCGCCGATCCGGATGAACGGCTTCTTCACCGCGACCGGCACCTGCCAGGAGACGGTCATCTCGGTGCGCGGGTCGTTGCCGTAGGCGAGGTGGCGGCCGAAGGGGGCGACGAGCGCGCCGTCGACGGTGGCGGTGGCCGGGGCGGTGCTCCGGGTGGGGACGGCGGCCTCGGCGACCGCGCCGGGGACGAACACACCGCCCATGACGGCGCCCAGGGTGACGGCGCCGCCTCTGATCATCGTGCGCCGGGAGAATCTGGCGCGCAGGTACTCGTGCTGCTCGGCCATGCTCATCCGGTCGGCCAGCGGCTCGGGTACTCCCATACGAGGAATGTCCATGACGTCTGAAACTCGTCGCGGCAGGCGACGGGCCGCAAGACACAGGATGGACAGGGTGCGAACAGCCTCTCATAAGAGTTTCAATAGCCCTCTGCCCGGAATCGGGCAGGATTCTTGCGAAACCCTCCCCTGTACTCCAGGATCTACCGGGTGCACGACGAACTTGTGGATCATCTGACGCGGTCGACGCCCCTCAACCGGGGCGAAGCGCTGCGCGTGGTCCAGGACGTGCTCGCCTACTTCGACGAGACGACCGAGGAGTACGTCCGTCGCCGCCACCGCGAACTCCAGGCCCAGGGCCTGGTGAACGCGGAGATCTTCGAACGGATCGCGGCGGACCTGAGATACCGCGCGGTCGCACCGCCGGAGCTGACGCTCCGCCAGTTGCGCCGCATCGTCTACGGCTGAGGGACTCATCTGCATGTGCGGAATCGTCGGATACATCGGCAAGCGTGACGTGGCCCCGCTGCTCCTCGAGGGCCTCCAGCGCCTGGAGTACCGCGGCTACGACTCGGCGGGCATCGCCGTCACCTCGCCGAAGACCGCCGGGCTCAAGAGCGTCAAGGCCAAGGGCCGGGTGCGTGACCTGGAGGCCAAGGTCCCGGCCCGCTTCAAGGGCACCACGGGCATCGCGCACACCCGCTGGGCCACCCACGGCGCCCCCTCGGACGCCAACGCCCACCCGCACCTGGACGCCGAGGGCAAGGTCGCCGTCGTCCACAACGGCATCATCGACAACGCCTCCGACCTGCGCCGCAAACTGGAGGCGGACGGCGTCGTCTTCCTCTCCGAGACCGACACCGAGGTCCTCGTCCACCTCGTCGCCCGCTCCCAGGCGCCGACCCTGGAGGAGAAGGTCCGCGAGACCCTCCGGGTGATCGAGGGCACCTACGGCATCGCCGTGCTGCACGCCGACTTCCCCGACCGCATCGTGGTGGCGCGAAACGGCTCCCCCGTGGTCCTCGGCATCGGCGAGAAGGAGATGTTCGTCGCCTCCGACATCGCCGCGCTGGTCACCCACACCCGCCAGATAGTGACCCTCGACGACGGCGAGATGGCGACCCTCAAGGCCGACGACTTCCGGACGTACACCACCGAGGGCACCCGCACCACGTCCGAGCCGACCACCGTCGAGTGGGAGGCCGCCTCCTACGACATGGGCGGCCACGACACCTACATGCACAAGGAGATCCACGAGCAGGCCGACGCCGTGGACCGGGTGCTGCGCGGCCGGATCGACGAGCGCTTCTCCACCGTCCACCTGGGCGGCCTCAACCTGGACGCCCGCGAGGCCCGCCGGATCCGCCGGGTCAAGATCCTCGGCTGCGGCACCTCGTACCACGCGGGCATGATCGGCGCCCAGATGATCGAGGAGCTGGCCCGCATCCCCGCCGACGCCGAGCCCGCCTCCGAGTTCCGCTACCGCAACGCGGTCGTCGACCCCGACACCCTGTACGTCGCCGTCTCCCAGTCGGGCGAGACCTACGACGTGCTGGCCGCCGTGCAGGAACTCAAGCGCAAGGGCGCCCGGGTGCTCGGCGTGGTCAACGTGGTCGGCTCGGCCATCGCCCGCGAGGCCGACGGCGGCATCTACGTGCACGCGGGCCCCGAGGTCTGCGTCGTCTCCACCAAGTGCTTCACCAACACGACGGTCGCCTTCGCGCTGCTCGCGCTGCACCTGGGCCGCACCCGTGACCTCTCGGTCCGCGACGGCAAGCGGATCATCGAGGGCCTGCGCAGGCTGCCCGCCCAGATCACCGAGATCCTCGACCAGGAGCAGGAGATCGAGAAGCTGGCCGCACGGTACGCCGAGGCCCGCTCGATGCTGTTCATCGGCCGGGTGCGCGGCTACCCGGTCGCCCGGGAGGCGTCCCTCAAGCTCAAGGAGGTCTCCTACATCCACGCCGAGGCCTACCCCGCCTCGGAGTTGAAGCACGGCCCGCTGGCCCTCATCGAGCCGGCCCTGCCCACGGTCGCGATCGTCCCCGACGACGACCTGCTGGAGAAGAACCGCGCCGCGATGGAGGAGATCAAGGCCCGCAGCGGACGCATCCTGGCGGTGGCCCACCAGCACCAGGAGAAGGCCGACGAGACGATCGTCGTCCCGAAGAACGAGGACGAGCTGGACCCCATCCTGATGGGCATCCCGCTCCAACTCCTCGCCTACCACACGGCGTTGGCCCTGGGCCGGGACATCGACAAGCCGCGCAACCTGGCCAAGTCGGTGACGGTGGAGTAGCCGGCCCCACCCTGCCGGCAGAACGGACCCCCACGCGCCGCCACCTGCGCGCGGGGGTCCCTCCATGCCGCCGGGGCCGCCCAACTCCCCGGCGCCGGGCTGCCTTTGAGCCGGAGGCCGTCACGCCCCGGCCGGCAGCGCGTCGCGAGAGCGCCGTCGGCCGGAAAGGGCGGGCCGCCCTCCGGCGGGGGTGCGATGACGCGAACGGCACGGTCGATCCGTGACCGGTATATGCCCTTCACAAGGACACAAACACCTCTACGCGTCAGTAGTTTCACGCACCGCGCACACCGGGAGGGGGTCCGCACGGCGCGGACCCCACCCGGATGTACGGACAGTCACGGAATCACGATCACGGGCCGCTGCGCCCGCTTGGCGAGCCGTCCGGCGACGGAGCCGAAAATGCGCCCCACGATGCCGTGGGTCGAGCCGACGACGATCGCGTCCGCCTCGTACTCCCGCCCCACCTCTTCGAGTTCGTGGCAGATGTCGCCACCGCGCTCGACCAGGATCCAGGGGACTTCGGAGAGGTATTCGGCGCAGGCCAGTTCGAGACCGAGGACCTCGGTGCGGTGGTCGGGGACATCCACGAAGACCGGCGGTTCGCAGCCGGCCCAGACCGTGGTGGGCAGCCGGTTGGCGACATGGACGATGATCAGGCCGGAGCCGGAACGGTGGGCCATGCCGATGGCGTAGGCGAGTGCCCGCTCACTGGACATCGAGCCGTCGAAACCGACGACGACGCCGTGCTTGAACGCGGGATCGCAGGATTGACGTGGTTCTTCGGCCGCCAGGGGGTCGGTCGCCATGGGATCGGCGACAGGCCGCTTGCGGTCCGCGGGTTCGAAGAATTCGTGACCGGCCATGGCTGTCTCGGCGTCGGGATCCTTTAGTGGGTGGGACAACAGTGAGCGGCGGAGCTGTGTCCGGGAATCATCTTCCCAAGCCCATACCCCCAAGGGTACGGCGGCACGCCTCCTTTGGCCCAGATCCCGCCCTCACTGCGTTCGGGTTCCCCGGAGCATGCACGAGGGGGCGCCCGTCACGCAATGGTTGCTGCGCCGTACAGGCGGTTTGCACAGCATTCACCTGCCGGGTGGCGAAGGCGTACAGTGACCGACCGCTCGAACATGCGTTGAACCCGGAGAGCCTCGGCCCCAGGGAGCACCCATGTCCGGACCGCACCCCACCTCCGACCGCCCTCGCGCGACCCCGCACCCGCGCCAGGAGTCGGCGACCGACGTCGTCCGGTGGGCGGCGTTCAGCTGCGTCCTGGTCCCCGTGGTCCTGCTCTGGTACGGCAGTTCACTGGCAGGCGCGGCCGGCACCGCCCTCGGCCTCGCCGCCGTCACCGCGGTCTGCCGGTTGCTTCTGCACCGGTCGGAACGCGGCGCGGCGGAGCACGCGGAGCACATGGAACACATGGACGATGCGGACTGCGTGGAACACGCGGACTGCGCGGACCACGGGGACCACATGCATTACATGCACCACGCAGACCACGTGGACCACACGGACCCCGACACCCACGGTGCCCACGCGAACGACGCGGACCACGGGGAACTCGCGCGGTAACAGGGGGATCAGGCGCACCGGCCGCACCACGGGCACCGGCGGGCGCAGCCGGAACGCGAGGTGCGCGAGGCGGCAGGGGCGGGCGGGGCGCGGCGGGACGACGGGGAGCGGGAGGAGCGAACGGTCCCTCAGCAGGGGCACCGGCAGCGGACCGGGGCGGCCGTCCGTCGCGATGGACGGCACACTGGAGGGAGTACACCGGTCGTCTGACCGGTTTTAGTGCTGCCACACACCTCTTTTCAGCCAACTTCTGGCCACCGTGCATCTCCTGCCCTCACCACCCCCCAACCCCCGTTCCACCTGCACGGAAAGGGTCCAGAGGGCCCCGCGCACCCTACGTGGATTGGCCACTGCGACAAGGCGCACTTCCCTGCACGGCCCACGAGTGCAACGCTTCGTGATCGAATGCTTCACGCCAAGTTGCCAAGTCGACAATGTGCCGAGTGCTGAACTGGTCATCTCGGCGCCACGGGACGCAGTAGATTCGATCTTGACTCTTACGGCGGGGGACTCGTGCAGGACCGAGGGGAAACGTGCAGGAGCGACACAACCGAGGAGCCGCGACCACCGAGGGGGGCTTAGCAGGATGAGCCACGACTCCACTGCCGCGCCGGAAGCCGCGGCCCGGAAACTCTCCGGGCGACGCCGCAAGGAGATCGTCGCGGTGCTGCTGTTCAGCGGCGGCCCCATCTTCGAGAGTTCCATACCACTGTCGGTGTTCGGGATCGACCGCCAGGACGCCGGCGTTCCCCGCTACCGACTGCTGGTGTGCGGCGGCGAAGAGGGTCCACTGCGGACCACGGGCGGCCTTGAACTCACCGCGCCGCATGGCCTGGAAGCGATCGCGCGAGCGGGCACGGTCGTCGTGCCGGCCTGGCGCTCGATCACCTCCCCGCCACCGGAGGACGCGCTCGACGCGCTGCGCCGGGCGCACGAGGAGGGGGCCCGCATCGTGGGCCTGTGCACCGGCGCGTTCGTGCTGGCGGCGGCGGGCCTGCTCGACGGCCGCCCGGCCACCACGCACTGGATGTACGCGCCGACCCTGGCGAAACGCTATCCGTCGGTCCATGTGGACCCGCGCGAGCTGTTCGTCGACGACGGTGACGTCCTGACCTCGGCGGGCACCGCCGCCGGGATCGACCTGTGCCTCCACATCGTGCGGACGGACCACGGCAACGAGGCGGCCGGCGCGCTCGCCCGCCGCCTGGTGGTCCCGCCCCGCCGCACCGGCGGCCAGGAGCGCTACCTCGACAGGTCTTTACCAGAGGAGATCGGCGCCGACCCGCTCGCCGAGGTCGTCGCCTGGGCGCTGGAGCACCTCCACGAGCAGTTCGACGTGGAGACGCTGGCGGCGCGCGCCTACATGAGCCGCCGCACCTTCGACCGCCGGTTCCGCTCACTGACGGGCAGCGCCCCGCTCCAGTGGCTGATCACCCAGCGGGTGCTCCAGGCGCAGCGGCTGCTGGAGACGTCGGACTACTCGGTGGACGAGGTCGCGGGCCGCTGCGGCTTCCGCTCGCCGGTGGCGCTGCGCGGCCACTTCCGCCGCCAGCTCGGCTCGTCGCCCGCCGCGTACCGCGCGGCGTACCGGGCCCGCCGCCCCCAGCAGGACCGGCCGAGCGACCCTGAGCCGACGCCGGTGCCCCTCCTCCACCCGGAGGGACCGGTGCCGATGCAGGCCCGCCGTACACCCACGGTTACGGGCCCGCCACTGGCCAGCGTGCCGGGCCAGCGCAGCGGTACCTAGCGGCACACCCGCGCTCTCGGACGCCGGACGGGCTGATCGGCCCGTCCGGCGTCCGCCGCGCGTACCGCGCCGGCCGCGGAACGGCCTCCCTCGCCCCCACCCCCCGACGTCCGCACCGACACGGGGCGACCCAATGGCGCACGCCCGCCGTAAGGTGGGCGCATGAACGATCGTATGGTGTGGATCGACTGCGAGATGACCGGTCTCTCGCTGTCCGACGACGCGCTCATCGAGGTGGCCGCCCTCGTCACCGACTCGGAGCTGAACGTACTCGGCGAGGGCGTCGACATCGTCGTACGTCCGCCGGACCGGTCCCTGGAGACGATGCCTGACGTGGTGCGCCAGATGCACACCGCCTCCGGCCTCCTCGACGAACTCGCCGCGGGCACCACCCTCGCGGACGCCGAGGAGCAGGTCCTCTCCTATATCAAGGAGCACGTCAAGGAACCCGGCAAGGCGCCGCTGTGCGGCAACACCGTCGGGACCGACCGCGGCTTCCTCCTCCGTGACATGCCGACGCTGGAGGGCTACCTCCACTACCGCATCGTCGACGTGTCCAGCATCAAGGAGTTGGCCCGCCGCTGGTACCCGAGGGCGTACTTCAACAGCCCGGAGAAGAACGGCAACCACCGCGCGCTCGCCGACATCCGCGAGTCGATCGCGGAGCTGCGCTACTACCGCGAGGCCGTCTTCGTCCCCCAGCCGGGACCCGACTCGGAGACCGCGCGGACCATCGCCGCGAAGCACGTGGTGCCCGCCCGGTAAAGGGGTGCGCGAGCACCCCTTCGGACCCTGTACACTTTTTCTCGGCCGGTCGGTGAAACACCAAGTCACACGCCGGTCGTGGTGGGTGTAGCTCAGTTGGTAGAGCACCTGGTTGTGGTCCAGGTGGCCGCGGGTTCAAGTCCCGTCACTCACCCTGATTGATCAAGGGCTGATCTGGTAAAACAGATCGGCCCTTGATCTGTTTCCGGACCTTGGAAACATCACGGGAACAGGACCATCACGGGACAGGGCCTCTGTCGCTTCGGGCGGCGGGGCTCCGAGCGCCTCATAGAACGCGAGCGCGGGCAGCCCGCCCGCCGAGTGCTGCGCGCGGGACGCCAGCTCGACCGACCAGAAGCCTTGCGCGCCGACCTCGGCGGCGAACCTGAGCTTGTCTCCCAGAACCATGTTCACGTCAGCGACCGTCACGCGCGACGCGACCAGCTGAAGCGACTGCGTCGGACGGACAGCCCCCGCACCATTGGCAGTCACCGTGTCGTCAGGACACACTGCCCCGCATGGAGTTGATCGCGCGGGGGCGGGACGCCGATGTCTACGCTCTCGACGGGGCGCGGGTGCTGCGGCGCTACCGGCACGGCGGGCCGACGGCTCGGGAGGCGCGGCTGATGGCGGATCTGGCGGCGCGCGGATATCCGGTGCCGACGGTGTACGAGGTCAGCGGCGCCGATCTCGTCCTCGAACGCCTGGACGGTCCCACGATGCTCGACGTGCTGGCCGCCCAGCCCTGGCGGGGACGGTCGCTCGGCCGGACGCTGGGCGGGCTGCTCGACCGGCTGCACGCCCTGCCCGCGCCGGCCTGGCTGCCGGGGCGGTTCGGCACCGGGGGCGACGACCGGGTGCTGCACCTGGACCTGCACCCGGGCAATGTCGTGCTGACCGGGCGGGGCCCGGTGGTGATCGACTGGCGCGACGCGCGCGCCGGTGATCCCGCCGCCGACGTGGCGATGACCCTGGTGACCATCGGCAGCGCGGAGCTGCCGGGACCGGCCCTGCGGCTGGCGCGGCGCCCGCTGCTGCGGAGCGTGCGGGAGGGCCGTGAGGCCGGTCTCGCGGCCCGGACCCGGGAGGTCGTGGAGGCGAAGCTCGCCGACCCGCATCTGCTGCCCTCGGAGGCGGCGTGGCTCGGCCGCCGCACCGGCGGCCGGACGGATCGGCCGGGGCCCTGACGCGCGCCGTGGGACGCGCCCCGCTCACGCCGGGCGGGCGTCCGGGGTCACGACGAGGCGCGGGTGACCAGTTCCGTCGCCAGGACCATCTGGCGGCGTTCGAGTCCGCGCGAGACGGCCGGGCGGCGGTCGGCGATCTCGGTCAGCAGCAGGTCGATCATGCGCCGGCCCATCTCCTCGATGGGCTGCCTGACGCTGGTGAGCGGCGGGTCCATGTGCCGGGCTATGGCCGAGTCGTCGTAGCCGACCAGCGCCACGTCGTCCGGGATGCGCAGGCCCCGTTCGCGCAGCACCTGGCGGGCGCCGGCCGCCATCACGTCCGATCCGGCGAAGACGGCGTCCAGGTGCGGGCGGCGGCCGAGCAGCTCGGTCATCGCGCGTCGACCGCCCTCCTCGGTGAAGTCGCCCGGCTCGATGAGGAGTTCGTCGACGCCGTGCCCGGCGTCCCGCAGGGCGTCGCGGTAGCCGTCGACGCGGCGCTGGGCGCCGTAGACGTCGAGGCGGCCGGTGATGTGGGCTATCGTGCGGCGGCCCCGGGTCAGCAGGTGCTCGACGGCGGACCGGCCGCCGCCGTAGTTGTCGGAGTCCACCGAGGTGAGCGTCTCGGCGGCGGAGCGCGGGCCGCTGATCACCGCCGGGATCTCCAGCTGGGAGAGCAGGTCGGGCAGCGGATCGTCGGCGTGCACGGAGACCAGCAGCACGCCGTCCACCCGGTGGGCGGCCAGGTACTGGGCGAGGCGCTGGCGTTCACGGTCGCTGCCCGCGAAGATCAGCAGCAACTGCATGTGCGTCTCGGACAGTTCGGCGCCGACGCCCTTGAGCATGTCCGAGAAGTACGGTTCGGCGAAGAACCGGGTCTCGGGCTCGGGGACGACCAGAGCGATGGCGTCGGTGCGGTTGGCGGCGAGGGCGCGGGCGGCCGTGTTGGGCACATAGCCCAGCTCGGCGACGGCGGCCTCCACGGCGGCGCGGGTGGCGTCGCTGACCCGCGGCGAACCGTTGATCACCCGGGAGACCGTGCCGCGCCCGACGCCCGCGCGCGCGGCGACTTCTTCGAGTGTGGGTCGTCCCCCACTCCTGCTCCGCGCTCCGTGGGTTGCCATGGGCCCCGCCTTCCCGCCGTCGTCATCTCGCTGGCCTGGAATTTAACAGCCGGACCTGGGGCGCCGGCCGCCGCCGTGGGCACGCCGGGCCCCGGACCGGCGGATCCCTCGATTCCAGTTAACGTCCCGATAACTGAAGGCATCACGCGCTGCCCGCTCCCTTGACACCCCCGCCCGAACCGGCCAACCTTCAACACATCACCTGTGGGAGCGCTCCCACAGTACCTGACACATACACATCCCGCACGTTCCCCGCCCGAGCCGCAGCGAGTACGAACGGGCCCAACAGTGCAGTTGGCCGGGGGGTCGGCACGTCAGGCAACAGGAGGACGCAATGCGCACGAGTACCCGCCGGTCCCACCGGCTGATGGCCCTCGCGGCCGTCGCCGCGCTGACTACGGGACTGCTGGCCGGTTGCGCCAGCGACTCGGACGACGGCTCGTCGAACTCTAACGACAGCGGCGGCAACGCCAAGGGCAAAACCACACTCACCATCGGCACCTTCGGTGTGTTCGGCTACAAGCAGGCCGGTCTCTACGACGACTACATGAAGCAGCACCCCGACATCACCATCAAGGAGAACGTCACCACCCGTACCGACGTGTACTGGCCGAAGGTGCTCACCCGCCTCCAGGCCGGCTCCGGCACCGACGACATCCAGGCGATCGAGGTCGGCAACATCACCGAGGCCGTCCAGACGCAGGCGCAGAAGTTCGTCGACCTGGGCAAGGACGTCGACAAGTCGCAGTGGCTGGACTGGAAGAACGCCCAGGCCACCACCAAGGACGGCAAGCTGATCGGGCTCGGCACCGACATCGGTCCGATGGCGATCTGCTACCGCAAGGACCTCTTCAAGAAGGCCGGCCTGGAGACGGACCGCACCAAGCTCGCCGAGCAGTGGAAGGGCGACTGGGCCAAGTACGTCGACCTGGGCAAGCAGTACATGAAGAAGGCGCCGAGCGGCACCAAGTTCGTGGACTCCGCGTCGTCGGTCTACAACGCGGCCCTGGGCGGCGAGAGCCAGACGTACTACGACAAGGACGGCAACGTCGTCTGGGACAAGTCCGCGGGCGTCAAGAAGTCCTGGAACGTCGCGATGTCGGTGGCGACCAGCAACATGTCGGCGAAGCTGAAGCAGTTCGACAAGCCGTGGGACCAGGGCTTCGCCAACGCCTCGTTCGCCACGGTGGCCTGCCCGGCGTGGATGATCGGCTACATCGAGCAGAAGTCCGGTGACTCGGGCAAGGGCAACTGGGACGTGGCGGCGGCGCCGACCGCGGCCAACTGGGGCGGCTCCTTCATCGGCGTGCCGACGGCGGGCAAGCACCAGAAGGAGGCCGTCGCCCTGGCGAAGTGGCTGACCGCGCCCGAGCAGCAGGCGAAGGTCTTCGCGAAGCAGGCCAGCTTCCCGTCGACCCCGGCCGCCTACTCAAGCCTGAAGCCGGCCACCGAGACCACGTCGTACTTCTCCGACGCCCCGATCACCCAGATCTTCTCCGACTCGGCGAAGACGATCCCGTCGCAGTTCCACGGCGCCAAGGACCAGCCGATCGGCACCGCGATCACGGACGTCGGCATCCTCCAGGTGGAGCAGAAGGGCAAGACCCCGGCCCAGGGCTGGGACGCGGCCGGCAAGGAGATCAAGGACGTGCTCGGCCAGTGACCAGCTCCAAGCAGGCTCTCGCGGATCCCGCGTCGAGTGCCGAGGCCGCGTCCGGCTCCCAGCCGGGCGCGGCCCGGGGCGCTCGCGGTCGCGGTACGCCGGCCCAGGGCCCCGACTCCTGGCGCAGCCGGTTCTACCGCTGGGACATGAAGGCGTCGCCCTATGTCTTCATCGCCCCCTTCTTCATCATCTTCGGCGCGTTCTCGCTGATCCCGCTCCTCTACACGGCCTGGTACTCGCTGCACAACGTGCAGCTGTCCGCGCTGGACCACCAGACCTGGGCGGGGCTGGACAACTACCGCAACCTGTTGTCCTCGGACTTCTTCTGGAACGCCCTCAAGAACACCTTCACGATCGGTGTGCTCGCCACCGTCCCGCAGCTGATGGCGGCGCTGTGGCTGGCCCACCTGCTCAACTACCACCTGCGCGGCTCCACCGTCTGGCGGGTCGTGATGCTCACCCCGTACGCCACCTCGGTGGCGGCGGCGACGCTCGTCTTCACGCTGCTGTACTCGTGGGACGGCGGCATGGTCAACTGGTTCCTGGACTTCTTCGGGATCGACGCCATCAACTGGCGTGAATCCGACGTGGGTTCGCAGTTCGCGGTGTCGTCGATCGTGATCTGGCGGTGGACCGGCTACAACGCGCTGATCTATCTCGCCGCGATGCAGGCCATCCCGTCCGACCTGTACGAGTCGGCGGCCATCGACGGCGCCAACCGCTGGCAGCAGTTCCTGCACGTGACGGTTCCGCAGCTGCGCCCGACGATCCTGTTCACGGTGGTCGTCTCGACCATAGGCGCCACCCAACTCTTCGGTGAGCCGCTGCTGTTCGGCGGGGTCAGCGGATCGAAGGGCGGCTCCGAGCACCAGTACCAGACGCTCGGTCTCTACATGTACGACCAGGGCTGGATCATCGGCAACCTCGGCAAGGCGTCGGCCATCGCGTGGTCGATGTTCCTGATCCTGCTGATCGTCGCCGTGATCAACCTGCTGCTCACCCGACGGCTGAGGAAGTCCCAATGACCACCAGTGAACTGACGTTGCCTCAGACGCAGGGGAAGAAGGTCCGCACCCGCAGGGTGATGGGCGCGGGCAAGCAGCTGCACGCCGGCCCGGTGACCTATGTCGTGCTGACGGTCTTCGCGCTCGTCTCGCTGGCCCCGCTGGTGTGGACGGCGATCGCGGCATCCCGCACCGACCGGCGGCTCGCCGAGACCCCGCCGCCGCTGTGGTTCGGCGGGAACCTGTTCAAGAACCTGGAGGCGGCCTGGGACCAGGCCGGGCTCGGGACCGCGATGCTCAATAGCACGATCGTCGCGGGCACCATCACCATCAGCACGGTGCTGTTCTCCACCCTCGCCGGGTTCGCCTTCGCCAAGCTGCGCTTCAGGTTCTCCGGGTTCCTGCTGCTGCTGACCATCGGCACCATGATGATCCCGCCGCAACTGGCCGTCGTCCCGCTGTACTTGTGGATGAGCGACTTCGGCTGGTCGAACCAGCTCCAGACGGTGATCCTGCCGACCCTGGTGACGGCGTTCGGCACGTTCTTCATGCGCCAGTACCTGGTGCAGGCGCTGCCGAGCGAGCTGATCGAGGCGGCCAGGGTGGACGGCGCGAGCAGTCTGCGGGTGGTGTGGCACGTGGTCTTCCCGGCGGCGCGGCCGGCCATGGCCGTGCTCGGCCTGCTGACGTTCGTGTTCGCGTGGAACGACTTCCTGTGGCCGATCATCGCCCTGAACCAGCAGAACCCGACCGTGCAGGTCGCGCTCAACTCGCTGGGCACCGGCTATGTCCCGGACCAGGCCGTGATCATGGCGGGCGCGCTGCTGGGCACGCTGCCGCTGCTGATCGCCTTCATCCTGTTCGGCAAGCAGATCGTGGGCGGCATCATGCAGGGCGCGATCAAGGGCTGACGTCACGTCGCCCCCGTGTTCCGCGTGCCCTCAGGGGCCGGGTCAGCGCAGCCTCGGCCCCCTCCGCCCCGCCCTGTGACCGCCCTGTCCCCCCTGACGACCCGTCGGTCTCCCCGACCACCAATGGGAGCGCTTACATGTCTGAGTCCGCCACACCGGCGACCCCGGTGACCTTCCCCTCCGCCTTCCTCTGGGGCTCCGCGACCTCCGCCTACCAGATCGAGGGGGCGGTGCGGGAGGGCGGCCGTACGCCCTCCATCTGGGACACCTTCAGCCATACCCCCGGCAAGACGCTGGGCGGTGAACACGGTGACATCGCTGTCGACCACTACCACCGCTTCCGCGACGACGTGGCGCTGATGGCCGACCTCGGGCTGACCGCCTACCGGTTCTCGGTCTCCTGGCCCCGGGTGCAGCCCACCGGGCGGGGTCCCGCGGTCCAGGTGGGCCTGGACTTCTACCGCCGTCTGGTGGACGAGCTGCTCGCGCACGGCATCAAGCCCGCCGTCACCCTCTACCACTGGGACCTGCCGCAGGAGTTGGAGGACGCGGGCGGCTGGCCCGAGCGCGACACCGCGTTCCGGTTCGCCGAGTACGCGCAGATCGTCGGCGAGGCGCTGGGCGACCGGGTGGAGCAGTGGATCACCCTCAACGAGCCCTGGTGCTCGGCCTTCCTGGGCTACGGCTCCGGGGTGCACGCGCCGGGCCGCACCGACCCGGAGGCGTCGCTGCGGGCCGCCCACCACCTCAACCTGGCGCACGGCCTGGGCACCACCGCCCTGCGCTCGGTGATGCCGGCCCGCAACTCCATCGCGATCAGCCTCAACTCGGCGGTCGTCAGGCCGGTTTCGCAGAGCCCCGCGGACCTCGCGGCCGCCCAGCGGATCGACGACCTGGCCAACGGCGTCTTCCACGGCCCGATCCTGCACGGCGCCTACCCGCAGTCGCTGCTGGCCGCGACGGCGCAGGTCACCGACTGGTCGTACGTCCTCGACGGCGATCTCGGCGTGATCCACCAGCCGTTGGACGCGCTGGGCCTCAACTACTACACGCCGGCGCTGGTCTCCGCCGCCGACGAGCAGCGCACCGGCGCCCGCGCCGACGGCCACGGCGCGAGCGAGCACTCCCCGTGGCCGGGCGCGGACGACGTCGAGTTCCACCAGACGCCGGGCGAGCGCACCGAGATGGGCTGGACGATCGACCCGACAGGTCTGCGCGACCTGATCATGCGCTACACCCGGGAGGCGCCCGGACTGCCGCTGTACATCACGGAGAACGGCGCGGCCTACGACGACAAGCCCGACGCCGAGGGCCGGGTGCACGACCCGGAGCGGATCGCCTATCTGCACGGCCACCTCGCGGCGGTGCGCGGCGCCATCGCGGAGGGCGCGGACGTGCGCGGCTACTACCTGTGGTCGCTGATGGACAACTTCGAGTGGGCGTACGGGTACGGGAAGCGGTTCGGCGCGGTGTACGTCGACTACGCGACGCAGGCCCGCACCCCGAAGTCGAGCGCGCTCTGGTACCGCGAGGCGGCCCGCACCGGGACGCTGCCCGAGGTGCCGGGGCACTGACGACCGGGCGCGGTACGCCGGGGGCACCCGCCCCGGGGCGTACCAGCCGGTCCGCTGGACGGGAGCGGGGCGCGGGGCCGTGGGGGGTGCCGCGCCCCGTTTCCCTTGCCCGCCCCGCGCGCGGGGCGCTCGGATCGCGGACGGCATACGGCGGCGCCCCGGCCGGATGGGGGGTGGGTGCCGGCCGGGGCGCCGCCGCCCCCGTTCCACGGATGGTCAGTTGACGGCGTTGAACGCCTTCGAGAACGCGTACGGGTCCTGGGTGATCGAGCTGCACGTCGCGTCCGCGGAGTTCTTCGCGCCGCCCGCGCACTGCTTGTCCCGGGTCGCCGACCACATCGACAGCCAGCCGAGGCCCTTGGACTTGGCGAACTGGACCAACTGGCTCGCGTCGTCGACCTTGAAGATCTCGGAGGCGACGTCGTTGACGCCGAGCATCGGGGTCACCGCGACCGCCTGCCAGGCCGCGCTGTCGGAGAGCCCGAGGACGCTCTTGACCTGGGCCTGGGTCGCGGTGGCGGCCTGGACGGCGTAGTCGCCCATGTCGCCGTTGTAGGCGGGGCCGTAGTCCATCGCCATGATGTTGACGGTGTCGATCCGCACGCCGTTGGTCCTGGCGTTCGCCAGCAGGCTGACGCCGTCCTGGGTGAGGCCCTCGGGCATCACCGGGAGGGTGTAGGAGACGTCAAGGTCGGGGTGGAGGGCCTGGAGCTTGGCGATGGCCTGCGCGCGGCGGGTGTTGGCCGCGGTGTTCGGGAGCGCGCCGCCCTCCACGTCGAAGTCGACCTTGGTGAGGCCGTAGGCGTCGACGGCCTTGCCGTACGCCGCCGCCAGCGCGTCCGCCGAGGAGCAGGTGGTGGCCAGTTCGGAGCCGGAGGCGCCGCCGAAGGAGACCCGGACGTCGCCGCCCTTGGCGCGCAGGGCGCCGATCTGGGAGGCCACGGCGTCGCTGCCGAGGTCGGTGACCCCGCCCCACTTGGGGGTGCAGCCGCCGCCGTCGGTGACGAAGGCGAGGTTGTAGTCCTTGACGCCGGTCGCGTCGGCGCTCGCGAGCAGGTCGAAGGCCGGGTAGAGCGAGGTGTCGACGTAGGGGGCGAAGCCCGCGGACGCGGTGGTGCCGGTGCCGGTGCTCTTGGTGGGGGTGGCCGTGGTGGGGGTGGCCGTGGTGGGGGTGCCGGTGGGCGCGTCGGTGGCGGTGGCCGTCGGGGACGGGGTCGGGGTGTCGGTGGGGCGGCCGGTCGGCTCGGGGGTCGGGCCGGTGTCGGCGGAGCAGCGGGTGTCGTCGACGAGACAGCCGGTGGGGTCGGCGGTGCCGTTGACGACGAAGCCGACGGTCACGGACTTGCCGGGCGCGAGTCCCTCGGTGTCCCACTTGGCGGCCTTCACGGTGACGTGGCCGCCGCTGACGCTGGACTCGGCGTTCCAGAGCGAGCTGAGCCGGGAGCCGGCCGGCAGGTCGAACTCCAGCGTCCAGTCCTTCTCGGTGGCGCCGGTGTTGTTCGTGACGACGTACTGGCCGGTGTAGCCCGTCGACCAGTCGCTGGTCCTCGTGTACGCGGCGCCGACGCCCGCCGCCTGCGCGGTTCCGGTGAACAGGAGCGCGCCGCCACCGACCACGGCCGCCGCGACGGCACCGCCGATCGCCTTGTTCCTGCCACTGACCTTGCGGCGGTGGGTCCTCATGCGCTGCCTGCTTTCGCTGTTCACGGGGGTGGGGGTGCGACAGCACGCTAGCGAGGGAGGATCGGGCAAAGCGGTTCATCCGGGCGGGGGTTGAGGATCTTAGGGTGCGCTTAAGGGTGGCATCGGGGGTGGTTAAAGATCGGGGCGGACCCGGCTCACGACGGGTTGGACCGGCCGGGTTGTCGGTCGGGGGGCCGGTCGAGGGGGCCGGCCGGGTGATCGGTCGGCCGGGGCGGCCGGGTCGCCGGTCGGGGCGCCGGTCGAGGGGCCGGCCGGGTCGTCGGCCGTGGGGCCGGTCGGCCGCCGCTCTCAGCGCACCGCTGCCTTCCGGCGTCCGCGCACCGATCCGCGGTGTCCGCGGCGTTCCGGCTCGCGGCCGTCGAGCTGGATCCAGATCCGCACCTCGGTGCCGCCGAGCACCGACGAGCCGATCCTGACGTCGCCGCCGGTCGCCTCGGCGAGCCTGCGCACGATGTCGAGGCCGAGTCCGGTGGAGCCGTCGCTGCCCGAGCCCCGGCCGCGGGCCATCGCCGCCCGCGGGTCGGCGATGCCGGGGCCCGCGTCCGAGACGAGCACGATCACCGCGTCCTCGCCGTTGTGCACGTCGACCGCGAAGGCGGTGCCCTCGGCGGTGTGCCGGAAGACGTTGCCGAGCAGGGCGTCGAGCCCGGCCGCGAGGTCGGCGCGGGCCACCGGTATCCGCACCGGCCGGTCGGCGCCTGCCACCCGCCACTTGCGGCCCTCGTCCTCGGCGAGCGCCGACCAGAACGACATCCGCTCGCGCACCACCTCCGCCGCGTCGCACCCGGCGCCGGGACCGGCCGCCGCCGTCCGCGGCTTGGCCTCCCTTGCGGTGCGGATGATCGTGTCGACCTCGCGCTCCAACTGCGCGACGGCGGCCCGGGTCTGGTCGGCGGCCGGGCCCTCGCCGAGCGAGGCCGCGTTGAGCCGCAGCACGGTCAGCGGGGTGCGCAGCCGGTGCGACAGATCCGCCGCCAACTCCCGCTCGTTCGCCAGGAGTTGCACGACCTGGTCGGCCATCGAGTTGAACGCGACCGCCGCGAGCCGCAGTTCAGTGGGGCCCTCCTCGGGGACCCGGGCGCCGAGCTTGCCCTCGCCGAGTTCGTGGGCGCCCTCGACCAGGCGCTGGGCGGGCTGCACCATCCGCACGCCGAGCCGGTCGGCGACCGCGACCGAGCCGACGATCAGGGCGGCCCCGACGCCCGCCAGCACCGCCCACGCCGTCCCGACGCCGTTGCTGACCTCGGACTCGGGGACGTACACCTCGACGACGGCGATGGCGCCCGAGCTGAGCGCGACCGGCTGGAGCAGGGTGGAGCCGCCGGGGACCTCGCTGGTGGAGGCGCGGCCGAGCCTGCGCACCGTCTCGATGTCCGCCTCGGCGGCCCGGCGGCGGCCGAGGTCGACGGCGGGCCCGCCGCCGGCCGCGGGCAGGTGCACGGCCATCCCGGCGTCGGCGCCCGCGGAGGCGACGACCCGCTCCAACTCGTCGCGTTCGGTGGTGATGGAGAGCGCGGGGGCGACCGCGGCCGCTTCCCGTTCCGCGTTGGAGAACGCGCGGTCGCGGGCCATCTCCTTGACGACCAGGCCGAGCGGGACCGCGAAGGCGACCACGACCATCGCGGTGACCGCGAGGCAGACCTTGACCAGGGCCCATCTCATCGCGACTGCCCCGCTCCCGCCGGTGGCTCCAGCTTCACGCCGACCCCGCGCAGCGTGTGCAGATAGCGCGGGCGGGCCGCCGTCTCGCCCAACTTCCGCCGCAGCCACGACAGATGGACGTCGATGGTCTGGTCGTCGCCGTACGACTGCTGCCAGACCTCGGCGAGCAGCTCCTTGCGCGGGACGACGACGCCGGGGCGGGCGGCGAGGAAGGCGAGCAGGTCGAACTCGCGGCGGGTGAGATCGAGCCGGACGCCGTCCAGCTCGGCCTGCCGGCGCAGCGGGTCGACGGTGAGGCCGCCGACGCTCAGCACGGTGGAGGGGGCGGCCTCCGGGCCGGCCGCGCGGGAGCGGCGCAGCACGGCCGCCATCCGGGCGGAGAGGTGCTCCACGGAGAAGGGTTTGGTGAGGTAGTCGTCGGCGCCCGCGTTCAAGAGGCGAACGATCTCCGACTCGTCGTCCCGCGCGGTGGCGATGATCACCGGGACGTCGGTGATGCCGCGGAGCATCTTCAACGCCTCCGATCCGTCCAGATCGGGCAGTCCGAGGTCGAGCACGACCACGTCGAACCGGAAATGGGCGACTTCGCGCAGCGCCTCCAGTGCCGTGCCGACGCTGCGCACGGTGTGCGCGGCGTCGGTCAGGTGCCGGATCAGCGCCGACCGTACGAACTGGTCGTCCTCGACGACGAGCACACTTGCCATGCGCCGCACCGTACGCCATCCGGGCGAGCCGGGTCCGAGCCTGTGGACAACTCCCCGGCGGGCGACAGGGGTGGGACGGGTGAGGCAGGATGGCACGCGATGCGCAGAGGACTCGTACACGTACTCGCCTGGACGCTCGCCACGGGCGCGGCGGCCACGCTGTCGTGGTGGGGTGTGCACACGGTGATGGCGGGCACCGCGTACGACCCGCCGCGCGCGCTGCCGATCGCGGCGGCCGACGCGACGACCCAGGAGTCGAAGCCGCTGGCGTCGGCGACGAGCCGCGCGCCGAAGCCGACCCGCTCGGCTCCCCCGCCGGCCCGCACCCCGGCGGTGACCCCGTCGGCGTCGCCGACCGCGTCGGCACCGGGCACGACGCCCACCCCCTCGCCGACGCCCAGCACGTCGGGCGAGGTCAAGTCCTATGACACCGACGGCGGCCGGGCGGTCTTCGATCTCGGCGCGACCTCGGCGACGCTCGTCTCGGCGACGCCGGGGGCGGGGTGGTCGATGCAGGTGTGGAAGACGGAGAGCTGGATCCGCGTGGAGTTCACGGCGGGCGCGGACCGGGTGTCGGTCTTCTGCACCTGGCACGACGGCCCACCCCGGGTGGAGATCGGCACGTACTGAGGCCGCGACGCCGCTCGACGCCCGTCAAGTCCCCCTTTCCGCACGGCCGTTCCGCCCGGCGCTCACTCAAGCAACGCCCTGGCGGCCGCCGTTCCGCCCGGCGCTCACACAAGCAACGCCCCCGCGGCCGTCGTTCCGCCCGGCTCCCCTCAGCCCCGCCACACCACCCGGTGTTCGCTCAGCCGTGCCAGGACCGCGTGGTTGGCCTCCCAGCCGTCCGGGAACTTCACCAGGGTTCCCAACTGGACGGGTTCCGTGGACGGGTAGTCGTCCAGGAGGTCGCTCACGCCGGCCCGGCAGACCACCACGCACGCGTGGCGGTGGCGGGAGGCCAGGACGCAGAGGCGGCCCGTCTCCAGGTGGAACGCGGTGGCGTCGGGGCGGCCGGAGAGCGGGTGGAGGACCACCGTGACGTCGAACTCCCTGCCCTGGAGGCGGTTCGCCGTGTCGACCGTGACGTCAGTGACGCCGAGGTCGGCCAGGGCGGCCCGGACCGCCGACGCCTGGTCGCGGTGGGCGGTGCCGACGGCGATCCGGTCGGCGGTGAGCGGCGTCGGGTCGTCGGCGCGCTCCGACGTGGCCGCGCCGCCCCGGTCGAGGAGCCGGCGCACCACCGCCGCGACCGCCCGCACCGCCTCCGGGTCGGTGCGCGGGGTGTGCCGCGCGGGCAGTTCCAGCAGGCCCCAACCGGCCCTCGCCGCCTCGTCGATGACCTCGTCGGGCCCCGATCCGTCGGACGGGACCGCGAAGGCGAGCCTGCGGTCGTCGTGGCCGGTGCCGCTGCGGAACGGCGTGTACGGGTAGAACGCGGCCGACACCAGGGGCGCCGCCGAGGCGGGCAGCCGCCAGGAGACCGGCAGCCGGTGCTGGGGCAGCTCCGGGTTGTGGGCCAGCAGGGTGCTGACGGCGGACGCCGACGGGTCGTACGACAGGCCCGCCCACTGCTCGCTGCCGACGATCGCGAACGGGTCCAACTGGCCCGGGTCGCCCACGAACAGCGCCCGTTCGAACAGTCCGGCGACGGCGAGCAGGGAGTCCGAGCGCATCTGGTACGCCTCGTCGACGATCGCGTGCCGCCAGGGCTCGTCGACCTTGACGTGCGCCCACTTGGCGGCCGTGGAGATCACCACGGCGAGCCCGGCGAGGTCGGCCGCCTTCGCCGAGGTGCGGACGCCCGGCAGGTCGTCGAGCGCCTTGTCGTAGGCGTCGGCGTCGCTGCTGTGCAGTCGGCCGACGGGCAGCTCGGGGTTCTTCTCGGCGAGCCGCAGGACGAGGTCGTCGACCTGCGCGTTGGTCTGCGCCACCACCATCAACGGGCGCCCCGCGTCGGCAAGTTCGAGCGCGGCCCGCACCACGAGGGTGGACTTGCCCGCGCCGGGCGGTGAGTCCACGACCACCCCTCGGTGGGTGCCGTGCAGGGTGTCGCGCAGGATCGCCCCGGTGGCGCGCGCCGCCTCGGCTCCCGGGTCGAAAACGGCGGTCACAGCACGTCCTCCTCGGTCACACGGTCGGCGGCCTCGGGTCCGGCCGCGCCGGGCGGGCCGCCGTGGGTCCACGGGGTGTCGTCGGGCTCGGGCAGCTTGGGGCCGCCGCGCTGCTCGTGCTCGAACAGGGTGCAGCAGAGCCGGTCGCCCTTCTCCGGCACCGACCCGCTCTCCGGTTCCTTGCCGCGCCCCATCTTGTCGAGGATCCGCAGCACGACGAGGGTGCCGTGGACGCTGTCGTCCTCGTACCCGACGCACTCCGCCGACTGGGGTTTGCCGCCGAGCGAGCGGTAGACCTTCGTCCGCTCGCCGAGCTGCGGCCGGTCGTCGGTGCGGAGTGTCACCAGCGGGCGCGGGCTCGGCCTCCTGCCCTCGCTGTACGCCATGACGACGTCGATGACCTCGCCGGTGAACGCCTCCCCCGACAGCCGCCTGCCCGCCATCACCAGCGGGTCGTCGAGCGCCTCCTGCGCGTCGAGGCGGGCCTGTTCGCGCTCGCGGGCGGCGAGTTTGCCGGCCGCGGTGACCGCGTCGTCGCGGCGCGGCTGCGGGGGTTCGCCCGCGGCGATGCGGTCGCGCTGGCCGGTGAACGACCAGCGGTCGCGCGTCCACCGCTCCTCGACGTGCGCGCCGACGGGCAGTCCGCGCAGCAGGTCGAGGCCGCGCCACACCGCCTTCCAGGTGGGCATGGCCTGGCTCTCGACCAGGTCGCGGATCCGGCGTTCCGCGGCGGTCAGGTCACCGAGCCTCTCGTCGGCGGCGAGGCCGTCCTCGGCGGCGGCGAGCGCGGCGCGGGCCCGGTCGTACTCCTCGACGGCCGGGGCGAGGAGCTTGTTGTCGAAGGTCGGGTCGGTGGCGGGTCCGGCCGGCGGGCACAGCAGCCGGCCCTCGGCGTCGCGCGCGATCTCGGCCCGCAGCGCCTCCTCGGCGCCGGTGCGCCCGGACGGCGGGTCGATCCAGGCGAGCAGCGCGCCCAGGTGCTGGTCCTCGAGGGTGGACTGGCCGGTCGCCCAGTGCCGGGACAGCAGGTCCGTCATCGCGGGCAGCAGGGACGACCCCGGCACCCGGGCGCGCTCGCCGTAGTGGGTCAGCCAGCGGCCGAGCAACGGTACGCGCGGGGGCGCCGGATAGGGCGTCTCCGGGTCCTGCTCCGCCGTCCGCCTGAACCGCATGGAGCGGCCGAGCAGCCGCACGAACTCGACGCCCGCCCGGCTGGGGACGATCAACTGCGGTGCGTCCGCGCAGAGTTCGACCTCGACCTTGACCCGCTTGCCGGTCTCCGGGTCGATCTCGTTGCGCTCGGCGGCCTCCACGGCGCCTGCGTAGGTGTCGATGTACGGCAGGACGGTGTCGGCCAGCTCCGCGAGGAAGGCGAACCGCAGGTCGCGGTCGCGGGGTTGCGGGACTACGAGCAGCCGCGGCGCGTCCCGCTCGGTGCCGACCAGCGCGCCGAGCGGCGCCCCGGCTTCGCCCGCGGTGGTCAACGGGACGAGCACCAGGGGCCGTTCGGAGAGGTGCCGGTGTCTGACCGTCGCGGCGACCTGGGCGCGCCCGGTGCTGACGGCTTCGAGCCGGGCCAGAGTGGAGATCAACGACATACGGCGGCCTCGGGGACACGGGAGAGCGGGACGACGGCGTCGGCAGCGGCGGAAGCGGCGACGGCGGGGAGGGCGGGAGCGGCGACGGCGGGGAGGGCGGGAGCGGCGACGGCAGCGGCAGCGGTAGGGGCGGCGGGAACGGCAGCGGCGGGAGCAGCCGGACGGGCCGCGGCGGGCGCGGGGCGGGCGGCGGAACCCGCGGACTGCGTCGTCATCGGAGCGTGCCTCCGCCCGCTTCCCTCGCCGCCCCCGCAAGGGCCGCGTCCGATCCCGCCAGGGCCGCGTCCGGTCCCGCCGGGCCGCCGCCCGCCGCCGTCGCCAGTGCCTCCGCGCGCAGCCGGGCCGCGCGGCGCAGCGCGGCCACCGCCGGGTCGGCCGGGTCGCCCTGTTCGCCGCGGGCCGCCGCGAGGACGTCCTCGACCGTGGTCAGGCCGCCCAGTTCGGCGCGGACCGTGCGGCCGAGCGCGGTCACCGCGCCACCCGCGCGGGAGCGGTCGCGGCAGTGGAAGGCCAGTTCGCAGGCGGCCAGGCACTCGGGCGCGTAGCTGGCCGGTACCGACTCGACGGCGGCGGTCAGTTCGCCCGCGGGCAGCCGGGGCGAGAAGCAGGTGCCGTCGGGCAGGTCGTCCGCGATGTCCTCGATGCGGGTGAGCCGGGTGAGCTGGCGGGCGGTGACGGCGCGCTGTTTGCGGACGTCGACGGCTGACGCCGTCGGCAGGTTGGAGAAGTCCTTGGGGCAGACCAGCAGGACCCGGCTGCGCACCTCGGGGGCCGGGTCGAGCCGGGCGGCGACCTGTTCGAGGGCCAGCACGTAGACGGCGGCCTGGCGGGCGGCGGCGCCGACCTTCGCCGGGTCCGCCGAACCGTCCAGCATCGGGAAGGACTTGATCTCGACGACCGTCCAACTGCCGTCCGGGTGCACCACGACGGCGTCCGGCTCCAGGAAGGCGGCGGACCCGGCGACGTCCAGAGCGAGCATCGGGTGGTCGAGCAGGCTCCAGCGGCCGGTCCCGGTGGCCGCCGCGGCGTAGGTCGCCTCGCGCAGCGTCAGTTCGGTGCGGGCCGTGCGGCCCTCGGGTCCCGGGGCGCCGAGGTCGGGCAGGTGGGCGTCGGCGGGCGGGGCGGCCTTCGGGTCGAGGTGCTCGTGGACCAGGCGGAGCAGCTCCGCGCCGCCGTCCGCCTTGACCTTGGCCTCGAACGCGTTCCCTCTGGTCAGCGCGAACTGGGACTGGCCGAAGCCGGAGGGGGCGCCCAGCGCGCCCGCGAGGGCGGCCTTGTCGACCCCCGCGCCGTCCAGGATCGCGCGGCGGTCGCAGCCGGGGTTGGCGGCGAGCGCCGCGAGGGCGCGGGCGTCGAGCGCCTTGGCCTGGACGTCGGGGCCGCGCAGCTCAGCGAGCCGCTGCCGGAGCCCCTTCGCCCGCGTCCGCGGGTGAGGCGTCCGGTTCGCCTCCCCCTGCTCCTCCTGCGATGTGTGACTCGCGCTGCCGTGGAATTCGCTCACCCGTCGAAGTCTGGCATCCACCACTGACAATCGAGGCACGTGTGCCCCTCGCTGCCCCGAGCGTCACGGCTGTCCGGGCCCGGAGCCGGTCGGCGCAGCGCGTCACGAACGGGGTGAGGAGCAGTCCGACGCCCATCACGGCGGCGCCCGCGACGGCGTCGAGGAAGTAGTGGTTGGCGGTGCCCATGACCACGACGGTGGTGAGCAGCGGGTAGGCGAGGGCGAGGGCCTTCGTGGCGCGGTTGCCGCCGAAGCGCCAGAGCACGATCCCGCACCACAGCGCCCAGCCGACGTGCAGGCTCGGCATCGCCGCGTACTGGTTGGTCATGCCGCCGAGGCCGCGCGGCGCGCTGGCCTCGCCGCCCCACCAGCCGTAGGAGCTGTACTGGGCCATGGTGTCGACGAAGCCGTGGCCGGCGGCGAGCAGCCGGGGCGGGCAGGTGGGCAGCAGGGTGAAGCCGATCAGACCGATGAAGGTGGACGTCATCAGCCAGGTGCGGGCGGCCCGGTAGCGCACCGCGCGGGAGCGGAAGAGCCAGATCAGGACGGCGGGCGTGACCAGGTAGTGCAGGGACGCGTACCAGAAGTCGGCCGGGACGCCGAGCCACGCCTCACGGGTGAAGAGGCGGTTGAGCGGGTGTTCGGCGTTGAGGTGCAGGGCCTTCTCGACGCGCAGGATCGCCAGGCCGTGGTCGACGGCGGTCTCCACGTTGCCGCGGGCGAGGAGCCGGCCCGCCGAGTAGCAGGCGTAGACCAGCAGGATCAGCGGCAGCTCGGTCCACCAGCGCAGTCGGGTCCGCGGCGCCTCGGTGCCCGGTATCTCGGTCGACGGCATCCGATCGCCCTCCCCCATTCGTTCTCGCGCGGCGCCCGGCGTTCGGGCTGGCCCACTTTACGGCGTCCGCGCCGGCCCCGGTGGGCGGCCCCGGCACCCCCGCCACTCAAAGACGCCGTCATCGCCCACCGGGTTGCCCTGTTCTGGCGTGCGCGATGATGGACGGGTTCCACCTGTTCTTTTCTCCCCAGGGCTCCCGGAGATTCCTCCGTGGCACCCCGAAAGGTTTCTTCATGGCACCGCGCATCCTGCTGGCCCGGCACGGACAGACCGAGTGGTCACTGTCCGGCAAGCACACCGGCAGGACCGACGTCCCTCTCCTCGAAGAGGGCCGGCGGGGCGCGAAGCTGCTCGGCGAACGCCTGCACCGCCCGCCGCTTGACGGGCTGGCCGGGGTGGAGGTGCGCACCAGTCCGCTGGTGCGCGCGCGGGAGACGTGCGAACTCGCCGGTTTCGGTGAGCGGGCCGGCACCTGGGACACCCTGATGGAGTGGGACTACGGCGCCTACGAGGGTCTGAAGCCGGCCGAGATCCAGGCGGTCAGGCCCGGCTGGCTGATCTGGCGCGACGGCGTGCCCGACGGCGAGAGCCCGGCCGAGGTGAGCGCGCGGGCCGACGAGGTGGTGGCCTGGGCGCGCGCCGAGGACCGGGACGTGCTCGTGTTCGCGCACGGGCACATCCTGCGCTCCATCGGCGCGCGCTGGCTGGGGCTGCCGCTGGACTTCGCGGCCCGGATCAGGCTGAACCCGACGTCGCTCTCCGTCCTGGGCTGGGCGTACGGCGAGCCGGCCCTGGAGAGCTGGAACGACACCGGCCACCTGCCGGGCTGACCCCGGCCGGCCTGTCCGGCAGACGGTGACCGGCCAGGTCCGTTCGGGGCCGTTCAGTCGCGGTGTCGCAGGGCCGTGTGTCTCTCCAGGAACTCCGAGACCCCGCTCGCCCTGCGGTGCGGGAGCAGCACCCGGGCGGTGCCGGCCAGCATCGTCTGGATGCGGGACGACTGCACCTGGTCCAGCAGGTCGAGGACGCGCAGCCCGGCGCCCGCGGACTCGTCCGGGCGGCCGCCTCTGGCCAGGCAGTCCGCGAGTTCCGCCGTGAAGAGGGCGAGGTTGCGGGTGAAGTGCGGGTCCTGGAGACGGGTCGCCCGGCGCGCGTGTCCCGCCCCGCGCGACCAGTCGCCCAGCGTCGACCAGCACTGCGCCTCCAGGCCCTCCAGCTCGGCCTCCCCGTAGAAGCTCATCCACTCGGGGTCGGCGTCCGAGTGGCCTCGTTCGTGGAGGGCGTGGGCGCGGGCCAGCGCCTGTTCGCAGGCGGTGCGGTCGGCGAGCCCGGCCCAGCCGCCCGCCTCGCGCAGCGCGAGCAGCGACATCAGCCGGGCGGAGCCCAGGGGGCGGGCGACGCGCTGGGCGGCCTGCGCGGCGCGTACCGCCTCACGGGGGCGGCCCGCGTCGCGGGCGAGGAACGCCGTGTTGCAGAAGGCGTGCGCCTCCAGGGCCTCGTCGCCGGTGACGCGGGCGGTCGCGAGCGCCTCCGCGTAGTGCGAGCGCGCGTCGTCGAACCGGCCCGAGTCGTGGGCCAGCCAGCCCACGGAGATGGCGAGTTCACCGGCGCCCGCGTGCAACCGGTCGGCGGTCGCCTGCCGGGTCGCGCCGGCGTCGAGCAGCGCGAACGCGGCGCGCAGCGGCTCGGCCGCGCGCCGGTAGAGGCCGTCGGCGCCGTGCCGGTCGTCCAGCAGCCGGATCCGGCGGACCGCTTCCTCCACGGCGCCCGCCTCGCCCGCGCCGGGGCGGCGGGCCCCGCGGGTGCCGGCCTCGGCCTCGTGGGCGAGCCCCAGCGGGCCCAGTGAGGCGGCGGCCACCGTGGCGCCTCCGCCGGTCATGAACGCGCGACGCAGCACGTCGCTCTCCTTGTGGTCCTGGTGACGCTCTGGGGGCGGGAACGGGTCGTGGGGGGCGGGTGGTCCTGCTGTGCGCGACGGGTCATACGGTTCATACGGATCGTTCGCCTCCTGTGTCTCATCCGTGCTGCGGGTGCGGCGCCCCCGCACCGAAGCGCGGGGCGAGAACCCCAGGTCGGTGAGGGTGCGGCCGGGAAACATGTGCAAGAACACTCGTTCGTACGCGTAGTTGGGGCAGCGGATCTCGCCCGCCTCGACCCTGCCGACGTAGCGCGCGTCGCAGCTGACCCGCTCGCCGATCTCGCGAGCGGCCCGGCGTACGGCGGCGGCGAACTCGGCCGGGGAGCGTCCGCCGCGCAGGTGCCGGAGAACGTGGTTCGGCCGCGGTGTCCTGTCGGTCTTGGACGGGGTCGTGGGCGACGACGCCATCTCCGGGTCCTCTCGTACGAACCGTCGAACCATGCCGGATTCCGGGCGACTTGACCGTTTTGCGCCGTGGCCACCCGGCACCCGGCGGGCACGAACGTACCCGCTGTAGCCGTCCCACCACGCAGTGTTTGGCCACAAACCGGATGTCTCCTCCGGGATCTGCCATGAACTGCCATCCTTTGTGGCTGACTTCGGCCGTAGCTGTTGACGCCTCCGCCGCGTTGAACGGGGTGGACCGGGAGCCACCCGACTCCCGACCCGCTCTCGTTCAAGGAGGGGTTCTGTGGTGGAGGCCGGGATGACGACCAGGACAGCCAGGACGACCAGCAGGAGCGTCGGCGCGCGTGCGCCGAGGACGGCGGCGGGACCCCCGCGGACGGCGGAGGGCGGCCCGCCCCCGGGTCCGGCGTCCGCCTGCGACCTGGTCACGGTGCCGACCCGGCAGGGGCTTGAGGCGGTGGACATCCTGCGCCGGGGCGCCGTCGCGGGCGCCGAGCGGGCGGGCGCCGCGGAGAACATGGGCCCGGTCCTGCACGACGACGGATGCGACACCCTCGGTTTCCTGGTGCCGCCCGGCACCGCCGCCGCCTGGGACGTCCCGGGCAGCGTCTGTACGGAGACGGGAGGCCGTGGCCCGAGCCCTGACCCGGCGCCCCCGGTCGCGGGCTCGGACTGGCTGCTGCCGCCCGGCGACACCGATCTCGCGACCGACCCCGCGGTGCTGCGCCGCGCCCTCGGCGAGGCGGCCCGCCTGATCGAGGCGGCCGACAACTGCCGCTGAGGCGCCCCGCGGGTGCCCCCGCCCGCGCCGACCGCCGGCCGGGGCGCCCCACCGCCCGCCGCCCCCGCCCGACGGCGCCGATAATGGCCGCATGGGAAAGTCCAGGAACGCCCGGCGCGGGCAGGCCGACGCGGCCGTCACCGAGGCCGTCGACGGCGGCATCGCCGAGCTGATACCCGACCGGGACCGCAGGCGGGCCTGGACGCTGCTGATCGACGGGGCGCCGCAGTCGCACGTCGACCTGGACGACCCCGGGCACCTGTCCTTCGAGTACCAGCGCCGCCTCGGCCATGTCATCGACCTGGTGGCGCCGCCCGGCCGCCCGATCCAGGCCGTGCACCTCGGCGGCGGCGCCCTCACCCTCGCCCGGTACGTCGCCGCGACCCGCCCCCGCTCCACCCAGCAGGTCGTCGAGCGGGACGCGGCCCTGGTGCAGCTGGTGCGGCGGGAGCTGCCGTGGGACGCGAACGCCCGGGTCCGGGTCAGGTCGACCGACGCCCGCGCCGGGCTCGCCAAGGTGCCGGACGGCTGGGCCGACCTCGTCGTCGCCGACGTCTTCAGCGGCGCCCGCACCCCCGCGCACCTCACCTCCACCGAGTTCCTCGACGACGTCCGCCGGGTGCTGCGCCCCGACGGCTTCTACACCGCGAACCTCGCCGACGGCCCGCCGCTCGCCCATCTGCGCGGCCAGATCGCCACGGCGGCGGCCCGTTTCACCGACCTCGCGCTGGTCGCCGACCCCACGGTGCTGCGCGGCAGACGGTTCGGCAACGCCGTCCTGGTGGCCTCCGACACCCCGCTCCCGGTCCCGGAGCTGACCCGCCGCGCCGCCTCGGACCCGCACCCGGGACGGGTCGAACACGGCCGCGCCCTGCGGGACTTCACCGGCGGCGCGCAGCCGGTCACGGACGCCGCCGCGGTCGCCTCCCCCGCGCCGCCCGCCTCGGCGTTCCGGTGAGCGGCCCGCGCGCCTGAGACCCGGGCCGCACCCGGAGGCGCGGGCCCGTCCCGCGCCGCGGGACGGGCGGCCCCGACCGCGACCGGGCCCTCTTGCGCGTCCGCGCGACAATGGACGGTGGCCCGCTCCGGTGCGGGTCACGCAGACGTACGAGGAGGAGACATGGCGGAGCCCACGCCGCGTCGGAACGAACCGCGGCTACGCCCCGCGCCCCTGCTCTTCGAGCCCGCGGAGGCGGCGGCCGACCCTGAGCACTTCTTCGACCTGGAGTCGATAGACGACCCGCGGGCGCTGCTGGCGCGGGCGACGGAGCTGGCGCAGGCCTTCCGCGCGGCGGCGGACCGGGCGGTGGAGTACCAGGCGACGGCGGCGGCGCAGCTTGCCGACCCGCGCCGGTTCGACCGGCTGACGCCCGCGGACATCGCCGAGCGGGCCGAGTGGACCGAGGACTACGCCCGGAAGATGGTCGAGTACGGGCGGGACCTGATGCGCGGGGGCGGCGAGGGCCGCGAGGACCGCGCGGCGGTCGACCCGCTCTGACCCGTCCGGCGCCGAACGCCCCGCGCCGGGCCGCCGTCCCGTCCTCCGGCCCCGCGGTGTCCCGGCGTCGCGGGGTCTCTCGGCCCGGCCTCTCCGCCCCGCCGGCCCCGCCGCGGCCCCTTGGAGCCCCGCGGCCCCGTCACCTGGAGGAGCGTCCCGTCTGGCATATGCCAGGCGGGCAAGATACCCGCTGGCACCCTTCCCTGTCCCGGTTTCCCGCAACCCTCGGGAACGGCACGCTCACAGCCGGTAGACGTAGACGTCATGAGCAGCACTCGGAACGACCCGCACACCGACCGCTTCGACGCCGCCGAGGTCACCTCGGACGGTGCCTTCTGGCTGGCCTCCGCAGGAACGTATCCGCGCAGCACGCTCGCCCTCTGGGAGGAGCGGCCCTGCGCCCCCGCCGTGCTCCCCTGCGGGCTCGCCTTCGACGTCGTCAGCGCGCCCGCCGTCTTCGGCCGCCGGATGGTCGACCGGCTGTGGGACGAGGGCCCCGGATCGGGCCCGGTGGCCGTCCTGCGCGGGCGGATGCTGATGTTCGCGGCCCCCGGCACCGCCCAGCGGCTGCCGTCGCTGCTGCGCTGGGAGGAGTGGGGCGTCCAGGACCGGGAGCGGCGGCGGGCCAGGACAGGGGAGATCCCGCCGCTGCTGTGCCACGGCAACGGGGACGCGGTGACCGTCCCGGCGCCGCTCGGCGCGAACCCCCCGGGTGACCAGCGGGAACCGCGCTGGCTCGTCGCCCCCGACACCCGTCACCCCTGGCTTCCCGGGCCCGAGATCCTGCTCTGGGCGGCCGTCCGGGCGGCCCGCGCGGCGGTGCGGATATCGATTTTTCCTCCCGCCGAACCGGGTGCTAAGGTCTACGACGTCAGCAGGCGCCGCTAGCTCAGTTGGTTAGAGCAGCTGACTCTTAATCAGCGGGTCCGGGGTTCGAGTCCCTGGCGGCGCACGACACACGGAGGCCGGACCGGCCCGCGGAGACGCGGGCCGGTCCGGCCTCCGTCGTGCGCGCGGCACGGGTCAGCCGTTGGTGATCTTCACGTTCCAGCCACCCGACGCCGTTCTGCTCTCGGCCGTGACGCGTACCCGGGTGTCCGGCACGGTGAAGCTCTCGCCGAGGGCGACCGGGGCGTCGGCCAGCGGCGGGTAGACGGAGTTCTCCCAGCACGCCTCGGAGTGCGGGTGGGCGTCGATCACCTGGACCGGGCCGCCGCCGGACTGCTCGTCGCCGCGCACCCGGTAGACGAGGATGCCGGAGCGGCAGGCGGCCTTGTCGTTGCCGACCTGGCCGCGCGCCTCGAAGGCGAGGGCGCTGTCGCGGCCGGTGCGCACGACGGCCAGTTTGGTGCCGCGGCCGAGCCCGAGGAGCGGGGAGCCGGCCGCGCCGACGACCGGATCGCCGGGGCCCTCGCTCAGCGGTTCGAGCGTCAGCCGGGTGGTTCCGCGCCCCGCCGCGCACACCACTTGGCGCGGTTCAAGCCATCCCAGCTTCCACTTGTGCCAGGCGAACAGATCGGGCGCGAGTCCGAACTGGCTGCCCATCAGGTCCCAGTCGCCGACATAGGTGTCCCAGTCGCCCCTGCCGTCGGCGGGACGGTGGTAGAGGTCGGGCAGATCGAAGACATGGCCGGTCTCGTGGGCCAGCACCAGCCGGTCGGGCGGGTGCCGTTCGAAGACCGTGACGACCCGTCGGACGTCGGTGCCGTCGGCGCGCAGCGGGGTGTTCAGGTTGACGACCTTGGTGGCGTCGGAGTCCACGCCGGGCGCGTCCGGGTCGGCCACGAAGTAGACGACGTCGTAGCGCGAGAAGTCGACGTCGGGATCGGCGGCGGCCAGCGCGTCCCGCAGGTAGGCGGCCCTGCGCTCGGCGTTCCAGTCCCGTCGCATGGCGTACGAGGTGGAGGGCCGCGGCATCCGGATCCAGTGGCCGAGCGGGTGCGGGCGGAGGGTGAACCTGCCGTAGGAGGCGCGTTCGAAGAAGCGGCTGGTCGCCGGGAAGTGGTCGGCGGTGATCTGCGCGGGCGTGGTGCGCGGGGCGGAGTCCGGGAACGACAGGAAGATCATCACGGCGTCGAGCGCGCGGGCCGGGCGGGGGTAGGCCGCGTTCCAGGTGTCGAGGCCCTCGGAGTGGTGGGCCTCGGTGCGGTGCAGGGCGCAGGGGGCCGCCGAGAGGGGTTCGGCGACCGAGTGACCGGTCACCAGGGAGGTCGCGGCGAGGGCGGAGAGGGTGGTGAACACGGCGGCGGTGCTGCGCAGTCGGGGCCTGGGGAACTGACGCGGCACGGAGACCTCCGGGAGCGGTTCACGGGTTACCGCACCCAGCCTCATGGAGATTGTCGTACTATGCCCTGTTTGTCTGCCCCAGATGAGTGATGGAGCCGAAAGACCGTCAGGAGCCGTTCAAGGAACGACAGGAGCGACACCCTGAATTGCTCACAGAACGTCACAAGCGATCGAGGGGTCTAAGAACCCGTCCAGGCGTGGGCAGAAACGATCTGCCGGAAGGAGGGATGCTCCTGGACACTGGACAGTGGCTGCACGGCCCTGGGGCCAGCCTCTATGATCGGCACACTTTCCTGACACATTCCTGCACGGACACAGATCGAGCGGCACTGCGGGAGCGAGCGGTGAGCGGAACGTCCGAAGGGCCGACGCCCGCGGCAGACCTCGACCGGTCCGCCGTCACAGAGAGTGACACCATCTATCGGTCCGTCTTCACGGCCGCCGCCCTCGCGATGGCGGTGGTGGACCGCGACGGCCTGGTCGTCCGGGCCAACGACGGCTTCGGCGCCCTCTTCTGCCAGGCGCCGGACGCGCTGGCCGGACGGGTCGCCGCCGACCTCGTCGACCTGGCCTCCGACCCCCGCACCTGGCAGGCGTACCACGAGGTGCTCGGCGGCCGGGAGGCCCGGCTGCGCTGCACCCGGCGGCTGAAGCGGCCCGACGGGCAGGCGGTCTGGGCGCAGATCACGGTCACCCCGCTGCCGGCCGAGTCGGGCGGCGTCCTGCTGTCGGTCACCGACGTCAGCGCCAGCCACGAACTCCAGGCCAGGCTGCGGCACTCGCAGATGCACGACCCGGTGACCCGGCTGCCCAACCGCACCCTGTTCTTCGAACGCCTGACCACCGCCCTGGACGCCGACTCCTACGGCGACGGCGGCACCGGCCGGATCGGCCTGTGCTACCTGGACCTGGACGGCTTCAAGGCGATCAACGACACGCTCGGCCACCGGGTCGGCGACCGGCTGCTTGCCGCCGTCGCCGAACGGCTGCGGCGGTGCGCCGAGGAGGCGGGGCACGCCAGGCCGGCCGCCCCGCTGGTGGCGCGGCTCGGCGGCGACGAGTTCGCGCTGCTGGTCGAGGACTCCACCGGCACCGAACAGCTGGCCGACCTCGCCGAGTCCGTGCTGAAGGCCGTCCAGGCGCCCTTCGACCTCGACGGGCGGCGGCTGTCCGTCTCGGCGTCGATCGGGGTCGTCGAACGGCTCGGGGCCGGGACCACCCCGACCGCCCTGATGCAGGCCGCCGACACCACCCTCTACTGGGCCAAGGCCGACGGCATGGCCCGCTGGACCCTCTTCGACCCCGAGCGCAACGCCCACCGGATGACCCGTCAGGCGCTCGCCTCCACCCTGCGCCCGGCCGTCGAGCGCGGTGAGTTCGTGCTCGAGTACCAGCCACTCGTGGGCATGGCGGACGGACGGGTGCGGGGCGTCGAGGCGCTGGTGCGCTGGCACCACCCGGAGTTCGGGGTACTGG
Source organism: Streptomyces griseoviridis (assembly GCF_005222485.1). Lineage (NCBI taxonomy): Bacteria > Bacillati > Actinomycetota > Actinomycetes > Kitasatosporales > Streptomycetaceae > Streptomyces > Streptomyces griseoviridis. The sequence goes on from NZ_CP029078.1 coordinate 3,480,774, forward strand.
CGCCGAATCGGTTCATCCAGCTCGCCGAGGAGGACGGCTCGATCGTGCAGCTGGGCCGCTGGGTGCTGCGCACCGCCTGCCGGCAGGCCAGGCTCTGGCAGCTGGAGCACCCGCGGGACCCGCTGTTCGTCAGCGTCAACGTCGCGGTCCGCCAGGTCTGGGACTCCGACCTGGTGGCGGACGTCGCCGAGACCCTCGCGGAGACCGGGCTCTCGCCCCGGCTGCTCCAGCTGGAGCTGACCGAGTCCGCGGTGATGGGCTCCGCGGGACGGCCGCTTGAGGCGTTGCAGGCCCTCAGCGACATGGGCGTGGGCATCGCCATCGACGACTTCGGCACCGGCTACTCCAACCTCGCCTACCTCAGCAGACTCCCGGTGTCCGTGCTCAAACTGGACGGCGCGTTCGTGCGCGGCTTCCAGTACGAGGGCGACAACGGCACCGCCGAGGCGGCCGCGGCGGCGGTCGCGCCGAACCCGGCCGACGAGGTCGTCGTCGAGGCCATGATCCAGCTCGCCCACCGGCTGGGTCTCACCGTCACCGCGGAGTGCGTGGAGACCTCCGCGCAGGCCGCGCGGCTGCGGCGGATCGGGTGCGACACCGGGCAGGGGTGGCTGTACTCCCGGCCGGTGCCGCCCGACCGCATCCCCGGGCTGCTGGGCCGGCGGGCCCGCGGCGGGGATCAGGTGGTCGGCAACCCGTAAGCGTCCGCGATCAGTTCGTAGGAGCGCAGCCTGATGTCACCGCCGTGCGCGTTGGCGGTGATCATCAGCTCGTCGGCGCCGGTCCGCTTGCGCAGGTCGTCGAGGCCGGTGCGGACCTCGTCGGCGGTGCCGTGGATGACGTTCGCGTTCCAGGACGTGACGAAGTCGGCCTCCGCCTGGCTGAACGCGTACGCCTCGGCCTCCGCCGGGGTGGGGACGAGACCGGGACGGCCGGTGCGCAGCCTGATCATGTTCAGCGCCGCCGCCTTCACCTGGCGGGCGGCCTCCCGCTCGTCGTCCGTGGCCAGCGCGGAGACGCCGATCAGCGCGTAGGGGGCGTCGAGGACGGCGCTCGGGCGGAACGACTCGCGGTACAGGTCGAGGGCCGGGACGGTGTTCTGCGCGGAGAAGTGGTGCGCGAACGCGAACGGCAGACCGAGCGTTCCGGCCAGCCTGGCGCTGAAGCCGGAGGAGCCGAGCAGCCAGACCGGCGGGCGGTTCGGGGACTGCACGCCACCGGGCGAGGTGGCCTGGACCGGCCCTGGCACCGCGTGGATCCTGCGGTAGGGGTGGCCGTCGGGGAAGTCGTCGTCGAGGAACCTGGTCAGCTCCATGAGCTGCTCGGGGAAGTCGTCGGCGCCCTCGTGCAGGCGGTCGGTGCGGCGCAGGGCGGCGGCGGTGGCGCCGTCGGTGCCGGGGGCGCGGCCGAGGCCCAGGTCGACGCGGCCGGGAGCCAGCGCCTCCAGGGTGCCGAACTGCTCCGCGATCACCAGGGGGGCGTGGTTGGGCAGCATGACGCCGCCCGAGCCCAGCCGGATGCGGCTGGTGTGGGCGGCGAGGTGGGCGAGGATCACGGCGGGGGACGACGAGGCGACGCCCGGCATGGAGTGGTGTTCGGCCACCCAGTAGCGGTGGAAGCCGCGGGACTCCGCGAGGCGGGAGATCGCCACGCTGGTGCGCAGGGCGTCGGTGGCGGTGCCGCCCGCCCCTACGGTGACCAGGTCCAGTACGGAGAGGGGGACGGGGGCGTCGCCCTGGGCGGTGCCTCGGATCACGGTGTGGCCTCCTGGAGTGTCGTCCTTCCCCGCGAGAACGGGAGGCACACTCCGTTTATTCCGGAGGGGCCGTACCGGTGGCGCCGGGTCCGGGTGCCGGGGCGCCGGGCGAGGTGCCGGGGGCGGTGCCCCCGGACCCCTCTCCGGCCCTGGACGGCCTTGTCCTCGAACGCCGGACGGGCCGCTCGGCCCCTTCCGGACCGGGAGACTACTGCCGTGTGAACAGCGTCCCAAGCTCCGGTGCGTTCACCCTGCGGTCGGTCAGGCGCAGGGCCTCCCTGACCGTCACCTGGTTCGCGGTGAGGACCGGCTTGCCGAGGGTCTTCTCCAGGGTCTGGAGGTGGGCCGCCGTGTGCAGGGCCGTGTCCGGGAGCAGGACCGCCTCCGCCGTCTCGTCGTCCGCCGCCGTGGCCAGCGCGAGCACCTCCTCCTCGCCCCAGGTGGCGACCTCCGCCGCGGTGATGATCCCGGCGCCCCTGGTCGACGTCACCTCGGCGCCCGAGGCGCGCAGGAAGGCCGCGAACAGCTCCGCCACGTCGTCGGGGTAGGTCGCGGCCACCGCGACCCGGCGCAGACCCAGTTCGCGGAGCGCGTTGGTGAAGGCGAAGGACGTCGAGGAGGCCGGCATGCCCGCCTCCCTGGCGAGGGCGCGGACCTGTTCGTGGGCGCCGTCCCAGCCGTACACGAAGCTGCCGCTCGTACAGGCCCAGACCACCGCCTCGGCGCCTGCCATGCGCAGCTCCCCGACGCCCGCCGCGAGGCGTTCGGGGGCGCCCATCCTCAGGAGCGCGTCGACGCGGTGGGCGTCCTCGCCGATGTCGGTGTGGATCACGTCGAGGCGGATGTCGGCGCCCAGGAGCTGTTCGATGCGCGGGTAGTCGTCCTCCGCCGAGTGACCGGGGTAGAGAAAACCGAGGGACGTCATGGTGAGCCTTCCTGCTGCTGTTCTTCGGGCGGCAGTACCGGGCCCGTCCGCGCCGCCGGATCGGTCAGCGCCTGATAGGGCCCCACCGCCCGGGTACCCAGTCGACGCAGCGCGGCCCACATCGTCACCTGGTTGGCCGAGATCACCGGTATCCGCAGCTCGGCCTCCAGCTGGGGGATGACGTCGTACGTCGGCAGGTTGGTGCAGCTGATGAAGAGGGCGTCGGCGGGGCCCCGCACGGCCCGCCTGGCCATGTCGGCGACCTCGCGGTAGGGCACCTTCCAGATGTGCCGGGTCAGCCCCATGAAGGCGCACCCGGTGACCGCGACGCCCGCTTCGGCCACGTACGCCTCGAGAGACCGGGTGACCGATTCCGTGTAGGGCGTCACCAGCGCCACCCGGCGGGCGCCGAGGAACTCCAGGGCTTCGAGGAGCGCGCCTGAGGTGGTGACCGACGGCAGCGCGCCGGCCCTGGTCATCTCCGCGCACATCGCGCGCTCCCCCGCGATCCCGCCGACGAAGCTGCCCGAGGTGCAGGCGTAGGCCACCACCTCGGGGGCGACGGCGGTCAGGGTGCGCACCGCGTCGTCGAGCGTCTCGTGCTCGCTGACCAGGCGGGCCAGATCGAGGCTGACCTCGACCGGCACGAACGGCGTCCTGGTCAGGTGCAGGGAGACGTCGTCCGGTACCCAGCGCCACAGTTCACGGTCGAGCGCGAAGTCGAAGGGGGCCACGACCCCGACACCGCGCTGCGGCCGGGGGCCACCGAGAAAGCTCACGTCCATACCAGGCACCGCCCTTGGGGAGGGAAACCCTCACGGGGAGAGAGGAGTCGGCGACGGTCCGTACCCGACGACCGTGTTGACGAAGGTAGGTTCGGGTGCGAGCGTGGTCAATCCGTCGCCGTCGACGCCTGTGTTAAGCCCGCGTTCCATCGACATCACCTGCCGCGTCCGCCCATGTCACGGCGGGTGCGCCGACCCCGCCGGCCGATCGTCATCGGAGAAAAATTTCCGTATGCGTGACCCAAGCGCCCCCGCCGCCCCGCTCCCCACGCTGCTCGTCCTCGACGCCGAACCGCTCCCCCGGCTCGGCCGGCTGACCGGGCGGGCGCGGATCGAGCACGCCGACGAGTCGTCCCTCGCGGACCGGCTCCCGCACGCCGATGTCCTGCTGGTGTGGGACTTCACCTCCCGGGCGGTGCGTTCCGCCTGGCCGGGCGAGGGCCCGAGGCCGCGCTGGGTGCACACCGCGAGCGCGGGCGTCGACCATCTGCTGTGTCCCGAACTCGCCGCGTCCGACACGGTGGTGACCAACGCGCGCGGGGTCTTCGACCAGCCCATCGCCGAGTACGTGGCGGCCCTGGTGCTCGCCATGGCGAAGGACCTGCCACGCTCCCTCGACCTCCAGCGGGAGCGGACCTGGCGGCACCGGGAGTCGCAGCGGGTGGCGGGCACCCGCGCCTGCGTCGTCGGGTCGGGGCCGATCGGGCGGGCCGTCGCCCGCACCCTGAAGGCGCTCGGCATCGCGGTGGCGGTCGTCGGCCGCACCCCGCACACCGGCATCCACGGCCCCGACGAACTGGACCGGCTGATCGCCCGCGCCGACTGGGTGATCGCGGCGGCGCCGCTGACCGAGCAGACCCGCGGCATGTTCGACGCCCGCAGGTTCGGCGTGATGCAGCCCTCCGCCCGGTTCGTGAACGTGGGACGCGGGGCGCTGGTCGTCGAGGACGCGCTCGCCGAGGCGCTCACCAAGCGGTGGATCGCGGGCGCGGCCCTGGACACCTTCGAGACCGAACCGCTGGGCGGGGACAGCCCGTTGTGGCGGCTGCCCGGACTGATCGTGTCCCCGCACATGAGCGGGGACGTGGTCGGCTGGCGGGACGAACTCGGCACGCAGTTCCTGGAGTTGTACGAACGCTGGGAGGCGGGCCGGGCGCTGGTGAACGTGGTGGACAAGGAACGCGGGTACGTACCCGGACGCTGAACCCCCGGACGCTGGAGTGCAGATGACCGACCTCACCGAGCTGACCGCGACCCGCCTTCTCGACGGCTACCGCAAGGGCGACTTCAGCCCCGAGGACGCCACCCGCGCGGCCCTCGACCGGGCGGAGCGCGTCCAGCCGGAGGTGAACGCGTTCGTGCGGCTGCTGCCCGACGAGGCGCTCGCACGGGCCAGGGACTCCGCCGAACGGTGGCGGCGCGGCGAGCCGACCGGAGTGCTCGACGGTGTGCCGGTCACCGTGAAGGACATCATCCTGCTGCGCGGCTCCCCCACCCTCAAGGGCTCGCGGACCGTCGTCCCCGGCGGCCGGCAGGACGAGGACGCGCCGTCGGTGGCGCGGCTGCGGGAGGCCGGCGCGGTCTTCATCGGCAAGACCACCACCCCCGAGTTCGGCTGGAAGGGCGTCACCGACTCACCGGCGCACGGCGTCACCCGCAACCCGCACGACCCGAGCCGCACCGCGGGCGGTTCGAGCGGGGGCGCGGCGGCGGCCGTGGCGCTGGGCGCGGGTCCGCTGGCGCTCGGCACGGACGGCGGGGGCAGTGTGCGCATCCCGGCCGCGTTCTGCGGGATCTTCGCGCTGAAGCCGACCTACGGCCGGGTGCCGCTGTACCCGGCGAGCGCCTTCGGGACGCTGGCGCACGTCGGCCCGATGACCAGGGACGCGGCCGACGCGGCGCTGATGCTGGACGTGATCGGGGTGCCCGACGCCCGCGACTGGTCGGCGCTCGACGGGGCGCCGGGGTCGTTCGCGGCGGCGCTCGGCGGCGGGGTGCGCGGGCTGCGGGTCGGGTACTCGCCCTCCCTCGGCGGGCAGGTGGCGGTGCGTCCCGCGGTGGCCGCCGCGGTCCGGCGGGCGGTGGAGCGGCTCGCGGGGCTCGGCGCGTACGTCGAGGAGGCCGACCCGGACTTCACCGACCCGGTGGACGCCTTCCACACCCTGTGGTTCTCCGGGGCGGCCCGGGTGACCGAGCGGCTCGGTCCGGCGCAGCGGGCACTGCTCGACCCGGGGCTGCGGGAGATCCGCGCGGCCGGCGCCCGGCTGTCGGCCCTCGACTATCTGGCGGCGGTGGACGTCCGGATGGAGCTGGGCCGCCGGATGGGCCGCTTCCACGAGCGGTACGACCTGCTGGTGACGCCGACCCTGCCGATCACCGCGTTCGAGGCGGGCGCGGAGGTGCCGAAGGGGTCAGGGCTGCGGCGCTGGACGGGGTGGACGCCGTTCACCTACCCGTTCAACCTGACCCAGCAGCCGGCCGCGACCGTCCCCGTCGGCACGGACGGGGACGGCCTTCCGGTGGGGCTGCAGATCGTGGCCGCGCGGCACCGGGACGCCCTGGTGCTGCGGGCGGCGCACGCCCTCTACGAGGCCGGGTTCACCGCCGGCGGAAGCTGAGGGTCTCGCCCGCGGCACCGGTGCGCCACATGTCGTTGCAGGCTTCGGCGAGTTCGGGCAGTCCCTCGACGATCTGGCCCCAGACGATGCCGGGCACCCAGCCGACGTCGCCGTTGATGAGCAGGTTGTTGCGCTCGTAGAACAGGGCCAGGTCGACGAGGGTGGTGCCGGCCTCGACCTCGCGGTCGTATCCGTAGGCCGTGGTGCCGAGTTCGGCGCCGGCGAAGGAGAAGTAGCAGAGGTCGCCGGGGATCGGGGTGACGGTCGGGTTCTCCAACGGCGGTTCGGCGTCGGCGAAGGGCGGGAACAGGGCGTAGATCTCGTTGCGCGCGTACTTGGCGTGGTAGACGTCGCCCGCCAGCGGCAGGGCGTCCCAGACGGCCGCGCAGGTGACGGGCGCCCGGTCGTCGAGGAGTTTCGCCGTGGCGGTGACCCCCCGGCTGACCAGGGAGACTTCGATATGACGGTCGGTCATGTGCCCTCCTTGCAGATGCGTACGTCCGAACGGTGGCGCCGTACGCGGTCCTTCACGGTCCCGTACCGGCCACTCGTCTCTTGCTGCCCACGCCGGGAGCGGCCACGCGTGACCCGGGCGCACCCGCGGGACGGGAGGCGCTTTGTGGCCGCAAATCATCGGCATGGGCACGCGCGGTCGGGGTAGGCGCGCGCCCATGGCTCCACGACAGGGGAACACCTCAGCAGGAACAGGCCACAGACCGCGCCGCCGCTCGCTGCTCGCCGGTCTGGCGGTGGGGGCGGCCGGCGCGCTCGGCGCCACGGCGGGCTGCGCCCGGGTCGATGTGACGGGCGCCCGCGACGGCGGGCGGTTGCTCGACGAGTTGCGGGAGCGCGGCACCGTCCGGATGGGCATAGCCAGCGAACCGCCGTACGCCTCCATCGACGACCAGGGCCAACTGACCGGCGAGGCACCGGCGGTGGCCGGGACGATATTCCGGCGGCTCGGCGTCAGGGACTTCGAGCCGGTGCCCGTCGAGTTCGGCGCGCTCGTCCCCGGACTGCTGTCGTTCCAGTTCGACGTGGTCGTCGCGGGCATGTTCATCAACAGGACCCGCTGTCAGGCGGTCCTCTTCTCCGACCCGGACTACGAGTCGAAGGACGCCTTCCTCGTCCCGAAGGGCAACCCGCACCGCGTCACCTCGTACAAGGACGTCGCCGACCAGAAGCTGCGGATGGCGACCGGGGTCGGCTACGCCGAGTACGACTTCGCCGTCGCCAACGGCGTGCGGGAGAGCCGGATCCAGACCTACGGCGACCAGATCGCCGGCATGGAGGCGCTGGAGGCCGGGCGGATCGACTGCTTCGCCGGGACCGCCGTCACCATGATCGAGGCGCTGCGCACCGGCAAGCACCCCAAGGTCGGGATGACCGAGCCGTTCACGCCCGAGGTGAACGGCAAACCCCAGCGCGACGGCGGCGGTTACGGCTTCCGGCTGGGCGAGACGGCGCTGCGGGACGCGTTCAACCGGGAGTTGCACGCGATGAAGCGCAGCGGTGAACTCCTGCGCATCGCGAAGCCCTTCGGCTTCACCGAGGACTTCATGACGGACCTCACGGCGAAGGAGCTCTGCGCCCGATGACCGGACCGTTGTGGGAACTCCTCTTCAAGGGCGCCTGGATCACCGTCCAGTTGACGCTCTACAGCGCCGCGCTCGCGGCCGCCCTCGCCTTCGGCATCGGCCTGGCCCGCACCTCGCGGCTGTGGATCGTGCGCTTCCTGTCCGGGGTCTACGTGGAGTTCTTCCGCGGCACCTCGGCGCTGGTGCTCATGTTCTGGCTGTTCTTCGCGCTGCCGCTGCTCGGCTGGCAGTTGGCCGGGCTGTGGGCCGGCACCCTGGCGCTCGGCCTCTGCTACGGCGCCTACGGCTCCGAAGTGGTGCGCGGGGCGCTCCAGTCGGTGCCCGCCGCGCAGCGCGAGGCGGCCGTGGCGCTGAGCTTCTCGCCCTGGCAGCGGCTGCGGAAGGTGATCCTGCCGCAGGCGGTGCCGGAGATGATGCCGACCTTCAACAACCTGCTGATCGAGCTGCTCAAGGGCACCGCGCTGGCCTCACTGCTGTCCATCGGCGAACTCACCTTCGAGGCCAAGCTGGCCCGGCTCTCGACCGGTGAGAGCGCCCAGGTCTACGGGATCATCCTGGTGATGTACTTCGTGATCGCGTTCGTGGTCACCCGGGTCATGCGGCTGCTCGAACGCCGCGCCAAGGCGTCGGTCGGCCGCGCCTCCCTCGCCGGGGGTGGCCGCTGATGAACGACTGGTCCTGGGAGTACGTCGGCGACATCATGCCGAAGCTTCTCGACGGGCTCTGGGTCACCGTCCAGGCGACGCTGCTCGGTTCGGTGGCGGCGTTCGCGCTCGGCCTGGTGTGGGCGATCGCGCTGCGCTCGCCGACCCGCTGGGTGACCTGGCCGGTGGGCGCGCTCGTCGAGTTCGTCCGCAACACCCCGCTGCTGGTGCAGCTGTTCTTCCTGTTCTTCGTGCTGCCGAGCTGGGGCTTGAGCTTCGGGCCGCTGACCACCGGCGTGATCGGGCTCGGGCTGCACTACTCGACGTACACGGCCGAGGTGTACCGGGCCGGCATCGACGCGGTGCCGCGCGGCCAGTGGGAGGCGGCCACCGCGCTGAGCCTGCCGCGCGGCCGCACCTGGGTCGCGGTGATCCTGCCGCAGGCGTTCCGCCGGGTGGTGCCCGCGCTCGGCAACTACGTGATCGCCATGTTCAAGGACACGCCGATGCTCTCCGCCATCACCGTCGGCGACATGCTGTTCCAGGCCAACAGCATCGGCGCGACCACCTTCGACTACATGGAGCCGATCACCGTCGTCGGCTTCCTGTTCCTCGCCATCTCCTACCCCACGTCCGTCCTCCTGCGAGTCCTGGAGCGTCGTCTTGTCCGCTGACAGCAGCCTCTCGAAAGAAACCGTCAACCCCGCGGTGGACGGCAGCGAGCTGATCCGCTTCGACGCGGTCACCAAGCGGTTCGGCGGCAACACGGTCCTCGACTCGCTCGACTTCACCGTCTCCTCCGGCAGGCACGTCACCCTGATCGGCCCCTCCGGGTCGGGCAAGACGACGATCCTGCGGCTGCTGATGACCCTGGCGAGGCCCGACGAGGGCACCATCCGGGTGGGCGGGGAGTGCCTCACGCACGAGGAGCGCGGCGGGAAGCTGGTGCCGGCCGGCGAGAAGCACGTCCGCGAGGTCCGCAAGAACATCGGGATGGTGTTCCAGCAGTTCAACCTCTTCCCCAACATGAAGGTGATGCGGAACATCACCGAGGCGCCGGTGCACGTCCTCGGGCTCTCCGCCGACGAGGCCGAGGAGCGGGCCCGCGGGCTGCTCGAACTGGTCGGGCTGACCGAGCACGCGGACAAGTTCCCGACCCAGCTCTCCGGCGGCCAGCAGCAGCGCGTGGCGATCGCCCGCGCGCTGGCGATGCGCCCGCAGGTGCTGCTCCTCGACGAGGTGACCTCGGCGCTCGACCCGGAGCTGGTCGCCGGGGTGCTCGACGTGCTGCGGGACATCGCGCACACCACGGACATCACGATGCTCTGCGTCACCCACGAGATGAGCTTCGCCCGGGACATATCCGACGACGTCCTGATGTTCGACGCGGGCCGGGTGATCGAGTCGGGTCCGCCGCAGAAGATCTTCAACGACCCGGACCAGGAGCGCACCCGGCAGTTCCTGAGCGCCGTCCTCTGACCGGCGCCGGGTGCCGGTATTACGCCAACCACCGGTCATTCCCGGCCGGTTGCCGGTTATCGTGAGAGGGACCGCCGTCCCGGCCGCGCCCCGCGGGCATGGCCGCCCAGCGACAGCAGGGGGAGACCGTGGCGCTGAGGAACGAGCCGACCGCGCCGTACCGCTCGGCCCAGGACGCCCTGCGCGTCCTGGAGGCGGTGGCGCGGCACACCACCGGGGTCACCGAGTCCGAGGTGGCCCGGCACACCGGCCTCGGCCAGGAGCGGGTGGTCGGCCTGGTGCGGATGCTGCGCCGGGAGGGCTATGTCGAGCAGGTCGCCGGCGGCGCGTACGTCACGGGCGCGGCCTTCGGCGGGCTGGGCGCGGCGCGGGGCGGGGGCGAGGCGGTGCGCGAGGACCTCCAGCGCACCCTGGACCGGCTGCGGGACTCGGTGGGCGCGGCCGTCTATCTGAGCCGGTACGTCGACGGCGAGGCGCGGATCACCCAGTACGCGGACGGCCCGACGACCCCCGCGGTCAACGAGTGGGTCGACTTCCGCTTCTGCGCGCACGCCACCGCCGTCGGCAAGAGCCTGCTCGGGCAGCTCGGCCCGGAGGCCAGGCGGGACCATCTCGCCCGGCACCGGCCGGCCCGGCTCACCTCGCGGACCATCACCAGTGACGCGCTGCTGCTGTCGCGGCTCGCGGACCGGCCGCCGACGGTGCCGCACCTCGACCTCCAGGAGTACGCGGTGGGCACGGTGTGCGCGGCCGTCCCGATCACGGCGGGTTCCTCGGTGGGGTCGCTGGGGCTCTCGCTGCCGGTGGAGGAGGTCCACCGGCTGCGGGAGGCGGCCCAGGCTCTGAACCGGGGCGCGGCCGGGCTGCTGCTCTCGCTGGCGATCAGGCCGTACTGACCCGGTCCCGCCGGGGCGCCGGGGTGGTCCGCAGCACCCTCGGGGACCGGGTATTATTTTTCTTGTCGCCGCCCGCCGAGTGCGGGAGGCGAGAGTCATGCGCCGCTAGCTCAGTTGGTTAGAGCAGCTGACTCTTAATCAGCGGGTCCGGGGTTCGAGTCCCTGGCGGCGCACCGGTGAAGGGCCCCTCGTGGTGACGAGGGGCCCTTCGGCGTCCTCGGGGGTCAGCGGCCGGTAGGCCCGCTCCCCCGGTGGCCGCCACCACACCGGGTCGGCGCAGCGGACGCCCTCGCGGCGCAGCAGGGCCCGGTGGATCTTGTTCGTGGCGGTCACCGGCATCCGCGGGACGACCCGCACGAACCGGGGCGCCATCTTGGTGCCGAGGTCGGGCTGGGCGTCCAGGAACGCGGCGAAGGCGTCCGGCGCGAACGCTCCGGCGACGGCCGCCATCACCTGGTCGCCGGTGACCGGGTCGGGGACCGCGTAGACGGCGACGGCGGTGGCGCCCGGGTAGCGGGCCAGGATGTTCTCGATCATGGCGGCGGCCAGGTTCTCGCTGTCGACGCGGAGCCGGTCGTCGGCGCGGCCCGCGAAGTAGAGGTAGCCGGCCGGGTCGCGGTAGAAAAGGTCGCCGGTCCAGTAGAGGCCGTCGCGGCGCCGCTCGGCGTCGGCCTCGGGGTTGCGCCAGTAGCCCTCGAAGGGGTTGGGGCCGCGGTTGACGAGTTCGCCGATCGCCAGATCGCCGTTGCGCAGCCGTCCCGCCGCGTCGAGGTCGGCGGGCGGGCACTCGGCGCCGGTGACCGGGTCGAGGACGGCGAGCCCCGGTCCCGCGGGGCCGACCGCGCCCGCCGGGGTGCCCGGCGCCCACCGCACGGCCGCGCCGCCCTCCGACGACCCGTACCCCTCGACCAGGCGCACCCCGAACCGCCGTTCGAAGGCCGCCGCGTCCACGGCGCCCGCCTCGGTGCCGAAGCCGAGCCGCAGCGGGTTGTCCCGGTCGTCGGGCCGCTCCTCGGTGGCCAGGACGTACTGGACGGCCCGCCCGACATAGGTGAAGTACGTCGCCCCGTGGGCCCGGACGTCGGTGAGGAACCGGCTCGCCGAGAAGCGCCTGCGCAGCGCCACGCCGGCGCCCGCCGCGAGGGCGGGCGCCCAGTCGGCGATCACCGCGTTGCCGTGGAACATCGGCATGCAGACGTAGTGGACGTCGTCGGCGCGCACCGCGAACTGGTCGGCGAGGGAGCGTCCGGCGGCGGCGAGACGGCCCTGTGAGCAGAGCGCGGCCTTGGGGGCGCCGGTGGAGCCCGAGGTGAAGTAGAGGAGCAGCCGGTCGCCCGGGGCGGCGCGGGAGGGGTCGGGCACGGCGTCGGCGTAGGGCGCGAGGAGGGCGTCGTACTCCTCGGTGCCGGTCACCAGGACGCGGACGCCGGGGAGTTCGAGGCCGGTCAGGAGCGGCAGCCGGGCCCGGTCGGTGATCAGGACCGGGCAGGCGGTGTGCAGGATGTCGCGGGCTAGTTCGGGGCCTCTGCGGGTGGGGTTGACCCCGGCGACGGCGGCCGCGGCGAGGGCGGCGGCGCTCAACCACAGGGGATATTCAGGGGTGTTGTCGAGCAGCACGCCGACATGGGGTTCGGCGCCGGGCGGCAGCAGGTCGTCGAGGAGCGCGGCGCGGGCGGCGGCGCCCGCGGCGACCTCGTGGTGGGTGAGGGTGCCGTCTTCCCAGCGCAGCCCCGGCCGGTGGTCGTGCCATTGACGGGCGACCAGTTCGGCGACCGTGCGTCCGGTGGACTCCATGGGCGCGCACGGTAGTTGACGGAGCGTCAGATGTGGAGGGCCGGAGCCGGACCTGTTCCGCCCAGGGGTGCGCCCGTACGCGCCGGAACTGAGCCTCCCGGCGCGCACGGGCCCGCACTCGGCGGATCTAGAAGGTGACGTCCGAGCAGGCGTAGAACGCGTTGGCCGTGTCGGCGATCGTCCACACCGCGAGGATGACGTGGTGGCCGCTCAGCCCGCTCGGCAGGGTGCCGCTGTGCGAGAGGGTGGAGGGCGGACGCTGGCCGTTGTACGGCACCGTCAGGAACGGGGTGGTGTTGAGGTCGGACCTGGCCAGGTTGTGGTTCTGGTTCCAGCCCGCCTTGGTGACGTAGTACTTGAAGTCGGTCGTGGCGTGCATGGCGGTGAACTGCCAGCGGAAGGTGTAGCTCTGGCCGCCCGTCACCTTGGTGGTGGGCCAGGCGCCGCCCGAGGGGGTCTTCGGGCTGTCGAGCTGCGCGAAGGGCGAGTTGTTGCCCGAGCACAGCTGGCCGTCGGCGGGCCCCGAGGCCGGGAAGCCCTTGGGGCCCTCGACGCTCTGCGGCTCCCACTGGATGTTGCCGCAGTTGGCGACGGTGCCGTTCTGGCAGAGCTTCTGCCTGCTGATCGGGAGGTCGGTGTAGCCGTGGCCGCTGGCACCGCCCGAGGAGAGCACGACGGCTCCCGCGGTGGCGAGGCCGACCACGGCCGCTGACATCTTGGTCCTTCTACGCATACTGCCGCTCCTGGGGAACGTGGGGGAGGTTCGGTGAGAGTGCAGGTCTAGACCAAGTCCCAGGTTATTGCCGACCGTTGACGCTGTCTATAACGAGGGCATGTCCATGCCGTTCACACCGGCTCCCGCGCCCCCCGCCGCTCTCGCAGCCCTCCCCGCACGCTCCGTACCGCCCGTGCCGCCCGTGCTATCCGTCCCCCTGTTCTCCCCGGCGCCCCCTCACGGCCCGTTCTCGCCCCGGCCCGCGCAGAACGCCACCGTCAGGTCCTTCACCAGCGCCTTGCGCTCGTAGTCGTCGAGATCCACCAGACCCCGCACGGTCAGCCGGGTCACGGTGTCCTCCACCGAGTCCACCACCGACGTCAGCACGCTCGCCCGGTGCTGCGCGTCCAGCGCGGCGATCCGCCGCCGGTTCATGGCCGCGGCGACCTCGGGCGCGTACTCCACCCGCACCGGATGCACCGCGAACACCTCCACCCCGACCGGCGCCACCTCCGCCGCCACCAGCCGGGTCAGCGCGTCCCCCGCCACCTCGACCACGCCCTTGCCGCTGCCCGGCACCGCCATCGGCACCCGCACGAGCCCCGCCTCCACGCACTCGCGCAGATAGCTCTCGTGGTCCTCGACACCCAGCACGGCCCGCGCGGTGTCCCGCACCCGCCACACCACCAGGACGACGACCCGCAGCGCGACCCCGCTGCGGTCGGTGGCCGGCATCGTCTCGCTGCGCCAGTGCCGCAGCCGCACGTCCACCCGGCGCCGCAGCAGCAGCGGGTTGACCCACATCAGGCCGGTCCTGCGCACGGTCCCCCGGTAGCGGCCGAACAGACCGAGCACCCAGGCCCGCCCGGTCCGCCCGCGGGCCAGCCCGCCGAACCCGAAGAGACCGAGCGCCCCCGACCCGGCGAACGCGGCCCACTGCGCGAGCCCGAGCCCCGCGCCCGCCCGCACCGGCAGCTCCAGCGCCTGCACGGCGAGCGGCGGCAGCACCCCGGCCCACCAGGAGGTGGCCACACAGCCCGCGACCCCGCAGGCGCCCGCGAGCACCCCGGCCGAGCCCGGCACCACCCTGGCCGGGCGTTCGGCCAGCTCCGGATCGACCCGGGCCGCCGGGCGCGGCTCGGGACGGGCCGGGCGGCGCAGCCGGGGCTGCTCACCCGTGCCCTGTCTGCGGCCCACCACGGCGGGCTTCAGGGGGACCGCGACCGGTTCGGTCTCGTCGCGGAAGAGGAGGTGGACGGGGATCTCGGTGGTGGACTCGTTCTGGATGAGCCGGGCGGGCCGCCCCGGCCCCTCCGACTCGGGCGTGTGTGACGTGGTCGTCGTACTCATGCGTGCTTCCAGCCTCCGCGCCAGATGCTTCACAACAGACAGTCGGTCAGGGGTCGTCGGGGTGGGGACGGTCGTGGGTGGCTCGGGGGCGGACGCCGGCCCGGCGGTCAGGAGAACAGCCGGCGCCAGGTCTCGGGGCCCGGGTAGCCGTCGGCCGCGCCGCCCCGCCAGCCGAGGGAGCGCTGGAACGCCTCGACGTTGCGGCGGTCGGCCTCGGTCCAGCGCGATCCGGGGCCGCTCGGGTAGTGGGCGCCGAACCCCTTCTGCACCAGCCGCGCGCCGAGCCTGGCGACGTGGGGGTTGTCGGCGCCCGGCCGGAACATGCCCCGGCCGGGATAGGCGGGGACGCCCTTGGCGGCCCCGGAGGGCGAGGGGGTCAGGGAGGGGGACGGGGTCGCCGAAGGGGTCGCGGGAAGGGTCGCTGGAGGGGTCGCTGGTGGGGTCGCCGAAGGGGTCGTCGCGGTGGGGGGCGTCGGCGCGGGGGTCGCCGGCGCGGGGGTCGCCGGCGTGCTCGGGGGCAGGGTCGAGGTGGCCGGCGGGGTCGGGGCCGCCGGCTGAGGCGGGAGCGGCGTCTGGGCCGGGGGCGTCACCTGGGTCGACGCCTGGGTCGGGGTCGGGGTCGGGGGCAGGCTCGGGACCGACAGGGTCGACGGGCCCGCGGGGCCCGACGCGACCGGCGGGATGTCCTTGCCCTTGCCGTTGACCAGCAGCGACCAGGTCGCCGGGCCCGGCAGCCCGTCGGCGTCGGCGCCCTTCCAGCCCTGGGCGCGCTGGAACGCCTGGGTCGCCCTGCGGTCCGCGTCCGACCAGCGGGGGCCGGGACCCGAGGTGTAGAAACGGCCACCGCCGCGCGCGACGAGCATCCGGCCCAGCTCGGTGACGTGCCGGTTGTTCGCGCCGGGGCCGAAGGACGACGCCCCGGGGAACGGCGTACCGGGCGCCGGGAGGCCCGGGGTGCCGGGCGCCGCGCCCGCCGAGTCCGCGGTGATCCCCTTCGAGCGGTAGGGGACATAGCGCTCCGAATTGCTCCAGTAGGCGTAAGGAGTGGACTGCTTGCGGGTACGCGGACGGGTCTGCTCATAGGCGGTGTAAGCGGTGTGCGTGTAGTCCGTCCACCCGCCGAAAAGGACGACGTGCGACCCCTTCTCCGGGTTCGACGGATTGTGGAACAGCAGAATGTCGCCGGGCTGGAGTTCCTCCTTTGGAATACGGACGCCGTACTGATCGAGGCTGCCCGTCCATTCGTTTCCCGGCAGGTTCCAGGCCATCGACACGAACCCCGAGCAGTCCTGCCGGTAACCGTCGGACCAGTAGGCGTCCATGCTGTAGGGAACCTGCGCGGCGACCCATTTCTTGGCCCGGTTGATGACCTCGGCCCGGGTGGTCGCCGGAGCCTTCACGGGGCCGTTCCCCTTGATCGGACGGCCGCCGGTGCCGTGCAGCGGCGCCCTGCTCCCCTGCGGGGTGTCCGGCTCGTCGGCCGCGGGCAGGCCCGGCCGGTGCGGCGCGTGCGGGGCGGCGACGGCGGGCACCGCGTGGCCGGCCCCGAGCAGCGCGGTGGCCGCCGTCGCGACGATCACGGCCCGGTGCGCGGCCGGGTTCCTGGCCCCCGGGGAATACGGCGCGACACGCCGCCAGTGAACGCATCCGGGGCAATCGCAATCGCTCGCGGGATCGAATTCCTCGAATACCGGAGTCTCCATGCGATTCCCCTCACACTCCCGATCGACAGTTCCGCGCCGGTGCACGTCGACCAGTTTCCCAACTGTCTTCCGGACGCGCATGTTGACGGTCCGAATGATGTACGCGCCCAGGTCACGGCGCCCGCCGGGGGAAGGCGCGGGGCGCCCGGCGGTCCTGAGCACCCTCGCGGGTCGGGTAGAGTTCTCACGTCAGCAGGCGCCGCTAGCTCAGTTGGTTAGAGCAGCTGACTCTTAATCAGCGGGTCCGGGGTTCGAGTCCCTGGCGGCGCACGACAACGAAGGCCCTTCGCAGCAGCGAGGGGCCTTTCGCGTGTCCGGGAACCCTGTCCCGGGACCCTGTCCGGAAGGCGCGGCCGTTCCCGTTTGGCCGGATACCCTCTGGCCATGTCAGCGCGTGAGCTCCAGGAGCGGATCAAGAAGCTGATCGTCGACGGCAGGCTGCCCTCGGGCGCCCCGCTGCCGACCGAGCCCGCGCTGATGGCGCACCTGGGCGTGAGCCGCAATTCGGTGCGCGAGGCGCTCAAGGCCCTCCAGGCGATGGGCATCGTGGAGATCCGGCACGGCTTCGGCACCTATGTCGGCGCCATGTCGCTGGCCCCGATGGTGGAGGGGCTCGCCTTCCGTACCGTCGCCGGGCACCACCGGGGCGAGGACAGCCTGCTCCAGCTGCTCGAACTGCGGGAGGCGCTGGAGACCGGGCTGATCTCCCGGCTGGCCGGCCGGCTGCCGGAACGGGACCTCGGTGAACTGGACGCGCTCGTCGCCCGTATGGAACGGCAGGCCGCGCACGGAGGCGACGGCCTCGCGGACACCGACCGCGCCTTTCACGCCACCCTCTACCGGGGGCTGGACAACGCCCTGCTCGGCGAGGTCCTCGAGGCGTTCTGGGAGGCGTTCCACCGGGTCCGCACCGATCTCGGCGGGGCGCCGCAGGACCCGGAGGTGACGTGCGGGCAGCACCAAGACATCCTCGACGCGGTCCGCTCGGGGGACTCCGTACAGGCGGAGGCGGCCATAAGGGAGCACTTCGGCAACATCCGCGCCCGGCTGACCGCACCCCGGCCAGACTCGTCACGCACACCGCACGGGGAACCGCGGAACCCGCCGGGGCCGGGAGGGATCTCACGGACCGCGGGGGCCGCGCGGACCGGTGCGGCAGGAGGGGGGACACGGAGTGCGCATGACCGGTGAACACCGCGTTTCGCGTCTTGCGATCACGCGGAGCGCCGTAGAACCCTGGTCGCAAGCCGCCGCCGGTGGGGGGCATTTGGCGGGCGGACGCCGGGTTGCCGTGGTCGCGGGGAGAGGGGGCCCTGTTCGCGACTCGGTGCCCAGGGAGGCATCATGCAACCGGAAGGTCGCGATCGCGTGTCCTTGGTGAGGACTCTGTGATGACCGCGGCCTGTCACTGATACGTACGTGAAGAGTCGAGGGGGACTCCACGCGGACGTGAGGAAACGACACGAACACGCGCTGACCTGCGTGTGGGGGGATGACTCATGACGTCGACGCCGACGGGCGCCGGACAGGACTTCGACCCGTCACAGACCACCCAGCTGAGAGTGCCGTCCCATCAGAACGGCCAGACCGGGACGTTCCGCCGAATAAAGAAGGCGCTGCCCAAATACGACTACGAGCACTACAGCCGGCTCGCGGGCCCCCTCACCCAGCCGGACCCGAACAAGCCGTACCGGGTGCAGTACCGCTCGCTGCTGTCGCAGGAGCCGCACCGGATCCGGGCCGCCCTCATGCTGGGCGCGGCGCCGCTGCTCTCGCTGATCCTGCTCGCGTGGCTGCTCCAGCCCGAGCACTGGACCGAACGCGACTACCCGGCCTTCTCCTGGCTGCCGGCGCTCGACATCGTGATGCTCGTCTCGATCGGCCTGATCGAGTTCTTCCGCTGCATGAACGTGCTCTCCAACGCGCACGCGACGCTGGTCGCCCGCGACCCGATCCCGGTGGTGCCCGAGACCGGCACCCGGGTGGCGTTCCTCACCTCCTTCGTGCCCGGCAAGGAGCCGCTGGAGATGGTGACCAAGACCCTGGAGGCCGCCGTCCGACTGCGCCACCGGGGCCTGATGCACGTCTGGCTGCTCGACGAGGGCGACGACGACGCGGTGAAGGCCGTCTGCGCCCGCCTCGGGGTGCACCACTTCTCCCGCAAGGGCGTCGCGAAGTGGAACCAGGCCAAGGGCCCGCACCGCGCCAAGACGAAGCACGGCAACTACAACGCCTGGCTCGACGCGCACGGCGACGCCTACGACTTCTTCGCCTCCGTCGACACCGACCATGTGCCGATGCCCAACTACCTGGAGCGGATGCTTGGTTTCTTCCGCGACCCGGACGTCGGTTTCGTCATCGGCCCGCAGGTGTACGGCAATTACGACACCTTCGTCACCAAGGCCGCCGAGTCGCAGCAGTTCCTCTTCCACGCGCTGATCCAGCGCGCGGGCAACCGCTACGGCTCCCCGATGTTCGTCGGCACGTCCAACGCCGTGCGGATCAAGGCGATCAAGCAGATCGGCGGGCTGTATGACTCGATCACCGAGGACATGGCGACCGGCTTCGAGATGCACCGCGCCACCAACCCGGCCACCGGCAGCAAGTGGCGCTCGGTGTACACCCCGGACGTGCTCGCGGTGGGCGAGGGCCCCAACGCCTGGACCGACTTCTTCACCCAGCAGCTGCGCTGGTCGCGCGGGACGTACGAGACGATCCTCAAGCAGTACTGGAAGGGCTGGTACTCGCTGCCGCCCGCCAAGCTGTTCAACTACACGATGATGATCATCTTCTACCCGATGTCGGCCCTCAACTGGATTCTGGCGGCGCTGAGCTGCGCGCTGTTCCTGGGTCTGGGCGCCTCGGGTGTGGACATCGACCCGACGGTCTGGCTGATGCTGTACGGCAACGCGTCCGCGCTCCAGATCGGCCTGTACGTGTGGAACCGCAGGCACAACGTCTCACCGCACGAGCCGGAGGGCTCGGGCGGTGTCGCGGGCATGGTGATGTCGGCGCTGTCGGCGCCGATCTACGCCCGCTCGCTGATGGACGCGGTGCTGCGCCGCAAGAGCTCGTTCGTGGTGACGCCCAAGGGCGACTCGGCGAGCCCCGACACCCTCTTCGGGACCTTCCGCATCCACCTGTTCTTCATCCTGGTCTTCGGCGGCTCGATCACCGCCGGCTTCGTCCTCGGCCACTCCCATCCGGCCATGGTCGTCTGGGCGGTCTTCGCCATGCTGATCACGGCGGCGCCGATCTTCGCCTGGCGGCACGGCATGAGGCAGGCGAGAAAACGGCCGCCCGTGCCGCCCGGGGCGCCCTCGGCGCCGTCGGCACCCGATCCGACGGCCACCAGGCCGCTGCCCGCGCAGCAGGGCGGCGCGCCGCGGCCCGGCTGGGCCGGCGGCGGGGGCGCCGGGGAGACGAACGAACAGACCATGCAGATCGCCCTTGGTGGACTTGGGGGACGTAAGGAATGAACGACCGTGCAGGCCGCCGCCGGGCCCGTCGACTCGCGATCGGCACGGCGGTGGTGCTCGCGCTGGCCGGGATGAACGGCCCGTGGCTCTACCGCTTCGGGACCGAGAAATACCACCAGTACAAGATCGACAAGCCGGAGTACAAGGCGGCCAACGGCCGTTGGCAGATCGTCGAGTTCCCTCAGCAGTACCGCCAGGACACCATCCACGCGGCGCTGCTGCGCACCGGCAAGGTGCTGATGATCGCCGGGTCGGGCAACAACCAGGAGAACTTCGACGCGAAGAAGTTCGACACCCGGATCTGGGACCCGGTCAAGGGCACCATCAAGAAGGTCCCGACCCCCGCCGACCTGTTCTGCACCGGCCACACCCAGCTCGCCGACGGCAATCTGCTGATCGCGGGCGGCACCAAGCGGTACGAGAAGCTGAAGGGTGACGTCACCAAGGCCGGCGGCCTGATGGTGGTGCACAACGAGAACCCGGACAAGCCGATCACGCTGCCCGCGGGCACCAAGTTCACCGGCAAGGAGAACGGCAGGACGTTCGTCTCCAAGGACCCGGTCCTGGTGCCGCGCGCCAAGAAGGTGTTCGACCCGGCCACCGGCGCGTTCCTGCGCAACGACCCGGGGCTCGGCCGGATCTACGTCGAGGCGCAGAAGCGCGGCACCAAGTACGAGACCGGCACCCAGGACAACTACCGGGTGCAGGGGCTGAGCGGCGCCGAGGCGCGCAACACGTACGGCATCGCGCAGAAGCTGGCGCTCGACAAGAAGGACTTCCAGGGCATCAGGGACGCCTACGAGTTCGATCCGGTCGCCGAGAAGTACATCAAGGTCGACCCGATGAACGAGGCCCGCTGGTACCCGACGCTCACCACCCTGAGCGACGGCAAGGTCCTCAGCGTCTCCGGCCTCGACGACATCGGCCAATTGGTGCCGGGCAAGAACGAGGTCTTCGACCCGAAGACCAAGAAGTGGACGTACACGGACACCGTCCGGCAGTTCCCGACCTACCCGGCGCTGTTCCTGATGGAGAACGGCAAGATCTTCTACTCGGGTTCGAACGCCGGGTACGGCCCGGACAACGTGGGGCGCGATCCCGGCATCTGGGACGTCGACAGCAACAAGTTCGAGAAGCTGTCCGGGCTGAGCGACGCCGACCGGCTGGAGACGTCGGGGACGGTGCTGCTGCCGCCCGCGCAGAACCAGACGTACATGGTGATCGGCGGCGGCGGGGTCGGCGAGTCCGCGCTCTCCAGCGCGAAGACCCGGCTGATCGACATGAAGGACGGCGACCCGGAGTTCGTGGACGGGCCGACGCTGGAGAAGGGCACCAGGTACCCGCAGTCGTCGGTGCTGCCCGACGACACCGTGCTGGTGTCGGGCGGCTCCCAGGACTACCGGGGGCGCGGCGACTCGAACATCCTCCAGGCGCGGCTCTACCACCCGGACACCAACACCTTCGACCGGGTCGCCGACCCGCTGGTGGGGCGCAACTACCACTCCGGTTCGATCCTGCTGCCCGACGGGCGGGTGATGTTCTTCGGGTCCGACCCGCTGTACGCGGACAAGGCGAACACCAAGCCGGGCAAGTTCGAGCAGCGGATCGAGATCTACACCCCACCGTACCTGTACCGGGACGCGCGGCCGACGCTGTCGGGGGGACCGCGGACCATCGCGCGCGGCGGATCGGGGACGTTCTCCTCGCCCCAGGCGTCCGAGGTCAAGAAGGTGCGGCTGATCAAGCCGAGCGCCTCCACGCATGTCACGGACGTGGACCAGCGGTCGATCGCGCTGGACTTCGAGGTCGCCGGCGACAAGATCACGGTGACCGTGCCGAAGAACAAGAACCTGGTGCAGTCCGGCTGGTACATGCTGTTCGTCGACGACGACCGGGGCACCCCCAGCGAGGCGCAGTGGGTGCGGGTGCCGTGACGCGATGACGCCGGGGGCGCGGGGTGACGGCGGCTCGCCGCACGCTCCCCCCGCGCCCGGCCGCTCGGGTCAGCGGGTGGCCTTCGCCAGTTTCAGGGCGTAGGCGGGCCACCAGGCGCCCGCCTTCGGGCCGCCCTTGCAGGTGCCGTCGGACTCGCCCGGCCGCTTGACCCACACATAGGCGTCCACCAGCGGGTCGCCGGTCCTGGTGGTCGGCGTCTCGCCCAGGGCGCGGCCGGGCGGGTTGCACCAGCGTTCGTCCGGACTGCCGCCGGTGTAGGGGCCGTTGCCGTTGCGGCTGGTGTCGACGACGAACGGCTTGTCGCCGACCTTCGCCGACAACTGCTTGCCGTACGTGAGGGATTGCTCCGTGGCGTAGTAGTTGGAGACGTTCACCGCGAAGCCGTCGGCGCCGGCCACGCCCGCCCAGCGCAGCGGCTCGAAGATCTGGTCGGGGTGGCCCCAGCCCGCGTTGCCCGCGTCCACGTAGACCTTGGTCGCCTTCAGGGCCCCCAGGGTGGCGACGGCGCCCTTGAGGAGGTCGTAGCGCTCCTCGTGGTACTCCTCGGGGGTGCAGCCGTCGACCAGGTGCAGCAGCGCGTCCGGCTCCAGGATCACCGTCGCGGGGCGGTCGCCGATGCCCTTGGCGACGCCGTCGATCCAGGTCCGGTAGGCGGCGCCGTCGGCCGCGCCGCCCTGGGAGTACTGGCCGCAGTCGCGGTGCGGGATGTTGTAGAGGACCAGCAGCGCGGTGCGGTCGGCCTTGGCGGCGGCCTCGGTGTAGCCGCGCGCCTCGCGCTCCGGGTTCTCCGGTCCTATCCACTCGCCGGTCGGCTGCTCGGCGATCTTGCGGATCTGCTCGGCCTCGGCTGTCCTGCCCGCCTTCTCGTAGGCGGCGACCTGCCGGGCCGCGTTGCCGTCCGGGTTGACCCAGAACGGGTCGGTCCCCTTGGGCTGTTGGCCGATCCGCGCACCGGCACCGTCCTGCTCGCCGCCGCCCCCCGAGGAGCAGCCCGCGAGCAACAGCGCCGCCCCCAGCACCGCCCCGGACGCCCGAACCCCGGCCCCCCTCTTGCCGTACATCCCACTCCCCCTCGGCACACCGTTCGAGGCTCAATCCTGGCACACGCCGGGTGGCGGGAACGAGATCACCGGACGCTTTTCGGGGCCGCGCGCGGCGGCGGGCCGCCGGACACCGACGGAAGGCGGCGGGTGGGCGTGGACCGGAGGGAAGGCGGGTGGTCGCGGGCGGGGGGCCGCGGACGGCGGGCGGCGGGCGGCCGTGGACGGGGCGGGACGGCGGGCGGTCGCGGACGGCGGGACGTCGGGCTGCCGGTCCAAGGGATTGCCGAGACACCCTGGGCTCGCGCGGACATCCGTTCTACAGTCTCCGGAACGGCCCCGGACCCCGGCCGGACACCCTGCTGGGTGCCCGAACCTCCCGCGCCGGTCGCCGGGTTACTCCCGCAGCCCGTGCGCGCGCGGTCGAGGGCCTGCCCGGTCGACGGCCCTGGGGGAGCCGCCGACCGGGCGGGCGAAGCGAGGGCCCAAGTCGCGCCCTTGGTCGCCGAGTTGCGGCGGGCACGCTCACGTGGGTCTCGTGGCGGTCGAGTTGACCGCCTCGCCCGGCTGTTCCTCGGCGCCGCCGGTCAGATAGGCCGAGACGATCACGTTCGCGGTGTAGCGGTTCCTCGTCCGGTCGAAGGGGCCGCCGCAGGTGATCAGCCGCAGTTCGGCGCGTCCCGGTTGGTGCGGGCCGAACGCCCGGTGGGCGTCGAAGCCGTCGCGGGGCTGGACTTGGACGTCGTCGACGGTGAACTCCGCGACCCGGCCGTCGTCGCGGAGCACCCGGATCGTCTCGCCGGGGTGCAGGACGCTCAGCCGGTAGAAGACCGCCGGACGGGTCTCGGTGTCGACGTGGCCGACCAGGAGCGCCGCCCCGGCCGCCCCGGGCGCGGTGCCTGCCGCGTACCAGCCGACGGCGTCGGCCCGGTCGTAGGGGGGCGGTTCGATCGCGCCGCCCGCGTCGAGGCCGCGGGCGGTCACCGGGGCCCGCACCCCGAGGTCGGGTATGTCCACCCGCAGGGGCCTGGCCGCCGCCCACGGCTCCTTCGCGGGCGGGAGCACCGCGCCGCCGGTGGCCTGCCGGGGGACGCCGAGGAGCGGGACGCCCGCCTCGCGCCCCCACAGCCAGAGCGCGAGCAGCAGGGCCGCCCAGGCGACCCCGCGCAGCGGGCGCCGCGCGCCGCGGCCACGGGCCCGGTCGGGCACGGTCAGTCCGCTCCGCGTCGGCGGCGGGCGCCGCGCAGGGCGACCGCGGCGGCCGCGACCCCGGCCAGCGCGAGCCCCGTCACCGCGTGCCCGATGCCGGGGCCCTCCTGCTCGGCGTCGTCGGCGAGGTGCGCGGTGCCGCCGCCGCCCGCGGGGACCGGCGCGACCGGCGAGGCGGGCGCGGCGGAGGCGGAGCCCCGCGCGACGACGGTGATCGCGCCGCGGATCTCGACGTCGGCGCAGCGGATCGACACGTCGTAGGAGCCGGGTGCGGCCGCGGTGTCGACGCGGGTGCCGCCCGCCAGGGCGCCCCGGTGCGGGGTCAGCTCGGCGTCACCGGCGAAGGCGGTCGAGGTGGCGGTGCCCGAGCCGCCGGGGCAGCCGGTGACCCGCAGCGCGACCTCGCCGCCCGGGGCGGGGGACGCGGGGGTCACCAGGACCCCGCGTCCGTCCGCCGCGTGCGCCACCGGGGTGACGGCGCAGGCGGCGAGGATTCCCGTACAGAGAGTCAGCCGAAGTGAGCCCATCGTGAAACCTCCAGTCCTCCGGAGACTTCCCGCGGCGCGACGGCCCCGCATCCGCTGCGGGGCCGGGCTGCTCCGAACGGGTGGAAAAAGGTTTCGGGCGGCTCAGATCAGGTCGACGAGGTCCGCGATCGAGTCGACGATCTGCGACGGGCGGTAGGGGAAGTCCTCGACCTGCTCGGGCCTGGTGAGCCCGGTCAGCACCAGGAAGGTCTGCATCCCGGCCTCCATGCCCGCGAGGACGTCGGTGTCCATGCGGTCGCCGATCATCGCGCTGCTCTCGGAGTGGGCGCCGATCGCGTTGAGCCCGGTGCGCATCATCAGCGGGTTGGGCTTGCCCGCGAAGTAGGGCTGCTTGCCGGTGGCCTTGGTGATCAGGGCGGCCACCGCGCCGGTCGCCGGGAGCGGGCCCTCGGTGGAGGGGCCCGTCTCGTCCGGGTTGGTGCAGATGAAGCGGGCGCCGTCGGCGATCAGCCGGACCGCCTTGGTCATCGCCTCGAAGGAGTAGGTGCGGGTCTCGCCGAGGACGACGTAGTCGGGTTCGTGGTCGGTGAGGACGTAGCCGATGTCGTGCAGGGCGGTGGTGAGCCCGGCCTCGCCGATCACGTAGGCGGTGCCGCCCGGCCGCTGGTCGCCGAGGAACTGGGCGGTGGCCATCGCCGACGTCCAGATGTTCTCCACCGGCACGTCCAGGCCCATGCGGCGCAGCCTGGCGTGCAGGTCGCGCGGGGTGTAGATGGAGTTGTTGGTGAGGACGAGGAAGGGCTTGGCGGACTCCCGCAGCCTCTTCAGGAAGGCGTCGGCGCCGGGGATCGGCACGCCCTCGTGGATGAGGACGCCGTCCATGTCGGTGAGCCACGACTCGATGGGCTTGCGGTCTGCCATGTTGTGCGTCTCCAGGCGGGCGTACGGACGGTAGGGGGCGCCGGAACCACGGCGTGCCGACGCCCCCAGCCTAATCAGACCTGGCTGATCTTGACCCCGTCGATCACCCAGTACCAGTTGTTGCCGCCGGTGTAGCGGAAGCGCACCCGGGCCCTGGTGGCGCCCGCCGGCACCTGGAGGGTCAGGGTCTCGGCGCGGGACGGCGCGTCGGCGGTGTACGTCTTCACGGTGACGGGTGCGCCGTCGTCGTAGGAGACGAGGACCTCGCCCTTCTGCGGGGACTCGTGGCGGTAGTGGGTGGTGTAGGCGAGGGTGGCGGCCCTGCCGCCGGTGACCGGGAAGGCGGGGCTGACGAGGGTGGAGTCGAAGGTGCCGGTGAGGCTCTTGTCGCTCCACTCGTCGCCGTCGGCGACCGCGAAGACGTTCCGGGCACGGACGTTGCACTCACGGTTCTGGTCGCGCTGGGACTGGGTCCAGAACTCGTCGGTGGTGAAGGACCAGCCGCGCCATTCGGTGACCCCACCGGTGCCCATCGCGGAGTTGTCGACGGACCAGCCGGCCGGCGGGGTGTGGGTGAAGCCGACGACGGAGGCGGGGATGCCGGTCTCGTCGACGCGGGTGCCCAACTGGCCGCGCAGCGCGTCGAAGTCGTCGGGCGCGGGCTGCTGGACCGGGCGGCCGTCCAGGTTCCAGGCGGGGTCGATCGCGATGCCGAGGTGGGCGAGCGCGGAGGCGGCGACGTCGGGCATCTTCACGTCGTGGCGGACCGAACCGGCGGACAGGGTGGGCCCGGTGGCGATCAGGAACGTCTGGCGCTCCTGGAGGGTGGAGCCGCCGTGGCCGCCCGCGTCGGTGTGTCCGTGATCGGCGGTGACCATGATCAGCCAGTCCTCGGCCGCGTACCTCGGGCGGCCCTTGACCGCCGCGACGATCTCCCCGACCTGCGCGTCCGCGGTGCGCACGGCGTCCAGGTACTGGGCGGAGGCGGCGCCGTGGCTGTGGCCCGCGTGGTCGATGTTGTCGAGGTGCACGAACATCGCGTCCGGGTCGGCGTCCCGCAGCCGGGCCACGGCGCGGGCGGTGGTGCCGGTGTCGTACTCGGCGGCCGGGGTGGAGACACGGGTGTCGACCTTCGTGGAGAACACGGTTTCCGTGATCGGCGCCCACGAGGAGACGGCGTAGGTGGAGAGAGCGGGCTTCGCGGTCTCGACGCGGGTCAGGAAGTCGGGGTACAGGTCGAAGCGGGCGCCGGTGAACGCGTTGTCCTTGACCTGGTGCCGGTCGGGCCAGACGCCGGTGATCAGCGTCGACCAGCCGGGTCCCGACAGGGTGGGCGCGAGCGGGTTGGCGTAGATGCTGCTGGGCGCGGTGAGACCGGCCGCCATCAGGGCGCCGAGGTGCGGGGCCGCGGCGTCCTTGACGCGGCTGAGCAGGGCGCCGTCCAGGCCGATGACCAGGACTTTGGGCGTCCTGGCAGCGGCGCGGGCGACGGTGGCGAGCGGCCCTGCCGACACGGCGAGGGCGGCGGCGGAGACGAGCAGGGAACGGCGGGACACACGGGACGACACGGGGACCTCCGGGAGGGTGGACGGGCGTGTGACGTGTGGGGGGTGCGTGCGGGTGGGGCTGTGGGGGGGGTGCGGGGTGTGCGTGAGGGGTGCGGGATGGTGCGTGAGGGGTGCGGGATGGTGCGTGCGGGGGCGTGAGGGGTGCGGTGGGGGGCTTGCGGGGGTGCGGTGGGGTGCTTGCGGGGGGGGGTGCGGGTGTCTGTCCGGGGCCTGGCCGTCAGCTGCCGGTGGCCGTCTTCCAGTCCGCGACGTACGTCGTGAGGTTCTCGGCGATGTCGTCCCAGTCCGGCTGGAAGATCCGCACGCCGTCCATCAGCGCGCGCAGCGCGACCGCGTCGGCGTCGGTGGCCTTGATGTCCTCGCGGGCGCTGAAGCCGCCGCCGACCGAGCTGACCTGGCGCTGGGCGCCCTCGGTGAGCAGGAAGTCGAGGAGTTCGCGGCCGTTGTCGCCGTGCGGTGCCTTGGTGACCAGGCCGGCCGCGTAGGGCAGCGCGAACGTGGTGGGCGCCGAACCGGGCCTGGCCGGGAACCAGATGCCGAGGTTCGGCATGGTCTTGGACTGGGCGTAGTTCATCTGCACGTCCCCGTTGGCGACGAGGAGTTCGCCCTTGTCGACCTTGGGCGCGAGCTTGCCGGTGGAGGCGGACGGGCCGACGTTGTTGGCCTGGAGCTTCTTCAGGTAGGCGAGGGCCGCGTCCTTGCCGCCGAAGTCGTGGATCGCCTTGACGAGGACGGCGGTCCCGTCGCCCGCGACGCCGGGGGTGGAGTACTGGAGCTTGTCGCGGTAGCCGCCGTCGAGGAGTTCGTCCCAGGTGACCGGCGTCTTCTTCAGGAGCTTCTTGTTGTGGACGAACCCGAAGTAGTTCTCGACCACGGAGGTCCAGGTGCCGTCGGCGGACTTGTCGGCGGCGGCGACCCGGTCGGAGCCCGCCGGGCGGTACGTCTGGAGGAGGCCCTTGCCGTCGGCCTGCTGGATGAACGGCGGGAGGGTGACGAGCACGTCGGCCTGCGGGTTGCCCTTCTCGCGGACGGCGCGCTGCACCATCTCGCCCGAACCGCCCTCGACGTAACTGACCTTGATGCCGGTCTTCTTGGTGAAGTCCGCGAAGACCCGGTCGTACCAGCCGTCGCCGTTCTCGCCCTTGAGGCCGTCGGCGCTGTAGACGGTGACGACCTTCTCGTCGGAGGCGGCGGAAGTGCCGCAGGCGGAGAGCAGCGGGGTGGCGAGCAGGCAGAGCGCGAGGGCGGGTCCGAGGCTGTTTCTGCGCATGACGGGATGAACTCCTTGCGGGGAAAGGTGGTTTCGGGAGGCCGGGTGGGTCAGCGGTAGGAGGCGCGGGTGCGGATCCTGGAGACCGCGGACAGGACGAGCAGGGTGGTGGCCATCAGGACCACGGCGACGGCGGAGCCGGTGAACAGCGCGCCCCGGTCGGTGGCCGCGTGGATCAGCACGGGCAACGGGGTCCAGTCGGGCGGGTAGAGCATCATCGTGGCGCTCAACTCGCCCATGGACAGGGCGAAGCAGAGTCCGGCGGCGGCGGTGAGCGAGGGCAGCAGGAGCGGCAGGGTGACCCGCCGCAGGACGTGGGCCGGGCGGGCGCCGAGGGAGGCGGCGGCCTGCGCGTAGGCGGGGTCGAGGCGGCCGAGCGCGGCCGACACGGACTGGTGGGCGAAGGCGGTGACCAGCACGGTGTGGGCGGCGACGACGATCCACCGGGTGCCGTTGAGGAGCACGGGCGGCTGGGAGAAGGCGACCAGCACGGCCAGTCCGACGACCACCGAGGGCACCGCGACCGGCAGCACGAACAGGGCGTCGAGGAACCGTCGTTGGCGTCTTCTCAGGGCGGCGCCCGCGAGCGCGGCCCAGGTGCCGGCGGTCAGCGCGAGCAGGCTCGCGGTGACGGCGGTGACGAGGCTGGTGGTGAGGGCCTGGAGGGCCTCGCCGCGGGTCGCCGTGCGGTAGTGGTCGAGGGTGGGGCCCGAGGGCAGGACGCCTGACCAGTGGGTGGCGAGGGAGGCGCCGAGGACGACGAGCAGCGGGAGGGCGAACAGCGGCACGAAGAGGGCGAGGAACAGCGCCCACACCGCCCACCTGGCCCGGCGGCTATGCACCAGCACGACGGTTCACCCCCCGGTAGAGGGCGTAGAGGCCCACGGAGATCAGGACGTTGACGACGGCGACCACGCAGGCGCCCGGGTAGTCGGACTCCAGGATCGCCTTGCTGTAGACGAGCATCGGCAGGGTCGTGACGCCTTTCGCGCCGGTGAACAGGACGATGCCGAACTCGTTGAGGCAGAGCACCAGGACGAGGCTGCCGCCGGAGGCGAGCGCGGGCAGCGCCTCCGGCAGGATCACCTGCCGCACGATGCGCGGGGCGCGTGCCCCGAGGCTGGCCGCGGCCTCCAGTTGGGCGGTGTCGAGCTGGGAGAACGCGGCGAGCAGGGGCCGCATCACGAACGGGGTGAAGTAGGTGATCTCGGCGAGCAGCACGCCCCAGGGCGTGGTGAGGAACCGGAAGGGTCCTTCGGTGGCGCCCGTGAGGTCCGTCCACAGCCCGCCCGCGATGCCGGTGGAGCCGTACACGAAGACCAGCGCGAGGGTGATGAGGAAGGACGGGAAGGAGAGGAAGACGTCGACGAAGCGGGCGACGGCCCTGGCCCCGGGGAACGGCACGAACGCGATGACCAGCGCGAGCAGGAACCCGAGGAGCAGGCAGCCCGCGGTGGCCGCGAGCGCCAGCCAGACGGTGGTCCCGAGCGCCTGCCGGAACGCCTGCGAGGCGAAGACGTCGGTGTAGGGCCGCAGGGAGGTGCCGCCGGTGTCGGGGTGGAAGGACTGCCGGACGACGAGGGCGAGGGGGTAGAGGAAGAAGAAGGAGAGCAGCGCGACCGGGGGCAGCGTCCACAGCAACGGGCCTGCGGAGCGCGGGAGTCGGCTCCTGGGGGGCCGGTCCCGCGGGAGGGGGCGCGGCTGGTGGCCGACGGTCGGCCGGGTGCGGGTCGTCTCAGCCATGTCCCACCCCGGCGGGCAGCAGCACCGCGTCCTCGGCGGCGAAGTGGACGGTGATCTCGGTGCCGTTGGCCGGTGTCCGGCGTGACTCCGGTACGTCGACGGTGAGTTCGTGGCCGCCGATGTCCAGCAGGAGGCGGTGGGTCGCGCCCCGCCACTGGATCTCGGTGACCGTGCCGGTCAGCCGGTTGGGTCCGTCGCCGAGGCCGATGAGATGCGGCCGGACGCACAGGGTGGCCCGCGCGCCGGGTGCCGCCGCCCCGGTGGCGACGGTCAACTCCGTCCCGGCGAAGGTGACGTTGCCGGCGCCGCAGGTCACCGGGAGCAGGTTGGCGTTGCCGACGAAGGACGCGGTGAACTCGTCGGCCGGTGTCCTGTACAGCTCGGCCGGGGTGCCGCAGGCCCGCAGCCTGGCCCGGTCCATCACCGCGATCCGGTCGGCGAGGGTCAGCGCCTCCAGTTGGTCGTGGGTCACGTACAGCATCGAGACGTCGGGCAACTCGCGGTGCAGTCGCGCGAGTTCGGCGAGCATCCCGGAGCGCAGCCGGGCGTCGAGCGCGGACAGCGGCTCGTCGAGCAGCAGCACACCCGGCCGGACGGCCAGCGCGCGGGCGATGGCGACGCGCTGCTGCTGGCCGCCGGAGAGTTCGCGCGGGTGGCGGCGGGCGAAGCCGGCCATGCCGGTCATCTCCAGGGCCTCGCCGACCCGGGCGCGGATCTCGGCGCGCGGTGTCCCGCGGGCCTTGAGGCCGAAGGCGACGTTCTCCTCGACCCGCAGGTGCGGGAAGAGGGCGTACTGCTGGACGACCATGCCGATGCCCCGGCGGTACGGCGGCAGGTCCGTGACGTCCCGCTCGCCGAGGAACACCCGCCCCGACTCCGGCCGTACGAACCCGGCGACCGCCCGCAGCGCGGTGGTCTTGCCCGAGCCGGACGGCCCGAGCAGCGCCATCACCTCGCCGGGCGCGACGGTGAGGTCGAGGGAGTCGAGGACGACGTCGCCGTCGTAGGCGACGGTGACGGAGTCGAAGCGGATGCCCATGTCAGCCCAGCTCTCCGAGGAGCGCGGGCAGGTCGGCGACCGAGTCGACGACGTGGGTGGCGCCCGCCGCGAGGAACGCGTCGTCGCCGTGCGCCCCGGTGCGCACCCCGGCGACCAGGCCCGCGCCCGCGCGGACCCCGCTGAGGATGTCGTACGAGGTGTCGCCGACGACCGCGACCTGGCGCACGTCGTCGGCGGCCCCGGTCCGCACCAGCGCTTCGAGGACCAGGTCGGGGTAGGGCCGGCCGCGGCCGCCGACGTCCGCGGGGCACAGGGTGAGCGGCACCAGGTCGCGCCAGCCGAGGGCGTCGAGCAGGGCGTCCTGGGTGACCCGGGCGAAGCCGGTGGTCAGGACGACGGTCCGGCCGCCCGCGAGGAGCGTCTCGATGGTCTCGCGGGCGCCGGGCACCGGGGCGGTCAGACCGGAGTCGACGAGTTCGCCGTAGGCCCTCTCGAAGGCGGAGTTGGCCTGTTGGGCCCGCTCCTCGCTGCCGAACAGGTGCCGGAACACGGAGATCTTGGACTCGCCCATGGTGGCGCGGACGTAGGCGAGGTGCTCGGTGTGCTGGGCCGATCCGGCGGCGACGCCGAGCGCGTCGGCCGCGGCGGCGAAGGCGCGCTCGACCAGGCCGCCGTCGGCGACGGTGGTGCCGGCCATGTCGAGCACGACGAGCCGGATGTCCGGTGATGTCACGGTGGGTTCCTTGCTCTCTGTCACGTTGCTCACCATCCAAGTGCGTCGGCGGTCGTCTCGGCGACGGCGGGCGAGCAGGTCATGCCGCGCCCGCCGGGCCCGGTGACCAACCACACGCCGTCGCGCACGAGTTGGCGGTGCACGACCCGCGAAGGGTCGGTGCACTGGGCGTACACCCCGGCCCAGCGCCGCCTGATCCTGGGCAGCGGCCGGCCGAGCAGGGACTCGACGACGCCCACGAGGTGGTCGTAGGGGTCTTCGAGGGTGTCGAAGGCGAACGGATGCTCGTACTCGTGGGTGTCGCCGATGGTCAGCGAGCCGTCGGCGCGCTGCACCATGAGCAGTTGCATCCGGTGTTCGGCGGCCGTCCGCGCCTGCGGCTGCCCGGCGCCGAGGGCGTCGAGGGCGGGCGAGGCATAGGCCGGGTAGTAGCGGAAGCTGTCCGCGTCGGCGACCGAGGTGGTGAGCGGCTCGCCCAGCGGCTCGGTCTGCATCATCTGCAACCGCACCCTGCGCACCGGCAGTTCGGGCCCAGCCAGCTCGCGGACGAGGCCGCCGAGCCAGGCTCCCGTGCACAGCACGACGACATCGGCGCGGTGGGTGTCGCCGTGGTCGTCGCGGACGGTGCCCGGCCCTGTCACCTCGCGGACCTCGCGGCCCGGCAGGAAGGTGTAGAGCGGGGACTTCGACAGCTCCTCGCGCAGGGCGAGCTGGGCGGTGCGCGGTTCGACGGCCGCGTCCCGCTCGCAGTACAGGGCGGCGGTGAACTCGCCGCGCAGGGCCGGGTTGAGGGCGCGGGCCTCGCCGGGCGTCAGCAGCTTGTACCCGCGGGCGGCGGCGTCGTCCCGGGCGACGGCGGCCTCGGCGACGGCGAGTTCGAGGGGGCCGCGCACCGGGGTCAGGGAGCCGTTGGCGCGGAACCCGAGTCCGGGTACCCGGCCTCCGATGTCCTCCCACAACTCCCTTGCGCGCAGGGCCGTTTCCAGCTCCGCGCCGCCCGCCCGGCCACTGACCCAGATCTGGCCGAAGTTGCGCAGCGAGGCGCCGCGCGCCTCCGCCTCGCGTTCGATCTGGACGACCTGATGGCCGCGTTCCACTGCGTGCCAGGCGTGCATGGTGCCCACCACGCCTGCTCCGACGACTGTCACTCTCACGACGGTCACGCTCCTCGCGCTGGGGGAACCGGAGGAATCCGGCTGTCGACGAAAGCCTGAACGACCCATCACGTTTGGGCTAGACCCGTTACCTTTTCGTGATACGAGTGGTCGTCCGGGTGTCTGTCGTCCTCGTCCGGGAGTCCGACGTCCTGACGCCCCTCGGCGCCCTGCCAGGTCTATGTCGTCCGGGGGTCCGTCGTCCTGACGCCCCCCGGCGCCCTGCCAGGTCAGCCGTCAGCCCTTCAGCCCTTCAGCCTTTCGGCCCTCCAGCCGGTCAGCCGTCCGCCGGTCAGCCGCGCAGCCGGGTGGTGAAGGAGAACCGGTCGCCCCGGTACAGCGACCGCACCCGCTCCAGCGGACGCCCCTCGGTGTCCCGCGAGACCCGGTGGATCAGCAGCATCGGCAGGGCCGGCGGGGTGCCGATGAGCAGCGCCTCACGCGGGGTGGCGAGCACGGTCTCGATGCGTTCGTCGGCGTCCCCGAAGCCGATGCCACGGTCGCGGAGGTAGGCGTAGAAGGACGAGTCGGGGTCGAAGCCGGAGCCGAGGTCGGGGACCCGGGCCACGGCGACGTAGGTGGATTCGAGGCCCACCCGCTCCTCGTCGGCGAGCAGCACCCGCTCCAGGTGCCAGACCGGCTCGCCGCGCTCCAGGCCGGTCTCGGCGGCGAGCGGCTCGGGGCAGGGGAACCGGTCGAGGGTGACGAGGCTGCGGCCGGGGGTACGGCCCTGGCGCCGAACCCCCTCGGTGTAGCTGGCCAGGGAGATCGGCTGCTCCAGCTTGGGGCCCGCGACGACCGTCCCGCGCCCCTGCCTGCGCAGCTTGCCTTCGAGCACCAGTTCGCGCAGCGCCTGCCTGACGGTCTCCCGCGCGACGCCGTACCGCTCGGACAGATCGCGCTCGGTGGGGATCAGGGCCCCCTCCCCCAGCTCGCCGACGAGATCGTCGATCCGGGCCTTGACGGCGTAGTACTTCGGAATGCGCCCGTGCTCCGGAATGCCGGAGCGGACGGGGGCGCCGGGGGCCTGGTCGTTCGGGTAGTCCACGCAGGGATCGTCGCAGACGGCGCCCGCCGCTCCCGAGGGCGGCCCGGCGCCCGGTCAGCGGCGCCCGCGGGCCACCAGCAGGGCGCCGCCGGTGACGAGCAGGACGGCGGCGAGCGCCAGAATCCCCCGGGCGCCGGTCAGCCCGGTGGCGGCGAGTTCGTCGGCGAGCGGCAGCCTCCGCCCACCGTCGGCGGAGCCGGCCGATGACGACGGGGTCGGGGACGAGGTCGGGGACAGCGACGGGGGCTGGGTTCCGGAGGGCCTGCCCGAGGGAGGCACGGCGCCGGACGCCGACGCCGACGCGGCGGGCGTCGACGACCGTCCCGGCGGCGGCGCGACGACGGGTCCTGAGGCGTCCGGGGAAGGGGCGGCGGAGGCGGCTCGGGAAGGGGCGGCGGTCGCGGCGGCGCTGGACCTCGGGGCGACGCCGGTGTCGGAGTCGGGGTCGGTGTCGGAGTCGGGGCCCTCCTCCACGCGGAAGGCGTAGTCGTTCGACCGCCCGACCCACTCGCCCTTGTTCCCGCGCCGCTGCACGACGGCCGCCTTGACGGTGACGTCGTTCGGCACGGCGTCCGCGGCGAACGCGAGCCGCACCGTCACGGAGACGGTCTTCTTCGGGCCGACGGTGAACCCGGGGAACCCGTCGTCGAAGGCGCCGACCAGTTCGTCCTCGTCGGTGGTCTCGAAGTGGACGGGGTGGGCGCGGCGGTCGGCGTCGTCGAACTCCAGCCGCGTCTGGTCGGGCCGCAGCTCGCGCCGCTCGTCGACGAGGACGACGACGGGATGGACGTCGCCGCAGCTGCGGTCGGTGGTGTTGGTGAGCTTCACCGACCAGGCCACGGGCCCGCCCCCGGCCCGGTAGGTGTCGGGCCCGCCCTCGATCCGGGTGGTGAGCGGGAAACGGGGCCCGTCGGCGCAGGGGGCGACGGCGGGGGCAGCGGGGACGGCGGGGGCAGCGGGAACGCCGGGGCCGGCCTGGGCGGGCGGCTCGGCGACGAGGAGAGGGGCGGCTGCGGCAAGGCAGAGGGCAAGGGACGAGCACAGTCGCATGAACACGGGATCTTGGCGGGCGGGGTCGCGGGAGGGGCGCCGACACTCCGAGGGGCGGGGAGAGTCCGCCCGATGAGAGTAATAACTGACTGTCGGATGATGTGGACGGAAGGAAGACGGTCTGGTCCGCCGCACGAAAGGGATCCCCGCCCGGTCCTCCGCAGGCGGGGACAACGGTCCGGTCCGCCGCACGAAGGGACAAGGGTCCCGTCCACCACACGCGGGACCGTCCGGTCCGCCGCACGCGGGGACAACCGTCCGGTCCACCGCACGAAGGGACAACGGTCCCGTCCGCCGCACGCGAGGACAACCGTCCGATCCACCGCACGCGGGGGCCGCGGCTCAGCCCCTCCGCACAGGGGCTGCGGCTACCCGCCCCCGCAGGAACCGCGGCTCAGCCCCCTCTCCGCGAACAGGGACCGCGGCTCAGCCCCCCCTCCGCGCACAGGCGCCGCGGCTCAGCCTCCCCCTCCGCGCACAGCGACAGCGGCTCAGCCCGTCGCCCTCAGCCCGTCCCCCTCGGCCCGTCCCCCTCGGCCCGCAGGAGCGGCGGCTCAGTCGTCCGCCCGGCCGAAGACCGGCGCGAGCACCAGTTGGGCCGCGCCATCCGCGACTCCGCCCGCCGCCACGCGGACCGGCAGCGGCGGCTCGCCCGTGCGGTGGGCGCGGGCGTCGAGCACCTCGGTCACACCCCGGAGGAAAGGTTCCGGCGCCTCGGTGACCGTGCGCCCGCCGATGAGCACCAGGTCGACGTCGAGCAGCGCGACGAGATTGGCCGCGCCGACGCCGAGAACGCGGCCCGCCTCCGGCAGGTCGCCGCGCGCCACCGCGGCCAGGCAGAGCGCCTCGACGCAGCCGCGGTCGCCGCACCCGCACAGCGGCCCGCCCCACTGCACGACCTGGTGGCCGAACTCCCCGGCGCCGGTCCTGGCCCCCCGGTGCACGGCCCCGCCGAGCACGAGACCGGCGCCGAGCCCGGTGCCGAAGTACAGGTAGGCGAAGGACGAGCCGCTGCCGCCCGCCGCGCCGCCGAGGGCGAGGCCGAGCGCGGCGGCGTTGGTGTCCTTGTCGACGACGACCGGCACCCCGAGCCGCCGCGCCAGCGCGTCCCGCAGCGGAAACCCGTCCCACTCGGGGAATCCCGTGACGCGATGCAGGACGCCACGGAGATGGTCGAGCGGCCCGGGAAGGGCGACACCGACCCCGAGGACGGAGACCCCGAGGGCGGAGACCCCGACGTCGGAGCCCGCGAGGGCGGAGACCCCGAGAGGCCCCGCGCCCCCGAGAGGCGCCGCGCCCCCGAGACCGCCCCGGTCACCGCCGTCACTTCTCGACGGCCCCTCCGCCGCCTCCAGGCTCGCCACCCCCGCCGTCACCTCGCGCACCACCAGCTCCACGACCCCCTCGGCCCCCACCCCGAAGTCCGCGGGCGCCCACCGCTGCGCCACCACGGTTCCCGCCAGGTCGACCAGGACCGTGCGCACCCCGTCCCGGTCGAGGTGGACGCCCACCGCGTGTCCCGCCTCCGGCACCAGGCGCAGCAGGGTGCGGGGCTTGCCGCCGGTGGAGGCACGGTGGCCCGCCTCCGCCGCGAGCCCCTCCTCCCGCAGCCGCGCCGTGATCTTGCTGACCGCCTGGGGGGTGAGCCCGGTCCGCTCGGCGAGTTCCAGCCGGCTGACGCCCCCGGCACCGGCGGCCCGCAGCAGATCGAGCACCAGCGCGGTGTTGTGACTGCGCACGGCGAGCAGATTGGCGCCCCCGGCCCCGGCCCCCTTCACCGCGGCCCACCCGGGCGAGCGCACTCCCCGGCAGCCACGCCCGCCCGCGCCTCCACGCCCGCCCGCGCCTCCACGCCCGCCCGCGCGCCGGTGCCCGCCGCCCGTCCCGCGCGCTCCCCCGCGCCCGTGATCACCGCCTTGATCGCCGCCATGATCGCCGCATTGATCACCACCGTGCCCGCCACCGCCGTCATTCCGCCATTCCGCCGTCGTCCCGTCGTGATCTCGTCGTCCCGTCGTGATCCCGTGATCGCGTGATCCCGTCATCCCGTCCACCCCGCCATTCTCCTCCGCCCTTGCACTTTGGCAACAGCGTTGCCAAAGTGGACGGCATGACTGGTAATCCCCCCGGCTCCCCCCTCCGCGTGGGCCTCGTCGGCTACGGTCTCGCGGGCTCCGTCTTCCACGCCCCGCTGATCGCCGCGACCGAGGGCCTCGTCCTGGACACGGTGGCCACCTCAAACCCCGAGCGGCAGCGGCAGGCCCGCGCCGAGTTCCCCGACGTCCGCGTGGCGCCGACCCCGGACGAACTGTTCGCCCGCGCCGCCGAGTTGGACCTGATCGTCATCGCGTCGCCCAACAAGACGCATGTGCCGTTCGCCATCGCCGCCCTGGAGGCCGGGGCGCCGGTGGTCGTGGACAAGCCGGTGGCCGGCACCGCGGCCGAGGCCCGCGAGCTGGCCGCCCTCGCCGAGGAACGCGGGCTGCTCCTGTCGGTCTTCCAGAACCGGCGCTGGGACAACGACTTCCTCACCCTCCGCAAGCTGATCGCGGACGGCGCTCTCGGCGACGTCTGGCGCTTCGAGTCGCGGTTCGAGCGCTGGCGTCCGCAACCCAAGGGCGGCTGGCGGGAGTCCGGGGACCCGGCGGAGATCGGAGGGCTGCTGTACGACCTCGGCAGCCATGTCGTCGACCAGGCCCTGGTCCTCTTCGGCCCGGCGACCCGGGTCTACGCGGAGGCGGACGTGCGCCGCTCGGGCGCGGAGACCGACGACGACTCCTTCATCGCGCTCACCCACGCGAGTGGCGTCCGCTCGCATCTGTACGTCTCGGCGACGACCGCGCAACTCGGCCCGCGCTTCAGGGTGTTGGGGTCGCGTGCCGGATACGTCAAGTACGGCCTCGACCCGCAGGAGGCGGAGCTGCGCGACGGCCGGCGCCCCGGCGGCCGGGCCGACTGGGGCACGGAGCCCGAGTCGATGTGGGGCCGCGTCGGCGCCGGCGAGTCCCCGCTGACCGGCGGCGGCACCCCCGAGCCGACGCTCCCCGGCGACTACCCCGCGTACTACGCGGCGGTGGCCAAGGCCCTCACCGAGGGCGGGCCCAACCCGGTGACCGCGGCGGAGGCGGCGGACGCCCTCGACGTCCTGGAGGCGGCCCGCCGTTCGGCCCGTGACGGAGTGGCGGTCGACCTGTGACGCACAGCGGCGGAGTCACCCCGAAGTTCCAGCCGGAGATCACACCCTCCGTCGCGGAACTGGAGGCGCAGGAACGGCGCCTGGTCTTCAGCCGGTTCACCCATGACGACGCGTGGGCGCTCGGCTCGCTCCTGGTGGAGCTGGCCCGGGAGCGCCAGGCGCCGGTGGCGATCGACATCCATCGGGCGGGGCAGCAGCTGTTCCATGCCGCGCTGCCGGGTTCGGTGCCCGACAACGACGTCTGGATCGCCCGCAAACGCCGGGTGGTGGAGCGCTATCAGAGCGCGTCGTACCTGGTAGGGAGCCGTTTCCGGGCGAAGGGGACGACGTTCGAGGAGTCCTCGCGGCTCGATCAGGACCGGTACGCGGCGCACGGCGGCTCGTTCCCGATCACCGTGGAGGGCGTGGGTGTGGTCGGGGCGGTGACGGTGAGCGGTCTGCCCCAGTTGGAGGACCACCGGTTCGTGGTGGCGGCGATCGAGGAGTTTCTCGGCGGGCGCTGAGCGCGTCGCCGTCTCGGCGGGAAGAGTCTGCGGCACCCTCCGGTTGGCACCGCTGTTGGCACACCGACCGGAGGGACAGCCAGGATGAGTGACGGCACGTTGAAGGAATCCGTCGGACGGTACGGCGTGTGGAGCGTGGGCCTGCGCTCCGAGGACCCGACCCGGCGCGGTGAACTAGCCGAGGTGGCGGCCGAGTTGCAGGATCTTGGGTTCGGCGCGGTGTGGCTGGGCGGCAACAGCGCGGCGCGGCACGCCGAGCCGCTGGTGGCGGCGACGTCGAAGCTGGTCGTCGGCACCAGCATCCAGAGCATCTGGCAGTACGACGCCGAGGAGTCCGCGGCGGCGTTCGCCGAGCTGGAGTCGGCGCACCCCGGCCGCTTCGTGCTGGGGCTCGGTGTGAGCCACGCGAAGCTGGCGGAGCAGTACCGGCGCCCGTACTCCGCGCTGGTCGGCTATCTCGACGCCCTGGACGCGGCCGGCGTCCCGGCGGACCGCCGTCTCCTCGCCGCGCTGGGCCCGAAGACGCTCGAACTCTCCCGCGACCGGGCGGCGGGCGCGATCCCGTACCTGGTCACCCCGGAGCACACGGCGTACGCGCGCGGGATTCTCGGCGTCCCCCCGCTGCTGGCACCGGAGTTGATGGTGGTCATGGAGCCCGACCCGGCGACGGCCCGCGCGCTGGCCCGCGAGGCCCTCGCCTCCTACCTCTCGCTGCCCAACTACACGAAGAACTTCCTCCGCCACGGCTTCACCGAGGACGACCTGGCGGACGGCGGCAGCGACCGGCTGATCGACAGGGTCTTCGCCTGGGGTGACGACAGCACGATCCGCGCCCGCGTCGCGGAGTTCCAGGAGGCGGGCGCGGACCATCTGGCCCTCCAGCTGATCGACGCGAACCCCCGGGACAGCCTCCCGAGGGCGGGGTGGCGCAGGCTGGCGGCGCTGCTGGGCTGAGGCGCGTCGGCCCGGGGTCCGGGCGGGCCCGTCGCGCCACCGTCCAACGGGCTTACGCCGAGGCGCCGTTCAGGTAAGCCGCCCTCGGGCTCCGTTCAAGGGCGGCGCCCCCGGGCCCCGTTCAGCGGGCCGCGTCGAGGATTCGTCCGGCGAGTTCCAGGGCCTGGTCGACCTCCTCGGCGATGTACATCAGCTCGACGAAGACGTGGTCGACGTCGGTCTCGTCGCCCGCGCGGACGACGGTGGCGACGATGTCGTCCAGCGAGGCCGTCGCCGTCGGGTTGATCCGCAGGACGACGTCGACGGCGCCCGGGTCGCGGCCGTACCCCTCAGCGAGGGCGCGGATGCGGGCCAGCGGCTCGTTGACGGAGGCCGGGTCGAACACCACGGCGCCGGGCACCGCGACCGGCAGCCAGCCGTCCGCCCGGCGGGCGATCCTGCGCAGCGCGGCCGGTGCCGCCCCGCCCAGATAGATCGGGGGCCGCGGCTTGCGGGCGGGCCTGAGGTCAGCATGGGTGGCCGGAACGGTCCAGTAACTCCCTTGGTAGGAGGCCGGGTCGGTGGTCCAGAGCGCTTCGAGCGCGTCGAGGCTCTCGTCCAGCCGGGCACCCCGCTTCTCCATGGGGAGGCCGACCGCCTGGTACTCCTCGGGCGACCAGCCGACGCCGAAGCCCGCGAGCAGCCGGCCGCCGCTGACCAGGTCGATGGTGGTGAGCGAACGCTCCAGCAGGGCCGGTGGGTACCAGGTGGCGTTGAGCACGTTGCTGCCGATGAGCGGCCGTTCGGTGACGGTGGCGGCGATGGTCATCAACGCGAAGGGATCGAGGCGGCGGTTGAAGCCCTCGGGGATGGTGTCGGTGCCCGCGTAGCCGACGATCGGCCGCACAGGCGCGAGCAGCCGGTCGCCGACCCAGAGACTGTCCGCTCCGAGGCTCTCGGCCTGCCGGGCGAACCCTGCCACCTGATCGGCCTGCCGGGCCATCGACCCGAACTGCGGAAGCGTGAAACCGATACGCATGAGACGTCTCCTCATGTGAGTCACTTCTGAGGAAGTTCAACGTTCAACTCCTCTTCTCCGAGCGTAAGTCCCCGCGGCCCACCGGGACCGCTCCGATCCAGCCACAGCGCCGCCGGTCACCCGCCTGACCAAAGGTCAGCACCGCGAGACGGCGGCGCCCGTCCGGCGAAACGGTGGTGATTCCTCCGGAAAAACGGTGGCGGTCCCTCCGGAAAAACGGTGGCGACCCCTCCACCGAATCAACACCCCGCCCGAACCGATCCGCTTTCTTGATCGAGAATTCCGCCGAAGCCGGGGTGTTGTGGAGGGTGTCCCTTTTCGATACGCTCACCAACCTCAACGGCCGTAAGTCCACTTGCTCCAGGGGGAAATGTGGATGCGTTCGTCCCGGTAATCCTCTCTGCGCGGGATTCTTGATGGGCGAGGCCGAGGAGATTTTAAGACCTCCAGGTCCCGACTTATCCGAGGCACCGCCCTCACCTCCTTTACGAAGACGGAATTTCTTTCTCTTCTGGACGGCGGGTGCCGTCGACGGTCTCGGAACGTGCGCTTCCGCTCTCTTTCTTCCGCTGATCCTGCTGGGCGCCGGATATCCGGCCGGACTCACCGGCCTCGTCGCGTCGACGGCACTGGTCAGCGGACTGGTGGTCGCACCGGTCGCGGGTGTCTTCGCCGACCGGTGGCCCCGCAAGCCGATGATGTGCGCCGCGGCCCTGGTCGCCGCGGGCGCCATGGGATCGGTGTTCGCGGCCGTGGCGCTCGGCCGGGTCGCCCTCGTCCACGTACTCGTCGCGGCCGTCGTCGAACAGGCCGCGGGCGCCACCTACGGAGCCGCCGCCTCCGGGACGATCCGACGGCTGGTGCCGCCCGCCGAGTACCCCCGCGCGATCGGATACCTCCAGGCCAGGGACCAGGCGGTGCAGATCGTCGGACCCACGCTCGGCGGCGTCCTGTACCAACTGGCCCGGTGGGTGCCCCTGCTCGCGGACGCGCTGTCGTTCCTGCTGGTCGCGGTGTTGAGCAGGGCGATCAGCGCGGACCTGACACCCCAACGGGAAGGCCCGCCCGCGTCGTTCACCCGCGACCTCGCCGAAGGACTGCGCTTCGTCCGTGCCGAACCGTTCCTGCGCTTCGTGGTGGTGTGGACCGCCGGGATCAACGCGCTGCTCGGCGCGCTCTACTTCCACGCCGTGTTCGCCTCGCACGCCCGGGGCGCCAGCCCCTCCTCGATCGGTCTCATCCTCACTCTGTCGGGCGTCGGCGGCCTCCTCGGCGCACTCGCCGCGCCGTGGCTCGTGGCCCGGGTCCCGGCCGCGTGGATCGTGACGGGCGCGTCCTGGGCCATGGTGCCGACCGCGGCCGGACTCGCGTACGCGTCCAGGACGTGGGCCTACGGGCTGCTGCTGAGCGCGGTGTCGCTGATCGTGCCGTCCGTGGTGGTCGTGCTGCAGAGCCGGGCGGTGCTGGTCACCCCTGACCGGCTGCTGGCCCGGATGGGCACGGTGCTCGGCACCGCCGGCGAGGGCGTCGCCGTCCTCGCGCCCGTCGCGGCGGGGGTCCTGGTGGCGGCCTACGGCGGGCGCGCGATGGCGCTCGGCTGCGCCGGCGCGTTCGCCGGCCTCGCCCTGTACGCCACCGCGCGGGCCGGACTCGTGGCCCGGGAGGCGTCATGACGGCGGCCAGGCCGACGACGGCCCCCCGCACCTACGGCGTGTACCGGCCGGTGCTGCCGGTGACCAGGCCCGGGCACCCGGAGCGGATGGTGTACACCGGCGACGCGGGCGGACGCTGCGAGATCTTCGTGTGGGACCGCTCCACCGACACCACCAGGCAGTTGACGGACCGGCCGCACGGCACCCTGCTGTGCGCCGTCGACGACGAGGCCGTCTGGTGGTTCGACGAGGACCCGGGCGGCATGGGCGGCTGGCGCACCCAGGACTTCGACGGCGGCCCCGACCGGCCCGCGCTGACCGGGGTGCCGTCCGGGCGGCCCGCGGGACTCGCGCTGGCCGCGGGCGGCACGGCCGCCGTCGCCATCCGCGGCCCCGAGGGACTCAGCGTCCACCTGGGACGACGCGGCGGCACCGGCAGGGCCGTGCTGCGCACGACGGAGTCCGGCACGCTCTGCGACCTCGCGCCGGACGGCGGGCTCCTGGCGCTGTCGGGACCCGCGCACTCCGCCCGCGCCGTGACCCTGCTGACCCCGGACGGCGCCACCGTCGCCGTCCTCTCCGGCACCAGGGAACGCACCTGGGCGCTCGGCTTCGCACCGGCGCACGCGCGGGCGGACGGAGCGACGGGACCGGCCGGCGGAGCGGAGCGGAGCGCCGGGCGGACGGCGATGTCCGACCGGACGCCGTTCCCCGCGCCGTTGCCCGCGCCGGTGCCGGCGCCCGGTACCTCGCCGCTGCTGGTCATGCGGGAGCGGGACGGCCGGTACCACCTGGGCACCTGGACCCTTGGGCGCGGACTGGAACTGCTGCCGTGGTGCTCGTTCGACACCGAGACGACCGCCCGCTGGTACCCGGGGTCAGATGGCGCCCGGGTGCTGCTCAGGCAGGACCGGCACGGCCGCAGCCGGCTGTTCACCGCCGACCTCGACCGCCGCGAGCTGACCCCGGTCCCCACCCCGGAGGGCAGCATCCTGGACGCCTCCCCCGCCGCCGACGGGGACGTGCACTTCATCTGGACGGACGCGGTGAACGTGCCGCGCGCGCTGTCCCTGTCGGGGAGACCGCTGCCCGGCCAGAGCGACTGGCGGCTGCCGCGCTTCGGCCACCGCCGGGACCTGTGGACGCCAGGGCCCGACGGCCCGGTGCACACGTTCGTCACCACGCCCGCCGACCGTCCCGCCCCGCACCCGCTGGTCCTGCTCGTCCACGGCGGCCCGGCCGACCACGACCGCGACGCCTACGACCCCATGGTGCAGGCCCTCGTCGGCTCGGGGTACGCCGTCGCCCGCGTCAACTACCGCGGTTCCACCGGGTACGGGCCGCGCTGGCGCTCCGCCTACTCCGAGGGCGTCGGCCACACCCAGGTCGCCGACCTGGTGCGGGCCCGCGCCGACCTGCTGGAACGCGGCATCGGGCGGCCGGGCGCGGTGGGCCTGTGCGGCACGTCGTGGGGCGGCTATCTGACGCTGCTGGCCCTGGGCACCCGCCCCGAGCTGTGGGACGTCGGCGTGGCCGTGAAGCCGCTCGCCGACTGCGTCACGGCGTTCCGGCACTCCACGCCCGCCCTCCAGGCGCTGGACACCGCGCTGTTCGGCGGCACCCCGGACGAGGTGCCCGACGCGTACGCGCACGCCTCGCCGTCCTCCTACGCGGCCGCCATCCGCGCCCCGCTGCTGGTCGTCGCCGCGCGACGGGACGCCAAGTGCCCGCCCGAGCAGGTCGAGGCGTACCTGGCGGTGCTGCGGGCGGGCGGTGTGGCCCACGAGCTGATGTGGCTGGAGTCGGGCCACGACGGCTACGACGGCGCCGACCACCTGGCCGTGATCAGACGGTCCCTCAGATTTCTCGGCCGCGGGCTGCCCCAGGCACCCGCGCCTGCCGAGCCGTCCCCGC
Organism: Streptomyces griseoviridis; assembly: GCF_005222485.1. Lineage (NCBI taxonomy): Bacteria > Bacillati > Actinomycetota > Actinomycetes > Kitasatosporales > Streptomycetaceae > Streptomyces > Streptomyces griseoviridis. The sequence continues at coordinate 3,524,933 of NZ_CP029078.1, forward strand.
ACCGGGAGAGGAGGTGAACATCATGCAGAAGGACATCATCCACGGAGACCCGCTCGAGGGCGACGAGGAGAGCCGCAAGCCCGGCGTCGGCGTCGTCATCTACCTCCGCTCCGCGGAGGAGATGGAGGACGAGGAGACGAGCAACTAGGGTCTGTCGGTTGGATCAGGCGGCGCCGAGGCGCGGCGCCTTGTCGGCCGACCCGAGCGGGTCAGGACGCGTGCAGCTGCAAGGCGGAGGAGGGCGTCGACGCGGAGCGTCGGCAACCGACGACAACGCCGCAGATGTGCGTGGCCTGGCCCGCGACCGCCGCATGATCCAACCGACAGGCCCTGGCACGAGGGGGCCGGCCTCGCACCCAGCGCGACCGGCCCCGACCACCCTCTGCACCGCTCACACGCGAACCGATCACCTGAGAAGAGGCCGGCCATGCGCGTACTCCTGGTGAACATGCCCTGGGCCCCGATCGATCTTCCGTCGCTGGCACTCGGAATTCTCAAGCGCAGTGTCGACGAGCGTGTCCCGAACGGCACGGCGGACGTTCTGCACGCCAACATCGAATACGTGGACTGGATCACGAAGAACACCGAATTCACCCTGGAGGACTACTCCTACTACGCGCTCGGCTCCTATTTCCTGGGCTGTGGCGACTGGGTGTTCTCGTCCGCCCTCTACGACGATCCCGAGTGGCGGGTTCCGGAATTCACCGAGGCGATGCGGAACCGGGTGCGCGGGGCCCGGATGGAGATGACGAAGGCATTGCATACGACCGCGCCCGATTTCGTCCGGCACATCGCCGAGCGCATCGTCGAACTCGCCCCTGACGTGGTCGGTTTCACCTCGACGTTCCAGCAGAACACCGCGGCCCTCGCGGCAGCGAAACACGTGAAGCGCCTCGCCCCGCACATCGCGACGGCCATGGGCGGCGCCAACTGCGACGGCAAGCAGGGCGAGAGCGTGCACCGCAACTTCCCCTTCGTCGACTACGTCGTGCGCGGCGAGGGCGAGGTGTCGTTCCCCGCGCTGCTCAGCGCGCTGGACGCCGGCGAGCCGCTGTCCGGGGTTCCGGGGCTCTGCTGGCGCGACGCGGACGGCGTCTCGGTGGCCAACACCATGAGCACCAAGCCGCTGCCGCCCGCGTCGATCCTGCCGCCCGACTACTCCGGGTACTTCGAGCGGCTCGCCTCCTCCCACGCGCGGCACTGGGTCGAGCCGAAGCTGGTGGTCGAGGGCGCGCGGGGCTGCTGGTGGGGCGAGAAGCACCACTGCACCTTCTGCGGGCTGAACGGCTCGTTCATGCAGTTCCGCAGCAAGAGCCCGGACGTGTTCTACGAGGAGATCGTCGAACTGGCCCGCAGGCACCGGGTCCTGGACATGTATGTCGTCGACAACATCCTGGACATGGGGTACGTGCGGACGGTGCTGCCGCGCATCATCGACAGCGAGTTCGACCTGCGGATGCACATCGAGATCAAGTCGAACATGCGGCGGGGCCAGCTCCAGACCCTCGCCGACGCGGGGCTGATCTTCGTCCAGCCGGGCATCGAGAGCCTCAACAGCCGGGTGCTGACGCTGATGGACAAGGGCGTGACCGGCGGCCAGAACGTGCGGATGCTCCGCGACGCGGCCACCGTCGGCCTCTCGGTGGCCTGGAACTATCTGCACGGCTTCCCCGGTGAGTCCGCCGAGGACTACGACGACGTGGTGGCCCAACTGCCCGCGCTCGAGCACCTGAACCCGCCGGTAGGGGCGTCCTCGCGGATCGCGATCGAGCGGTTCAGCCCGTACTTCAACGACCCCGGGCTCGGCTTCTCCCAACTGCGCCCGGCCGAGCCGTACCGGCTCACCTACGACCTCCCCGAGCCCGAGATGTTCGACCTGGCGTACGTCTTCGACGTGCCGCCGCGCGGGATCGACGAGGACGTCGTCGGCCGTCTCGACGAGGGCATCGCCCGCTGGAAGCGGAACTACCCCGGCAGCCGGCTCACCCACTGCGACCTGGAGGACCGTATCGTCCTGGTCAGCGTCCGCCCGGCCTTCGACTGGACGCGGCTCGAACTGACCGACCCGCTCGAACTGGCCCTGTTCCGGCTGCTCGACCAGCCGCACACGGTGAAGGCGGCGGCCCGCAAACTCCGCGAGGAGCACCCCGTCGACGAGGAGGCCCTGCGGCGGGTGCTGACGCGGTGGCGGGCGCTCGGGCTGGTCTTCGAGGACAACGGGCAGTTCGTGCAGATCGCGCCGCCCGCGGTCAACGAGGAGTTCCTGCGGATCGACTTCATGCGGCACACCTCCGCCCGCGCCACCGAACTCGCCGCCACGTCCGCCTGACGCCCGCGAGGACGGCCGCCGGCCCGACAGAGAGACGACGATGACTCCAGTACGCACCGCCACCGCGCCCTTCACCGTGACCGCGGCGCGGGACTACGACCCCGAGGTGAGCGCGCTGCCCGGGATGTCGCTCGGCCGGTACGAGATCGACCTGACCGGCGGGGAGGCCGCCAGGCGACTCTTCGCCGCCGGGGCCAGGCACGTCACGCTGCCCCGCCCGGTCGACGTGACGGACCCCGCCGACGCGGCCTGGACGGTCCGGGCGCTGAGCTTCGTGGGCGACCTGACCAGCATGGCCATCGCGGTCGACTGGCAGATCCACACCGGCCCCGACCCCGACGCGTGGCGCCACTACAGCCATCTCCACCCGCCGACGGCCGTCCTCGGGACCACCGACCCGGCGGCGACGGCGCTGGCCTGGCGCACCGGCTACTACATCTGCAAGTGCGTGTTCCGGCACGGCCCCGGGTTCGTCCAGGTCCGCGACCGGCGCTACGGCGAACTGCGCCGCTTCACCATCGACGAGCCGGAGTACCACGAGGCCATCGAAGCCCTCACGGACGGCGCCCCCGCCGACACGGTCCCGGCCCCGGTCCTGGCCGACCTGATGGCAGAGACCCTGGCCCTGCGCTTCGGCGACCACGTGTGGTGGGCCCCGTACCGAGTCAGACGCTGGTCGGAGGCACCGCTGGTGATCTGAGGCGAGGGGGGCGCGACCGGACCGACTCACCTCAGTCTGCCGGTGACCGGGAACCGGCTCGGTTCAGTCTGACGGGGACGGAGGGAGGGAGGCCGGAAATCGGCTCAGTCCAGGCTGACGGGCTCCGGTGACCGGGGGTTGAGGACCCGCCCGAGGACGGAGGCGACCGCCCCGGACGTCGTCAACTCCTGCCTGTCGACGGCCTCGAAGAGCGCCGCCAACGCGAGATCCGTCGCGTCGGCGACCCCCTCGACGGTCCCGAGACCGCTCATCCCCTTGCCCGTGGGGCTCTTTCCCCGCCGGACGGAGACGACGACCCCGGACCGGCTGAGCGTGCCCCCGCGGTCCCAGCTCTCCGCGACGTACGTGTGGGCACGTTCCCGGCAGGTGAACCGCAGGGCGCGTGCGGTGTTCCGCAGCCCCCTGCCGTCGAAGGCGACCGGCACGGCTTCGCCTCCGACGGTGAGCCGGGCGTTGCGCAGGGTGGGCCGCGCGGGCCCCACCGTCAGGAAAAGGATCTCGGGAACCCCGTCCCCGTGGACCCGCACCTCGCTCTGCCTGCTCCCGGCCTTGACGGAACGCTGCCGCCGACGCACCTCGACGGTGACCTCACCGAACTCGCCGAGCACACCTCTCCACCCGTGCGTCCCCTTGGCACGGAACGGGCGCAGTTCGAAATGGTGGTCCGTCACGTCATGTCTCGCTCTCGTCCCCGGGGGCCTCTCAACTCCCGCTACGCGTCCTTCAGTTTCTGTCGCTGTCGGCCAAGGCCCGTGATCTCCAGTTCCACGACGTCGCCCGCGCGGAGGTAGGGCTTGGGGTCCGGGTGGCCCATGGCCACTCCCGCCGGGGTGCCGGTGTTGATGACGTCGCCGGGGTACAGGGTCATGAACTGGCTTACGTAGCACACCACTTCGCCGACCGGGAAGATCTGTTCGGCGGTGGTGCCGTGCTGCTTCAGGGTGCCGTTGACCCACAGTCTCAGGGTGAGGTCCTGGGGGTCGGCGATCTCGTCGGCGGTGACGAGCCAGGGGCCGAGCGGGTTGAACGTCTCGCAGTTCTTGCCCTTGTCCCAGGTGCCGCCCCGCTCGATCTGGAACTCCCGCTCGGACACGTCGTGGGCGACGGCGTACCCGGCGACGTGCGCGAGCCCGTCGGCCGCCGAGTCCAGGTAGCGGGCGGTCCTGCCGATGACGACGGCGAGTTCGACCTCCCAGTCGGTCTTCGTGGAGCGGCGCGGCACCAGGACGGTGTCGTCGGGGCCGATCACCGTGTCCGGTGCCTTGAAGAAGACGACCGGCTCGGCGGGCGGCTCGGCGCCCGTCTCGCGGGCGTGGTCGTGGTAGTTGAGCCCGATGCAGACGACCTTGCCGATCCGCCCGAGCGGCGGCCCGACGCGCAGCCCGGCCGCCTCGATCACCGGCAGGTCACCGGCCTCCGCCGCCGCGCGGACGCGGGCGAGTGCCGCGTCGTCGGCGAGTACCGTCCCGTCGATGTCGCCGACGACGCCGGTGAGGTCCCGCAGGACCCCGTCGGCGTCGAGCAGCGCGGGCCGCTCCGCTCCGGTCGTACCGACTCGCAGCAGCTTCATGTTGACCCTCTCCGTCGCAGGCCTCCGCCCGCCGACGGGTGCGGACGTCGGAGGACTGGTCGATCGTCCAAGGTCGGCGTCCGGACTGCAAGACCCGGTTCACGTACTGGACCCGCGGCCAGGGCCTCAGCGGTACAGCGCGGCCCGTTCGACGGCGCTCCACGTCGTGCTCGTGACCACGTACAGCGCGGCGGCCAGCGGCACGACGGCGACCGTGACGAGGGTGAAGAACGACATGAACGGCATCACCTTGGTGAGCGCGCCGAGCCCCGGCACCTGCTCCCCGTTCGAGGCGGCGGCCACCGGGTCGCTGGTCGCCATCAGCCGCTTGGTGCGCCGGTAGTTGAAGAACGCGACGCCCGCGACGAGCACGAACAGACCGCCGTAGACGAGTCCCGCGGGCCCGAACGCCCCGCCGCCGCCCAGCGCGTCGGCCCAGCGGTCGCCCAGGGGCGCGGCGAACAGCCGGTGGGACAGGAGCCCGTTCGTCTCGCCGCCGATCGTCGTGTTGGAGAACAGGTGGTAGAGGAGGAAGAACGCGGGCAGTTGGCACAGTCCGGGCAGCAGCCCCGACAGCGGTGACACCTTCTCCTCGGTGTGCAGTTCGAGCACCGCCTTCCGCAGCCGCTCGGGGTTGCCCGCGTGCTTCGCGCGCAGTGCGGCGATCTTCGGCTGGAGCGCGGTGCGGGCCCGCTGGCCGCGCGCGGCGGCCCGGGACAGCGGGTGCACGAGCAGCCGGACCAGCGCGGTGAACAGGACGATCGCGGCGGCCGCGGCGGTGGCGCCGAACAGGGGCTGGATCAGGTCGGCGAGATGCTCGACCAGGTGCGCGAAGGCAGCGAAAAAGGCAGCGAAGACGGACATGGGTGAGCCCTCCGGGGGTCTCGTCGTGCCGGAATGCCTGGGGCGCCATGGACACCTGGGGTACCTGGGGTATCTGAGGTACCTGGGGTACCTGAGAAACCTGGGGTACCTGAGTGCGGGATACCCGTGGTGTCCGGGACACCTGGGGTGCCCGTGGCGTCGGACGCGGGTGGACCGGCGTCCGGGCAGGAGCGGGCCAGGCAGTGGTGCGGGGAGCGGCGTGACGACGTGGCGCGCGGGGCCGGACGGAAGCCGGAGTCGCCTACGCGGGGGTCGCCCGGAGGGCGTGTCCGGGGGCTCGGGGGCGGGTGCGGCCCCGGGCGTCGGGGTCGCGTTGCGCGAGGAAGGCGGTGCGCCTGGCGCGGTCCCTGATGGCCGTGCGGACCCGGGTGGGCGGCACGGCGGGCACGGTACGCGCGCTGATCAGGGCGCAGACGGCGAGCGCGGAGCCGGCCGCGGCGGTCGCCGCGAGGGCGACGGTGGCGGTGAGGCTGCCGGCGTCGAGCACGGTGAGCTGGAGGGCGATCAGCAGGAGCAGCAGCAGCGCGACGGGACGCGCGGGCGCCTCGACTCTGCCGCGGACCATCCCCGCCCCTCTCCCCGCACCTGCGTGCGCGTCCGTCCGTCTCGGCGACGGTTCATTCGTCGCACTGTCGGTTATACCTGATCTCCGGCCTGATCGGTCTCCAGGGGCTCCAGGAGCCTGCGGGGCTTCAGGAACGCCCGGCTGACCGGATCGGCCGGGTCCTGATCGAGTCCCGGCCCCGGCTCCATGACGACGTCCTGGACGGGCACGACGGTTCCGCAGGCCGGGCATTCGCCGTAGGAGCCGAGTTCGGTGCCGCAGTCGGCGTGCCGGAAGTAGCGCAGCCGGGTGTCGGTGAGGTGCTCGCGCCCCCACAGGCCGAGCGAGCGCAGGGTGGGCCAGAGGGCGATGCCGCGCTCGGTGATCACGTACTCGTCGCGGGGCGGCGACTGCTGGTAGCGCCGCTTCTCCAGGATGCCCTCGGCGCAGAGGGCCTGGAGGCGGGCGGCGAGGACCGCGCGGGGGATGCCGAGGTGGACGAGGAAGTCGTTGTAGCGCCGGACGCCGTAGAGGGCGTCGCGGATCACCAGGAGCGTCCACCGCTCGCCGATGACCTCCAGCGCGCGGGCGATGGAGCACTGCTGGGTCACGTAGTCCTTGCCGAGTGCCATGCCGTCCACTGTAGCCATTTTCCCCGACCTTGGTTCAATCACCGAACCTACTGGTGCTACGGTGCCGACATGGCAAGGTTCAGTGAACGAACTCTCCAGCAATCGACCGCCGCGACGCCCGGAGGCGCCACCCGCGCCACCCGCGCCGACCTCGCGCCCACCACGGACGCCAGGGGCACCACGGGCACCCCAGGCACCCCAGGCACCCCAGGCACCCCAGGCACCCCACGGTCCGCGGCGTCGCCGCACGCCCGCGCCACCCTCGCCCTGACCAGCGCCGCCACCGCCGTCACGCTGATGACGTACACCGCGCCCCTGGTCACGCTCCCCGATACCGCCGCCGCCCTGCACACCCCGGTCTCCGCGCAGGCGTGGCTGCTGAACGGCACGCCGCTCGGCCTCGCCGCGCTGCTCCTGGTGGCCGGCAGCCTCGCCGACGACTACGGTCGCCGCCGGATCTTCCTGGCCGGCACCCTGACCCTGGGCATCACCACGGCGCTCGGCGCGCTGGCCTCCTCGACCTGGCTGTTCACGCTGGCCCGGATCGCGCAGGGCGCGGCGAGCGCGGCGATCCTGGCGAGCAGCCTCGGCCTGCTGGTGCACGCCTTCCCCACCCCGCGCGGCCGGCTGTACGCGACCGGCGTGTGGGGCGCCTTCGTGAGCGGCGGCATCGCGGTCGGCCCGCTGGTGGCGGGCGCCCTGCCGAACTGGCGGGCCGCGTACGCGGTGCTCGGCGCGGCGGCGCTCCTGGTGGCGGTGCTCGGGATACGCCCGCTGGTGGAGTCCCGCTCGCCGAGGGGCGGCCGTCCCGATGTGCTGGGCGCGCTGACCTTCGGGCTGGCGCTGGTCGCGCTGATAGCGGCGCTCACCCTGGGCCGGGACGGCTGGCTGCGCCCGCAGGTGGGGCTGCTTCTGCTGGCGTCGGTGGCGCTGCTGGCCGCGTTCGCCCAGGTGGAACGGCGGAGCGCGACTCCCATGATCGACCTGGGCCTGCTCAGGCACCGCCGTTTCCTGGCGTCGTCGGCGGGCGGTCTGTTCATGGGCCTCGCGGTGATCGGGCTGTTCAGCTTCCTGCCCGCGGTGTTCCAGCAGACGCTCGGGCTGTCCGTCCTCGACTCGGCGTGGCTGCTGCTGATCTGGTCCGGCCTGTCCTTCGCGGTGGCGCTCCAGGCGCGTCGGCTGGCGGGCCGGGTCTCGCCGCGCCACCAGCTGGCGGTCGGCTTCGTGCTGCACGCGGTCGGTGTCCTGACGATGCTCGGCGCGATCGACTCGGGCTCCTGGCAGCGCCTGCTGCCGGGACTGGTCCTGAGCGGGGTGGGCGGCGGCCTGCTCAACGCGGCGCTGCCGCTGCTGGCCGTCGAGTCGGTCCCGGGGGCCCGCGCCGCGATGGGTTCGGGCGCCCAGCAGACGCTCCGCTACATCGGCTCCTGCGCGGGCGTCGCGCTGACGATCGCGATCGTCACGTCGTCCGGGGGCGGCCTGGGACACGGGGCGAACATCGCGATGGTGGTGTCGATGGTCCTGTCGCTGCTGGCGGCGGGGGCGGTGGTGGGGCTGCGGGAGCGGGGATGACGGCGGGCACCGGCCGTCACCCCCGCTCCCGGACCGACCGCAGCTTCCCCCACACCACCAGCCGGTACCGGGAGGTGTACTCGGGGGTGCAGGTGGTGAGGGTGAGGTAGGCGGCGGGCTCGCTGTATCCGCGCCCCGGCCGCACGAGGGAGCGGGGAACGGGCCGTACGACGCCCGCGTCGCGGGCCGAGGTCTGCGCGAGGAGCTGGTCGACGGCGTACGTGTACGTCGCGTGCGCGGTCTCCACCTCGACCATGTCCTTCGGGCGCAGCCGGTCGAGGTACCGGAACGGCTCGCCGTGGGTGTTGCGGTGCCCGGCGAGGGCGAAGTTGCCTGTCTGGCCGGGCTGTTGGGTGCCGGGGTAGTGCCCGACGTACCCCTTGTCGAGGACGTCCGGCTTGCTGACGCCCTCGGCGACCGGGGCACGGAGGCGCAGCCGCGGGACGACGAGAACGGCGTAGGTCTGGGCCCGACGTGGCCCGCCGTCACGGCCTTTGGGGGACGACGGCGACGAGGTGCCCGCCGAGCCGCCGCGCGCGGCGCCGGCCGGGGGGACCGCCGTCCGGGACGGCACCGCACCGTCGGAGCCGCCCCCCGATCCGCTTCCGCCCGCGGCTCCCCCGGCGGCCCACTCCCGCTCCAGGGCCGCCACCTTCCGCTCGGCGCCTTGCCTGGCCTCCCGGTTGGTCCACCACAGCTGGTGGGCGACGAGGAGCAGCAGCACGACCCCGGTGGTGACGAGGACTTCGCCGCCCGTCCAGAGGGCGCGACGGCGTCGAGCGCGCCGTCGCCGGCTGCTGTGCTGCACGACCGGTACCCGCATCCGCCGCCGCGCCTCCCTCGACCTGAGCCGCCCGCACGATAGGCCGGGGACGCCCAACTCGCCAGACCCGCGCGCCCATTGCCCCGATCACGTCACTCGAACACGACGGACCGGCCGGTCGGCGCACCCCGTTCGACACTTCGTACATTGGTTTGAGAAAGGGCTGTCGCAACCCTCGACAACCTCACGCGGCACCCCCGATGCTTCGTCGTGGCATGCACGGGACAAGTCGCGACGCCGCTTCCGGGAACGGCCGTCGGGTCCCGTCGAGCGAATCGGAGACGCCATGATCCGACGCAGGACCCTGCTGGCCGCGGCCGGCGGCACGGTGCTGGGCAGCGCCCTGGCCACCGGCACCGCCCACGCGGACGCCACCGTCGCCGTCAACCCCAACACGTCGTACGGGAGTTGGGAGGGCTGGGGCACCTCGCTCGCCTGGTGGGCCAATGTGTTCGGCGCCCGCGACGACTTCGCCGACATCTTCTTCACCACCAGGTCGACGACGTACAACGGCACTTCGCTGCCAGGGCTCGGCCTCAACATCGCCCGCTACAACCTCGGCGGGTGCAGCTGGAACAGTGTGAACGGCGAGACCATGGTCGCCTCGGCGAACATCCCGGCGTTCAAGCAGATCGAGGGCTTCTGGCAGGACTGGAACAACGAGGACCCGACGTCCTCGGCCTGGAAGTGGACGGCGGACGCGAACCAGCGGGCGATGCTGGTGAAGGCGGCGGCGCGCGGCGCGACCACCGAGCTGTTCGCCAACTCCCCCATGTGGTGGATGTGTTCCAACCACAACCCGTCAGGCGCGCCGGGCGGCGGCAACAACCTCCAGTCCTGGAACTACCGCCAGCACGCCTCCCACCTGGCGGCCGTGGCGCTCTACGCCAAGAACAACTGGGGCGTGAACTTCGCGACCGTCGAAGCGTTCAACGAACCCAGCTCCAGCTGGTGGACGGCGACCGGCACCCAGGAGGGCTGCCATGTCGACGCGACCGTCCAGTCCGCGGTACTCCCCTATCTGCGCAGCGAGTTGAACACCCGGGGCCTGACCGGCACGAAGATCGCGGCGTCCGACGAGACCAGCTACGACCTGGCCCGCACCACCTGGAACTCCTTCTCGGCGACCACCAAGGGCTACGTCAACCGCGTCAACGTCCATGGCTACCAGGGTTCGAGCGGACGCCGCGACCTCCTCTACACGGACGTGGTGACCACCGCGGGCAAGGCCCTGTGGAACTCCGAGACCGGCGACAACGACGGCACCGGCTACACCCTCGCCTTCAACCTCCTCTACGACTTCCGCTGGCTGCACCCCACCGCCTGGGTCTACTGGCAGGTCATGGACCCGTCGTCGAACTGGGCGATGATCGCTTACGACGCGACCACGCTCGCGGCGGGCGCGGTGCAGCGGAAGTACTACACGATGGCCCAGTTCAGCCGGCACATCAGGCCGGGCATGAAGATCCTGGACACGGGCGTGAGCTACGCGGTGGCGGCCCATGACGCGTCGGCGAAACGCCTGGTGATCGTCGCCCTGAACACCTCGACGTCCGCCCAGACCCTGACCTTCGACCTGTCGTCCTTCACCACGGCGACCGGCGGCACGGGCGGCCTGGTCCCGCGCTGGAACACGGTCCCGTCCGGCGGCGACGCGTACAAGGCGTACGCGGACACGTACGTGAGCGCGAAGAAGGTGTCGGTGCCGTTCGCGGCACAGGCGGTGCAGACGTTGCAGATCGACGGGGTGACGATCTAGCGACGGCCCGGAGGGGGAAGCCCCCGGGCAGACCGGCCCCTTCCCCCGTTCCTCCGTGAGACGGGTCTCTCCCTCCCCCTGGCCTGCGGGGATCTCTTCTTTGTCACCCGTCGGCAGTACGGTGTCCTGCATGCGCCCCGACACGCCTGCCGAGAACGTCGACCACCACGCCGAAGCGGCACGCCTGGAGCGGACCGCCGGCCGCTACCCCGCGGACGCCGAGGCCCTGCTGCTCCAGGCCGCCGCCCACCTGGAGCTGGCCGCCGACCGCCCCGCCGCGACCGCGCTCTACGACCGGCTGCTCGCCTCACAGGACGACCTGGAGAACCCGTACCTGGTCCGCGCCCTGAAGGCCGCGAACCTCTGGGAGTACGGCCACGAGGCGGAGGCCCGCGCGATCATCGACGGCGTCCGCGCCGCCGCGCCCCGCGACCCGGCGCCGTGGGTGATCGTCGCGGAGGCCCTGGAGTCGCACGACGAGTTGGAGGCGGCGCAGGAGACGTTCACGGAGGGCGCCCGCCTGCTCGTCACGGACGGCCAGGAACCCCCGTACGCGACCCGGCCGCTCCTCTTCGGCCGGCACCGGGTGCGCAGGATGCTGGGCGCGGCGCACGACGCGTGGGACTCGGCGGCGGACACCCTGCACTCCTCGTCGGTCTCCCTGGACGAACTCCACGACCCGAAGCGCGTCTGGTCCCTCGGGTCGAGCAACCCGGCGGAGCTGGAGGCGGAGATCTCCCGCCTCCGCGCCGAACTGGACGCCCACCGCGAGGCCCTGTCCCGCCCGTTCCCGGTGGCGGTCCTGCACTGGCCGGCCGACGAACTGGCGGAACTCCTGGAGGCGTACCCGGCCCTCGCGTCGGAGTACCCGTCCCACGAGACCCACCTCGCGACCATAGAAACGTCCCTGCGCGAACTGTCCACGTCCGGCACGGCGAACCTGGGCATCGTCACGGCGACGGTCCCGTCCTACGAGGCCTTCGCGGCCTCGGAACTGTCGTCCCCGACCGACACGACCCTGCTCCCCCAGTACACGACAACCCTGGCAGCCCGAGGCCGAGCAACGACCTGGCCTCCGGAGGCGGGGGAGGGGTGTTGGTGCGGGTCGGGGGAGGCTTATGCGGGGTGTCATGGGGCCCAGAACCTCTGAGGACAACCGCCTGGTCGCCTTCCGTGGGCAGCGCCGCCAAAATTCCTGCCTAGATCGCAACGCCCCCTGATACAACGATCCCAGCGATCGCAACGGTGAGAGGGAACCTTCATGCGCCCGGAGCTGGCCGGCACTGCAACACCCGTCGTGGGTCTGTACGAGACTCTAATTACGCAGCGGCTCCAGCAACGAATGAAGGAACTAGAAGCTTCCGGCTGGAAGGCAATCGAGGGAGAGGTCAGCAAGGAATCGGCACCGCATGTCCTCGCCCGGCATGTTGGGGAGATCGTTCGACGCATCCTCCAAGACCTTCCCCTTGACGAACAGGTCGTGGCAGCCAACCAGATCTTGGCCTCTCTCGGCACGCTGGAAGGTGCCCGTGAGTGGATCGACGCGATCGTGGATGGCCCCCGACAGTTGCTCGCCGTCGCCCAGCCGGAGGCGCCAGGCGTCTACACCATCCGCCCTGCTACGCCGCTCTCCGAAAGCTCCCTGCTCACCAACGCTTCTGAAGACCCCAGTCTTGGCTTCGAGTTGCGCGCTGAACTAGCGACCGCTGACCGCATCGACCTACTGTGCGCATTCGTGAAGTGGTATGGCATTCGCGTCCTGGAGAGCTCTCTCCGTGAAGCAGCCGAGCGCGGTGTGCGCCTGCGCGTCATCACCACGACGTATATGGGCGCCACAGACCGTCATGCCCTGGACCGACTCGTCCGAGATTTCGGCGCAGAAGTGAAGGTCAACTACGAGACTCGTTCCACTCGCTTGCACGCCAAGGCTTGGCTGTTTCGCCGCAATAGTGGCTTCGACACCGCATACATAGGTAGTTCCAATCTGTCCAAGGCTGCACTCCTTGACGGACTGGAGTGGAACGTACGCCTATCGTCTGTTGCTACACCAGCGGTGTTGAACAAGTTCGAGGCCAGCTTCGAGTCGTACTGGAACGACATCGCCTTCGAGAGCTACGACCCGGATCGCGATGCCCGCAAGTTGGATGAGGCTCTCGGTGTGGCGGGCACCTCGTCATCCGACCAGGACTCCAAGATCAGCCTCTCTGGGCTTGAGGTTCGGCCCTACCCTCACCAGTCCGACATGCTGGAGCGTCTCCAAGTCGAGCGTGAGGTACGCGGTCACGATCACAACCTGCTGGTCGCCGCGACGGGGACGGGCAAGACAGTCATGGCGGCCCTTGACTACCGCAATCTGCATAAGCAGTGGGGCGGCAAGCGGTACCCGCGGTTGCTGTTTGTGGCTCACCGCAAGGAGATCCTTAAGCAGTCCTTGCGGAAGTACCGTGAAGTACTTGATGACGCGTCCTTCGGCGAACCACTGTTCAGCGGGGAACTCCCACGGGACTGGACACATGTCTTTGCTAGCGTCCAGTCGCTTACCGATCAGCGACTCGAGAAATTCGACGCGGACCACTTCGACATCATTGTCGTCGACGAGTTCCACCACGCCACTGCTGCAACCTATCGCCGTGTTCTTAACCACTTCAAGCCCAAGCAGCTTCTCGGCCTAACAGCTACTCCCGAGCGCGCCGACGGACTCAACGTGCAGGATGAGTTCTTCGGAGGCCGGATCGCCGCTGAGATGCGTCTGTGGGAGGCACTCGATAACGACCTGCTCTGCCCGTTCCACTACTTCGGCGTCCCGGACGGGACGGACCTCACTCGCCTCAACTGGCGCTCAGGAACGTACGATCAGAGCCAACTCGGCGAGTTGTACTCCGCCGACAACGCCCGAGCTCGGATCGTTCTGAAGCAAGTGCGGGACAAGGTGTCAAACCCGGAGAACATGCGGGCTCTCGGGTTCTGCGTCAGTAGGAAGCACGCCCACTTCATGGCTAAGTGCTTCCGAGACGCAGGCTTGAAAGCTGAGGCGTTGGACGGCGAGTCCACGGCAGAGACGCGTGATCGGATCCTGGCTGAGCTCAAATCAGGAGAGATCCAAGTTGTTTTCTCCGTCGACCTGTTCAACGAGGGCTTGGACATCCCCGACGTCGACACGTTGCTACTTCTCCGTCCGACGAGTAGCGCTACCGTCTTCCTTCAGCAGCTAGGCCGAGGGCTTCGTCGCACACCAGATAAGCCTGTACTCACGGTACTCGACTTCATTGGGCAGCACCGAGCTGAGTTCCGTTTCGAGGAGCAGTTCCGTGCAATGACGAACTTGTCGCGCAATCGGCTCCTTGAGCACGCCGAACACGACTTCCCTCTGCTGCCGTCTGGTTGCCAGATCATCCTTGAAGGCAAGTCCAAGGATCTCGTACTGGACAACATTCGCACCCAGATCAAGGCGAACATCCAGACCCTCGCCAAGGAAGTCAGGGCGTTCGACACAGCACTCCTCGACGACTACCTCAGGGAGAGCCGCCGCGAGATCAAGGAGCTGTACAAGTCAAGCAACTCATGGACCTCGACCCTGCGCCGAGCTGGGCTGACCGATCTACCCGAGCAGCCGGGTGAGGAAGATCTGCTGAAGCGCGTGCACGCGTTCCTGCACGTTGACGACCTCGAACGCGCTGAGGCATACACCCGCCTTCTGGACGATGACGCCCCGCCGTACGAGGACCTCAACCCGAGAGATAAAACGTACGCGCGCATGCTGTTCTTCAACCTCTGGGACAAGGCCGGCGGTTTCAACTCCTACGAGCAAGGTCTCGAATCGCTCCGCGAACATCGAGCCCTGCGTAGCGAACTACGGCAGGTCATCGCGCATGTGATGGGCCAGGCGGACCACTTGCCTATCCCTCTCGGGGATACGCACGCGCACATCCCCCTGAAAATCCACAGCGCGTACAACCGTTCCGAAATCCTGGCCGCGCTCGGGGTTGCTCGCCTCGGCGGACAGATGCCTGGTTCGTTCGCACAGGGAGTCCTGTGGGACGAGCCGAATAAGACAGACGCACTGCTCATCACCCTCGAAAAGAACGAGAAAGATTTCTCTCCCACCGTCAGGTACAAGGACTACGCCTTGAGTCCTTCGCTTTTCCATTGGGAGTCACAGAGTACGACCGCCGAAACCTCGCCCACAGGCTTGCGTTATCAGCAACACGCGCAACGCGGCAGCCACGTTCTTTTGTTTATGCGCCGCTACAAGGACACCGACATCGGCAAGGCCCAGCCCTGGATGCTGTTGGGTCCAGCAACCTATCTACGACACTCAGGCAACAAGCCGATGGCCATCACCTGGCAACTTCATCATGAACTGCCTGCGGACGTGTGGTCGTACTCTGCCATTGCCGGGACCTAGCATTAGCTGGATGGCTGACGAGGGTCGCGAATGATTTCTCCAGCTCTCTGGAGAAATCCAACATATGCCTGCGCCATCGTTTGCCGGGCCAGGTTGCAGCTAGTCCATCGGGCATTCAGGGTGTCCGGGCTCGCAGCCGCCACCTGCGTCAAAGCACCAACCGCGGCCATCGTCTCCCGCGTCAACACATAGGCCAAATCTCTTGCCTCACTTGGCCCCCACAACGCCAGTTTGCTGGTGCTGTTTTTGAGCGCGAGCATGCGCTCACCCAACTCGCGACCTGTCGCCTCATCGAGATGAGCACCATTCCTGACGACAGGTGCGATGCGGGTAAATATCTCATCAATGGCGTCATAAGCCTCAAGGAGGGAAGCGAAGGACTGGTGGCGCTGGCTGCGGACCCACTGCCAGTGCTCCGCTGCCGCCTGGCCGTGTACCTGCGCTAGCGCTGCCTCAACTGCCTTGCGCCCACCCGTTTCAGCTCCACGCTTGGCGTAGATACCGGCGACCACGGCACCGACGACCGCGGACGCGAAAGCGATAACGGCCGCAACGACCGCCCCCATTGCCTCACTCATCAGACCATCTTCGCCCGAACTCTCCCCGGCCACAATGCCGTCAGGGCGACTTGCGTCACCTGGCGCACCCTCATGAGCGTTGCGCCCGTTAACCTCGACACATGACGACAAGCACGTCCGGGTTCCAGCCCGGCGACATCCTCACACGCGCGGAGATCCACCCCGTCCTCGGCGGCAGCGGCTACGCAGGAATCTGCCCAGCGAAGGAGAAAAGGAACGTTCTCATCTTCTCTGACAGTAAGAGCGGGGAGCGTTACGGATACCGCGACGGATGGCTTGCCGAGGATGACGACCTGGGGCCCGTCTTCACCTATACCGGAACGGGAAAGAGGGGAAATCAGACCCTAACTGGAGGAAATGCCGCGATTTTGGAGCATGCCGAAAAAAACCGCACGTTGCATCTATTCGTCGCTGTGGGCAAGGTTCCGGGAACCGATACTCGAACGCACCGCTATATCGGAACGTTTAAAGTTGACGAGCGTAATCCATTTGACACCAGGGAAGCCAAAGACGAACTGAACCAAGACCGCAATGTCATCGTCTTTCGGCTACGTCCAGTCGGACCTTACGTTCGCGAAAATTCCGATATCCTTCAGCCGGCATCCCAATCTCGGCTCATGTTTAACCTCACCGCAGGCCGATTCGCTCGTGCGGTTCGACGCCAAAGGCGTCAACAGGCTCCGCGCGCTCACGACCTGCAAGAAGAGCGACGCGACGAACTTGCCGAGACCTTCGATGCGCGTGAATCCGCCGCCGGAAACACCCTCGGCCAGCTGGAGCTGGCCATGCGCGAATCGACAGATCGGCTCCTCTTTGACCTGTACAGCCAGACGAGCAACACGGTCTATGAGCCGACGAGTAGTGCAGCGAGTGAATCAATCAAGAACGCTCTCTCTCAACTCCTGCTCGCCCGGCATCACTTGAGAGATTTCCACCACGATCAGCCTCTGCACTTGATGGTTCTCACACCGACACTCCCCCGGGAAGATCTCCGCACGCTGCTCGCCGAGAACGGAATCGGTCTCGTATATCGCAACGACAGCGGAGACTTTTCCGAGATCGACGCGAACACGGCACCCTTCAGCAACACAGCTCGACCGTCGCGTTGCGTCGACTGCCCTTTGCCGGTCTGAATCAGTCGGAGTCCGAAGAAAGGTTCCGCCGGTCATGCCGGCCTGACCCGATCCTCAGAATCAACGCGTCGTACAGTGGAGCGTCCGCGAACGGCAGCACCTCGCCGAACCACTCGTATCCCCAAGCCTCGTAGAGTCCTCGGACTTTGGGATGTTCCCGCTCGACCAGCAGGGTGACGCGGTCTTCCAACCGGTCCCTCAGCAGCGCGTCGTGAATGCGGCGGGCCGCACCGGTTCCTCGAAGTCGCTCCACGACCATCAACTCGGAGAGCGCGAAGGTGCGAACTCCCGTCTCCGCGGTCGCGTCCGGTGGTACCGGCGTTCGAAGTCCGCGCCACCAGCGCGTGGTCGCCTGGAGTGCGCAACCGTATGCGTAACCGACAGCCGTGTCGTCGAGGTAGGCCACCACCGCCGCGAATCCGGGAACCTCGGTGTTCCAACCGAGCCGTTCGTCGAACCTCTCGACGCTGTGGAACTCCTCACTCAGACGAGCCGCGTAGATCTCCGCGTAGACATCGAGGAGTTGCGGTCGGACATCGCTCAGACCGGCCGCGTCTCGGCGTTCCAGCCGCATCCCTTCCATCGTCATGCCCCTGTCCGTCCAGTCTCTTCCAGGAAGTCGACAACTACGGGGACGTGCGTGTGTTGTTGGAGTCCTCTCCGTAGATCGGCGAGTTTCCCTCTCACCCGGCCGCTCCGGACTCGTTCCGCGAGGGTGACCGCTGTCCCCGCTTGCACGGCAGCATGCTCGATCTCGCCACCGTCGATGAGCGCCTGCGCGTACTGGACGGTGTAGTAGACCCGGTTGCGCTCGAAGCGCGGTTCGAGCATCTGAAGCGCCGAGAGGGTCAGTTGCTCGGCTCGGCGTTGCTGTCCGAGGGCAAGGTGTGCGGCGCCCGCGAGACCTGTCAATTCGGCGGGCGTGAGAAACGACAGCCAGGCCGCGGGACGGCCTTGGGTCCGCTCGTACGCCGACTCGGCGCGGGCGAGTGAGCGTTGCGCCCTGACACGGTCCCCGGCTCGGGCATGGCCGACCGCTTGGCGGCAGTGCAGCAACGCCATCAACCACGCGTCGTTCTTCGCTTGTCGAGTCTCCACAGCAGCGCAACCCATACGTAAGGCTTCTCTGTCGCGATGGAGGAGGCGGGCCTGCATCGCGAGGTTGGACCAGACCCGCGCCTGGAGCATGCTGTCCCCTGCGAGCGCACCTGCCTGGAGGGCTTCGCGGTACAGATGGGTTGCCGCTGTCTGGCGTCCGGCGTCGTAGGCGAACCATCCGGCGGAGGCCGCCAGATCCCCCATGGCCGCATACATGAGTTTCTCGACACGGTCCCCGAACGTGCACTGATTCAAGGCGCTTTGCACGTGGCGGAGAGCTTCAGTGGCGACATCGTGCAGAGCGCCGCCGCCCAGGGCGTGGTCGTACCTGTAGAGGTTCGCAACGATGGCCCGAACACGTTCGACGTCACTGGAGCCGAGGCGGCCCGCGGAGGGGATGAGTTCAAGGCCGAGGGCTGCGGCAAGACCGCCGGTGATGAAGTCACGGCGTGGCAGGCCATGGGCCCCGGGCACTGGCTTGATCCGTGTCGGGTGTGCGGGTACCCGGGATGTCTTGCGCGGGGTGAATCCCATCTCCTGCGCGGTGCGTCCGAAGATGTTTTGAAGCGGCACCAGATGGCGCGGCCAGGGCCATTGGACGTCGCCCGCGATCCAACGGCGCACATGCCGATCGGTGCAGTTGGCATGCGTGCCGAACATTTCCGCTGCCGCGCTGTTCACCGCGTCCGCGAGGTTCTCGTGGGTGTAGCCGAACTCGACCAACAGGGCTTCAAGTCTCGTGTTCCTCTTGGCTTTCACACGTACCCCTTCACCCGCCGCTCCGTAGGTCATGGTCCTCCCCGCGAGTGCCGCGTGGCAAAAGTGTCCGGTCGGCTGCGAGTGACTTCGCGAGATCTGCCCTGTGGCCCGGCCGACCGTTCCGGTTTCCTCTTGAGGGTGACCGAATCAATCACCCGAGGGGCTGAAGTGCTGACACCAGCGGACATGGACGGACTGATCTCCGACTGGCTCGCCCGCGCCCATCCGGTACCACGGCAGGCACACCTGGAGTGGTCGGAGCAGGGCGTGGCGTTGCTCCCGCTCGGCCGACTGTTCGCAGCGATTCGGCTGCCCGGGGAGTTGGTGTACGCGGCCGTCGGCAGTGCGGACACCGATCGAGTCGCCGCCGCCTTGAGGACTCGGCTCAAGGGACCCGTCATCCACGACCGCCGGGTGGCCGGAGTCACGTACTACAGCCTCATCAACTGGGGTGCCGGCGTGATCGCGTGCATGGAGCGGGCCGAGGACGCGCCCTGCCTGGGTGAAGGTACCTACCTCGGTGTTCCTCGCATCGACCGCCAGGAACCGCCGGGAACCTACTGGGTAGTGCCGCCTCGGTACGACGGTGACCTGTGCCGTCCGAAGGACGTGCGCTCCCTCGTCGCCGCCGGTCGCGCGGAGTTGGCGCGACCGGTCGCTGACTGAGCCCGTCCGCGGCTCTGGGCCGGGCCGACGAAGACCGGCCGGCCACTGGCACGGAAGCCGTCCGGGCGTTGGGCCTTCTGGAGTGGTGGCCGACCGTCCGGGCCACACCGCTCGTTAGTCTCAGAAGTCAGTCGCCCGAGGCCCAGGAGGTCCCCCATGCCCAAGATTCCCAGTGCCGTCGTCGCCGCCGGTGGGCTTGTCGGTGGGTATGGGGTTGCCCGGTGGAGCAAGAGGCGGGAGTGGGGTGGGGGTGTGCTCGCCGTCGCCGGGGGTGCTGCCGCCTGGCAGTGGCGGCAGCGGGCCGGTGGGAAGGCCGCCGGGGCGCTCGCGGCCGGGTACGTCGTCGCGTTCGGGGCCTCTCATCCCCTCGCCAAGAAGGTCGGCGCCTGGCCCGCCGTGCTCGGGGTCGCCGGGGCCGTCGCCCTCGCCTCCTGGGTCGTCGCCGATCGGCGCGGGTGACGGCGGGGCTGGTCCGGCGCTCCCCGGCCGGGGCCCGTCACCTTCTGTGCGACACCACGTTCACCACCCGTCCCGTCGGGTCCCGCACGAAGAAGCGGCGCACGCCCCACTCCTCGTCCCGCGGTCCGTGGACGATCTCCGCTCCCGCCGCGAGCAACCGGGCGTGGACCTCGTCCACGTCCGCCACCTCCACGCTCAGGTCCGGGTCAACCGGCGCCGTGCGGTCCCGCAGGGAGAAGGTGATCTGGGCGGTGGGGTTGGACGGTGACGCCAACGTCGTCACCCACCCCAGGTTCATCACCTCCTCCAGGCCGAGCGAGGCGTAGAAGTCGCTGCTCGCCCTCATCTCGTCCTCCGACTCGACCCTGATGTCCGGCACCACTCTGCGTACGGTCATCGCCCCAGTCTTCGGCATCGGCCCAGTTTTCTTTCGGCATGGGCCCAGTTTTCGGCATCGGCGCGGGTTCTCGCCGTCTCTCACGCGTGCACGCCTCACGGGACCTCAGCCGCCGGCCCCCTCTCCAGGCCACCGGCGCCACCGCGGCCGCCGTCGAGATCGCGGCCGCCGTCGCCACCGCGGCCGCCGTCGGGATCACGGCCGCCGTCGGGATCGCGACCGCCGCCACCCCCGCCTCGGCGGCCGGCGGCCTCGCGTACCCCCGTGCCGGCCTCACCCCGATCGCCGCCGAGTCCGCGCCCGAGGGCGGAGGCGGGAGCGGGAGCGAGGGCGGCGACCACGGCTGGCCCTCCGCCCCCCTTACGTCGTCGCCGACGCCTTCCCCGCCACCTCCGACAGCGGCCTCGCGACGTCCTCCAAGGAGCGGCGTTCCGCCTTCACCGCGAGGAACGCCGCCACCAGGCCGGCCGCGCACATCAGGCCCGCGCCGATCTGGAAGGCCAGCACCGTGTCGCCGACCACGCCCGACTCCGTGAGGTCGGCGAAGACCAGCGGGCCGCTGATGCCGCCGACCGCCGTGCCGAGGGCGTAGAAGAAGGCGATGGACATCGCCCTGGTCTCCATCGGGAAGATCTCCGACACCGTGAGGTAGGCGCTGGACGCGCCCGCCGACGCGAAGAACAGCACCACGCACCAACAGGCCGTCAGCGTCGTCGCGTTGAGGGAGCCCTGGTCGAAGAGCCAGGCCGTCCCGAACAGCAGCACGCCCGAGAGCAGGTACGTCGAGGAGATCATGATCCGGCGGCCCACCGAGTCGAACAGCTTGCCCAGCAGCAGCGGGCCGAAGAAGTTGCCCACCGCGATGACGGCGAAGTAGTAGCCGGTGTTGCCGGTCGGGACGTCGAAGAACGTGGTGAGGATGGCGCCGAAGCCGAAGGTGATCGCGTTGTAGAGGAACGCCTGTCCTATGAAGAGGGAGAAGCCGAGCACCGCGCGCTTGCGGTAGGTCGAGAAGACCGTGCGGGCGATCTCGCCGAAGCCGACGCTGCCCCGCTGGTGCATGGTGATCTCGGTCTCGGGGCGCGGCAGCGACTGCCCCGTCTCCGCCTCGACCTTGCGTTCGATGTCCGAGACGATCTCCTCCGCCTCCGCCTCCCTGCCGTGGATCAGCAGCCAGCGCGGGCTCTCCGGGACGTGCCTGCGGACCAGGAGGATCACCGAGGCGAGGACCGCGCCCAGGGCGAACGTCAGCCGCCAGCCGACGTCCTTCGGCAGGATCGACTCGTTCAGCGCGAGGATCGCCAGCAGCGAGCCGAGGACCGCGCCCGCCCAGAAGCTGCCGTTGATGGCGAGGTCGACGCGGCCCCGGTACTTCGCCGGGATCAGCTCGTCGATCGCCGAGTTGATGGCCGCGTACTCACCGCCGATGCCGAAGCCGGTCAGGAAGCGGAAGAGGAAGAACCACCAGCTGGAGAAGGAGACGGCGGTCAGCGCGGTGGCCGCGAGATAGACCGCCAGTGTGATCATGAACAGCTTCTTGCGGCCCCACTTGTCGGTGAGGCGGCCCCAGAAGAGGGCGCCGACGCAGGCGCCGGCCACGTACAGCGCGGCGGCGACGCCGGTGATCTGGCCCGAGCTGATCGGCAGTCCGCTGCCGGGCTCGGAGAGACGGCCCGCGATGTTGCCGACGACGGTGACCTCGAGGCCGTCGAGGATCCACACGGTGCCGAGGCCGATGACGATGGTCCAGTGCCAGCGCGACCACGGGAGACGGTCGAGGCGTGCCGGGATGTCGGTGGTGAGGGTGCGGCCTGACTCGGCCCGCGCTTCGGACATGGGCTCCCTCCTCTCTGAGCGGAACCAATGGTTCCGCCGACAGGACGGCCGACGGAACCAGCCGGCGGTGCGACGACACGCAGGGCGGCGCGCGCCGTTGGGGCACACGACCGCCGCACGCCCACGGCGCACGCGACCGACGCGCGCGCCCTGTGCCGAACCGCCGGACGGGACCCCTGCCGGATGCCCCCGAGCCGGAGGGCTACGCCCCCAGCGCCCGTGACACCGTGTAGATCAGCAGTCCCGCCAGTGATCCCACCACCGTGCCATTGATCCGGATGAACTGCAGGTCGCGGCCGATGTGCGCCTCGATCTTCCGGGTGGTGTGCTCGGCGTCCCAGCCCGCCACCGTGTCCGTGATCAGGGACGTGATCTCCCCGCGGTAGGTGGTGACGACGTACACCGCCGCGCCCTCCACCCAGCCGTCCACCTTGGCCTGGAGCTTGGCGTCCTGGGCCATCCGGGTGCCGAGCGAGAGCAGCGAGGCCCGCACCCGCAGGCGCAGCTCGCTGCGTTCGTCCTCGGCCGCCGAGACGATCATGGATCGTACGGCCGTCCAGGCGGACGCGATCAGGTCCTGGACCTCGCCGCGGCCCAGCACCTCGCCCTTGAGCCGCTCGACGCGCGCCCGGGTGTCCGTGTCGGACTGGAGGTCGGTGGCGAAGTCGGCGAGGAAGCGGTCGAGGGCGCCGCGCGCGGGGTGGCTGGGCATGTCGCGCATCTCGGTGACGAAGCGCAGCAGCTCCTTGTAGACGCGCTCGCCGACCCGCTTGTCGACGAACCGCGGTGTCCAGCCGGGCGCCCCGCCCTGGACGGCGTCCATGACCTGCTCGTCGTGGAGGACGAGCCAGTCGTGCGCGCGGGCGACGACCAGGTCGACGACGCGCCGGTGGCCGCCGTCGGCGACGACCCGGTCCAGCATCTTGCCGATGCCGGGCGCGATCTCCTGGGCGTCGGCCCTGCGGGTGATCGCCTCGCCGACCACGGCCTGGACGTCCGAGTCCCGCAGGACGGTCAGGGCGCCCCGCAGCGCCGCCGACAGCTCGGCCGTCACCCGGTCGGCGTGGTCGGGGTCGGCGAGCCAGGTGCCGAGTCGGCCGCCGATGCCGACGGCCCGCAGCCGCCCGCGCACGACGTCCTCGGAGAGGAAGTTCTCGCCGACGAACTCGCCCAGGGAGACGCCGAGCTGGTCCTTCTTGGTGGGGATGATCGCGGTGTGCGGGATCGGCAGGCCGAGCGGATGCCTGAAGAGGGCCGTGACGGCGAACCAGTCGGCCAGCGCGCCGACCATGCCGGCCTCGGCCGCCGCGGCGACATACCCGGCCCAGGGGCCCGCCCCGGAGTTCTGCGCCCACTTGGCGAGGACGTACACGACCGCGACGAACAGCAGCAGGCCGGACGCGGTGAGCTTCATGCGGCGCACCCCGCGCTGCTTCTCCTCGTCCGCCGCGCTGAACGTCGTCATCGTGCGGACGGCGGACGCGGACACGCCACCGTCACCATCGCCGTCGCCGTCGCCACCACCCTCACCGCCGCCGGGACCGCGCCCGCCACCCGCACCGCCGCCGTCGCCCTCACCGCTGCCACGGCCGTGCCCGCCGCCGTGGCCGTGTCCGGCGCGGTCGTCTTCCCCGGGTGCGGGGCGGGCCGTCCCGTCCCCGTCGTTCGTGCCGGTTCGTTCTGGTTCCGTACGTTCCATCCACTCCACCCGTTCGTGATCCCGTGCACACATTGTCCCTTCCTGACCGACTCCTGGAACGGAACAGGAGTTCCCGGCGTCATGCTGGAGGGGGAGCTCATCCGTGAACTCCGGTGGCCCAATGGGGGGTCCTGTTCTCTTACCCCTCATCCCATGACGCATCATGGGATGATCACATCGGAGCCTGGGGCTCCCGTTCGCTCGAGGAGACACGCACCGCATGACCAGGCGTCACGGTTATGCCCTGCTTTCCGCGATCATCGCGCTGGTCGTGGGCCTGTCGGCCGCCATATACGCAGGGGCAGCGGCCAAGGACGACGGTGGCGACACCGGCAGGAGCAGCCTCACCAGAGGCGGCAGGCCCCACAACTCCGCCGCACCCGCCTCCACCGGCACCTGGGTCGGCGCCTGGTCCGCGTCCCCGGCGGGCGCCGAACCCGGCACCGAGACCGAGGGCTACGCGGGACGCTCCCTCCGCAACGTCGTGCACACCGCCATCGGCGGCACCAGCGCCCGCGTCACCCTCTCCAACCTCTACGGCCAGTCGGCGCTGACCATCGGGCACGCCACCATCGCCGTGGCCGCCGGCTCCTCCACCGCCTCCGCCGCCCCGACCACCATGCGACGGCTGACCTTCGACGGCGCCACCGCGGTCGTCGTCCCGGCCGGACAGCAGGTGCTCAGCGACGCCGTGCGGATACTCGTCCCGCACGACAGCGACCTCCTCGTCACCACCTACTCCCCCACCCCCTCGGGCCCGGTCACCTACCACCCGCACGCCCGGCAGCTCTCCTACCTCGCCGAAGGCGACCTCACCGAGGACGTGACCGGCGCCGCGTACACCGAGCAGACCCCGTACTGGCGCTACCTGACCTCGCTCGACGTGCTCAGCAACGACTCCGACGGCACCGTGGTCGCCTTCGGCGACTCCCTCACCGACGGCATCACCTCCACCGTCAACACCAACCGGCGCTGGACCGACGTCCTCTCCGAGCGGCTGCGCACCGCCATCGAGTCCGGCCGCGACCTGCCCCGCTACAGCGTCGTCAACGAGGGCATCAGCGGCAACCAGATCCTCGCCGACGGCCTCGGCCGCCCCGCCGACAACCAGAACGGCCTCGGACGCTTCCCCCGCGACGTGCTCGGCCGCACCAACGTGAAGGTCGTCGTCATCGACCTCGGCGTCAACGACATCCTGCGCAACCCGCGGCTCGCCGACCCCGACAAGATCACCGGAGGGCTGCGCGCCCTGGTCGGGCAGGCGCACGCCCGGGGCATCAAGGTGATCGGCGCGACCCTCATGCCGTTCCAGGGCCACCGCGGCTACACCCCCGCCCGCGAGAGTGTCCGTCAGCAGGTCAACGCGGTCATCAGGGCGGGGAAGGTCTTCGACGAGGTCGTCGACTTCGACCGGGCGCTGCGCGACCCCTTCGACCCGCGCAGGCTGCGGCCCGAGTACGACTCCGGGGACCACCTCCACCCCAGCGACAAGGGCTACGCCCGGATGGCCAGCGCCTTCGACCTCAACAGCCTCAAGGGCTCGGCCCCGGCGGAGCTGTAGAGCGCGGCGACGAGGGGGAGAAACGGGGGCGGGGGCGGGGTGCTGTCGTCGCGCCCCCGCCCCCGCCCCCGCCTTCTCCGCCTACGTCGCTTCCCCGTCTTCTCCGTCTTCTCCGGCGACGTCGTTCAACGGTCCCCGAACCGCCGTCTGTCGCGCTCCTCGCGGCGCTCCCGGTGGCGTTCACGGCGCTCCTCGTGCCGTTCCCTGCGCTCCTCGTGGCGGTCGCGCAGCAGATCACGGCGGCCCTCGACCATGCGCCGGTGGGCGTCCGCGCGGGAGGACCCGGAGAGTTCGCGCGCCGCCGCCCTGCGGTCCAGCTTCTCCTGCCTGCGCTCCTCCTTCAGGCGCTGCCGCTCGGCCTTCGTCACCTTGCGCTCGATGCCCACCCCGCCCCAGAACGCGAACCCGGTGACGGTCACGCGCGGCGCCCCCGGGTCGCCCGGCACGCCCTCCTCGCGGCTGTCGAAGCCGCCCATGATGCCCACGCCCCGCACCACGACCGTGACGCCGGGCGGCACGATCACATTCAACCCGCCCATGATCGCGACGCAGTTGATCTGGACCTCGTGGTCCGCGAAGTTCGCCTCGCGCAGGTCGATCTCGCCGCCGCCCCAGAAGGCGAGGCAGTTGAACCGCTTCGGCATCGTCCAGCGGCCCCGGCGCTGGAAGCCCGACATCACCGCGACCGCCCACGACGAGGCATGCTCGCCCCCGACCACCCGGCTCGCCCAACTGCCTTCCGGCGCCTGGTCCTTGAGCAGCGAGACCGACGGATACGAGGGACCCGACGAGGCCCGCGGAAGCGGCGCGACCGGCACCCCGGGCACCGGCAGATCCCGGGTGAGCGGCGTCAACTCGCCGTAGGTGCGGGCCCGGTAGGTGGCCTCAAGGCGCTCCTCGAACTCCTCCATGTCGAGCCGGCCCTCCGCGAGGGCGTCCCGCAGGATCTCGGCGACCCGTTCACGGTCGGCGTCGGAAGCCCGGAGCTCCGGTACTTGGTCGTCGGTCATGCTCAGCAGCCTACGAGTTCCCCCGGCCGTCGGCTACGAGACCGGTTTCCTCCGGATCAGCCGCCCCACCGGCACCGCCCTCGTACATCCTGGCGATCACCGCCTCGATGTCGGGCTCCCGCACCGAGAGGTCCACCAGCGGGTACCGGGCGGCGATGTGCGCCACCAACGGCGCCGCCGACTCCGCCGCCGGGAACGCCAGCCACTGCCGCGGCCCCTCCACCCGCACCACCCGCGCGGGCGGCGCCTCGATCGGCGGCGTCTCGCGCTCCAGGTCGACGACCAGGGTCCGCTCGCTCTCCCCCACCTCGTGCAGCCCGGCCTGCGGCCCGTCGTACATCAGCCGCCCGTGGTCGATGACCATCACCCGGGAGCAGAGCTGCTCGATGTCCTGGAGGTCGTGGGTGGTCAGCAGCACCGTGGTGCCGCGCTCGGCGTTCAGATCGCGCAGGAAGCCCCGCACCCTGGCCTTGGAGATGACGTCGAGGCCGATCGTCGGCTCGTCCAGGTACAGCACCTCGGGGTCGTGCAGCAGCGCCGCCGCGATGTCGCCGCGCATCCGCTGCCCCAGCGAGAGCTGCCGGACGGGGGTCTCC
Organism: Streptomyces griseoviridis; assembly: GCF_005222485.1. Taxonomy (NCBI): domain Bacteria; kingdom Bacillati; phylum Actinomycetota; class Actinomycetes; order Kitasatosporales; family Streptomycetaceae; genus Streptomyces; species Streptomyces griseoviridis. The sequence goes on from NZ_CP029078.1 coordinate 3,551,965, forward strand.
AACAGCTCGGCCAGTTCGAGGAGTTCGACGCAGCGGTCGAGGTTCTCCCGGTACCGGGCGTCCGGGATGCGGTACATGCGGTGCATCAGCCGGTAGGAGTCGATCAGCGGGAGGTCCCACCAGAGGGTGGTGCGCTGGCCGAAGACCACGCCGATCCGGTGCGCGAGCCGCATCCGTTCCCGGGCGGGGTCGATGCCCGCGACCCGCAGCCGGCCGCCGCTGGGCGTCAGGATGCCGGTCAGCATCTTGATGGTCGTCGACTTCCCCGCGCCGTTCGGCCCGATGTAGCCGACCATCTCGCCGCGCGCCACCGTGAAGGAGATCGCGTCGACGGCCCGCACCTGGCGCAGCTCCCGCTTGAGGAAGCCGGTCCTGCGACGCACGTCGAAGACCTTCTCGACCCGGTCGAGTTCGATGAAGGCCCGGTCGCCGTCGCTGAAGTCCCTGCTGTCACTGTCCACTTGAGCGCTAACTCCCTGTACTCCGGTACGACCTCAGTCCCGCCCGCCACGCCAGCCCCGCCAGCGCCAGGCACGCCCCCGACACCAGCGGCGGCATGAACGCCACCCACCCCGGCAGCTCCAGCGGCAGCGGGCGCCCCAACAGATAGGCCGCCGGGACCCAGTTGACGAAGGCCAGCGGCAGCACGAACGTCACCCCCCGCACCAGCTCGCGCCCGAACACCGTCGGCGGGTACTGGAGCAGCGTCGTCCCGCCGTAGGTGAACGCGTTCTGCACCTCGGAGGCGTCCTGCGCCACGAACTGGAAGGCCGCGCCCGCCACGAACACCGCGCAGAAGATCCCCGCGCCGCTCACCAGCGCCACCGGCAGCAGCAGCGCCTTCAGCGGCGTCCAGGCGATGTCGACGGCGGTCAGCGCGTACCCCAGGACCAGCGCGCCCTGCATGACCCGCCCGAGCCTGCGCAGCGCGAACCGGTCGGCGGCGACCTGCGCGAGCACCGGCGCGGGCCGCACCAGCAGGGTGTCGAGGGTGCCGTCCCGCACCCGCTGCCCGAGCCGCTCCATCGAGCCGGTCACCAGGTCGGCGAGCCCGAACGCGACGCACGACATCCCGTACAGGAAGGCCACCTCGGGCAGCGGCCAGCCGCCGAGCACGTCGACCCGCGAGAACATCAGCAGGATCGTGACGAAATCGAGGCCGGTCGTCACGAAGTTGGTCGCCGCGGTCAGCACGAAGGACGTCCGGTACGCCATCGTCGAGCGGATCCACATCGCGATGATCAGGCCGTACGCCCGCAGCCCGACCGCCGCGCGGGCGCGCGTCCCACCGCGCGTCCCTGACCCGTCGGATTCGGCCGCGGCGCCGGGCCGCTCCACCGTCTCAGCCACCCTGCACGACCACCCTCCGGGTCGCCGCCGACTGCACGAGGCGCCCGAGCGCCAGCAGCGCCACCGCCCACGCGCCCTGGAAGGCGAAGGTGCTCCACAGCCCGGCCTCGCCGAGCAGCACGTCAGCGGGCCGCTGGAGCAGCGACGACCACGGCAGCACCCTGACGACGTCGCCGAGCGGCCCGGGGAACACGTTCAGCGGGAGCGTCATCCCGGAGGCGAACATCCCGGCGAGCAGGGTGATCTGCGACACACCCGTGCCGTCCAGGAGCCAGAACGTGGAGAGCGCCACCAGATAGCGGATCGCGAAGCTGACGACCATCCCGAGGACCACCGCCACCAGGAATCCGGCCCAGGTCGTCCACGCGCCGGGCAGCGCCATCGGGAACACCAGCGCGCCGAAGAGGAACGGCAGCACCCCCCGTCCGATCAGCTCGAACCCGGCCCGCCCCAGGTCGGAGGCGAGCCACCACAGCTGGAGGTCGGCCGGGCGGTACAGGTCGACCGCGATGTCCCCGGTCCTGATCCGCTCCATCAGCTCCGCCTCGACCCGGCTGCCGCCGATCGCGAGCGTCGAAAGGAGCGCCTGCCCCACCCACACATAGGTGATCGCCTGCGTCCTGTCGTACCCCCCGAGGTGGGGTTTCTCGTCCCAGAGGGCGATGTACGTGTACACCAGGATCAGCCCGAACACCGTGTTCGTGAACACCCCGGCGGCGGTGGCGACCCGGTAGGTCGCGTACCGTCTGAATCCGCCCGCCGCGACGGCCGTGTACAACCGTCCCGAGCCCATCCAGAAACCCTCCCAGGCCGCTTCGACACCGAAGCGCAGGAGCATAGTCCGCAGGTGGTGACGTACGCCACGGGTTTTTCGGACCGGAAGCGTGCCGGAATCAGGGAACGGAACGCTCGGTGCGAGAGTCTTCAGGAGGGGGCGCAGTGGCGTTACGAGGGCGTACGAGAACGTACGACGCGAATCAGGAGTCCGTGCACGCATGAGTGACGAGCAGCAGCCGGCCGAGGGCTGGGCACCGAGAGAGCCGCAGGCTGCCGAGGAGGGGGACGGGAAGAAGCCCAAGCGGCCCAAGCGCACCGGGTGGCGCCGGATCTTCCCGACCTGGCGCATGGTGCTGGCCACCGTGGTGCTCGGGGCACTCCTCCTGGTCGGCCTCTTCTTCCTGGGCTACTCGCTGGTGAAGATCCCGCCGGCCAACGCGCTTGCCATGAAGCAGAGCAACGTCTACCTGTACGCGGACGGTTCACAGCTCGCCCGTGACGGCGAGGTCAACCGGGAGAACGTGGGTCTGGCGCAGGTCTCCAAGAACGCCCAGCACGCCGTGCTCGCCGCCGAGGACCGGGACTTCTACACCGAGTCCGCGATCGACGTGAAGGCGATGCTGCGGGCGGGCTGGAACACCGCGTTGGGCAAGGGCAAGCAGTCCGGTTCGACCATCACCCAGCAGTACGTGAAGAACTACTACCTGGGGCAGGAGCAGACCGTCACCCGCAAGGTGAAGGAGTTCTTCATCTCCATCAAGCTGGACCGCACGGAGTCCAAGGACAAGATCCTCGAGGGCTACCTCAACACCAGCTACTTCGGCCGCAACGCGTACGGCGTGCAGGCCGCCGCCCAGGCGTACTACGGCATGGACGCCACCGACCTGGACCCGGCGCACGCCGCGTACCTGGCCGCGCTGGTGAACGCGCCGAGCGAGTACGACGTCGTCGCCCACCCGGAGAACAAGCCGGCGGCGCTGGCCCGCTGGAACTACGTCCTGGACGGCATGGTCAAGAAGGGCTGGCTGAGCGAGGCCAAGCGGACCGGGCTGAAGTTCCCGATGCCGAAGGAGCAGACGATCTCCACGGGCCTGTCGGGGCAGCGCGGCTACATCGTCGACGCGATCAAGGACTACCTCACCGAGAACAAGGTCGTCGACAAGGAGGAGCTGGAGGCGGGCGGCTACCGCATCACCACCACGCTGGACAAGGCCAAGCAGGACGCCTTCGTCGAGGCGGTCGACGACCAGGTGATGAAGAAGCTCGACAAGAAGGGCAACAAGGTCGACACCTACGTCCGCGCGGGCGGCGCCTCCGTCGACCCGAAGACCGGCAAGGTCGTCGCGATGTACGGCGGCGTCGACTACGTGCAGCAGTACACCAACGGCGCGACCCGCGGCGACTTCCAGGTCGGCTCCACCTTCAAGCCGTTCGTGTTCACCTCGGCCGTGCAGAACGACTCGCAGACCCAGAGCGGCCAGACGATCAGCCCGAACACCTACTACGACGGCACCAACAAGCGTCCCGTGCAGGGCTGGAACGGCGGCCCCTACGCCCCGGAGAACGAGGACGACGTCTCCTACGGCCGGATCACCGTGCGCACCGCCACCGACAAGTCCGTCAACTCGGTGTACGCGCAGATGGCCGCCGACGTCGGCCCCGCCAAGGTCAAGAAGACCGCGATCGACCTCGGCATCCCGGCCGACACCCCGGACCTCAGCCCCGGCCCGTCCATCGCGCTCGGCACCGCGACCGCCAGTGTCCTGGACATGGCGGAGTCGTACGCGACGCTCGCCAACCACGGCAAGCGCGGCACGTACACGATGATCGAGTCGATCACCCGGGACGGCAAGGACACCATCGAGCTGCCCGCCCGCGACGTCCACCAGGCCGTCAGCCGCGAGGCCGCCGACACCACCACCTCCATCCTGCGGAGCGTCGTCGAGAACGGCACGGCGAGCGCCGCGCAGGCCGCAGGCCGCCCCGCCGCGGGCAAGACCGGTACCGCGGAGGAGGACAAGGCCGCCTGGTTCGCCGGGTACACGCCCGACCTCGCGACCGTCGTCGCCGTCATGGGCCAGGACCCGGTGACCGCACAGCACCGGCCGCTGTACGGCGCGATGGGCCTGGCCCGCGTCAACGGCGGCGGGCCGCCCGCCGCGATCTGGGCGCAGTACACGAAGGCCGCGCTGAAGGGCAAGGCGGTGAAGGACTTCGACCTCCAGCTCCAGCAGGGCGCCGACCAGGTCGCGCCGCCGTCCGAGGAGCCCTCGGCCCCCGGCACCGGCGACAACGGCGGCAGCACCGACGGCGGCCAGGGCGACCAGGGCGGCACCGAGGGCCAGGGCGACGGCGGCGCGGCCACCGGCGGCGGCGCCACCACGGACGGCACCACCGGCTCCACCCCCGGCGGCGGCACCCCCACCGACGGCGGCACCGACACCACGGGCGGCGCCACCGGCACCGACACCGGCGGCACCACCGGCACGACCGGCACGACCGGCACCACGGGCGGGACCGGCGGGACCACCACGGGCGGCGACACCGGCGGGACGACGGGCGCCACCACCGGAGGCACCGGGGGCACCGGCACCACCGGCACCGCGGCGGGCCCGCTGAGCACGGCCTTCAGGGAAGAGGAATACCCCGGTCAGTGACCGGAGGTCGCCTTCAGCCCCACGACGGCGACCAGCAGCAGGCAGACGAAGAAGATCCGGGCGGCGGTCGCGGGCTCACCCAGCACCACCATGCCGAGCACCGCCGCCCCGGCCGCGCCGATGCCCACCCAGACGCCGTAGGCGGTGCCGATGGGCAGGGTGCGGGTGGCGTAGGACAGCAGCAGCATGCTGGCGACGATGCCCGCGCCGGTGAAGAGGCTGGGGACCAGCCGGGTGAAGCCGTCGGTGTACTTCATACCGATCGACCAGCCGACCTCGAGCAGACCGGCGACGACGAGCAGAACCCAGGCCATGACAGGCACCTCCGAGACGTGACGGGTACGGGGTGCGTCGTCTTTGCCATGGTGCAGCCCGGTACGGCGCGTCTCGTCGGGTACCGTCCACGCTAGCAAAGAACATGCGAGAAGGGCCGGTGACGACGGTCACCGGCCCTTCTCGCGGGTCGTCTCAGAGGTAGAGCCCGGTCGAGTCCTCGGACCCCTCGAACCGGTCGGCGGCCACGGCGTGCAGGTCGCGCTCGCGCATCAGCACGTACGGCACGCCCCGCACCTCGACCTCGGCCCGGTCCTCCGGGTCGTACAGGACCCGGTCGCCCGGCTCCACCGTGCGGACGTTCTGGCCGACGGCGACCACCTCGGCCCAGGCGAGCCGCCGGCCGACGGCCGCCGTCGCCGGGATCAGGATGCCGCCGCCTGACCGCCGTTCGCCCTCGCTGGCGTCCTGCCGGACGAGGACGCGGTCGTGCAGCATCCTGATGGGCAGCTTGTCGGGGTGGGTGCTGTGGTCGTCTCTGCTTGCGCTCACGCCCTGAACCTACCTGTCCTCGCCGCGTCCGTACGCCGCCGGGTCAGCCCTTGCGGCGCCGGGAGCCGAGGGCGAGCAGCCCCACGACACCGACGACCACGAGGGCCGCGGGGACGACACGTTCGAGCCGCGGCGCGCCCTCCTCGTCGACGAACTGGGCCCGCACCTGGCTCACCGCCCGGTTCACGCCGACGTAGGCGCGTCCGACCGTGTGATCGATGTTGCCGACGACCTTGGCCTTCGTGTCCCCGACGATCGTCTTGGGGTGCACGCGCACCCCGATCTCGTCGAGGGTCTCGGCCAGCACCTCGCGGCGGCGCTTGATGTCCGCCTCGATCTGCGCCGGGTTTCTGGTGTCCGACGTGTCCGCCACCGTTCGGCCTCCGAAGTCTTCTGTCGCTGCTCTCGGTTCTGGACAGTCTGTCAGTTCCTGCCGTCACCGCACGGTCAGGACCCCCGGTTACGCTGGCCCAATGAGCGAGCGACTCCAGACCGGGGACGTTGCCCCCGACTTCACCCTTCCCGACGCCGACGGCAACGAGGTGTCCCTGTCGGCCCACAAGGGCCGCAAGGTCATCGTCTACTTCTACCCCGCGGCCCTCACACCAGGCTGCACCAAGCAGGCCTGCGATTTCACCGACAACCTCGACCTGCTGGCGGGCGCCGGCTACGACGTCATCGGCATCAGCCCCGACAAGCCCGCGAAGCTGGCGAAGTTCCGCGAGCAGGAGTCCCTGAAGGTGACCCTCCTCGGCGACCCCGACAAGACGGTCCTCAAGTCCTACGGCGCCTTCGGCGAGAAGAAGCTGTACGGCAAGACGGTCGTCGGCGTCATCCGCTCCACGGTGGTGGTGGACGAGGAGGGCAAGGTGGAACGAGCCCTGTACAACGTGAAGGCGACCGGCCACGTGGCAAAGATCATCAAGGACCTGGGGATCTGAGCGACGTCAGCCCCCTCCCCCGACGGCCCGCCCCGGACGCCCCTCCGGCGCGGGCCGCGCGCGTGACCGAGGACGGAGGGGGCCGCTCGGCGCGAGGCTGGCGCGTGCACCAGGGAACGCCTGGAGAGGGCGGCGCGCGGGGCACGGACACTGCCAGAGGCGCTGGAACGGCTGGGGGCTGACCCCGGCAGCAGCACCCGCCGTCAGGAGGCGGTCCGTGCCCCGACGGTCACGCGGTCACCCGTACCTGGTGCCGGGGCGGCAGAAGGCGGTGAGCGGCTCCCGGTACGATGTCGGACGGCTGGCGGCGGTGGCGCAATGGCGACGCAGCAGACTTAGGATCTGTGGCCCTTGATCGGGCTTGAGGGTTCGAATCCCTTCCGCCGCACAGGAACGGCCTGCGTATCGTCCATCGATGCGCAGGCCGTCTCTCGTGCCGCGTCTCAGCCCACCAGTTCCCGCACCACGGGCACCAGTGCCCGGAACGCCTTGCCCCGGTGGCTGATCGCGTTCTTCTCCGCCGGGGTCAGTTCCGCGCAGGTGCGCGTCTCGCCCTCGGGCTGGAGGATCGGGTCGTAGCCGAAGCCGTTGGTGCCGGACGGCTCGGTGCGCAGGGCGCCGAGGAGGCGGCCCTCGACCACGCGTTCGGTGCCGTCCGGGAGGGCCAGCGCCGCCGCGCAGGCGAAGTGGGCCGCGCGGTGCTCGGCGGCGATGTCCGAGAGCTGGGCCAGGAGCAGGTCGAGGTTGGCCCGGTCGTCGCCGTGGCGTCCCGCCCAGCGGGCGGAGAAGATGCCGGGGGCGCCGTTGAGGACGTCGACGCAGAGCCCCGAGTCGTCGGCGACGGCGGGCAGGCCGGTGGCCTGGGCGAGGGCGTGGGCCTTGAGGAGGGCGTTCTCGGCGAAGGTCACGCCGGTCTCGCGGACGTCGGGGATCTCGGGGTAGGCGTCCGCGCCGACCAGGTCGTGCGGGAGCCCGGCCTCGGCGAGGATCGCCCTCAGCTCGGTGATCTTTCCGGCGTTACGGGTGGCGAGGATGAGGCGGCTGGTCATGGGGACCAGTATTCCGGTCCTCCTGGGCGGGACCGGACGGGGGCAGCGAAGGGTGCGGCTTCCTCTCCGTCCCTCACGGGCCTTCCCTCCCCCACGGGCCGTTTCCCTCCCTCACGGGCCGTTCGGCCCGGGTTCGGGGCCGAGGCTGAGTCCGGGTTCGGGACCGGGTCCGGTCCCAGGGCCGGACGGGTCGGGCACCGTCCCCGTCCCCGTCCGCCCGCCCGCCGCGCCTACGCCGTGCAGACCTTCGTCAGTTCGCCCGCCGCGTCCGTGACCGGGCTGACGTCCGGGGTGTTGTCGCCGTTCCGCACGGCCGTGCGGACGTTGTCCACCGCGTCGCCGAGGCTTTCGACCGCCTTGTTGACGTCGGCGTTGTCGGTCTTGTCGCCTATCTTGGCGAGGTCCTTGTCGATGGAGGCGAGGGACTCGTCGAGCTGGCCCGGGTCGTTCGACGCGTTCTCCACGGCCTGCTGGAGGCGGGTCACGCTGTCGGCGATGGTGTCGGCGGTCTGGACGCAGTCCAGGGCCTTGTCGACGGCGTCGCAGCCGGTGGTCACTCCCGCGGTCAGGGCGACGGCCGCCACGGCGGCGGCGGTGACGGCGAAACGACGACGGCGGCTCACGGCCATGGCGGTGTTCCCTCCCCTTTGTCCAGGCCCCCCTGGGCCCCCGTGATCTGGTCGGGCGCACGGTGGTGTGCCGTGCGCCCGCACTGGCGAAGACGCGGTGCCGGCCACGGGGGCTGCCCCCGCGGCCGGCCTTTCTTGGTGTTTCCTTTACTTTCCGAGGACGCCTTCGAGGGCGGCCCGCTGGGCGGCCGCGAGGTCGGCGCAGCCGACGACGGCGAGATCGAGCAGGGAGTTCAGCTCGTCGCGGGCGAACGGCTCGGCCTCGGCGGTGCCCTGGACCTCGACGAACCGCCCGTCGCCGGTGCAGACGACGTTCATGTCGGTGTCGGCCTTCACGTCCTCCTCGTAGCAGAGGTCGAGGAGCGGGACGCCGCCGACGATGCCGACGGAGACCGCGGAGACCGTGCCGACCAGGGGGCGCCTGCCGTGCTTGACGAGCTTGCGCTCCTGCGCCCAGGTGACGGCGTCGGCGAGTGCGACGTACGCGCCGGTGATGGCGGCGGTGCGGGTGCCGCCGTCGGCCTGGAGGACGTCGCAGTCGAGGACGATGGTGTTCTCGCCGAGCGCCTTGTAGTCGACGACGGCGCGCAGCGAGCGGCCGATGAGGCGGGAGATCTCGTGGGTGCGGCCGCCGATGCGGCCCTTCACGGACTCCCGGTCGCCGCGGGAGTTGGTGGCGCGGGGGAGCATGGAGTACTCGGCGGTGACCCAGCCCTCGCCGCTGCCCTTGCGCCAGCGGGGGACGCCTTCGGTGACGGTGGCGGTGCAGAAGACCTTGGTGTCGCCGAAGGAGACGAGGACGGAGCCCTCGGCGTGCTTGCTCCAGCCGCGTTCGATGGTGACAGGGCGGAGCTGTTCGGGCGTGCGGCCGTCGATTCGAGACATGGCGACGAGCCTATCCGCAGCAGCGGGAAGGGCCCCTCCCGGTGGGGAAAGGGGCCCTTCCGGGTGAGCGCGCGGCTGCGCGCGCCGCTCACATCATGTCTTCGATCTCCGCGGCGATCGGGTCGGCGTCGGTGCCGATGACGACCTGGATGGCGGTGCCCATCTTGACGACGCCGTGCGCGCCCGCGGCCTTGAGGGCGGCTTCGTCGACCTTGTTCGCGTCGTGGACCTCGGTGCGGAGACGGGTGATGCAGCCCTCGATCTCGTCGATGTTCTCGATGCCGCCGAGCCCGGCGACGATCTTCTCAGCCTTGGTGGCCATGTCTTTCTCCCTGATCCGAACCGCTTTTGTGGCAGTAACCCACAGTTGGCCCAACTTTGCGAGCGGTCATGTCGTAGGTGCCGAATGATGGCGATCACGACAGCGGAGCCGTCCGCCAACTGGTCTACACCAGAGGGTGGACGGCCGCCAAACGCGGAGCCCGGAGGGATGTCGATGACCGCCGACAGCACCGCAGCAGGGTCAGGCCGCAGCCGCTGGGGCGATGTCTTCCAGGGGCTTCAGAAGATGGGCCGCAGCCTCCAGCTGCCGATCGCGGTGCTGCCCGCGGCCGGCATCCTCAACCGGCTCGGCCAGCCGGACGTCTTCGGGGACGACGGGCTCGGCTGGACGAACGTGTCCAAGGTGATGGCGGGTGCGGGCGGCGCGCTGCTCGACGGTTCGCTGGGGCTGCCGCTGCTGTTCTGCGTGGGTGTGGCGATCGGGATGGCGAAGAAGGCGGACGGTTCGACGGCGCTGGCGGCGGTGGTCGGGTTCCTCGTCTACTACAACGTGCTGCACCAGTTCCCGAAGGACTGCCTGACCGGCGCGACGCCGGTGACCGGGATCGGCTGCCAGGCTCCGGACAACTCGGTGTCGGCGTTCACGTACCAGAATCCGGGGGTGTTCGGCGGGATCGTGCTGGGGCTGCTGGCCGCGTTCTTCTGGGCGCGCTACCACCGCACGCGGCTGGTGGACTGGCTGGGGTTCTTCAACGGGCGGCGGCTGGTGCCGATCATCATGGCGTTCGTGGCGATCGCGGTGGCGGCGGTGTGCCTGTGGGTCTGGCCGCCGATCGGCTACGCCCTTGAGGCCTTCTCGAACTGGCTCGACGACCTGGGTGCCTGGGGGGCGGGGGTGTTCGGGGTCGCGAACCGGGCGCTGCTCGTGATCGGGCTGCACCAGTTCCTGAACGTGCCCATCTGGTTCCAGTTCGGCAGTTACACCAAGCCGGACGGGACGGTGGTGCACGGGGACATCAACATGTTCCTCGCGGGCGACCCGGACGCCGGGCAGTTCACCTCGGGCTTCTTCCCGATCATGATGTTCGCGCTGCCCGCGGCGGCGCTGGCGATCACGCACTGCGCCCGCCCGGAGCGCCGCAAGGAGATCGGCGGGCTGATGCTGTCGGTGGCGCTGACGTCGTTCGTCACGGGGATCACCGAGCCGCTCGAGTACTCGTTCCTGTTCGTGGCGCCGGCGCTGTACGCGATCCACGCGGTGCTGACGGGGGTGTCGATGGCGGTGACGTGGGGGCTCGGGGTGCACGACGGTTTCAGTTTCTCGGCGGGTCTGATCGACTACGCGATCAACTGGAACCTGGCGACGAAACCGTGGGCGATCGTGCCGATCGGCCTGTGCTTCGCCGTCGTCTACTACGTGGTCTTCCGGTTCGCGATCACCCGGTTCGATCTGCGGACGCCGGGGCGGGAGCCGGAGGATGCCAGGGAGGACGTCACCAAGGCCTGACAACGGCCTTGCGCCACAGGGGTCTTCGGCCCTCCGACCACCGGTCGGGGGGCCGTCGTCATGGCCGGGAGTGGCCGGTGCGCGGCCACGGCGGGTAGCGCTCCGGTCGCAGATGTAGCGGGTTCCTTATCCTGCCTTCATCGTGCTACAACAGGTCTACACCACTAAGTGGTGTAGACCAGAGACGCCGCCGTCCCTCTCCCCCATGGGCTCCGGGCGGCGCCCTGCCCACTGGAGGAAGTTGTGACCACGGCCAGCGCCGCTCCCGCGGCCGGCGAGAAGAAGAAGGGCGCCGGCGCGATGGCTGTCCTCCAGCGCATCGGCCGCAGCCTGATGCTGCCGGTGGCCGTGCTGCCCGCCGCCGCGCTCCTGGTGCGCCTCGGCAACCCGGACATGCTGGGACGCCCCTCCTTCCCGACGTTCCTGACGAAGATCGCCTCGTTCATGGCCGCGGGCGGCAACGCGATCCTCGACAACATGGCGCTGCTCTTCGCCGTGGGCATCGCGATCGGCTTCGCCAAGAAGTCGGACGGCTCCACCGCCCTCGCGGCGGTCGTCGGCTACCTGGTCTTCAAGAACGTCCTGGCCACGTTCACCGACAAGAACCTGCCGCAGGTGGCGACCGCCGTCGACGGCAAGGTCGTCATGGTGGACGCCCCGGTGGACGCGAAGGTCCTCGGCGGTGTCGTGATGGGCATCGTGGTGGCGCTGCTGTACCAGCGCTTCCACCGCACCAAGCTGCCCGACTGGGCGGGCTTCTTCGGCGGCCGCCGGCTGGTGCCGATCCTGTCGGCCTTCGCGGGCCTGCTGATAGGCATCGTCTTCGGGTACATCTGGCCGGTGCTCGGCACGGGTCTGCACAACTTCGGTGAGTGGCTGGTCGGTTCGGGTGCCGTCGGCGCCGGCATCTTCGGTGTCGCCAACCGCGCGCTGATCCCGATCGGCATGCACCACCTGCTGAACTCGTTCCCGTGGTTCCAGGCGGGCGAGTACCACGGCAAGAGCGGTGACATCGGGCGCTTCCTGGCGGGCGACCCCACCGCGGGACAGTTCATGACCGGCTTCTTCCCGATCATGATGTTCGCCCTGCCCGCCGCGTGCCTGGCCATCGTGCACTGCGCCCGCCCGGAGCGCCGCAAGGTCGTCGGCGGCATGATGTTCTCGCTGGCGCTGACGTCCTTCGTGACCGGTGTCACCGAGCCCATCGAGTTCACGTTCATGTTCATCGCGCCGGTCCTGTACGCGATCCACGCGGTCCTCACCGGTGTCTCGATGGCGCTGACCTGGGCGCTGGGCATGAAGGACGGCTTCGGGTTCTCGGCGGGCGCGGTCGACTTCGGTCTGAACCTCGGCATCGCGAGCAACCCGTGGGGCCTGGTCCTGGTCGGCCTCTGCTTCGCGGTCGTCTACTACGTGATCTTCCGGTTCGCGATCACCCGGTTCAACCTGCCGACGCCGGGCCGCGAGTCCGACGAGGAGCTGGCCGAGCTGCAGAAGGCCGAGGCGAAGTAGCCGAGCCGGGCCACCGCACGGCGTCACACACGGAAGGGCTCCGCGACCCCAGGGTCGCGGAGCCCTTCCGTGTGCGCGGGCTCAGATCTCGTACGTCCTGCGGGGCACCGCCAGCTCCACGGGACCCTGGAACGCGGTCCGCGCGTCGGCGAGGTTGATCTGCGGGTCCGTCCACGGCGGGATGTGGGTGAGGACCAGCCGCCTGGCGCCCGCGCGGGCCGCCGACTCCCCCGCCTCGCGGCCGTTGAGGTGCAGGTCGGGGATGTCCTCCTTGCCGTGCGTGAAGGCCGCCTCGCAGAGGAACAGGTCGGTGTCCCGGGCCAGTTCGTCCAGGGCGGGGCTGACGCCGGTGTCGCCCGAGTACGTCAGGGACCGGCCGCCGTGCTCGACCCGGATGCCGTACGCCTCGACGGGGTGGGCCACGCGTTCCGTGTGCACCGTGAACGGGCCGATGTCGAAGGTGGACGGCTTGACCGTGTGGAAGTCGAAGACCTCGCTCATCGAGGAGGCCGAAGGGGTGTCGGCGTAGGCGGTGGTCAGCCGGTGCTCGGTGCCCTCGGGTCCGTAGACCGGGATCGGGTCGCAGCGGCCGCCGTCGTGCCGGTAGTAGCGCGCCACGAAGTAGGCGCACATGTCGATGCAGTGGTCGGCGTGCAGATGGCTGAGGAAGATCGCGTCGAGGTCGTAGAGACCGCAGTGGCGCTGCAACTCGCCCAGGGCGCCGTTGCCCATGTCGAGAAGCAGCCGGAAGCCGTCGGCCTCTAGGAGGTAGCTCGAACAGGCCGATTCCACGGACGGGAACGACCCCGAGCAGCCGACGACGGTGAGCTTCATAAAGCAGAAACCTCCGCTGGCGGGAAGACCCGGAAGATCCAAGAACCGGACGATCCGGAAGGTCGGGGATTGGGGCATCGGGGGTCGTGCGGTCCGTCGAGCGTAAGGCGCGAAACCCGCGGCGGCTCCTTCGCCAAGGGCTGTTGTGGGCGAACTCACCTGTGCTGTCACCGGTTCGGCTGGAAGCGGGGCGGTGGGGGCGCGCGGGTGGTTGCGCGCCGCCCCACGCACGCCGGTACGGTCGTCCGCATGACTACGTCCTGGTGGTTGGCGCTTGCCGCGGTCGTCCTGCTCGCCCTGATCGCCGCGCTCGTCGACGGCTGGGGGCGGGGGCGGCGGCCCGCGCGCGGACGGACCCGGCCGCCGGGCCGGCCGGAGCGGCGCGGCGCCGGCGAGCGGCCGAGGCCCGCCGAGATCTGGTGGGCGAACGTGCCGTTCGAGGACGGTCCCGGCGCCAAGGACCGGCCGTGCCTGGTCCTGGCGGTGCGCGGTGGCCGGGCGACCGTCGTGAAGATCACCAGCAAGCATCACGAGGAGCGGCCGGGGGTGCTCGCGCTGCCCGCGGGCACGGTGGGCGACGCGCGGGGCCGGGCGAGCTTCCTGGAGACGGACGAGCTGCGTCAGGTGCCGGTGCGGGAGTTCAGGCGGCGGGTGGGCGAGGTGGACCCGGCCCTGTGGGACCAGGTCCTGCGACTCACCCGCTGACCGTGTGCTCGGCGGTGCCGTGACGTCGCGGTGCCGCGGTGTCGCGACGCGGTGACGTCGCGGTGTCACGGCCCGCCGGTGCGGCTCAGGCCCAGAGCTGGCCCTGGAGGGTCGCGATGGCCTCCTCCGTCGTGGCCGCCGTGTAGACGCCCGTCGACAGGTACTTCCAGCCGCCGTCGGCGACCACGAACACGATGTCCGCGCTCTCGCCCGCCTTGACGGCCTTGTTCCCGACGCCGATCGCCGCGTGCAGGGCCGCGCCGGTGGAGACGCCCGCGAAGATGCCCTCCCGCTGGAGGAGTTCACGGGTGCGGGTGACCGCGTCGGCGGAGCCGACCGAGTAGCGGGTGGTGAGGACGGAGGCGTCGTACAGCTCGGGGACGAAGCCCTCGTCGAGGTTGCGCAGGCCGTAGACGAGGTCGTCGTAGCGCGGTTCGGCGGCGACGATCCTGACGTCCGGCTTCTGCTCGCGCAGATAGCGGCCGACACCCATCAGGGTGCCGGTGGTGCCGAGCCCGGCCACGAAGTGCGTGATCGACGGCAGGTCGGCGAGGATCTCGGGGCCGGTGCCCGCGTAGTGGGCGCCCGCGTTGTCGGGGTTGCCGTACTGGTAGAGCATCACCCAGTCGGGGTGCTCGGCGGCGAGTTCCTTGGCGATCCGGACGGCAGTGTTGGAGCCGCCCGCCGCCGGTGACGGGATGATCTCCGCGCCCCACATGCCCAGCAGGTCACGCCGTTCCTGCGAGGTGTTCTCGGGCATCACGCAGACCATCCGGTAGCCCTTGAGCCTGGCGGCCATGGCGAGGGAGATGCCGGTGTTGCCCGAGGTGGGCTCCAGGACGGTGCAGCCGGGGGTGAGCCGGCCGTCCTTCTCGGCCTGCTCGATCATGTGCAGGGCGGGGCGGTCCTTGACCGAGCCGGTCGGGTTGCGGTCCTCCAGCTTGGCCCAGATCCGGACCTCGGGGGACGGCGAGAGCCGCGGCAGCCGCACCAGGGGGGTGTTGCCGACCGCGGCCAGCGGGGAGTCGTACCGCATCGACGATCAGGCCGAGCCGCCGGCGACGGCCGGCAGGATCGTGACGGTGTCGCCGTCGGCGAGTTTGGTGTTGATGCCGTCGACGAAGCGGACGTCCTCGTCGTTCAGGTAGACGTTGACGAAGCGGCGCAGCTGGCCGTTCTCGACGATCCGGGCCTGGATGCCGGGGTGGGCGCTCTCCAGGGCCGTGAAGAGGTCGGCGAGGGTCTCGCCCTGGCCCTCCACCGCCTTCTGCCCGTCGGTGTACTGGCGGAGGATGGTGGGGATGCGGACCTCGATGGCCATGGTTGCGGCTCCTGTCGAAAGGATGGGAAGGGTGGGCGCACGGCGCTCCGCCGCGCCACTCGGGCCTGCGGCGGCGGGGTACGTCAACAGATGGCGCTGTTCAGCCTGCACAGATCGACGTGCAGCCGCGCCACGAGCAGGGCGCCCGGCGTCTTCTCGCTCACGTCGTTCAGAACCATGGGTTCATCGTATCGATTCCCGGCCGGGGCCCCGGAGTGTGATCTCACGCTTCGGACCGAATTCATCCACGGTACGAGATCAGTACGCCTCGACGACGGTGATCTCCTCCTCCGTCACCACGCCCTCCACGATCCGGTACGAACGGAACTGGAAGTCGCCGAACCCGTCGGTGTCCGCGGTGGAGACGATGACGTAGTGGGCCTGGGGCTCGTTGGCGTAGGAGATGTCGGTGCGGGAGGGGTACGCCTCGGTCGCGGTGTGCGAGTGGTAGACGACGATCGCCTCCTCGTCGCGGTCCCACATCTCGTCGTGGAGTCTCTTGTGCTCGGTGTCGTCGAACTTGTAGAAGGTCGGGGACCGTTCGGCGTTGAGCATCCGCACGTACCGCTCGGGGCGGTCGGAGCCTTCGGGGCCCGCGATGATCCCGCACGCCTCGTCGGGGTGGTCCTCGCGCGCGTGGGCGACGATCCGGTCGTACAGGGCCTGGGTGAGGGTCAGCATGCGGGCAAGGATAAGCAGACGGGCCGTCCCGTACCGAGGGGTGGTACGGGACGGCCCGGATGCCGGACGTCGGGGCGGGTCAGCCGACCTTCTGCGGCTGCTCCGGCTGCTCGGCGGGCGGGTCGCGGCGCTCGGTGACCGCCGGGTTGCGGCTCTTGAGGACCGTCCAGCCGATGCCGAGGGCGACGGCCCAGCCGGCCATCACGTAGAGGCAGACGCGGGCGTCGGCGTCGTAGGCGATCAGGCAGGTGACGAAGAGGAGGAAGGCGATGGCGATGTAGCTGCACACCGAGCCGCCGGGGGCCGGGAAGGACGAGGCGGGCAGCCGGCCCGCGACCACCGCGCGGCGGTACAGGACATGGCTGATCAGGATCATCAGCCAGGTCCAGATACCGGCCGCGGTGGCGACCGAGGTGACGTAGCCGAACGCCTTCTCCGGGACGACGTAGTTCAGGATCACGCCGATGCCCATGAAGAGGACGGAGACCGTGATACCGAAGGCGGGCGCCTTGGTGCCGGACAGCTTGCGGAAGCGGGCCGGGGCCTCGCCGTTGGCGGCGAGGTTGCGCAGCATCCGGCCGGTCGAGTACATGCCGGAGTTGCAGGAGGAGAGGGCCGCGGTGAGGACGACGAAGTTGACGATGCCGGCGCCGGCCGGGATGCCGATCTTCGCGAAGGCCTCGACGAACGGGCTGACGCCCGGCGCGAACTCCGTCCACTTCACGACGCAGAGGATGACGGTGAGGGCGCCGACGTAGAAGAGGGCGATGCGCCAGGGCAGCGTGTTGATGGCCTTGGGGAGGGTCTTCTCCGGGTTCTCCGACTCGCCCGCCGTGACGCCGACCAGTTCGACGGCGAGGTAGGCGAACATGACGCCCTGGAGGGTCATCAGGGACGAGCCGATGCCCTTGGGGAAGAACCCGTCGAACTCCCAGAGGTTGGAGACGGCGGCGGTGTCGCCGGCGCTGCTGAAGCCGAAGGTGAGGACGCCGAGGCCGATCACGATCATGCCGATCAGGGCGGTGACCTTGACCATGGAGAACCAGAACTCCAGCTCCCCGAAGACCTTCACGGAGATCAGGTTGACCCCGAAGAGGACCACGAGGAAGACCAGCGCGGTCACCCACTGCGGGACGGCGGGGAACCAGTAGTGGACGTAGATCGCGGCGGCCGTCAGTTCGGCCATGCCGGTGACGACCCACATCAGCCAGTAGGTCCAGCCGGTGAAGTAGCCGAAGAAGGGGCCGAGGAACTCACGGGAGTACTCGGCGAAGGAGCCCGAGACCGGGCGGTACAGCAGCAGTTCGCCGAGCGCCCGCATGATGAAGAAGATGATCGCGCCCGCGAGCGCGTACATGAGGATGAGGCTGGGGCCTGCCTTGGCGATGTTCGCCCCGGCGCCGAGGAAGAGACCGACGCCGATGGCGCCGCCGATCGCGATCATCTGGACCTGGCGGCTGCCGAGTCCCCGTTCGTACCCCTCTTCCTCGGGGGTGCGTTCCGTGTCGACCTGAGCGGAGGTCATGTCTGTGGTGCGCCTTTCTCCATTCCGACCCGTGGCCTCTCGTCGGCCCGTGATCGGATTCGATCCCCCCGGATTGATGGAGTTGAGCGGCCTCCTCCGAGCCCGCTCGTGCCTGGCCGACGGTCATCGGCTCGGTGGCGCACCCGGCCGGACATGGGTGGTGTCCGCCGGGCGATCGAGAAGATTTATCACGCTCGCAACAATGATCGACGGGAGCGGATGTGGCGCACACCACAGAGAGAAGCGGACAAAAAGCACCGCCGTGGACCATAGCGGTCGACGGCGGTGACGGGATCGTTATCCGGATTTGAGTGTCCTCTGAGCGAACCGACCGGAGCGGATTCCCTCAGTTTCCCCGGACTCCCCCGGCCCCCCGGATTCCCCCGGACTCCTCGGACGCACAGGACTCGACGGGTCCAGCCCGTGCCAGTGCGGCCGGATGGATCAGGGGTCAGGGATCAGGTGTCAGGGCAGCAGGGTGGCCACCAGGGTCTCCTGGAGCCCGCCGAGCCAGAGGTAGGCCATCACCATCGGCTTGCGCGGGTCCTCGTCGGGGAGTCCGTAGAGGGCGTCGGTGTCGTCCTCGGCGGTGATGTCGAGGCGGGCGCCGATCGCGAGACGCAGGTCGTTCAGGGCGGTCAGCCACTGCCGCGACTCCTGCGGGGTCAGCTTCAGGATCGCGCCGCCGTCACCCGCCGGGGTCAGCGAGTCGAGGCTGCGGATCACCGCGAGGGCGTTCTCCCGCTTGCCCGCCCGCAGGTCGTTCTCGGTGTAGCGGCGGAACTCGGCGGAGTGCGCGAGCCGCTCCTCGGCCTGCGCGGGCGAGTCGGGCGCGCGCTCGGGGTCGCCGTAGGCGTCGGGGAAGAGCCGGCGCAGCACCGGGTCCTCGGGCGGCTCGGTCGGGCCGTCGGCGAACAGCTCGGCGAGCGGGTCGTCGGGGGCGTCCTCGGCGGGCCCGGGGCCGATCAGTTCGAGGAGCTGGACGGCGAGCGAGCGGATGATGGAGATCTCGACGTCGTCGAGGGCCACGGCGGCGCCGCCGCCCGAGGTC
Source organism: Streptomyces griseoviridis (assembly GCF_005222485.1). Lineage (NCBI taxonomy): Bacteria > Bacillati > Actinomycetota > Actinomycetes > Kitasatosporales > Streptomycetaceae > Streptomyces > Streptomyces griseoviridis. The sequence goes on from NZ_CP029078.1 coordinate 3,570,496, forward strand.
GGTTCGAAGTGTCCTGGCATGGAGGCGGTCGCTACTCCCGGTCCTGCTGGCTGGTGCGGGTCATTTCCGGTCCTGCTGGAGCGTGGCCCACAGACCGTAGCCATGCATGGCCTGGACGTCCCGCTCCATCTCCTCGCGGCTGCCGCTGGAGACCACCGCCCGGCCCTTGTGGTGCACGTCGAGCATGAGCTTGGTGGCCTTGTCCTTGGAGTAGTGGAAGTACGTCTGGAAGACGTACGTCACATAGCTCATGAGGTTGACGGGGTCGTTGTGGACGATCGTGACCCAGGGGACGTCCGGCTCGGGGACGGCGAAGACCTCCTCCGCCGGCTCGGTCCGTTCGGTCTCTAGGGGAGCGGGTGACGTCACAGGGCCCATGCTGCCACGCATCCCGGAAATCGTCACACCGACGAAAAGGGAGTAGCATCCCCAGCCGTGCCCCCCGCACCGGGGGGAGACCGGCGAGTCATGGCTAGGAGAGTTGTCGTGGATGTAGCGGACCTTGGGCTGCCGGTGGACGTTCCCTCCACGGCCCTGTTCACGGACCAGTACGAGCTGACGATGCTCCAGGCGGCCCTGAAGGCGGGCACCGCCGAGCGGCGCAGCGTCTTCGAGGTCTTCACCCGGCGGCTGCCCGAGGGGCGGCGCTACGGCGTGCTCGCGGGCACCGGACGGGTCCTGGACGCCGTCGAGAACTTCCGTTTCGACCCGGACGTGCTCGGGTTCCTGCGCGAGCGGGACATCGTCGACGGGCCGACCCTCGAATGGCTCGCGTCCTACCGCTTCAGCGGTGACATCTGGGGCTATCCGGAGGGCGAGGTGTACTTCCCCGGCTCGCCCGTGCTGCGGGTGGAGGGCTCCTTCGCCGAGTGCGTGCTCCTGGAGACGGTGATCCTCTCCGTCCTCAACCACGACTCGGCGATCGCCGCGGCGGCCTCCCGGATGTCCTCGGCAGCGGGTGGCCGCCCGCTGATCGAGATGGGCGCCCGCCGCACCCACGAGCTGGCCGCGGTGGCCGCCGCGCGCGCCGCCTATGTCGGCGGCTTCGCCACCACCTCCGACCTGGCGGCCGGTTTCCGCTACGGCATCCCGACGGTGGGCACCTCGGCGCACGCCTTCACCCTGCTGCACGACCACGAGCGGGACGCCTTCCGCGCGCAGGTCGACTCGCTGGGCCGGGGCACCACGCTTCTGGTGGACACCTACGACGTCGCGGAGGCGGTCAGGACGGCGGTGGAGGTCGCCGGGCCGGACCTCGGCGCCGTCCGGATCGACTCGGGTGACCTGCTGCTGGTCGCGCACCGGGTGCGCCAGCAGCTCGACGCGATGGGCGCGACCGGCACCAGGATCGTCGTGACCTCGGACCTCGACGAGTACGCCATCGCGTCGCTCGCGGCGGCACCGGTGGACGCGTACGGGGTGGGCACCCAGCTGGTGACCGGCTCGGGGCACCCGACCTGCTCGATGGTCTACAAGCTGGTCGCGCGCGCCGAGTCCGCCGACCCGAAGGCGCCGCTGGTGCCGGTGGCGAAGAAGTCCACCGGCGGCAAGACGTCGATGGGCGGCCGCAAGTGGGCGGCGCGCCGCCTGGACGCGGACGGCGTCGCGGAGGCGGAGGTCGTCGGCACCGGTCAGGTACCCGCCGACCTCGCGGACCGCCAGCTCCTGGTCGAGCTGGTCAAGGGCGGCACGGTGGTGACCCGCGAGCCACTGGACACCGTCCGAGACCGCCACACGAGGGCCCGCGCGGGCCTGCCCCTGTCGGCGACGCAGCTCTCCCGAGGGGAGCCGGTCCTCCCGACGGAGTACGTGCAGGGCGACACGGGGGCTTGACGGGGCTTGACGGGGCTTTCGGGGCGGGGCGGGACGGGACGGGGACGGGGACGGGGGTCTGGCGGGGTACCGCGGGGGCGGGGCAGGGGCCTGGCGGGGCATCTCGGGTGCGGGACAGGGGCCTGGGGGGCCTCGGGTGCCGGACAGGGGCCTGGGGGGGGCACCTCGGGTGCGGGGCAGGGGCCTGGCGGGGCACCTCGGGTGCCGGACAGGAGCCTGGCGGGGCACCTCAGGCGACTGGCGGAGTACTTGCGGGCGAGGTCGGCAGTCGGCGGGGTGCTTCCGGGTGACGTCGGCAGCCAGCCGGGCGCCTCGGGCTGGCGCGGGCAACTGGCCGGTCCCTCCGGACGGGCACGGCGACCGACCGGGTCCTCTGGAGGGGCACAGGCAACCGACCGGACCCCGCCGGGCGGTGCGGGCAGTCGGCCCAGCGCCTCCGGGCGGCGATGGCCGTCGGCCCGGCACCTCCGGGCGGCGGCGATGGCCGTCGACGGGGTACGCGGGTGGGGTGGGCGGCCGGCGGTGTACCCGGGCGGCGCACGGGCAGCAGGAGTCCGTGCGCCGTGGCACCGCTTCGGCCGCGTCCCGTCCGCCCCCCTCCTCTCCCCTTCCGCCCCCTCCTCTCCCCTTCCGCCCCGTCCGCCCCCGCCCGCCTCCTGTCCGCGTGGCGTCCGCCCCCTCCCCTGCGGGCCGCCCAGTCAATAGGCTCATCACCTCATCCTCACGCGAAGGACACCGACCATGCGCCGCGCTCTGATCGTCGTGGACGTCCAGAACGACTTCTGCGAGGGAGGCAGCCTCGCCGTCTCGGGGGGCGCCGACGTCGCCGCCGCCGTCACCGAGCTGATCGGGCAGACGGCGGGCGCCGGCTACCGGCACGTGGTGGCCACCCGCGACCACCACATCGCGCCCGGCGGCCACTTCGCCGACAACCCCGACTACGTCAACTCCTGGCCCGCGCACTGCGTCGCCGGCACGGAGGGCGTGGGGTTCCACCCGAACTTCGCCCCCGCGGTCGCCTCCGGCGCGATCGACGCCGTCTTCGACAAGGGCGCGTACGCGGCCGCGTACAGCGGCTTCGAGGGCGCCGACGAGAACGGCGTCTCCCTCGCGGAGTGGCTGCGCGCGCGGGACGTCACGGAGGTCGACGTGGTGGGCATCGCCACGGACCACTGCGTCCGCGCGACGGCCCTGGACGCGGCCCGCGAGAAGTTCAGGACACGGGTGCTGCTCGACCTGACGGCGGGAGTGGCGAAGGAGACGACGGACCGTGCGGTGGAGGAGCTGCGGGCGGCGGGGGTGGAGCTGACGGGGAAGCCGGTGGTGTAGGCGCGGCGCGGGTTGACCTCCCCGCCGGTGGACCGGCGACGCCCGCCGGGCCGTCCACGCCTTCGCCGACTTCGTGCTCCCCTGGGGCCGCCGCGTGACCCCTCGGGCTTTACTTCCAGTAGCCGTACTGGTCGCCGAGGTCCGCGTTGACCTCGCCCGAGTAGACCTTCTTGCTGTAGCCGTTGCAGATCCAGCTCTGGCTGACGGTCCAGTCCTGGTCGTCGCGGTTGACGATCGAGCGGACCGTGCCCGAGGGGACGCTGTCGCAGGAGTGGATCTGCGGGTTCTGGTACGCCTCCATCTTTCCGCCGAAGTTGGCCTCCGGCCAGAAACACACCCACCCCGAGTAGCAGTCGTCGGGGCCGCTGGCGGCTGGTGCGGCCGAGGCCGGGGACGCGGCCGTCAGAGCCAGCGCCGCGGTCAGTCCGGCTGCCGCCGCCACGGTCCGGCGGGCGAGGAAGGAGACGCGCATGGAGCATCCTCTCGTCGGCCGACCGCGCACGGTGCGCGATCGGTCACTCCATGTATTCCGTGCCGATCGCACGCCACGCGCGCGGAACAAGCCATCCCCCGCCGCTCGGATCGTCGCGAGCCTGACCGACCAGAAGGGTCGGCATGCGACCGAGACCGTGCGACGCGCTCTGCCGGCTGGTGACCTCGGTGCCCGGCGTGCCCGCTCAGGTCCTGGGGGTGCCGTCCCAGCGCCACTCGGTGAGACGGCCGTGTCCGGGCAGTTCGGCGCGTCCGGTGGCCCAGAGCAGGGTCGGCCACGGCTCCGAGGTGGACGGCGCGTCCGGGAACAGCCGGGCCAGCACCCGCGCACAGAGATCGGCGGGCGGGCTCCACGCCACTCCCAGCCCCGCCGCCAGGTCGTACGTGTGTACGAGGGTCTCCACGATCCCCATCGCGGCGAAGCCCTCGGGGTCCGCGGCCCCGAACACATGGTGGGCGCGGGTCCGCGGCGGCGTCGTGCGCACCATGGCCACCAGCAGCGCGCCGCTCGCCTCCAGGACCTGCAACAGCCCGGCGGGCCCGGCCTCCCGGTTCGCGTGGATGACGTTCGACGGGCCACCGGGCCGCCGGCTCGCCCAGACGAACGGCACCTCGCCGTCCAGGGGCGGCACCCTGGGGCCCAGTTGCGCGGCATAGGCGAACAGGTCGTCGCTGAGGTGCTCGACGGTCTCCCAGCAGTCCCACTCCAGGGAGCCGGCCCTGCCGTCCCACGCGACCGGCGGCGCCTCTCGGAGTGCCTCCACCGCGAGCCGCACGGCGAGGTCGAGGTCGTCCGCGGTGACGGGGGGCCGGGTGGGGTCGCTATCGGCTGATCGGGGCATGACAGGACGGTAGCGTGCCCGTCCGTCGCCGCGATCCGGTGACGCCCGCCGCCCCCCTCACGCGCGTCGCGGCGATCCGCGTGGCGCCCGCCGCCCCTTCACGCTTCCTCCGCCCGGCCTGAGCACGCGGCGGCGGACCTCACTCGACTTCGTGCGTCGTTCCCGTCGGCGCTCCGGGCCGCTCAGGGGCCGACCGGGTCCGGCGTACGCGTTCTCGGCCTCTCCTCAGGCCGAGAACGCGCGGTGTGACCGTCTCAGATGGTCGGGGTGTCGTCGATGACCGGCTTGTGGATCTCGACGACCGGCTTCCAGCCCGCGGAGAACTCGATGAAGTCCGCGCGGGTGGGGTAGGTGTCGATCGCGCGACGGTCACGCTTGGGGCTGTCGCCCGCCTTGCGCCCCCGCTGGACCTGCTCCTCGAAGATGTCGACCTTCACGTCGGGAACCTCCTTGAGGCCCTGACGCCAGATCTGCACGACGTCGGCGCCGAACGCCTGCCGGGCCGCAGCGTAAAGGGCCGTGAGGGCCCCCTTGTCCCCACCGGGGACGAAAAGCGCCAGATCCAGGACGACACCGGCGGACTGGAGGACCTCGATGGTCTCCGAGCCGTTCTCGTCGGCCACGTAGATTCCGGCTTCATTCTCGTCGTCGGGAAGGCAGGAAACCTCTTCCCGGAATACGGTCCTGGCCGTGATCGAGCCACCCTCGAAATCCTGACCCGCCTTGGTCAGAAAAGCAGGGACGTAGCAGTCGGGAATCTTGAGTTCCGCGGTGTCGGCGGAAACGAAGAGCCTGTCCTTCACACCGAGCTTCGTCACCTCTTCCAGCGAGAGGCGGCGAGCGGCGATCTTCTCCGTGTTCACGATTTCCCTTTCAGGTTGCACTGTCCCTCCGAACAGTGACGCTACCACGAAACCCTGAGGTCAACTGCCCAGTAATCCCTGGGTAAATGACCCCCGACGACCCGCAGGGGAAGGCGCCGTAGCGAGTGCCGCTCGGCCGCGAACACGCATCCGCCGGGTAGTGTCCCCCGTCATGACGTCAGCGATCAACTGACGGTTGCATTTCGGTGCGTTGGGTAGCACGGGGGAACTAAGGAGAGTTTACGGCAGATATCACCCATATCACCTTCGGGAAGGTGGCGATGGGGCATATCGATGGCGTGGCCGGGAAGCGCTCGGCCCGCGAGGCGCGCATTCCACACGGACAACGAGCGTCGAGGAATTCTTCCAGGGGACACCTGTCTCCGAAGCGTCGGCAATCACATGCCGCGAATTCCCGGCTACCCTTTGCGATAGTTTCCGAACAGAGCGCGGTATTCCCGCGCTTCAGTCGGCCCGCCGGGGAACCTGCTCCAGCGCCGCGGAAGCAAGAGGGAGCCGGGGCGCGGCGGGAGGGGGACACCACCTCCACCACCGCGGGAGGGGCGCCGGGAGGCGCCCTGGGGCGGGGCGCGTCAGGCCCGGACCGTCCGGCCTCTCGGCAGGGCTCTGATCGGGTGCCACAGCTCCGTCATGGTGATGCCCTTCGCCACCGGCCCACCCGGTGCGCCCCGCCATATCAGGCCGTCCGGATGGTGCAGGACGGCCGTGATCTCGTCCGGCGTGGGCGGGGCCGCGTTGCCGCGGAGGTAGACCGAGCGGAGGCCGAGGTTGCGCAGCCGGGTCAGGGCGCGGGCCCGGTTGTGGGCGTGCACCAGGACCCGGACGCCGGTGCCGTCGGCGGTCGGGCTCGGCAGGTTCATCGCCACCACGACACTGCCGGTCGGCAGCTTGCAGAAACCTCCTGCGGCCATGCGGTCACACCCCCGTGTGCGTCGGTGTCAATAAGAAAGTCACAGGACGCACCTAAACACGATCGGCGGCGACCCGCCAAGGGGTTGCCGCCGATACGCGTCTGACCTGCTAAAACGTCGTTACTTGGAGGAAGGTCCAACCTTCAGCGTGATCGTCGAGCCGTCCAGGGGCTCGTTGACGATCTTGATGGAGGTGTTGGTGTCAGTGATCTTGACACCACCCAGCGGGTTGGACGGGTCGTAGTACGTCGAGCGGCCGTCGTCGAAGACCGGGACGCCGAGGCGGGCCTTGATCTTCGTCTTCACGTCCGCCTTGTGCAGCGTGATCGCGTCCGTCGGGTACCAGCTGAACGTGGAGTCGAAGGCCTGGACGCGGTTGCGCATCAGCGTGCCGTCGGACCACTTCAGCGCGGCCGGGTGCGCGTCGATCGGCAGGATCAGACCGGTGCCCGGGTGCTGGCTGGTGTTGTCGTCCGCCTGCGAGGTGTCCCACTTCCAGATCAACAGGCCGTTCTGGTAGGCGTAGTGCTCGACCCAGTCAGGACGGGCCGCCGAACCGAAGTTGTACGGGCCGGTCTTGAGGGTCTTGTCGTAGGACACGTACTGACGGTTCTCCGCGATGTAGTACTGCGGGTAGTCGTCCGTGATGGACGCGCCGATGCGCGAGAAGCCGTTGGCAGTCCAAGCGGGGTCGGCCGTCTCGGCGTTGTCGGAGAAGACGGTGGCGCCGTCGGCGGTCACGGTGATCTGGTCGGCCGTGAAGCCCTGGAGCGCGAGGCCGCCGTCGGTGGCGTAACGGAAGCGCAGCTGGACGTTCTTGCCCGCGTACGCGTCCAGCGGGAACGTCAGCTTCTGGTACGCGTCGACCGAGCCGGTGAGGGCCGGCTTGTCGCTGCCGTCACGCGGGATGGCGGTGCCGTCGGCCAGCTTGCCGTCCAGCGCCGTCCAGTTGGCGCCGCCGTCGGTGGAGACCTCGGTGTACAGGAAGTCGTAGTCCTGCTCGATGTCCCACCAGCCGTCGAGGGTGAGGCTCGCGGCGGACTTGCCGGTCAGGTCGACGGACCGGGTCAGGGTGTTCTTCAGGTCGTTGCCGCTGCCGCTCCACCACTGGGTGGCACCCTGGGCCGGGGTCACGATCTCGGTGGTGACGTTCTTGTCCGGCAGCGTCACCACGAGGGCCTGCGGGTTCTTGGTGTTGTACTCCGCGACGCCCAGCTTGTGGCTGGAGCGGGTGCCCGCCTTCGCGATGTCGTAGTCGAGCCAGCCCAGTTGGAGCTTGTCCCAGGCGTTCATGTCACCGGGCAGGTCGCCGATGGCCTCCTTGCCGGTGCCCAGCCAGGAACCGGACGACATCAACGTCCAGAAGCCGGTGGAGTTCTCGCCGCCGCCGGAGGTGTCGTACTCGTCCGGCAGGCCGAGGTCGTGGCCGTACTCGTGGGCGTAGACGCCGAGTCCGCCGTTCTCCGGCTGGATGGTGTAGTCGCCGACCCAGATGCCGGAGTCACCGATCTGGGTGCCGCCGAGCTTGTTGGCGTCGGGACCGGTGGAGCCGGCGTCCGTGCCGAACGCGTACCAGCGGTGCGCCCAGATGGCGTCCTCGCCCTGCGCGCCGCCGCCCGCGGACTCGTCCTCGCCGGCGTGCACGATCTGGAAGTGGTCGATGTAGCCGTCGGGCTCGTTGAAGTCGCCGTCGCCGTCGTAGTCGTAGCGGTCCCACTGGTCGTACCCGGCCAGCGTCGCCTTGATCTCGGCGCTCGTCCTGCCCTGGGCCTTCTGGTCGGCGACCCAGGCGTTGACGCCGTCCTGGACCGCGTACCAGGCGCCGGTCGGGGCGTCGTTGGAGCCGTAACGGGCCTCGTTGTAGGGGACCTTGACCCAGTCGGTCACCACACCGTCGACCGAGTAGCGGCCCGAGGACTGCTTCTCGTAGTACTTCTTGAGGGACTCGGTGTTCTTGCCGGTACCGAAGTAGAGGTCCTGGAAGTGGGCCTGGTTGTAATCGGCCTTCCAGTCCGTCGAGTTGTCCTTGCTCCGGTCCGGCGCGGCTATCTGGTTGTGCAGCGGGCCCGCGGTGCCGCCGTAGCGGCTGTCGACCTGGTCGCCGAACTCGACCAGGATCGTGAAGATCTTGTCGGTCTTCTCCCGGCCCAGCTCGACGTACTTGCTGCCGCCCTTGCGGTCCTTGCCCTTGAGCTGGACCACCTTGGAGCCGCCGCGGTTCTTGACCGACGCCTCGCCGGATATGACCTGCTTGAGCGCCTCCTCCCGCTGCGCCGACTGCGTCCGCGAGAGCGGCCCGTCGAAGTCGTGCTCCCTGGCCTTGGCGGGCTGCGGGTCGTGCTGGTCCGCAGCCACCGGTGCCGCGCCGCCCTCGGCGGCCTGCGCGACGGCGAACGTGGTGAACGTCGCCGACGCGGCCGCTATCGCGACGACCGTGGCCGCCGTTCTGAACGTCCAGGATCTGCTGGTCACTTGATGGCCTCCCCTGACGCGTCCGTCCGCGCGGATGGGGGTTCCCTGTCGGGGTAGGTCCGCGCGCGGTATACGCGTGTAGTCAAGTGACGCCATTTGACTACTGGTTTACGAGAAAAAACAGACCTTGACTTGGACAGATCAAGTGCATTATCGAGAGCCGAGGTTCGCATTGCGGACACATGACCGTAACGTGGCTTACATGTCGACCGTTCGAACGGGCGCGCGGACCGGTCCACTTGGTGGACGTCATGAACCCGTGCGCCCCCCGTGCACCGGTACGGCCGGTTAGGTCATGCTTACTGTTCGCCCCACTCGGGCATGCAGGCGATTAGAGTCGATCGGCGGACGCCCCGCTCCGGCGGACAGCCAGGTCAACACCCCCGTGACCCCCACCTCCGAGGACACGATTGCCATGCCTCGTCCGACTGCCGCACAGCTCGCCTACGGTTCGTGCACCGTGGTCCTCTCCACGGTCGCCATGCTGCTGCTGTCACAGACGAGTTCGGGGGTGGGCGTCGCCGTCATCGCGTTCGCCGCGCTCGCGCTCGGGCTGCTCGTCGCGATGACCGTCCCCGTGCCGGGACCCCGGGCCGCCGCCCGCCGGCCCGCCGAAGACCAGGCGCCCGCGCGGCAGCACGCCGAGAAGCCCGTGCCGGTACCGGTCACGGGCTCCTCGCGGCGACGCTGACCCGCGGTCGGCGGGCCCCGACGCGTCAGGCGGTGCTGACGACCACCGTCTTCGCCGCCTTGTCGTGCAGGCCCTGCTTGTAGGGCCGGTCGAAGAAGCTCCACCCGCCCGCGATCGCCGTCCAGATGCAGGCGCAGCAGAACGCGAACGGGATCCACAGCACCAGGGAGCGGATCAGCGTCGTCTGCACGGAGGGCGTGGCGCCGTTGTCCAGATTGGCGACCCGCATCTTCAGCCACTTCTTGCCGAGGGTCTGCCCGGTGCGGCTGATCATGACGGTGTCGTAGCCGGTGTAGAGCACGGCGGCGATCAGCGACTGCGCGAACGACCGCCCGAACGCGACGTTGTTGCCGCTCACGTTGTACTCGTGCACGCCGATCGGCCAGGTCACCAGCCAGACGACGATGCCCACCAGGATCAGGTCGATGATCCGGGCCAGGGTGCGCTTGCCGCTGTCGGCGAGCGGGGGCATGCCCGCCAGCGGATCACCGGGACCGCCACCGCCGTAGGGGTCGTTGCCGTAGGGGCCGTTGCCGTAGGAACCGCCGCCCCGCGGGCCGCCCCCGCCGAAACCGCCGCCCTGACTCCCCCCGAAACCGCCGCCCTGGCCGCCGCCGTAGGGGCCGCCCGCGCCCGGGGAGCCGCCGCCGTAGGGGCCGCCGCCCGGCGGGTCCCCGTACGGGTTGCCGCCGCCCTCGGGGCCCGGCCCGTACGGGTTGCCGCCCTGGGGCGCGCCGCCGCCCGGCGTGTCGCCGTGGGGCGGCGGCTGCTTCCTGAACGGGTCGTCTTCCGGGGTCCCGCCGGAGCCGGGGGGCGGTTCGGTGCTCATGGCCCGAGTCGACCGCGAACGCCCCCGCTCCGCATCCGGCGAGCGGCCGTCCGGAGTACCCGGGCCCAGGACCGGACCCCGGTCAGCCCGCCACGAACGTGTGCGCCGCCTTGTCGTGCCAGCACTGGTGCCACGGGCGGTCGAACAGGCACCACACGACGCCGACGACCCCGACGACCAGCAGCCCCGGCACGCTGTAGACGAGCCAGCGGCGCAGCGCGGCGCCGAACGCGGGCGGCTCGTGCCCCTCGATGTCCCGCACCTCGAGGCCGAACAGCCGCTTGCCCAGGGTGCGGCCCCACCGGGCGGTGGGCAGCGCTTCGTACACGACACCGAAGAGCAGCAGAACCGCCAGGACGACACCGAGGTACAGCGCGGTCGTGCCGTCGAGCAGCCAGACCGTGACGGTCTCGCCCGACAGCCGCGCCGCGTCGATCTTCTCGTCGACGTGGTCGACCGCGCGGGTGCCGAGCGGCACGGCGGCCGCCCCGGTGACGGCCGCGAGGACGACGGTGTCCACGAGGCGGGCCGCGAGACGCTTGCCGAGCGAGGCGGGGCGGGCCTCCGACTGGCGCCTGGCCGCCGCCTGGAACACGTCCTCCACCGGCGGCTTCCAGGGCAGCACGGGCTGCTCCCCGTCCTCCCCCGCGAGCCGGTGCACCTGCTGCGCCCAGGAGTGCTGGCCGCCACCTGGCCCGCTGGTCACGGGAGTTCCCGAGGCGGCGACGGGCCCGGGGGCGTCGGGCTGCGGCGGCACGGTGGGCGCGGGGGCTGCCTGAGGCTGCGCCTGCGCCTGCGCCGGGAGGGGCTGGGCCTGGGCCTGGGCCGCCGCCGCGCGGTCGGCCGCCGCCTTCCCCGCGCCGAAGCCGGGGCCCGCGGGTGCGCCGGGCTGCCCGCCCGTGCGCGGGGGCACCGCGCGGAACGTCATGGTGCCCTCGTCGGCGACGGGGGCCGCGGACCCGGCGGGTCCTGGCTCGGCCGCGCCGGGCCGACGGAAGACGAAGGTGCCGTCGGGGGTGGCTCCCGCGCCGACGGCGGGCGGGGTCCGGGCGTCCGGCTCGGCGGCCGGGGCGTCGGCGGGCAGACGCGGGTCGGCGCCGGACGGGGAGCCCCAGGAGACGCGCCGGTCCTGCTCGTTGCCGAACCCGGCCTGCCGGGCCCGGTCGGCGCCCCACGCGGCGGCCGGCTCGGGCCTGCTGCCGTGCTGGGCGTCCCCCGGGGACGGCTGCCGGGCGTCGGGGTCCTCGTCGAAGAAGTGCGGTCCTGTGGTCTCGACGGGCGAGGGGCCGGGGGCACCGCCTTGTCCGCTCCCGGGGGCCGGGCCGAAGCTCCCGGCGGGGGCGGAGGGGGAACCTGCGGGCGAACCGGGAGAGACAGGCGCGGCAGGGGCGGCGGGGACGGCGGGGACCGCAGGAACGGCGGGGGCAGCAGGGGCAGCGGGGGCGGCGTGAGGTGCTGGGGATGCTGAGGGTGCTGGGGGTGCGCCGAAGCCCGTGCCCGCGCCGGGCGCGTGGACGGGTCCCGCGACCGGCGGCAGCCCCGGGGCGGGGCTCTGCGGGCCGCCGGGTCCTGCCTGGCTCGGGACCGGCGGGCCGGACGGCTGCGGTCCGCCGGCGGGCGCGGCGCCCTGTCCCGCGGCCGGTTCCGGTGTCGTCCAGCCGGGCGCCCCGGCCGCGCCCGCGCCCCGCGCCGGTGCCTGTCCCGGCGTCGCCCAGCCCGGTGTCCCGCCGAGCGCCTGGCCCGGTGCGGGCGGGGCGGCCGGGTGGGCGTGGCCCGGGGGCGACTGCCCCGGATCGGGTCCCGGGTCCGCCGCGCCCGGCGTCTGCGCCGGGGTATCGGGGGCATGCGAGGGCCAGGGCTGCCCGGAGCCCGCGGGCGGCGTCAGCGGCCGGCCGTCGGTGGGGGCCGGGCGGCTGGTGCCGGGGACCCAGGAGGCGCCGTTCCAGTAGCGGACGTATCCAGGAATGGACGGGTCCGGGTAGTACCCCTCGCGGGGCCTGTCGTCACCGGGGGCCGGGGTTGGGGCGCTCATGTCCGTCGTCCCGTATCTGCTCGGGGGTCTGAAGGGGGGTCCACATCTATCAGACCGGTGCGTCCGACACCTCAGGTCCCGCCGTACCCGCCCCTTTCCGGGCAACGACGCGCACGGGATTCACACCTGCGGGAAAAAATCTTTCCGAACCCGCGTAATGCCCGCCGCCCGACGCGCTCTCTCCCGGCGTACGAGCCTCCACGAGAGGCCGGGAACCGCGTGAGAGACCTGGAGAGAGGACACCCCTCATGCACAGCACAGTGGTGGAACGCGAACTGGAGCTGAAGCTCATCCTGTCGCCGGAGCGGAGCATCCCGGTGCCGGCCCGCCTCGGCTACCGCACCGACGACCCCTACGCCGTCCATGTCACCTTCCACATCAACTCCGAGCACCCGGTGAGCTGGACGTTCTCCCGTGAGCTGCTGATCGAGGGGGTGTTCAGGCCGTGCGGGCACGGGGACGTGCGGATCTGGCCGACGAAGTCGGAGGGGCGCAGCGTCGTGCTGATGGCGCTCAGTTCGCCCGACGGGGACGCCCTGCTGGAGGCGCCCGCGCCCCAGGTGTCGGCGTGGCTGGAGCGGACGCTGCGGGTGGTGCCCCCGGGGTCTGAGGGCGAGCAGCTGGGGATCGACGACGCGCTCGATCAGCTGCTCGCCCGGTGACGAGGTCCCCGGACGGGACGTCAGAACACTTTGCCGGGGTTGAGGATGCCGAGCGGGTCGAAGACCTGCTTGATCTGGCGCTGGAGTTCGAGGCCGACCGGTCCGATCTCCCGCGCCAGCCACTCCTTCTTCAGGACGCCCACGCCGTGCTCGCCGGTGATGGTGCCGCCGAGCTGGAGGCCGAGCGCCATGATCTCGTCGAAGGACGCGCGGGCCCTGCGGGTCTCGTCGGGGTCGGCCGCGTCGAAGCAGACGGTGGGGTGGGTGTTGCCGTCGCCCGCGTGCGCGCAGACCCCGATGGTGAGGCGGTGCTTCTCGGCGATGCGCTCGATGCCGTCGAGGAGGTCGCCGAGGCGTGAGCGGGGCACGCACACGTCGTCGATCATCGTGGTGCCCTTGACCGCCTCCAGGGCGGGCAGGGCCGACCTGCGGGCCTGGAGGAGCAGTTCGGACTCGGCCTGGTCGTCGGCGGGCACCACCTCGGTGGCGCCGGCGGCCTCGCACAGGGCGCCGACGGCGGCGAGGTCGGCGGCCGGGTCGGGGGTGTCGAAGGCGGCCAGGAGGAGGGCCTCGGTGGTCTCCGGGAGGCCCATGTGCGTGAGGTCGTTGACGGCCTTGACCGTGGTGCGGTCCATCAGTTCGAGGAGCGAGGGGACATGGCCGCCCGCCATGATCCGGCAGACGGCGTCGCAGGCGGCCTTCGCGGAGGGGAACTCGGCGGCCAGCACGAGCTGCCGGGGCGGCTGCGGCTTCAGGGCGAGGACGGCGCGGACGACGACGCCGAGGGAGCCCTCGGAGCCGACGAACAGCCGGGTGAGGTCGTATCCGGCGACGCCCTTGGCGGTGCGGCGCCCGGTGGACATCAGCCGGCCGTCGGCGAGGACGACGTCGAGGCCGAGGACGTACTCGGCGGTGACGCCGTACTTGACGCAGCACAGGCCGCCGGAGGCGGTGCCGATGTTGCCGCCGATCGTGCACGTCTCCCAGCTGGAGGGGTCGGGCGGATAGGTGAGGCCGTGGGCGGCGACCGCGCGGGAGAGCGTCGCGTTGACGACGCCGGGTTCGACGACGGCGATCCGGTCGACCGGGTCGATCTCCAGGATGCGGTCCATCCGGACGAGGGAGAGGACGACGCAGCCGTCGGTGGCGTTGGCGGCTCCTGACAGCCCGGTGCGGGCGCCCTGCGGGACCACCGGGACCCGCAGCTCGGAGGCGACCCGCAGGACGTGCTGCACCTGCTCGACGGTGCGCGGCAGGACGACGACGGCGGGCGCCCCCGCCGGGCAGAAGCTCGCCATGTCGGTGGCGTAGGAGGCCGTGACGTCCGGGTCGGTGAGCACGGTCTCGGCGGGCAGACCGGTGAGCAGGCGGTCGACGAGGTTGCCGGTGTCTTCGTCACGGGGCGCTTCGATGCGGCTCATGATCACAGCGTCGCACCCGGGGCCATCGGTGTGAACCCCGTCGGCACCGACCGCAGCGTGACCGGACAGCTCGTCGTATTGACGCACAGTGAAGGGCATGGAGAACGAGCGGGATGTCCGGACATTGGACCGGCCGGGTGGCCTGGCCGGCGGGCCGCTGGGGAACCTGGCCGCGGGAGGCGAGCCGCCCGGGCGACGGCGGCGCGGCCGGTGGATCGCCGCCGGGGTCGTCGCGAGCCTGCTCGTGGGCTGCGGCGTCGTCCTGTGGCCCGCGCGCAGCGGGCCGAAGGAGCCGCCCGAACCCGCCCCCGGAACCCAGGCCCTGGCCGCCGTCGCCCTCGGCGTGCCCGCCTCGCTGCCCGACCTCGCTGTACTGATCGGGCAGCGGGAGGCCGAGGTCAAGGCCCGTCCGCAGGACGCCCACGCGTGGGCCGTCCTCGGCTCCGCGTACGTCGAACGGGGACGGCGGACCGCCGACGCGGCGAACTACCCGCGGGCCGAGCGGGCGCTGCGCGCCTCCCTGAAGGCGCGGCCCCGCGGCAACGCGGACGCGCTGGGCGGGCTCGCGGCGCTCGCCAACGCCCGACGGGACTTCCGGGCGGCGCGGACATGGGGCGAGGCCGCCCTGAAGGCCGACCCGAAGCGGTGGACGACATACCCGCTGCTGCTGGACGCCTACACCGGGCTCGGCGACTACAAGGCGACCGGGCGGACCCTGGACAAGCTGTCCGAACTGCGTTCAGGGCCGGCCGGGTTGGCGCGGATCGGCGCCGTGTACCGGGACCGCGGCTGGCGCGAGGACGCGGCTGCCTCCCTCGCCGACGCGGCGGCGGGCGCCGCCACCCCGGCCGAACAGGCGGCGTGGCTGGAGCGGGCCGGGCAGCTGTCCTGGGAGCGCGGCGAACGCGAGGAGGCGCTCAGCCACTTCGACGAGGCGGTACGGCTCGACCCCGACCAGCGGGCCGCGCAGGCCGGGCAGGGCCGGGCGCTGGCGGCCCTCGGCCGTACGACGGAGGCGCTGAACGCCTACCGGGTGGCGCTCGCCGGGCAGCCGAGCCCGCGCTACGCACTCGAACTGGGCGAGCTGTACGAGTCGTTGGGGCTGGTGCAGGCGGCGAAGGTGGAGTACGACCTGCTGCGGGCCCGGGTGCGGGCCGGGGCGGCGGGCGGGGTGGACGACGAGCTGGTGCTCGGCGTGTTCGAGTCCGACCACGGGGACCCGTGGGCCGCGCTGCGCAGGCTGCGGACCGAGTGGCGGCGCCAGCCCGGCATCGAGGTGGCCGACGCGCTCGGCTGGGCGCTGCACCGCACCGGCGACGACAAGGAGGCGCTGCGGTTCGCCACGGCCGCCACCGACAAGGCGCACGGCGGCGGGGTGCGCAGCGCGCTGTACGTGTACCACCGGGGCATCATCGAGCGGGAGGTGGAGCGGTACGGTCCGGCCCGCCGCCATCTCCAGGAGGCGCTGCGCATCAACCCGCACTTCTCGCCGCTGCGGGTGCCGCTGGCCCGGCAGGCGCTGGCCGCCCTGGGCGACGTCCCGGACGAGCCGGTGCCGACGGGCGCGTCCACGGTCCCGGCCGCGCCGCCCGCGTCCTGACGGTGATCGGCTGGGGCCTGGCGGTGATCGGCTGGGGCCTGGCGGCGGTCGGGGCTGGGGTCAGGGGGCTGCGGTCAGGGGCCCGTGGTCACGGGGTCTGCTTCTTGACGTACACGGAGAAGCGGCGGGCGCCCTCGTCCCCCGAGGCCAGGCCGAGGCAGAGCCACGGGGTCGGCAGTCTGCGGATCGCGACGCCCTCCGGTTCGCGGAAACTCAAGGAGTACCCGGCCTCCGTGCGGCTGCGCTGGAGCAGGGCGCCGGTGGTGGCGTCGAGCCGGGAGAGGTAGGTGTCGCCGTGCCCCGAGGGCGGGTTGGTGCGGGCGTTGTAGGCGGAGCCGGCGACCTGGTAGAGGAAGTCGCCGTGCAGCGCGTAGCCCTGGAAGGGGGCGCCCGCGACGGGGTGCGCGCCGGTCTGCGGGAAGTCGGCGAGCGGGTCGCCGTAGTCGCGGGCCACGAAGGCGTCGAGGTCCCAGATCCGGTAGCGGGGCACCCCGGCCGCGCGGTAGCGGACGGCTATCCGGCGCGAGGCCATGCAGACGGCCGGCTGGTTGTTGGTCGAGCCGGCGATCGGGTGTCTGATCGCCACGTCGGCACCGGTGCGGACGGCGCCCGCGGCGAAGTGGAAGCGGGTGACGCCCTGGCCGTAGCCGCCGTCGGCGTCCGCCTCGGTCCAGATCCAGACGGTGCCGTCGGGTTCGTTCTGCACCCCGACGCTGACGCCGTGCCCGAAGCCGCGCAGATACATGGCGCCCAGGCGCTTGCCCTGGTAGTCGAGCCTGTTCAGGCAAAGGTCGCCGGCCGCGTGGCCGGTGCGGGTGATCTGCAGGACGTACAGGTGCTTGTGCACCTCGTCGAAGGCGAACGACTGGAGCACCGTCGGCTCCAGCAGTGTGCCCTTCCGCCACAGCCAGCGCACGGCCGGTGCGGCGAGGTCGATGGGTTGGGCCACGGTCTGCTCCCGGCGGTAGCGCGGGCACCCGTGCGGTGCCCGCGCCTCCATCAGAGCGTCAAGTGGCCCTCAGTGCTTGCGGTTTGCCTCGGAAACCTCGGCAGCCACAGGCGTTTCACAGGTTTCCGCGTCGCTCCTGCTCGCGCTCGATCGCCTCGAAGAGGGCCTTGAAGTTGCCCTTCCCGAAGCCCAACGAGCCGTGCCGCTCGATGAGTTCGAAGAACACGGTCGGCCGGTCCTGGACCGGCTTGGTGAAGATCTGGAGCAGATAGCCGTCCTCGTCGCGGTCGGCGAGGATCTTCAGCTCGCGCAGGGTGTCCACCGGCACCCGGGTGTCGCCGACCCACTCGCCGAGGGTGTCGTAGTAGGAGTCCGGGGTGTCGAGGAACTGGACACCGGCCTCGCGCATGGTGCGGACGGTCTCGACGATGTCGTTCGTGTTGAGCGCGATGTGCTGGACGCCCGCGCCGCCGTAGAACTCCAGGTACTCGTCGATCTGGGACTTCTTCTTCGCGACGGCCGGCTCGTTGATCGGGAACTTGACCTTGAGCGTGCCGTCCGCGACGACCTTCGACATCAGGGCGCTGTACTCGGTGGCGATGTCGTCGCCCACGAACTCCTTCATGTTCGTGAAGCCCATGACGTTGTTGTAGAACGCGACCCACTCGTTCATCCGGCCGAGTTCGACGTTGCCCACACAGTGGTCGATGGCCTGGAAGGTGCGGCGGGCGGGCTGCGCGGCGATCGGGCTCGCGGCGGTGAAGCCGGGCAGGTAGGGGCCCGTGTAGCCGGTGCGCTCCACCAGCGTGTGGCGGGTCTCGCCGTAGGTGGCTATCGCGGCGAGGACGACCGTGCCGTGCTCGTCCTTCACCTCGTGCGGCTCGACCAGCGGGCGGGCGCCGCGCTCGACGGCGTGCGCGAAGGCGCGGCGGGCGTCCGGGACCTCCAGGGCGAGGTCGACGACACCGTCGCCGTGCTCGGCGACGTGCCGGGCGAGGAACTCGCCCCAGGGGGTGGCGGGCTTGATGACGGAGGTGAGGACGAAACGGGCCGAGCCGTTCTCCAGGACGTAGCTGGCGGTCTCGCGGCTGCCGTTCTCCGGTCCCGAGTACGCGACCAGCCGCATGCCGAAGGCGGTGGAGTAGTAGTGCGCCGCCTGCTTGGCGTTGCCGACGGCGAAGACGACCGCGTCCATTCCCTTGACCGGGAAGGGGTCGGCCTGCCGGGCGGTCGTCTCGGGAGTGTGCTGTGTGGTCTGCGTCATAGCGAAAGCGTGTGGCCGGTTCGCAAGGTGCGCAACAGTTCGCGTTTTCACTGGTCAATATGCTCGGCAGAATGGGGGTGGGGGCGACCTTTCTGTACAGGATGACCATCATCGGAGGGTGCTGTGACGATCGACCGGCTGGACGGACGCATCATCGTGCTGCTGGCGAGGGAGCCCCGGATCGGGGTGCTGGAGATGTCCCGGCGGCTCGGCGTGGCCCGGGGCACGGCGCAGGCGCGGCTCGACCGGCTTCAGTCGAACGGAGTCATCAGGGGATTCGGTCCGCAGGTCGACCCGGCGGCCCTCGGCTACCCGGTCACCGCCTTCGCCACCCTGGAGATCCGGCAGGGCCAAGGCCCCGACGTACGCGCCCACTTGGCGGGGGTGCCCGAGGTCCTCGAACTGCACACCACCACCGGCAGCGGCGACATGCTGTGCCGGCTGGTGGCCCGCTCCAACGCCGATCTCCAACGGGTCATCGACCGGGTTGTCGGTTTTGATGGGATCGTCCGGGCCGCCACCGCGATCGTGATGGAGAACCCCGTTCCGCTGCGGATCATCCCGCTGGTGGAACAGGCGGCCGAGGACGCCGACCGGACATGACCGGCTGGACATGACCGGCAGGGCCTGGCCATCAGGTTCTGACCGTTGGGGCCTGGCCATCAGGTTCTGACCGGCAGGGCTTGATTGGCAGGGCTTGACCGGCAGGGCTTGATTGGCAGGGCTTGACCGGCAGGGCTTGATCGTCAGACCTGACCGCAAGGACGTAGCCGCAACGACTCGGCCGACAGGGCTCGGCCGACCAGAGCCGGGGGTGAACGCGGGTGAACTTCTGGGACTACCTCGGCGCCCGGCACGAACAACTCCTCACGGACGCGTATCAACACGCCAGCGCCGTCTTCCAGTGCATGGTCGTGGCCACCCTGATCGGCGTCCTGATCGGCGTCCTCACCTACCGCAGCGACTGGGCAGGCAACCTCGCCACCACCGCCACCTCCACGATCCTGACCGTCCCCTCGCTCGCCATGATCGGCCTGCTCATCCCGATCGTCGGCCTCGGCGTACCGCCCACCGTGATCTCCCTGACCCTGTACGGGCTGCTGCCGATCGTGCGCAACGCGATCGTCGGACTCCGCGGCGTCGACCCGTCCCTGGTGGACGCCGCCCGCGGCATCGGCATGTCCCGGGTGATGCGGCTGCTGCGGGTCGAGCTGCCGCTCGCCTGGCCGCCGATCCTCACCGGCATCCGGGTCTCCACCCAGATGCTGATGGGCATCGCCGCCATCGCCGCCTACGCGTCCGGGCCCGGCCTCGGCAACGAGATCTTCCGCGGCATCGCCTCACTGGGCAGCAGGAACGCGCTCAACCAGGTACTCGCGGGCACCCTCGGCATCATCGTCCTGGCCCTGCTGTTCGACGCCGCGTACGTCCTGCTCGGACGGCTGACCATCTCCAGGGGGATCCGTGCCTGACGAGACACCCACCACCGGGGCGACCATCGAACTGGAGAACCTCACCAAGCGCTACCCCGGCAACCCGAGCCCCGCCGTCGACAACGTCAACATGGAGATCAAGGCGGGCGAGATCGTCATCTTCGTCGGCCCCTCGGGGTGCGGGAAGTCGACCACCCTCAAGATGATCAACCGGCTGATCGAGCCGACCGGCGGCCGGATCAGGATCGGCGGCGAGGACGTCACCGGCATCGACCCGGTGAAGCTGCGCCGCAAGGTCGGCTACGCCATCCAGTCGGCCGGCCTCTTCCCGCACATGACCGTCGCCCAGAACATCAGCCTGGTACCGCGGATGATCGGCTGGTCCTCCGCCAGGACCAAGGCCCGGGTGGAGGAACTCCTCGACCTGGTCGGGCTCGACCCCGGCGAGTTCCGGGGCCGCTACCCGCGCCAGCTCTCCGGCGGCCAGCAGCAGCGCGTCGGCGTGGCCCGAGCGCTCGCCGCCGACCCGCCCGTCCTGCTGATGGACGAGCCGTTCGGCGCCGTCGACCCGATCACCCGCGACCACCTCCAGGACGAACTGATCCGGCTCCAGCACGAGTTGCACAAGACCATCGTCTTCGTCACCCACGACTTCGACGAGGCCATCAAACTCGGCGACCGGATCGCCGTCCTGCGCGAGCACTCCCACATCGCCCAGTTCGACACCCCGGAGGCGATCCTCACCAACCCGGCCGACGACTTCGTCTCCGGGTTCGTCGGCGCGGGCGCCGCCCTCAAACGGCTCAACCTCACCCGGGTGCGGGACGTCGAGATCACCGACTACCCGACCGTCACCGTCGACGACCCGCTCCAGTCCATCTTCAACCGGCTGCGGGAGAGCGGCACCAACGAGATCCTGCTCCTCGACAAGCGCGGCCGCCCCTACAAGTGGCTGCGCCGCGGCGACCTCATGCGGGCCAGGGGCTCACTCGCCCGCGCCGGCACCCTCGTCCACGACACCGTGACCCGTGACGCCACCCTGCGCGACGCCCTCGAAGCCGTGCTCACCGACAACGCCGGACGGGTCGCGGTGACCGGACGGCGCGGCGAGTACACCGGCGTCGTCGACATGGAGACCCTCATGAACTCCGTGCACGAACTGCTCGACGCCGACCGCCTCGAAGCCATGGAGCACCAGCACGAGTTGGAGGAGGCCCGCACCGAGCGCACCCACGCCGAGCAGGAGGGCGGCGAAGAGGGGACCGAGCGATGAGCGGGCCCGCGCCGCGCCGGCCCTCCGGCGAACACGACGTCAAAGGGCTCGCCTTCCGCGACGAGGGCGAGGCCGAACAGGAGGCCCCGCCCCCCTCCCCCGCCCGGCCCGGGCGCCGGATCACCTGGCAGCGGCTGACCATCCTGCCCGCGTTCCTGATCGCGCTGCTGCTGGCGACCTGGCTCTGGTTCAAGCAGGCCGACCTGGACGCGATCTCCAGGAACGCTCTCTCCCACGGGCAGGTCTCCAAAGCCCTCTGGCAGCAGATCGAACTCGTCGCGATCTCCACGTTCTTCGTGCTGATCATCGCGATCCCGCTGGGCATCCTGCTGACCCGCCGGACGTTCCAGAAGGCCACCCCGGTCGCCACGGCCTTCGCCAACATGGGCCAGGCGACCCCCGCGATCGGGCTCCTCGCCCTGCTGGTGATCTGGCTCGGCACCGGCATGAGAGCCGCCCTGATCGGCATCATCATCTACGCCGTGCTGCCCGTGCTGTCGAACACCATCGCCGGCCTGCGCGCCAACGACCCCACCCTGCTGGAAGCCGCCCGCGGCATCGGCATGTCCCCGCTCGGCGTGCTGCGCCGGGTCGAACTCCCGCTGGCCGTACCGCTGATCCTGGCCGGCGTGCGCACCGCGCTGGTCCTCAACGTCGGCACCGCGACGCTCGCCACGTTCGGCGGGGGCGGCGGGCTCGGGGTACTGATCACCACCGGCATCACCAACCAGCGGATGCCGGTCCTGGTCCTCGGCTCGATCCTCACCGTGTCCCTCGCCCTGCTCGTCGACTGGCTCGCCTCCCTGGCCGAACTCCTGTTGCGGCCACGCGGGTTGGAGGTGGAGGCGTGAGCCGGGCGGGCGGTCGGCGAGTGGGCGGGCGGCGAGTCGGCGGGCGGCGGGTCGGCGGGATGCTGTGGGGCGGGCGTCCGTGGGCCTGGCGCGCGGTGTCGTTCTCCGTCTGCGGGGCCCTCGTCGCCGTCTCCGGCTGCGGGCTGACCAGCGGCTCACCCATGGTCGACGACGTCCAACCCGGCACCCTCGGGCAGGGGCAGCCCCTGAAGGGCGCCCACCTCACCGTCACCTCCAAGGAGTTCACCGAGCAACTGATCCTCGGCGCGATGATGGGCATCGCCTTCGAGGCGGCCGGCGCGGAGGTGCTGGACCGCACCGGCATCCAGGGGTCCATCGGCGCCCGCGAAGCCGTCAAGAGCGGCGAGGCGACCGGCATGTACGAGTACACCGGCACCGCCTGGATCACCTACCAGGGCAACAGCAAGCCCATCCCGAACCCGGACGCGCAGTGGCGGGCGGTACGGGCCGCGGACCTGCGGAACGGGCTGACCTGGCTCGCGCCGTCCGCCCTGAACAACACCTACGCCCTCGCCATGAACGAGGCCAACCACAAGAAGTACGGCACCGGCACCCTCTCCGAGGTGGCCGCGCTCGCCAAGAAGGACCCCGGCGCCGTCACCCTCTGCGTGGAGAGCGAGTTCGCCAACCGGGCCGACGGGCTGCCCGGCATGGAGAAGACGTACGGGATGAGCCTGCCCGCGAAGAACATCACCCAGATGGACACCGGGATCATCTACACCCAGGCCGCGAAGGGCAGTTGCACCTACGGCGAGGTCTTCACCACCGACGGGCGCATCAAGTCGATGCACCTGGTGGTGATGGCCGACGACAAGAAGTTCTTCCCCAACTACAACGCGGCCCCCGAGATCAACTCCAAGGCCCTGAAGGAGCATCCGGCGATCGCCGAAGTCCTCGCCCCTCTCACCAGGAAGCTCGACAACACCGTCGCGCAGACCCTGAACGCGAAGGTCGACGTCGACGGGCAGGACCCGCACGACGTGGCACTCGACTGGATGAAGCGGGAAGGGCTCGTGAAGGCGGGCTGAGCCGGGGCGTCGGGGCGGGGCGGGGCTCGGCGGGGGTGGGGCTCGGCCGGGGCGGGGCTCGGCGGGGGCGGGGCTCGGCGGGGGCGGGGCTCGGCGGGGGCGGGGCTCGGCGGGGGCGGGGTGCGGTCTCTTCGCTTCAGCAGGTCGGGACTGTGCCCTTGCCCTTCGACAGCGCCGTGAGTGCGCTCACCGCGCTCTTGAGCGTGGTCACCGGGACCAGCCGCAGCCCCTTGGGCAGCTCCGACCTGGCGTCCGCGCACTCCGCCCGCGGCACCAGGAACACGGTGGCACCGTCCCGGCGCGCGGCCATCGTCTTCAACGGCACCCCGCCGACCGCGCCGACCTTCCCGTCGTCGCCGATCGTGCCGGTGCCCGCGATGGTCCGGCCGCCGGTGAGGTCACCCTCGGAGCCGTCGCCGTTCAGCTTGTCGATGATGCCCAGGGTGAACATGAGGCCCGCGCTCGGGCCGCCGACGTCGGCCAGCTTCAGGGTGACCTTGACGTCCTTGTCCTGGAGGTGGAGGTAGTCGAGAGCGGCCCGGGTCGCCGCGTCCTGGGACTCCTTCATCTGCGCGGTGTTGTGCTGCTCGATCTCCTTGGTGCTGTCGCCGCTCGGGTACACCGCGTCGTGCGGCATCACCGCCCGGTCGGTCGAGAACCACGCGTCGACCACCTGACCGAGCGAGATCCTCGTGTCCGGGTTGGTCGCCTCGATCGTCGTCATCCGCAGCTGGCCGGTGGTCGTCCGGGTCTTCGCACCCTCGATGGTGATCACTTCGGTGCCCTTGTTCTTGCCGAGCACGTCCGCCGTGATGCCGGGCTGCGCCAGCGCGAACGGCAACGGCGCGAACACCGCGGTGGCCAGCAGCGCCACGACGGGCAGAGCACAGACGGCGAGGGCCCAGGGGCGCGTGAGACGAGAGAGCACGGGATCAATCTAACGTGACGGGGGGCGCGGGGCGGTTGCGTGGTGGGGGGTGGGGGGCGGGGGTGGTTGTGCGGTGGGGGGCGGGTGCGGGTGCGGGGGGGCGGGGGCTCCCGGTGGGGTCGGGGTCGCGGGGGTGCGGCGAATCCGCCGCTTGATGGGCCCTTTGGTCGCTCTGTGCTGTTGAACTGGGGTGGTGACCGGGTACGCGGCGGATTGCGCCGCACCCCCGCGACCCACTCCCGGCCGGTGGGCGGGGCTCAGCGCAGGGCCTCTGCCACCTCGCGGGCCGCGTCCATCACTCGGGGGCCCACCCGCTCCGGTACGGCGTCGGCGAGCATCACCACGCCGACGCTGCCCTCCACTCCGGTGACGCCGAGCAGCGGGGCGGCGGCGCCGCTCGCGCCGGCCTCCAGTTCACCGTGGGTGAGGGTGTAGCCCGGGTCGCCCGGTGGCTGGGAGCGCGCGGCGAGGATCGCCCGGCCCGCGGCACCCCGGTCCAGGGGGTGGCGGAACCCGGCCCGATACGCCACGTGGTAGTCGGTCCAGGTCGGCTCGACGACGGCCACGGCCAGCGCGTCGGAGCCGTCGACCAGGGTGAGGTGGGCGGTCGCCCCTATGTCCTCGGCCAGTGAGCGGAGGGCGGGCAGCGCGGCCTCTCTGACCAGGGGATGGACCTGTCGGCCCAGGCGCAGCACACCGAGCCCTACCCGGGCCCGGCCGCCTAGGTCGCGGCGGACGAGCGTGTGCTGTTCCAGCGTGGCGAGCAACCGGTAGACCACGGTCCGGTTGACGCCCAGTCGATGCGAAAGCTCGGTGACGGTCAGCCCGTGGTCGGTGTCGGCCAGCAGCTTGAGGACGCGCAGTCCCCGGTCGAGCGTCTGAGAGGTCTCCGCGGTCACGACGCCCACTCCTCCAAGTGGTGAGGTCGGCGTCCCCCGGAGCGGCGATTGCGCCGCCGAGTCCCGTCGGCGACGCGCTTCAGAGGCCGCCGATCGGCCGGCGGCCCGGCCTGGTGGCGGGCCGCGTCGCTTCACGGCTGCGCTCCGCGGCGGCGCTGCCACGGGGCGTGTGCGTAGCGGGACAGTAGCGAAGCGGGTTCGCTCAGCGGAAGGCTCCGTCCAGAATCCGGTCACTGGCCGGTACGGACCACCATGATTTGCCCCGATATCGACTGACGCCGTCTTCAAGGGTGTGGTGGGTCGCGGCGGGCTACCTCATCCGGGTCGCCCACTCCTGCACCTTCGCCACCCGTTGGCGCAACTGGCCCGCCGTCGCCTCCGCGCTGGGCGGTCCCCCGCACACCCGCCGCAGCTCCGTGTGGATCACTCCGTGCGGCTTGCCGCTCTGGTGCACGTACGCGCTGACCATCGTGTTGAGCTGCTTGCGCAACTCCATCATCTCCTTGTGGGAGACGACGGGCCGCCGCTCGGCGGGCAGTTCGAGAAGGTCCGCCTCGTCGTCCGGCTTCTTGCGGCTGTGCGCGATCTGCCGCGCCTGCCGCTTCTGGAGCAGCATCTGCACCTGGTCAGGCTCCAACAGGCCGGGAATGCCGAGGTAGTCCTGCTCCTCCTCGCTGCCCGGGTGCGCCTGCATGCCGAACTCGGCGCCGTCGTAGAGGACCCGGTCGAAGACGGCCTCGGACTCCAGCGCCTCGAAGGAGAACTGCTCCTGCTCGCCGGTGTCCTCGTCCTGCTCCTTGTTCGCCTCCTCCATCTCCTTCTCGGACTCGGCGTACGGGTCCTCCTCGCCGTCCTTCTTGGGCTTGTCGAGGGCGTGGTCGCGCTCGACCTCCATCTCGTTGGCGAAGGTGAGCAGGTCGGGGACGGTCGGCAGGAACACCGACGCCGTCTCGCCGCGCCGTCTCGACCGCACGAAACGGCCCACGGCCTGGGCGAAGAAGAGGGGCGTGGAGATCGTCGTCGCGTAGACCCCGACGGCCAGCCGGGGCACGTCGACGCCCTCGGACACCATGCGGACGGCGACCATCCAGCGGTCGGTCGAGGCGCTGAAGTCGTCGATGCGCCGGGAGGCTCCGGTGTCGTCGGACAGGACGACGGTGGCCTTGGTGCCGGTGATCTCGCGGATGAGCTTGGCGTAGGCGCGCGCGGAGTCCTGGTCGGTGGCGATGACGAGGGCGCCGGCGTCCGGGATGCCCTTCCTGACCTCGGTCAGCCGCTGGTCGGCGGCGCGCAGCACGCTGGGCATCCACTCGCCGCGCGCGTCGAGCGCGGTCCGCCAGGCCTGGCTGACGGCGTCCTTGGTCATCGGCTCGCCGAGCCGGGCGGCGATCTCGTCGCCCGCCTTGGTGCGCCAGCGCATGTTGCCGCTGTAGGAGAGGAAGATGACCGGCCGGACGACGCCGTCCGAGAGCGCGGATCCGTAGCCGTACGTGTAGTCGGCGGCGGAGCGCCGGATGCCGGCGTTGTCCTCCTCGTACGTCACGAAGGGGATCGGGTTGGTGTCGGAGCGGAACGGCGTGCCGGTGAGCGCGAGCCGCCGGGTGGCCGGCTCGAACGCCTCGAGGCAGGCCTCGCCCCAGGACTTGGAGTCACCGGCGTGGTGGATCTCGTCGAGGATCACCAGGGTCTTGCGCTGCTCGCTGCGGTTGCGGTGCAGCATGGGCCGGACGCCGACACCGGCGTAGGTGACGGCGATCCCGTCGTAGTCCTTGCCGAGCGGGCCCGCGCTGTACTCGGGGTCGAGCTTGATCCCTATGCGCGCGGCGGCCTCGGCCCACTGCTTCTTCAGGTGCTCGGTCGGCGCGACCACGGTCACCTGCTGCACGACGTGGTGGTGCAGCAGCCAGGAGGCGAGGGTGAGCGCGAAGGTCGTCTTGCCCGCGCCCGGGGTCGCCACCGCGAGGAAGTCCCGTGGCTGCTCCTGGATGTACTTCTCCATCGCGCCCTGCTGCCAGGCGCGCAGCTTGCTGGCGGTACCCCACGGGGCGCGGCCGGGGAAGGCCGGGGAGAGGTGGTGGGAGTGGGAGGAGGAAGCGGCGGTGGTAGTCACGGTCTCCGTAGCAAGGGGGTCGGGCGGTCCGCGAACCGGGCGGCCGGTTCACGCACGTCTACGTATGACAACCGGGCCACCCTACCGGCGCCCCGCCCCCGCCCACGCGCGGACAAGCCAGGGAGGCGGGCGGTTGGGACTCACGTCACAGCCGCCCGGGAACCGCCCCGCGAGCGGCCCGCCCCGGGGCACACCGTGGTGACCTGGGCGGATGCCGCCGCGCGCTACGGCTGTGCGGTGCGCGCGGGATCGGTGACCCGGGTGGCGACCCAGGCGCCGGCCAGGGCCACGGCCGCCATCGGGAGGAAGACGGCGGCGAAGGCGGCCGGGTGGGAGCCGGTGCCGGTCGCCGTGGTGGCGGTGTGCGCCACCGTGCCGCCGCCGAGCGCGGCGAAGGCCGCGCCGCCCGCCGCGAGGAGGACGACGTTGGAGAGGCCGTCGGAGATCTGGAGGGCGGCGGAGTTGGCGCCGGCCTGCTCGGGGGCGGAGAGCCGCAGCATCATGACGCTGCTGGAGGCGATGACCAGGCCCATGCCGAGGCAGCCGAAGGCCCAGGCGACGGCGACGATCCAGACCGGCACGGCCGGGATGAGCACGCTCGGCGCGGCGGCGACCGCCGCGGCGACCAGCACCATCCCGCCGGTCATCAGCCGCACCCGGTACGGCTGCATCCGGGTCCGCGCCTGCACCCAGGAGCCGAGCGCCCAGGTGACGCCGCCCGCGGCCAGCGAGAACCCGGCGAGCGTCGGCGACAGCCCCCGCTGGGTGACGAGCATCAGCGGGACGAAGGACTCCGCGGCGATGAACGACCCGGCGGCGACCCCGCGCAGCAGCACGACGGACGGCAGTCCGCGGGCCGCCCGGTAGGTGCCGCGCGGGAGCAGGCCGAGGACGGCGGGCACGAGCAGGGCGACGCCCGCGATGCCGGGGACGACGGAGATCCAGCTCAGTTCCTGGGCCGCGTACTGGAGGAGTCCGGCGCCGAGGGAGATGCCGAGGGCGAGCCGGATGCGCCGCCGGTCGAGGGCGGGGTCGGCCGGCCCTGCGGGGGCGGGGGACGCGGCGAGCCGGCGCATCTGCGGCAGCGCGAGGCCCATCGGCAGCAGCACCAGCACGGGTATCCCGAGGAACACCCAGCGCCAGCCGAGGTGTTCGGTCACCGCGCCGGAGGCGAGCGGTCCGACGATGGACGGCACCACCCAGGCGGCGGCGAACGCCGCCATGATCGAGGGCCGCAGCCGCTCCGGGTAGGCCCGTCCGACGACGACGTACAGGGCGACGATGACGAGCCCGCCGCCCAGTCCCTGCACGGCCCGCCCGAGGATGAACAGCCACATGGCCTGGGCGGTCCCGGCGACGACGAGCCCGGCGCCGAACGCCCCGATGCCACCGGCCAGGGCGCCGACGGGGCCGCGCCGGTCGGACCACTGTCCGGCGAGGACCATGCCGAAGAGGCTGGTGGTGAAGTACCCGGAGAAGGCGAAGGCGTAGAGCGAGATCCCGTCCAGCTCGCGGGCCGCTACGGGCATTGCGGTGCCTACGGCGGTCGCTTCGAAGGCGATGAGCAGCACCACGGAGACGATCCCGATGCTGAGGGCCCGATAGGTCCGCCCCAGCACCCCCTGCTCCCCTTGCCCCTCTTGCTTCTCCGCGGTTCCCGCGATTCCGCCCCCGACCACGCTGTCCTGCGACTCAACGACACCCATGGCCGCCAGGGTAAGCGCCGAATCGCACTTTCACCCCTGGCGGAAGACGGTCTCGTCCTGAGCCATTGGTCGTACGACCGCGACCCCGTTTCATGAACGCGGTATGGCAGTCCCGTTGCGTCCCCGCCCGCTCCCTTGCCCCGCCCCCCACCCCTCCGTAACGTCGTCCTCACGAACACGGCCGTGTGCCCGAGTGGCTTAGGGACTCGCCTGCAAAGCGAGGCACGTGGGTTCAATTCCCGCCACGGCCTCAAAGGAGCCCCCTGGTACCCACCAGGGGGCTCCGCCGCGCCCCGGCCTCGGCGGGCGCTCAGACAGCGACCGCCCGCACGATCAACGTCCCGATATGACCGACCGCGGGCGCGGGCAGCACACCGGCCACGGCATCGGCGAAGCCGGCCGCGAGGAGGTGGCTCCGCCAGGTCTCGGGAGGGTGGCTGTAGCGGTAGGTATATCTGGCGGGGCCCGCGAAGCCGCCCTTGTACATGCCCTGCCGGCCGTAGGCCCCGGGGATGGCCGGGGGCTGCGAGAACACGAACACTCCTCCGGGGTTCAGCCTCGGCAGGACGAGGGGGAAGAGAAGTTCCGGGTCGCTGAACCAGGCCGCACCGAAGACGGAGTAGACGGCGTCGTAGGTGCGGGTGTCCGTGCCGAGCCACTCCAGCGCTTCGGCGCACTCGAACACGATCCCGAGGTCCGCCCACCGTTCGCTCGCCGCGGCCACCATGACCGGGGAGAGGTCGATGCCCCGCGCCCGCACCCCGCGCCCGGCGAGATGGGCCAGCGCCCGCCCTGTGCCACAGCCGATCTCCAGCACGCTTGCGGGCTCCCCGAGAAGCTCGACCCCTGGCCCGTGTCCCTGGTACTGCGTCCACCGAAACGCCGGAACGAACTCCGCACCGCCGCCCTTCCACACCGACTCGGCGTAACTGTCCCAGACGGCACGCTCATGATCGAAGTTGTGCACGGACGCCAACGGGGCTCCTCGGAGGTGAGTTGTGCGGTGCGCGGGTGCCCCGCCCCCGCTGGAGGGGCAGGACACCCGGGCGATGCGGTCAGTGGCTGTCGGGCACCTTGTCGTCGCAGGGTCCGCAGTCGGCGGCGTCGACCTCCCAGAGTTCGATGTCGACAGCGAACCCCGCCCGCCCGATGAGGTCGGCCGTGC
Source organism: Streptomyces griseoviridis (assembly GCF_005222485.1). NCBI lineage: Bacteria > Bacillati > Actinomycetota > Actinomycetes > Kitasatosporales > Streptomycetaceae > Streptomyces > Streptomyces griseoviridis. The sequence goes on from NZ_CP029078.1 coordinate 3,600,121, forward strand.
GCATCACCGTTCCGTCGCGACGCCGCTCGACGAGGGGCGCGTGATGCTTGTACCGACCGCCGTTGTACAGATCGCAGAACGCGAAGTAGACCGGGGTGTCCAGGATGATCTGGTGAATGCCGAGGTCGACCGTGAAGCCGGGCCCCATGTCGGCGCCTGGGTTCTCCACGGCCGTGACGAGATAGGCGACGGCCTGGCCGAGGACGCGCTCCGCGAGGCTTCGAACGGCGACGCTGTCCCGCAGCAGCAGCCGGACCTCCCGCTCCCACAAGTCGACGCCCTCGGACCCCGGAGCCTCGAAGATGTTGTAGCGCCGTTCTTTGACATGTGGCCGGACGGCGTTCAGCAACGTCCGCGGATCGCGGTACTTGGTGGTGCCCGGGACTTCGAGTAAGACGGTCATGCCGCTGGTGTCCTTCCAGGAGGTCGGATTTCCATGTGCAGCACGATGGTGGCGAGCAACACCGAGCAGGTCGAGGGTTATTCGCGTTGTCGGGTAAAGAGAGAGGACCACTCGCTCAGCAGTTCCCGACAGTCGTCGCCGACCACCGCACGACGTTCGTACGCCATGAAATCGCCGAGATAGGCGGTCACATCGCGATGGTCGTAGAGCATCAGGGAGCCTGTGCCGGTCTCCACCGTGACCAGGCGCCGATCGTAGACGGTGAAGGTGTTGAGGGACTTCTCGGGCATGTACCCGCCGAGCGGGATCACGCCGATCCGCACATTCGGCAGACGGGAGACCGACACCAGCCTGTCGAGTTGCATGGCCATGCCCGCGGGAGGGAGCAGGGACCATCTCACCGCCTGTTCCGTGAGCACGAAGGTGAACGACTTCGAGGTGTCATAGAGAACCTGCTGCCGTTCCAGCTTCTTCGCAAAGGTCTTGGACTGGTCCCCGGGAACATCAGCGATACTGGCACGCACGTATTCGGGGGTGGCCAGCAGACCGGTGACCATGGACAGGAGAAAGAACCGGAACTCCGTGGATATCGCTTCGAGCCGCGCCAGTTCGTTCTGCTTCTTGTCCAAACCTCTGCGGCGCGAGCGCCAATGATCGTGCCATTCCGTGTTGGCGGTCCTCACCAACGCCATGATCTCGACAGCCCGGGGGCCCTGCGCCCCGAGGGCACGCAGGATCAGCTCGACGTCGAGGAGCTGGGGAGTGAGCTTTCCGCTCTCGATGTTGCTGACCTTGGTCTGGGACATGTTGCAGCGCCGAGCGAGCCAGGTCTGCGTCCGCCCGGACCGCCTACGCTGGTCCCTCAAGGCTTCCGCGAGGTCGGACCTGGACCGCCCCAGGTTCTCGGGTTCAAGCGTCAAGACCCTTCACGTACTCCTCGAAGGGCACCGCTTCCGCCAGCGCCAGGCTCTGGCAGTCGAGATATCTGCCCACGTCCCCGTCTTGGACCTCCCGGCTGATCTGCCTGCCGTCCGCGTCGTAGTTCATGAGGACGACTTCGCTCCGGTCGAAAATCCAGAAGTCCTGGAATTCCGCCAGCGGGTTCTCCCTGTCCGTCACGTCCAGGATCCGAATGTCCTCCCCTGCCCGTGCGTGCGGCGCGTAGTACCGAGCGAACTCGAAGCGGAGGTAGTCCGAAAGCGGGCGGCTCACGATGTGCACGCGCCCCTGTGACCGCCCCTGCTCCGCCTGTCGACGCAACCGGTCCGTGTAGGTGTTGGAGACAGTCCGGGGATCGACGCGGACACCACGCCGGAATTCCGCGAAGGGTTCTTCCTCCTGCGGCATGAGGTACTGCGGCAAGGTCTCGAGCCGCCAAGCCTCTGTCTTGAAGTCACGGAACCTCGCTCTCCACGCCTCACCAGCCAAGAGCACGGAATGCCTCCCTCAGTACCGCCTCCGGGATCTCCACCAGGCTCTCCCCGTCGGGCGGCTGGAAAGAATCCGACGTGTCACCTTGGACGATGAACGATCCACTGGCGGTGCGGTAGATGGTGGGGCAGTCGTCCTCGCCGCAGGTGCCACCGCCGTTTCCGTTGCCGTTGCCGTTTCCGGTCAGACGGGTCAATTCCTGTTGGGCCACGCCGAACCCCCTTGGTTTCGTCCCCGGTCGGGGCTCCGGCAACGACCGTACGAGGGCAGGTCGCGGCCGTCCATCCGGCAACGCGCATATTCGCGTTGTCGGGTAAAACGGCGTCGTCGTCGGCCGGGGCCTTGGAGCCACGCGAGGTCGAGCACCCGCTCAGCCGCCCTCCCCCCGCACCCTCAACGGCTCCGTCGCGCGGATTCGGAGGGGTGGGCCCTCGTCCAAGGTGAGGAGGATCATGACTCTCGTGGACGGGTCCGGTTCGCTCTGTGTCGACTGGACCGACCTCCACTCCCCCCACATCCGTACCCACTGCCCCGGTCGCACCAGGGCCGCCGCGATCTCCCTCGTCCCGGGCTCGGTCAGGAGGGTCGGGGACTTCAGTTCCGCCCATACCGTCTTGCCGATCCCGGCCCCGTGTTCCTCGTAGCCCCAGCGGTCGGCCAGCGCCTCCACCAGGAGCAGACCCCGGCCGCCGGTCTCGTCGGTGTCGGGGGTCCGCGCCTCGGGACGGCCCCCACCCGTGTCGCTGACCTCCAGGCGCAGCAGGCCCTCGGCCGGCGCCCGCGCGATCCGCACCCCGACCTGGTGTCCTCGTGGCACCGGCACCTTCAGCGCGTTGGTCAGCAGCTCCGACAGCACCAACTCGGCCGACTCGCCGACCTCTTGGTCGACCTCCCAGCCACCCAGCACCGCGAGGAGCGCGGCGCGGGCCCTCGGGACGCTCCGACGGGACCGGGGGAGGCGGAACGTGACGTCGACCGAGGCTGAACTTGCTTCCATGACGCTCCCTGAAGGCCGGTTCCCGGTCGGCACCCACTGGAGCGGCGCATGCGCCGGAAGGATGCCCGTGCTCATGGCCAGCAGAATGGGGGCGCACCGCATCAAACTGCAACGTTGCTGAATGAAATGGTGTCAATTTTCCATCGTTCGAGTTACTCCTCGCTCGTCGAGTCCGCTGCTCTGCTTAACGTGTCGGCATGCCCGCGAAGACCTCCGCCCCGAATCCCTCGACCGTTCTCGGTCGCCAACTCGGTGACGCGTTGCGCCGGTTGCGGGAGGCGTCCGGACTGACCACCACGCAGGCAGCGGACGCCCTCGACTGCACCAAGGGGAAGATCAGCCGGATCGAGAACGGGCGGGTGGCGGTCCGCCTCCCCGATCTGACCGCGATGCTCCACACCTACCGGGCGACGGACGCCGAACTCCACGACCGGCTGACCTCCTTGGCGCGCAAGGCCAACCGCCGCCGCAGGCAGGGCTGGTGGAACCGGTACGGATCGGTCCTGCCCGACACCTACCGCGACTACATCGCGCTGGAAGCCATGGCCGGGGAGATCCGCACCTTCCAGGCCCAGCTCGTTCCCGGTCTGCTGCAGACCCCCGAGTACATCCGTGCCGTCACGGCTGCCTCACGTCAGTGGCAGACCGAAGACGAGATCGAGAAGTTCGTCCAGGTCCGTCTCGCCCGGCAGGAACGGCTCACCGGTGATGCGCCGTTGCGTCTGCGGGCCGTGCTGTCGGAGGCCGTTCTCCTTCAGCAGGTCGGCGGGCCCCGGGCGATGCGCGCGCAGTTGGAACACGTCATCGCTCTCTCCGAGCGTCCGAATGTGACCGTGCAGATCCTTCCGTTCTCGCACGGCGCCCACGCGAGTATGTTCGGTCCGTACGTGGTGCTGCGGTTCCCCGGGGAGGCGGCGCTCGACGTGGTGCTGGCGGACAACCCGACCGGCTCCGTGTGGCTGGAGCGGGAGGCTGAGGTCGGTCGTTACCAGGAGGTGTTCGACATCGCCTGCGCCTCCGCGCTCTCCCCTGTGGAGTCCCGCGCGCTCATCCACCACCGGGCCAAGGAGCACCGAGCATGAACCACGCCCCCCGCACCGCGCCTGACCTCTCGGAAGCGACCTGGCGCGGCAGCACCTACAGCGGCGGCAACAACGAGTGCGTGGAGATGGCCGACGGGATATCCACCGCCGTTCCTGTCCGCGACAGCAAGCGTCCCCTCGGTCCCGTGGTCGCCTTCGGACCCCGCGCCTGGCGGGAGTTCCTGTCCTCGCTCGGGCGGTGACTCAGAGCACGCCGCCCGCCTCGTCCTGGAATGCCTCCGTCCAGTAGTGCCAGTCCGTCGGGGGCAGGGACACCGCCGTCGGGTCTATCGCGGCGAGCGTCTGGAGCATCGTCGTCGCCAGTTGGTCGTACGCCTCCGTCGACAGCTCGTGGGACAGGTCCGCGTCTATCGCCTTCTCCCGGTGCAGGAGCCAGAGGGTGAAGGCGAGGGTGGAGACGTCCGTGTTCAGGGGGGTGAGGGTGGCCTCGGGCTCGCTCCAGTTCAGGACCGCGCCCGTCGCGCCGTCCACCACCAGGCTGTTCCCCTCGACGAGGTGGCCCAGGCGGATCAGGCGGGCCGCGTGGGCGGGGAGTTCGGCGCTGTCGTCGTCGGCGTAGTGCTCGGGGAGCGTCGGCAGCGGGACGTCCGTGTCCAGGTGGAAGAGCAGGCCGTCCTCCGGCAGGCCCGTCTCCCGCAGGAAGCGGCGGGTCGGCCCGTGGGTGAGCGTCGGCGGGAAGTCGAGTTCCTCGAAGCGCCACACCGCGCCCTGCCCGAACTCCTTGTCGAGAAGGCGGCCGGGCAGTTCCAGCGCAAGGCCCGACTCCGCTCCCGGGGCCGGGACCAGGGACAGCGGGCGGATCAGCGCTGTCATCTTCCAGAACGGTGACAGCTCTCCCTCCGCGTCCTCCTCGAACAGCGCGAGCAGCTTGCGGGACGCCTCAGCCGCCGTCTTCTGCCCGTGCCGGCCGGCGAAGGAGGCGAACCTCCCGCGCAGCCCGGCCAGTTCGTCCGCGGCGGTGGCGAACGAGACCAGGGTGCGCAGGGACGGCGCGAGCGGGGCCGGGTCCATCAGGTCGGGGCGGTCGGGCAGGAAGCATGTCGTCGCAACCTCGCCCGTGACGCCGTCGAGGAGGATCGACTCGGCGTCCATGGTGCCGGGCGCGCGCAGGGCGCCTATGACGAGCTGGTCCCTCAGCTCGGGGGAGAGCGCGTCGGCCCCGGTGCCGCCGGTGGTGTCGGCCACCGTGCGCAGGCCGGTGCCGAGCAGGCCGTCGAAGGTGAACAGGCCGTTGTCACCCGGCAGTCCTGGGCCGGTCAGCCAGCCCCGGGTCGCCGCGTGGGTGATGTAGGGATCGAGTTGGTCCTCGGTCAGAGTGATCGCCGGTACGGCGATGTCCGTCGTGCTCATCTTTCCGTTCCCCCGGAGTCTTCCCGCGCTCTGTCCCCTCGCGGGGCATCGATGGACGGGCGGGACCGTCCGCCGTCTCCCACCGTTCAGAACCCTACGCCCCACCACTGACAACGCCCCCGCACCCGCACTGACCTGCAACGATCCCCACAGAGGAGGGAGGCCGACGGGCAGGCGGGAGCCGGGTGGGTAAGGGCGGTGGCTCCTCGCGGGTTCCGGCCTGCCGGCTGACCAGTTGGACGGCCGGACGGACGGGCGGCCGGGCGGCCGTCCGGCGGGACAGCCGTCGGCCTGTCGGTCCGTCGGCCTGTCGGCGGACTGGTCAAGCGGCCGGCTGGCCGACCGTCGGACCGGCCTGCGGACCGGTGTGCGGGCGGACCGTTGTGCGAGTCGGTCGCCCGTCCGCCCGCCCCCCGCCCGTTCCCGGAGAAGGTCCCTCACCAAGGACGCCGGACGGGCCTGAAACGTTCCCCGCCCGTCAGAACCGACCCAGCTCCCGCACCGGTGTCGTCCCGCCCTCGGAGCGCCCGCAGCACCCGGGGCGCCCGCAGCACCCGGATCGCCCGCGGCATCCGAAACTTCCACGGCATCCGGAGCACCCACAGCCCCCGGAGCCACCGGAGCCGCCGCAGCCCCCAGAGCCACCGCAGCCCTCGACGCCGGTCACTGCTGGTTCGTCACCACCGCCGCCTGGGGGCGGATCGGGAGGCGGTTGACCGGGCGGCCGGTCGCCGCGCGGACCGCGGACGCGATGGCCGCCGGGGACGTCACCACCGGCACCGCGCTGACCGCCTTCGCGCCGAACGGCGCGACCACGTCCCGTTCCTCGACCAGCTTCACGATCCGGATGTCGGGGGTGTCGAGGGCCGTCGGCAGGCAGTAGCCGGTGAGGTCGGGGTGGCGGACGATCCCGCGCGCGGTGCGCAGGTTCTCGGTGAGCGCGATGCCCACGCCCTGGGTGACCGCGCCCTCGATCCTGGCCACCAGTTGCGCCGGGTTGAGGACCCGGCCGACGTCCTGGGCGAGCGCCAGCTCCACCACGCGGACCGAGCCGAGCTCGATGTCGACGTCGACGACCGCGCGGATCGCGCAGAACGCCATGCCGACGAACGCGTCGCCCTGTCCCGAGCCGTCCAGCGGCTCGGTGGGATGCGGGCGGCACTGGGCGGTGGCCCAGAGTTCCTTGCCGTCCATGGCCTCGGCGACGGTCGTCGAGAGGACGCCGTCGTACGAGGTGATCTTGCCGTCGGTGATCTGGAGCAGCTCCGTCGACATGCCGAACTTGTGTGCGAGCGGCTGGAGGAGCTGGGTGCGGACCATCTTCGCCGCGCGCTCCACCGCCCCGCCGGAGACCCAGGTGTGCCGGCCGCGGCTGCCGGGGCCAGCGGGCGGCTGGTCGGTGTCGACGGGCGCCACGTGCACCTCGTCGATGCCCAGCGTCTCCTGGACGATCTGCCGGGCCAGGGTGGTGAATCCCTGGCCGGTCTCGACGGCCGCGCACAGCACGGTGGCGACGCCGTCGTGGACCTTCACGGTGGCCGTGGAGACCTCGTCGGCGCCCTCGGCGCCCAGCATGTGCACCATGCCGAGGCCGTAGCCGACGCCCCGGCGCACCGCGCCGGGTTCGCCCGCGCCCTCGGGTCCGCCGGGCAGCAGCCACTCGTCCTCGGGGGTGTCCTTGGGCAGCGGCGGCAGCGGGAACTCCCGCACCGCTTGGAGGAGTTCGGCGACCGGCGCCGGGCAGGTCACGGTCTGCCCGGTGGGCAGGACGTCGCCGGTGGCGAGCGCGTTGCGCAGCCGGAGTTCGGCCGGGTCGACGCCGAGCCGCTTGGCCAGTTTGTCCATCTGCGCCTCATAGGCGGCGCACACCTGCATGGCGCCCTCGCCGCGCACATGGCCCGAGGGCGGGTTGTTGGTGCGGACCGCCCAGCCCTCGATGAACGCGTTCGGGACGACGTAGGGGCCGCACGCGAAGCCCACGGCGGCGGCCAGCGCCTCGCCCGAGGTGTCGGCGTAGGCACCCGCGTCGAGCAGGATCTGCGCCTCGACCTTGATCAGCCTGCCGTCGGCGTCGGCGTGGTGCCGGTAGCGCAGCAGGGTGGGGTGGCGGTGGACGTGCCCGAGGAACGACTCCTCGCGCGTGGCGGTGAGTTTGACCGGGCAGCCGGTCTTCAGGGCGAGCAGGCCGAGCGGGAGCTGGAAGCCCTGGTCCTCGCGGTCGGCGGTGGCGCCGGGCACCCCGGTGACGACGATCTTGACGCGGTCCTGTTCCAGGCCGAAGCAGGCGGCGGCGGTGTCGCGGTCGGTGTGCGGGTCGGTGGAGGCCAGGTACAGCTCGACGCCGCCGTCCGGGCGGGGCACGGCGAGACCGGCCTCGGCGCCGATGGGGGCGGGGTCCTGGCGGCCGATGCGGTAGAGGCCCTCGACGACGACCTCGCCGGCCGCGTCCGGGTCGCCGTGGCGCAGCGGGATGTGCCGGATGAGGTTGCCGTCGGGGTGCAGCGGCTCGGCCTCGAAGGCTTGTTCGGGGTCGGTGACCGGGTCGAGGACCTCGTACTCGACGGTCACGGCGGCCGCGGCCATCCGCGCGGTGTCGGGGTGGTCGGCGGCGACGGCGGCGATCGGCTCGCCGTGGTGGCGGACCACGTCGGAGGCGAAGACCGGGCGGTCGGCGGTGCCGCGGCCGTGCCGGGCGGTGCCGGGGACGTCCTCGTGGGTGATGACGGCGCGGACGCCGGGCATCTCCCGCGCGTGGGTGGTGTCGATGGAGACGATGCGCGCGTGCGCGTGCGGGGAGCGCAGGACGGCGGCCCACAGCAGGCCCTCGGCCCACAGGTCGGCCGCGTACGGGAAGGTGCCCTCGGTCTTCGCGCGCGCGTCGGCGGCCGGGAGGGAGGCGCCGAGGCCGTGCGGGATCGGCTCGGGGGCCGGTGCTGCCTCCGCGGCGGTGGTCGCGGTGGCGGCTTCGTTGGTCACGGCTGGCCTCCGTCCTGTCCGTACGCCTGGTCATGCGTCGAGGGGTCGAACGCCGACGGGTTGACCCCGCCGGAGCCGGGTCCCGCCTGATGGGGGATACGGGGTTCGTCGCCGTCGTGCTCGGTCTGCGGCTCGGCGGAGTGCGCCTCGCGTTCGGCGACGACCTCGTTGACGGCGTTCAGGACGCCCCGGTAGCCGGAGCAGCGGCACAGGTTGCCGCACAGGGCCTGCCGGGTCTCCAGTTCGGTGGGGGCCGGGTTGCCCTCCAGGAGGTCGTGCACGGTCATCGCCATGCCGGGCACGCAGAAGCCGCACTGCACGGCGCCGCAGCGGGCGAGGGCGCGCTGCACGTCGGAGGGGCGGCCGTCCTCGGCGAGCCCTTCGACGGTGCGCACCTCGGAGCCGGCCGCGGTGACGGCGGGGACCAGGCAGGAGGCGACGAGACGGCCGTCGACCTGGACGTTGCACGCCCCGCACTCGCCCTGTGAGCAGCCGTCCTTGGCGCCGGCCAGGCCGAGCCGTTCGCGCAGCACGTAGAGCAGCGACTCGCCGATCCAGGCGTCGGTGACGGGCCGTTCGACGCCGTTGACGCGCAGCACGTAGGAGGCGAGGGGGTGTTCGTCGCCGGTGGGCGGCGGCGGGTCGTCGGAGGGGGTGGCCGCGGGCTCGTCGGGGGCGGCGGGGTCGGTGGCGTCCGGGGTGGGGGACGCGTCCGGCTCCGCGGGCCCTTCGGCGGCCTCAGCGGGCCGCTGGACGGCCTCGGAGGCATCGCCGGACTCATCGGCCGCCGCAGCCTCTCCCGGCCCCTCAGCGGCGGCTGGGGCGGCCGGGGCGGGTTCGGTGGCCCCCGGCGCCGGCACAAGCCCGGACGCGAGTCCCGACGCGGGCTCCGCCTCGGGGTGGCGCGCGGGGTGTCCGGCGTCGGCGGCCCGGTCGTCGGTCCGTCCGTCGGCCTGCCCGCGCGCCTGCCCGTCGCCGGGGAACTCCCCGGCGTGCGGCGGGACATCGTGCTCCGGCGCGTGCGGTCGGCCGTCGGGGGCGACGGCGGGATCCGGCGCCACGGGCGCGTGCGCGTCGACGACGGGCACGCCGTGCGCCGGGGTCCCGAGCACCGGGGTCCCGTGCCTCAGGGGATCCGGAACGCCATGGTCCTGGCCGCCGTGATCCGGAACGCCATGGTCCGGAACGCCGTGGTCCCGCCCGTCTTGGCCCGGCACGCCCTGGCCCGGTACGCCGTGCATCGGCGTTCCGTGCGCGGGAGTTCCGTGGTTTTGGGTCCCGTGGTCCGGGGTCCCGTACGGCGGTGTCCCGTGAACCGACGTCCCCTGGGCGGGCGTTCCCTGGGCCGGGATTCCGGGCGCGGGGGTTCCGTACACGGGCGTTCCGTGCAGCTGGGTCCCGTGCGCCGGTGTCCCGTGCGCCTGGCCCGTGTGTCCGAGGCCGTGTCCCTGGTCAGGCCGGTGTCCCTGGTCGGGTCCGTGGCCGTTCCCGTGTTCGTGCCCGTTGCCCGGCACCCCCGGGTCCTGTCCCCACGGCTGTCCCTGGGGTCCCAGCGGTCCCGCGGGGCCCGAGAGTCCCGTCGGGTCGTGCGGTCCCAGCGGTCCCGCGGGCTCCGGCCGCTCCGTCGCCCAGGGTGCGGACGCGCCGCCCGGGAGGGTCGCCGGAGGGGTGCCGCCGCCCCACTGCTGGACCAGCGACGACGTCGTGAACTCGCCCGACTCGTCCGGCAGGTCGCCGCCCGCGAGCGGGATCGACCACTGTCCCGAGCCGTCCTGGTGCACGGCGCCCGGGTCCTGCGTCTCGGGCACCTGGTGGCCGTCGTAGGTCCACTGCTGGGCGGCGCCCGGCCGGTAGGTGAAACGGTCGTCGCCGCCTTCGTGGGGCGTCTGGTTCGGGTCGGGCCACTGGCCGCCCTCGGGCGTTCCCCACTCGCCCTGCGCCTGGTCGGGCGTGGCGGTGATGCGCGGCGGCACGTATCCGTGGCCCGGCGCGGCGAGCGGACTGTCGGCGGACGCCAGGAGCGCGTCGATGCCGCCCTCGGGGAGTTTCACGAAGGCGGTGGCGCCGTCGTCGTAGTCGCCCTGCGGCAGCGGGTCCCAACGGCCGCCGCTGCGGGGCGCGCCCTCTCCGTGCTGGTCGTCGGTCACGACAGCGCCCTCCCCAGTGCTCGTCGGGCCAGTGCGGCGACGGTCCGCCGCAGGTGCAGTACGGCCGGCGGGAGCTGCGGTACGGAGCCGTCGGGCTCGGGGGCCGGGTCGGGGATGCAGGCGGCGGCGACGTACTCGCCGAACGCGCTGAGCGCCTCCGGCACGATCGTGCGGCCGTTGTCCCAGTCGATGAGGCGGGCGACCCAGTGCTCGGCGTCCAGCGGCCGCAGCGGCATCGGGGCGATGGCGCCGACGGCGCACCGCACTCCGCGCCGCGCGGGGTCGAGGACGAGGGCGACGGAGGCGGCGGCGCGGCCCGGCCCGGTCCTGCCGGTGGCCTTGAGGAAGACCTGCGGGGCGTGCAGCAGCGGTACCCGCACGAAGCCGATGAGTTCGCCGCCGCGCAGCATGTCGACGCCGGCCAGCAGGTGCGAGACGGGGATCTCGCGGCGGGCGCCGTCCCGTCCCGCGATGATCAGTGTGGCCTCCAGGGCGGCGAGCACCGGCAGCGCGTCCCCGGTGGGGGCGGCGGAGGCGATGTTGCCGCCCAGGGTGCCCGCGTTGCGGATCTGGGGCGGTCCCGCGGCGCGGGCTGCGGCGGCGAGCGCGGGGATGAGCGCGGCGAAGTCGGGGCGGCCCATGCGCGCGTGCGTGAGGCCGGCGCCGAGGAGCGCGTGGCCGTCCTGGTACTGCCAGCCGCGGATCTCGCTGATCCGGCCGAGGCCGACCAGCGCGGCGGGCCTGAGCTGCCCGGAGTTGACGGCGGCCATCAGGTCGGTGCCGCCCGCGACGGGCACGGCGGCCGGCACGGCGGCGAGCGCCGCCACGGCCTCGTCCAGTGTCGTGGGCAGCGTGACGGCCTGCGCCGCCTGCGGTGCGTGCGTGGTCAAACCGGCTACCCCTTCCGCTGCCCCACCTGGTCCCACCTGTGCTGCCGTACGGTACGTGCTGACAGGGCGGACGTGGCAACTCTGGCACATCTTCGCAGGGCACGAGGACAGGGGTCCGCTAGGCGGCATTCGCCCGCCTCACCAGGGAGATGGTCCGGTTTCGCACGGCATCACCGAGGAGAGCGAATTGCCACTCTTCGGTGATGCTTGCGGGTGTTTATCCCCCTGGTGCGGGGAATTCCGCTACCGGTTGGGCGGAGTTCCGTCGATCGGGCGGCCCAGCACTCCGGGGCGCCGCTGCCACGGGGTGGGTCCGGTGGGCGGCCGGTATCCGACCCCAAGGGCGTCAAGTCGCCGGTAGTGGGCGGCCATCCGCCCCTCGAAGCCGGCGAAGTCACGGTCGGCCGGTTCCGGCAGGGTGCTCCAGGCCACTTCGGCGAAGGCGGCCAGCCTCGGGAACGCCTGGTAGTCCACGCGCGCGGGGTTCTCCATCACCTCGGTCCACAGGTTGGCCTGGGTGCCGAGGACGTGCCGGGCCTCCTCGGGGGTCAACTGCGGGGGAACCGGCTCGAAACGGTAGACGTCCTCCAGGGTGCGCACGTAGCCGATGGGCACCGGCTCGTCGGCGCCCGCGTCCTGCCGGTGGTCCAGGTAGACGTGCTGTTCCGGGCACATGACGACGTCGTGTCCCGCGCGGGCGGCGGCGATGCCGCCCGCGTAGCCGCGCCAGGAGGAGACGGCGGCGCCGGGCGCGAGGCCGCCCTCCAGGATCTCGTCCCAGCCGATGAGCCGGCGTCCGCGGGCGGCGAGCCAGGTGTCGAAGTGCCGTACGAACCAGGACTGGAGGCCGTTCTCGTCGCCGACGCCGAGTTCGGCGATGCGCGCCTGTGCGGCCGGTGACCGCTTCCACTGGTCCTTGGGGCATTCGTCGCCGCCGATGTGCACGAACTCGGACGGGAACAGACCGAGCAGTTCCTCGAACACGCCTTCGTAGAAGCGGAGGGTGTTGTCAGTGGGGGCGAGTACGTTCGAAGAGATCCCCCAACTGTCCCAGACCGCGAGGGAGGCGGTGTCGATGACGTCCGTGTTGCCGAGTTCCGGGTACGCGGCGATGGCGGCCTGCGAGTGTCCCGGTACGTCGATTTCCGGGACGACGGCGATATGCCGTTCGGCCGCGTAGGCGACGATCTCGCGGATGTCGTCCTGGGTGTAGAAGCCACCGTGCGGCTTCTCCTCCCAGAGCGGTGAGGCGCGGTGGCCGAATTTGGTGCGGGACCGCCAGGAGCCGGTCGCGGTCAGCTCCGGGTAGCGCTCGATCTCGACGCGCCAGCCCTGGTCGTCCGTCAGGTGGAAGTGGAAGACGTTCAGTTTGTGCGCGGCCATCAGGTCGAGATACCGCAGCACGCCGTCCTTGGGCGTGAAGTGCCGTGCCACGTCCAGCATCAGGCCGCGCCAGCGGAGCCGGGGCGCGTCCTCGACGGTCAGCGCGGGCAGCGGCGGGGGCCCGTCGCCGGTCACGGGGGCGCGCCGGAAGGCGTGCGGGCCGAGGAGTTGACGCAGCGTCTGGGCGCCCCAGAAGACGCCTGCCGGGTCGCCGCCGCGGATCTCGACGCCGTCCAGGGCGTGCACGGTGAGCCGGTAGCCCTCCGCCGGGAGGGCGTCGTCGATCAGGAGCCGGACGGCTCCGGGGGTGTCGGCGGGGCCCGGTGGCAGGGTGAGTGCGAAGGCGGCGCCCAGGGTGGCGCGCAGCCACCGTTCGGTGGTGCCGGTGCCGGGTCCGGCCCACAGGGTGGTGGCGGCGTCCAGGGTGAGTCCGTCGGCGGAGGGCGCCTCGACGCTGCGGGGCGCGGGGATCAGATGGGCGGTCGGTGAGGTCACGTCAGTCCTTGACCGCTCCGCCCAGTCCTGAGACCAGGCGTCGCTGTACGAGTACGAAGAAGACCAGGACGGGGATCGTCATCACGGTGGACGCGGCCATCACGCCGCCCCAGTCCGGCTCGTCCGGCTTGAAGAAGACCAGCAGGGCCATCGGCAGCGTCGATTGGGAGGTGTCGCTGATGATGAAGGACTTGGCGAACAGGAAGTCGTTCCAGGCCGAGATGAAGGAGAACACGCTCGTCGCGACCAGGCCGGGCAGGACGAGCGGGAAAAGGATCTGCCAGAGAAAGCGGGCGCGGCTCGCGCCGTCGATGTAGGCGGCTTCCTCCAGCGCCTCCGGCACCGCTTTCACGAATCCGCGCAGCATCCAGATCGCGAACGGCAGCGAGAAGGCGAGGTGGGGCAGGATCAGGGCGCCCAGGGTGTTGAGTTGGCCCATGTCCCGCATGAGGAAGAACAGCGGGATGGTGAGCGCCTCGACGGGCACCATCTGGGCGACGAGAAACATGATGAGGAGGGTGGTCCTGAAGCGGAACCGGAATCGGGTGACGGCGGTCGCGGCGAGGAACGCGATGAGCGCGGAGGCGATGACGACACTGCCCGCGACGATCACGCTGTTGAGGAAGTACCGGCCGAATTCCTGTTGTTCGAAGACGCGCCGGAAGGAGTCGAGGGTGGGGGCGGTCGTCCACGGCCTGGGCTCGCTCGACTCGATCTCGTCGGCCGGTTTGAAGGCGCCGAGCACCATCCAGTAGAGCGGGAAGGCGACGACGACGGCGATGAGGAGCGCCGACGCCTCGGCCGCGAGCCGCCAGGGGCGCCGGACGAGCGGGTTTGCGGTGGTCACAGTTCCTCCCCCTGCCGGCGCAGCAGCCGCAGGTAGACGAGGGTCACGGCGAGCAGGATGAGCAGCATCACGACGCCGATCGCCGAGCCGAGGCTGTACTGCGAGGAGGCGAAGGCCTGTTGGTAGGCGTACACGTTCAGGACGAGGTTCTGTCCGGCGATGCCGCCGCCGCCCGTCATGACGTAGATCTGGGTGAAGACCTTGAAGTCCCAGATCACCGACTGGATGGTGACGACGGTCAGGATGGGCCGCAGCATCGGCGCGAGCACCGAGCGCCAGATCCGCCACTGGGAGGCGCCGTCGAGGGAGGCGGCCTCCAGCACTTCGGCGGGCACCGAGCGGATGCCGGCGTAGACGGTGACCATCACGAACGGGAAGGAGCACCAGACCACTTCGAGCAGGACCAGGAAGAAGGCGCTGAAGCGGCCGTAGGTCCAGGAGTGGTCGCCGAGCCCGAGGAGCCGGTTGACGGGGCCGAAGTCGGGGTCGAAGAGGAACAGCCAGACGGTGGAGCCGGTGACGGCGGGGGTGGCCCACGCGCCGAGCGCGGCGAGCATCAGGGCGAGCCTGGGCAGCGCGCGCACCCGGGTGAGGAGCACGGCGAGGGCGCAGCCGACGGCGAGGGTCGACAGGACGCAGGCGGCGGCGAAGACGACGGTGGCGCCGAGCACCTGCCAGAACTGCTCGTCGGCGAGGAGCCGGCGGTAGTTGCCGAGCCCTTCGAAGGTGGCCGGTTGTCCGCCGCTCACCTGGGCCTGGGTGTAGTGGAAGAGCGAGATCAGGCCGAGTTGGTAGATCGGGTAGACGAGCAGGGCGCCGAGGACGACGAGGGCGGGGGCGAGATACAGCCAGGGGATGCCGCCCGCCCGGCCGCGCGGTCCTGGTCCGGTGCGTCGGGGCGGGCGGGGTGTGGCGCGTGACCGGCCGTCCGCGGGCCGCGTCCGCCCGCGGACCGCGGCCACGGGGGTGTCGGTGGTCATGGGCGTCACCCGGCGGAGCCGAAGGCGTCGTTCATCTTCTTGGCGGCGTCGGCGGAGGCCTTCTCGACGTCCTTCTTGCCGCTGATGACCTCCTGGAACATGGTCGGCAGTACCAGCGAGGAGTCGATCTGCGACCAGGCGGGTGAGGCGGGGACGAACTTGGTGCCGGCGGCGAGGGTGTCGACGAACGGCTTGACGTAGGGCTGCTTGGCGGCGATCTTGTCGCGGACGTCGGTGAACGTCGGCAGGAAGCCCATCGCGTCGAACATCTCGCTCTGGGTCTTCTTCGCGGCGAGTTGTTCCATCAGGGCGACCGCGAGGGTGCGGTGGGAGGTGCTCTTGAGGACGCCGATGTTGTTGCCGCCCGCGAAGGCGGGGGCGACGGAGCCGGGGGCGACGCCGGGCAGCGGCACGACCGCGTACTTGCCCTTGACCTTGCCCGCCTCGACGGCGGCGTGGCTGAAGTCGCCGCCGATCGCCATGCCCGCCTTGCCCGCGGCGAACGCGGTGACGGTGTCGTTGCCGCCCATTCCCGCGCACTTGGCGGCGGGGCAGTTGTCGTCGCTGAAGAGGCCGGTGTAGGCCTTGATGCCCTTCCGGGCGTCCTCGCTGTCGATCGCGGAGGCGTAGGAGCCGCCCTTGCCGGTGGCGAGTTCACCGCCGTTGGCCCAGACGAACGGCATGGCGCCGTAGGTGTAGGCGCCGCCGACCACGAGTCCGTAGAGGTCCGGCTTCGCGGCACGGATCTTGCGTGCGGTGGAGGCGAGTTCGGCCATGGACTTGGGGGCCTTGACGCCGAGTTCGTCGAAGATGTCGGTGCGGTAGTAGAGGGCGCGGACGCCGACGTAGTAGGGGACGCCGTAGACCTTGCCGTCGACGGTGACCGACTGTTTGGCGGTGGGGTCGCTGTCCTTGGCCTCGCTCCAGTCGGCGAAGTCGGCGGAGACGTCGAGGAGTCCGCCGTCCTGGACGTATCCGGCGGTGTCGGTGTTGCCGTACTCCATGACGTCGGGGGCCGACGCGGGGTCGTTGAAGGCGGCCTTGACGCGCTGGGCGCGGGTCTCGACCGGAATGTACTCGATGGCGACCTTCGTCCCCTTGTGCGCCTTCTCGAAGTCGGCGACGACGGAGTCGACGACCTTCTCCTTCGGCTTGTTGCCGACCTCCTGGAACAGCCACACCCGCAGGGTGCCGCTCTGGTCGTCCTTGCCGGACGAGGAGTCGGATGAGGTCTGCGGGGCACATGCGGTGGCGGTGAGGGCGGCGGCGACCAGGGAGGTCAGCAGCGCGGCGCGTCGGGGGGCGAACGTCATGGAGCAGGTCCTCCGAGAGTGCGTTGCAAGGCATGCAATGGGTGTTTCGCTCTGCACAACACCCGGAGGCTATGGAGTAGATGAACGCGCCCACAAGAGGTCTCAACCACTTCGTGACATGCGAGAGGCCCCCGGGCGCGCACCGGCGCACCACAGGGGCCTCAGGAAGCTCGGACGGTACGGGCTACTTGTCGCCCTTGCCCTTGCCCTCGTCGCCGCCACCGCTCATGGACTCGTAGATCTCCTTGCACATGGGGCAGACGGGGTACTTCTTCGGGTCGCGGCCCGGCACCCACACCTTGCCGCACAGCGCCACGACGGGCGTGCCGTCGAGGGCGCTCGCCATGATCTTGTCCTTCTGGACGTAGTGGGCGAAGCGCTCGTGGTCGCCGTCGCCGTGGGACACCTGCGGCGTCGGCTCTACGAGGGTCCCCGTACCAGTCCCGCGCTCGGGCTCAAGAGTGCTCATAGGAGCCAAGGGTACTGAAGGGCGCACCCGTCAGTTGAGCGAAGGGTCGTCGGGATACGTGGCCACCATCGCCAGCTCGTTGCGCTGCCGCCGCAGCACCTCGCGCCAGAGCCGCTCGGGGGCCGGCGAGGAGACGTCGCCCGGCTCCGACTCGACGACGTACCAGGCGCCGTCGCCCAGCTCGGACTCCAGCTGCCCCGGGCCCCAGCCCGCGTACCCGGCGAAGATCCGCAGGCTGCCGAGGGCCTTGGCGAGCAGTTCGGGCGGGGCCTCCAGGTCGACCAGGCCGATCGCGCCGTGCACCCGGCGCCAGCCGAGCGGCGCGCCACGCCCGGACGACCCGCCCGGGATGACGGCGACCCCGAGCGCGGAGTCGAGGGAGACCGGGCCGCCCTGGAAGACGACGCCGGGCTCGCCCGCGAGGTCGGCCCAGCCCTCCAGGATGTCGCCGACGTCCACCGGGGTGGGCCGGTTGAGGACGACACCGAGGGAGCCCTCCTCGTCGTGGTCGAGAAGGAGCACCACCGCGCGGTCGAAGTTCGGGTCCGCCAGGGCGGGCGTGGCCACGAGCAGCCGCCCTGTGAGCGAGGACACCTCGGTCATGGCAGACATGATCCCGCATCTTCGCTCCGCGTGGGGAGGCAATGGGCGTCGGGGAGTGAATGCAGCTCAGGGCGCAAGGACGCGTCACGGGCGCACGGGCCCCGCGGTGACGCGGTGTGTCCGGACGAGGGCTGTTCGTGTTGTGACGGAGCCGGGACGGCGCGGTGCGGTCCGTGGGCTTACAGAAGGGGGGTGGGCGGCGATTACCCTTTCCCTTCTGGCCCTGCCCCACTTATCGGAACGCGAGATACATGACCGTCAACGGCTCTGATGACGTCCTGCTTGTCCACGGCGGAACCCCGCTGGAGGGCGAGATCCGGGTCCGCGGTGCGAAGAACCTCGTACCGAAGGCCATGGTCGCGGCCCTGCTCGGCAGCGGGCCGAGCCGGCTGCGCAACGTTCCGGACATCCGTGACGTGCGGGTCGTACGCGGCCTGCTGCAACTGCACGGGGTGACGGTCCGTCCGGGTGAGGAGCCGGGCGAGCTGGTGATGGACCCGACGCACGTGGAGAGCGCCAACGTCGCGGACATCGACGCCCACGCGGGCTCCAGCCGGATCCCGATCCTGTTCTGCGGTCCGCTGCTGCACCGTCTCGGCCACGCCTTCATCCCCGGGCTCGGCGGCTGCGACATCGGCGGCCGGCCGATCGACTTCCACTTCGACGTGCTGCGGCAGTTCGGCGCGCGGATCGAGAAGCGCGAGGACGGGCAGTACCTGGAGGCGCCGACCCGGCTGCGCGGCACGAAGATCCGGCTGCCCTACCCGTCGGTCGGCGCGACCGAGCAGGTGCTGCTGACGGCGGTGCTCGCCGAAGGCGTGACGGAACTCTCGAACGCGGCCGTCGAGCCGGAGATCGAGGACCTGATCTGCGTGCTCCAGAAGATGGGGTCCATCATCGCGATGGACACCGACCGCACGATCCGCATCACCGGTGTGGACAGCCTCGGCGGCTACGACCACAGCGCCCTGCCTGACCGCCTGGAGGCCGCCTCCTGGGCGTCCGCGGCGCTCGCGACCGAGGGTGACATCTTCGTCAGGGGCGCGCAGCAGCGGTCGATGATGACGTTCCTGAACACCTACCGCAAGGTGGGCGGGGCGTTCGACATCAACGACAAGGGCATCCGCTTCTGGCACCCCGGCGGACAGTTGAAGTCGATCGCGCTGGAGACGGACGTCCACCCGGGCTTCCAGACCGACTGGCAGCAGCCGCTGGTGGTGGCGCTCACGCAGGCCACCGGTCTCTCCATCGTCCACGAGACGGTCTACGAGTCCCGGCTCGGCTTCACCTCGGCGCTGAACCAGATGGGCGCCCACATCCAGCTGTACCGCGAGTGCCTGGGCGGTTCCGACTGCCGTTTCGGCCAGCGCAACTTCCTGCACTCCGCGGTCGTGTCGGGCCCCACCCGGCTCCAGGGCGCCGATCTGGTCATCCCCGACCTGCGCGGCGGCTTCTCGTACCTGATCGCCGCTCTCGCGGCCCAGGGCACGTCCCGGGTGCACGGCATCGACCTGATCAACCGCGGCTACGAGAACTTCATGGAGAAGCTCGTCGAGCTGGGGGCGAAGGTGGAGCTGCCCGGCAAGGCGCTCGGCTGACGAGCTTGCCCCGGCCGCCGCGGCGGCCGGGGCAAGGTTTCGGCCAGACAGGAACGCGTTGGGGCGGCGCCCGTGAACCGGGCGCCGCCCCATTGGCGTTCTACGCGCCGCGCACCGTCCCGCGGTGCGCGGACGGCAAGATCACTTGCCCTTGGCGGCTTCCTTGAGCTTCGAGCCCGCGGAGACCTTGACGCTGTAGCCGGCCGGGATCTGGATCGGGTCGCCGGTCTGCGGGTTGCGCGCGGTGCGAGCGGCACGGTGGGTGCGCTCGAAGGTCAGGAAGCCGGGGATGGTCACCTTCTCGTCGCCCTTGGCGACGATCTCGCCGACGGTCTCGGCGAACGCGGCCAGAACGGCGTCGGCGTCCTTGCGGGTCACCTCGGCACGGTCGGCCAGCGCGGCCACCAGCTCACTGCGGTTCATGTTGTTACTCCCGTGTTCTTCTTGCCGTTGACGCGTGCCACGCGGCGGAGCCGCATGTATAGGCGCTGTGAAAGCCGATGCGCTCGCGCCCAGGGACGCATCCTGCCCCTACCTGCTGCGGGAAAGCCAATCCGGCACTCGTAGGAGTCGTGAGAGCACCCTAGGGGAGTCACCTCGAAGGCCTGCGCGCGCCCGCCACCCTAGAGGGCGCTCGTCGGGGCAGGGTTCCGCGACGCGCCGTGCAGGGGCCATGGGTGGTGATGCTCACAGCCCTTGCACACTACGCCGCGCCTCTGACAACCGCTTCCTGCGGCTGCCTACTGGGCGACGCCCGCCGCCTTGGCCGCGTCCCGCACGGCGCCCGCGACGGCTCCCGCGACCTTGTCGTTGAAGACGCTCGGGATGATGTAGTTGGCGTTCAGCTCGTCCTCGGTGACGACGTCCGAGAGGGCGTTCGCCGCGGCCAGCATCATGTCCGTGTTGACGGTGCGGGACTGGGCGTCGAGCAGGCCGCGGAAGACTCCCGGGAAGACCAGCACGTTGTTGATCTGGTTGGGGAAGTCGGAGCGTCCGGTGGCCACCACCGCGGCCGTCTCGCGGGCCACCGCGGGGTCGACCTCGGGGTCCGGGTTCGCGAGCGCGAACACGATGGCGCCGTCGGCCATGGCGGCCACATCGGCGCCGTCCAGCACGTTCGGGGCGGAGACGCCGATGAAGACGTCGGCTCCGCGAACGGCTTCCTTGAGGGTGCCCGTGAGGTTCTCGGGGTTGGTGTTGTCG
Organism: Streptomyces griseoviridis; assembly: GCF_005222485.1. Lineage (NCBI taxonomy): Bacteria > Bacillati > Actinomycetota > Actinomycetes > Kitasatosporales > Streptomycetaceae > Streptomyces > Streptomyces griseoviridis. The sequence continues at coordinate 3,620,309 of NZ_CP029078.1, forward strand.
GCGATCCAGCGCAGCGGCGACTCGGCGGCGGCGTCCCGCAGGTCCTCGCGGCCGGAGTGCACGACCCCGTGGATGTCGGCGACGACGGCGTTCTTCACGCCCGCGGCCAGCAGCAGCTTGAGGATGGCCGTGCCGGCGGCGCCCGCGCCCGACATGACGACCTGGATGTTCTCGATCGCCTTGTCGGTGACGCGCAGCGCGTTCCTGAGGGCGGCGAGAACCACGATCGCGGTGCCGTGCTGGTCGTCGTGGAAGACGGGGATGTCGAGGGCCTCGCGCAGCCGTGCCTCGATCTCGAAGCAGCGGGGGGCGGAGATGTCCTCCAGGTTGATGCCCGCGAAGCCGGGGGCGATGGCCTTGACGATGGCGACGATCTCGTCGGTGTCCTGGGTGTCGAGGCACAGCGGCCAGGCGTCGATGCCGGCGAACCGCTTGAACAGGGCCGCCTTGCCCTCCATGACCGGCAGCGCGGCCTTGGGGCCGATGTTGCCGAGGCCGAGCACCGCGGAGCCGTCCGTCACGACCGCAACGGAGTTGCGCTTGATGGTGAGGCGGCGGGCGTCCTCGGGGTTCTCGGCGATCGCCATGCAGACGCGCGCCACACCCGGGGTGTAGATCATCGAGAGGTCGTCACGGTTGCGGATGGGGTGCTTGGACTGCATCTCGATCTTGCCGCCGAGGTGCATGAGGAACGTACGGTCGGAGACCTTGCCGAGGGTCACCCCCTCGATGCCGCGCAGTTCCTCGACGATCTCGTCCGCGTGGTTGGTCGAGGTCGCCGCGATGGTGACGTCGATCCGGAGCTTCTCGTGACCGGAGGCGGTGACGTCGAGGCCGGTCACCGAGCCTCCGGAGGACTCCACGGCCGTGGTGAGCTGCGAGACGGCGGTTCCGCTCGCGGGCACCTCCAGCCGGACCGTCATCGAGTAGGAGACGCTGGGCGCCGTAGCCATGGCCGACTTCCTCTTTCACCGTGTAACCGTGTCGCTCTGTATGCCGTCCGATCGTCGCACCTACCCCTGAGTACGTGGTAGCCGCCCTGGGTTGCGGACGTTTTGTTCATAGCCAGGGGCGCGATTTCGGAAAACAGCTTCCACCATACGAGATTTGGCGGGGCGGCGAAAGGTTTGACCACAGCCGGGGGGATGAACCTCGCGGAGGGGAATTGCCGTACGGGGATCGTTTGTTACCGTGGACGTGACACCGGCTCGATCCAAGCCCCCGGGCCCAACCTTCGTCGCTACGAGCGACCACTTGCCGCGAGGCGAGCATGGCGGGCCGGTGTCATAGCGTGAGGCCGAGGCCCGCACCGTGTTCGACGGTGCGGGCCTCGGCCGTGTCACTCCCCCGCCGCTCAGTCCCGCAGCAGGTCGGGCACCCCGTCGGCGTCCGGGTCGTCCCGTTCGCCCGAGACGATGGTCAGCTGCTGGGTGGCCCGGGTCAGCGCCACGTACAGCACCCGCAGGCCGGCCGGGGACTCGTCGGCGATCTCCGCGGGCGAGACGACGACCGTCGCGTCGTACTCCAGGCCCTTGGCCTCCAGGCTGCCGAGCGCCACCACCCGGTCGCCGAGCCCGGCCACCCAGCGGGCGGCCTCCTCGCGCCGGTTCATGGCGACGACGACGCCGACCGTGCCGTCGACCTGGCCGAGCAGCCGGGCCGCCTCCGCCCGCACGGTCTCGGCCAGGGTGGTGTCGCCGAGGCCGGTGAACCGGGGGCGCACGCCGGTGGAGCGGACCGCGCGCGGGGATGCGGCGCCGGGCATCGCGAGGGCCAGCACCCTGGCCGCCAGCTCGGCGATCTCGGAGGGGTTGCGGTAGTTGACGGTGAGCTGGAAACGGCGGCGCGGACGGCTGCCGAGCGCCTCGTCACGGGCCTCGGCCGCCTCGTCGACGTCGGACCAGGACGACTGGGCCGGGTCGCCGACCACCGTCCAGGTGGCGTGCCGGCCGCGGCGGCCGATCATCCGCCACTGCATCGGGGTGACGTCCTGTGCCTCGTCGACGATGACGTGGGCGTACTCGGTGCGCTCCTGCGCGAGCCGCTCGGCCCGCTCGCGCTGCGACTCCTCGCGGACCGGCATCAGCTCATCGAGGCCGGTCAGCTGGTCGAGCGGGTCGAGGTCGCGTCTCCTGCGGGGGCGGGCCGGCACGCCGAGGATCGCCTCCAGCTCGTCGAGCAGGGCGATGTCGTGCACGGAACGGCCGTCGCGGCGCAGCGAGCGGGCCACCCGGCGGATCTCGCCCGGGTTGAGGATCCGCCGGGCCCAGCGGCCGAGGCGGCGCTCGTCGGACATCGCCGTGAGGACGCCCACCGGGGTCAGCTCGGGCCACCAGGCGTCCAGGAACGCGATGAAGCTGTCCTCGCCCGTGACGTCCTCGTCGAAGGAGGAGCGCAGCTCGGCGGCGAGTTCCGGGTCGGTGTGCCGGGAGCCGCCGCCCGACTGCTCCCAGAGGGCGTCCAGGAGCAGCTTGCGGGCGCGCGGGCGCAGCAGGTTGACGGGGGCGGTGCCGCTGAGGGCGCTCTGGCGGACCCGGTCGAGTTCGGCGGCCTCCAGCTCCAGCCTGCGGCCGAAGGCGACGACCCTGAGCCTGGCCGGGGCGTCGCCCCGCTCCAGGGCGCCGCGGGCCGCCTTGCGCAGCACCTTGAGCATCCGGGAGGAGCCCTTGGCGCGGGCCGTGGCCGGGGTGTCGTAGAGGGTGGCCGTGACGCCGTCGACGAGGGAGCCGATGGCGCGGATCGCGACCTGGCCCTCCTCGCCGAGGGAGGGCAGCACGCCCTCGGTGTACGCCACCAGGAGCGGCGTCGGGGAGACGATGAGGATGCCGCCCGCGTACCGGCGCCTGTCCTGGTAGAGCAGGTAGGCGGCGCGGTGCAGGGCGACGGCGGTTTTGCCGGTTCCCGGGCCGCCCTCGACGTAGGTGACGGAGCCCGCGGGGGCGCGGATGACGAGGTCCTGCTCGGCCTGGATGGAGGCGACGATGTCGCGCATGGTGTGGCCGCGGGCCTGGCCGAGCGCGGCCATCAGGGCGCCGTCGCCGATGACGGGCAGTTCGGCGCCGTCGAGGAACGCCTTCAGCTGCGGGCGCATCAGGTCGTCCTCGACGCCCAGGACCCGGCGGCCCTTGGAGCGGATGACCCGGCGCCGCACCACCCGGCCGGGGTCGACCGGGGTGGAGCGGTAGAAGGGCGCGGCGGCCGGCGCCCGCCAGTCGATGACCAGCGGCGCGTACTCGGAGTCGAGGACCCCGATGCGGCCGATGTGCAGGGTCTCGGCGATGTCGGCGGTCTGGTCGTCGCGGACGGCCCCGTCGGCGGGTTCGACGGCGGTGTAGGCGCCGTCGGGGCCCTTCTTGCCGTCCTTGCCGAGCAGCAGGTCGATCCGTCCGAAGAGGAAGTCCTCGAACTCGTTGTTGAGCCGGTTGAGATGGATGCCGGCCCGGAACACCTGGGCGTCCCGTTCGGCCAGCGCCCCGGGGGTGCCGACCTGGCCGCGCTGGGCCGCGTCGTTCATCAGGAACTCGGCCTCGTGGATCTTCTCCTCGAGGCGCCGGTACACCCGGTCGAGGTGTTCCTGTTCGACGCCGATCTCCTGGTCACGGACCGAGTCCCGGACCGAGCCCTGGACGGGGTCCTGGACGGGGTCCTTGACCGGTCCGACCATGGACGACTGAGCCTGAGCGGCCACCGGGCCCCCTTCTGACGTGCTGGGCAGCCGTCAACCGTACGCGAAGGGGGCCCCGGAAGCGAGATGCGCGTGCCGACGGCGCTACGCGTCGACCTGCACCAGCTTCTTCCCGGTGAACGTCATGACCTCGAAGTGGTCGATCTCGCTCGGGGTGAAGGCGGCGCCGCCCTGGACGTAGAGCGGGTTGCGGGCCTCGGCGCGGGTGGCGTTCTTGATGCCGTAGCCCCAGTTCGGCACGGACCAGGTGGAGACGGTCTCGCGCTCGCCGTTCTTGCCGACGGCGATCAAGGAGCACTTGAGCGGGCCCTTGACGTTGCCGAGCTGGAGGACCGCGTGGGTGCCCCAGGCCTTCTCCTCGGTGGCGACGGTCGCGGTGACGTGGGTCGTCGCGTCCGTGGCCGAGTTCTTGTCCGTCATGGTGCTGAACAGCGTCTGCGCGGGCGGCGCGGTGGCCTCGTTCGCGCGGGAGCCGTCGGAGCCGCCGGTCGCCGCGTAGACGGCGAGCGGGCCGCCGACGATCAGGACAATGGACGCGGCGAGCCCGAAGAGGCTGCGGCGGCTTCTGACCTTGCGCCGTTCGTCGACCTCCACCACGAGCTTCTCGGCCAGCCGGGGGCTCGGCCTCGCGGACAGCGACTCGCCGATCGCCGGGGTCCCGGCACCGGGCAGGTCCGCGAGCGCGGCCAGCATCGGTTCCATCCCGGCCAGTTCGTCGAGCTGCTGCGCGCACCACTCGCAGCCGGCGAGGTGCGCCTCGAAGGCGGTGGCCTCCGCGTCGTCGAGAATCCCGAGCGCGTAGGCGCCGACGGTCTCGTGTTCGTTCGGGCCCGGGGATTCCTGCATGGCACCTGACATACCCGTACCACCCGTGCCGAATCCCGCGCTTCCCCCGTACCCGCTCATCACGCCGTCACCCCCCGCTCCTCCAGTGCGAGCTTCATCGACCGCAGGGCATAGAAGACCCGTGACCGCACCGTGCCGCTGGGTATCCCCAGGGTCTCGGCGGCCTCGTTGACGGTACGCCCCTTGAAGTACGTCTCGACGAGCACCTCCCGGTGGGCCGGGGTCAGGTCGTCGAGCGCGTCCGACAGCGTCATCAGCCACAGCGCCTTGTCGATCTCGTCCTCCGCGGGGATGACCTCCAGCGGCGACGGATCGACCTCCTGCGGCCGGGCCTGCCGGCTGCGGTGACCGTCGATGACGATGCGGCGCGCGACCGTCACCAGCCAGGGGCGTACCGATCCGGTCGCTCGATTGAGCTGGCCGGCGTTCTTCCAGGCACGGATGAGCGTTTCCTGCACGACGTCCTCTGCTCGCTGCCGGTCTCCGGCGACCAGCCGAAGGACATACGCGAGGAGAGGTCCGGCGTGCTCCCGGTACAGGGCACGCATCAGCTCCTCATCTGGCTCCGAGGGCTGGGACATGCGATGTCGGGCCCTCGATCCACGTTCATTGGCCACGACGGAATCCTTGCGCACGCCCACCTCCGATGTCCGGGGGTTCCCCCAGTCGGTCGCTCGCCGAGAGGTACGCGGGTGACGCGCGTCATGTTCAACGCGGGACGACAGTTTCCTTCGGGGTGTCATGACGAGGGGGACATGAGCGCACATTCCCACCGCGCTTTCTTTACATTTCCACCACACCGAAGAGAACGCGGGGGATGCCCGGGAGACGGCGAGGACAAACGGAGTGTTGCCGAAATCACTTCGCCAACTCCGGGCGCCCCAGGGCACTTAAGCCGTCAACCGGACATCTACGCGCGAGTGAGCGCCGCCCTGCGTCGGTGCCTGGCCACCCTTTCGCGGTTTCCGCAGACCTCGCTCGAACACCAGCGCCTTCTGCGCCCCCGGGACGAATCCACATAAACGATCGGGCAGTTGTCCCCCGCGCATTGGCGGAGCCCGGCCCGCGCGACCGGATCGGTGAGCAGCTCGACGGCGTCCCGCGCGATGGCGCCGAGCAGCGCGGCGCACTCCGGCGGCGCCGCCAACTCCCGTACCAGCGCGCCGTCCTCGGCCAGCACGGCGCGGGGCGCGGGCGGCGCGGCACGGGCGGCCTCGTTGACCCGGGCGAGGGCGCCCTCGCAGCCGGACCGGGGTTCGGCGCCCAGCCCGCGGCGCACCAACTGGCCGACCCGCTCGCGCAGTTCACGGAAGGCGGGCGGCCAGGAGGAGTCGACGTGGGCCAGCGAGGTGCCCGGCGGGACCAGGCCGGCGCCCGCGATCCAGGCCCGCAGCACCGGGACCGAGTCGAACCGTTCCTCCGGGTGGTCGGTCGCCAGGAGGTCGAGACAGACCCGCCCGGCGTCGAACCGCAGCTCGTGGGAGGCCGTGGCCGTTCCCAGTGCCATGTGCCCTTCACCGCCTAGGAGTTGCCCCGTGTCCCGTCCTCGCGTCCCCCTTACAGTGCCTTCCCTCCCCCGCGCCCGGAACCCCTCGTACCGGCGTGGTCCGCGCCACGGTGTCCGCGGTGGCCCGCCGGGACGCTCGCCGCGCTCAGCCGCCAGCGGGCGCCGGTTCGGGCGCCGGGTCGAGCGCCAGCCGGTACCCGCGCTTCACCACCGTCCGGATCAGCTCAGGGGCGCCGAGCGCCGTCCGCAGCCGGGCCACCGCGCTCTCCACGGCGTGCTCGTCGCGCCCCGATCCCGGTAGCGCGCGCAGCAGTTCGGACCGCGCCACCACCCAGCCGGGCCGCCTGGCCAGGGCCCGCAGCAGGGACATCCCGGCCGGTGGCACGGGTCTGAGGTCGTCGTCGACGAGCACCGCGTGCCCCCGGATCTGCACCCGGCGACCGGCGACCGGCAACACCGGCTTACGGGCCGGGAGTTGCGCGCCGAGCACCTGGACCAGCGGGCCGAGCCTGAACCGTTCGGGTTCGACGGTGTCGACGCCCCTGGCCCGCAACGGCCCAGCGGTGACCGGCCCGACGCAGACCGGCAGGACGTCCTCGCGCAGGGCGCCGAGGAGTTCGGGCAGCAGTCCGCGCCGCTCCGCCCGCTCCAGCAGGGACACGGCGGCGGGCGCGCTGGTGAAGGTGAGCGCGTCGAGGCCGCGGGAGACGGTGGCGTCGAGGAGCCGGTCGAGCGGCCCGATGTCCGCGGGCGGCAGCCACCGGTACACCGGCACCCCGACCGCCTCGGCCCCGCCGGCCCGCAGCGCCGCCATCAGGTCGGGCAGCGGCTCCCCGTGCAGCTGGACGGCGATCCGGCGGCCCTCGACGCCCTCCGCGAGCAGCCGGTCGAGCACCTCGGCCAGGGACTCGCCCGGCGGCGACCACGCCTCGGTCAGCCCGGCGGCCCGGATCGCGCCCTTCACCTTGGGCCCGCGGGCCAGCACCTCGGCGCCGCGCAGCCGGTCGAGGAGCGGCTCGCCGAGTCCCCACCCGTCGGCGGCCCCGAGCCACCCCCTGAAGCCGATCGCGGTGGTGGCGACGACGGTGTCGGGGGGCCGCTCGACGAGGTCCTCGGTGGCGGCGCGCAGGTCGCTGTCGTCGGCGAGCGGCACGATGCGCAGGGCGGGCGCGTGCAGAACGGCGGCCCCCCGGCGCCCCAGCAGGGCGGCCAGCTCATCGGCCCGACGCGCGGCGGTGACCCCGACGGTGAAGCCGGCGAGGGGGGCGGGGGGTGCGGCGGGGGCGTGGGGGTCTTGGGGTTTGTGAGGGCCCTGGTGTCCCTGTGGACCCTGAGGTTCGTCGGGGCTGTGTGGGTCTTGAGGTTCGTGGGGGCCCTGGGGCTGCTGTCCTTCGTCCATCACTCTCGTTCCGCGCGGTGGGGGGCACGGTCCTGCGCCTGTGTGCCGCTGGAGCCTGCCAACGGCGCGTGACGGGCTCGGTTCGGCCCGATGTCGCCGGTGTTACGTCACACCGGCGCGCGACCCGGCCACCGCCGTACGCGGACGGTCTGCGCGGTACGCACCGGGGCGCCGCTCACCGAAGGTATACGGCCCGCGGCGAGGGGGCGGGCGCGGGCAGCGGCCTCGACACATGGCCGCGGAAACCGCCCGTTGCCGCGTCAGCCGCCCGTGGCCGCGGAAACCGCACAGCGGTCGGGCCCCGGATCGGTGGTCGATCCGGGGCCCGGGAGTCAGCTTCTGCGGCGTCCCGCGCCGCGTCTGACGCCGTTGGGCCACAGCCGTGGTGAGCGCTTCGCCGCGAGGTCCTCGATCCAGCCGAGGGCCAGCACGGTCAGCCCGATCAGCGGCCAGACCAGCACGAACATCCAGAGGTTGTAGGTGAGGTCGAGGGCCGCCGAGGCGCGGGCGTTCTCCATGAACGGCAGGTCGTAGGCGAGGTCGATGATCGGGACCGTGGCCATGATGAGGAAGTTGTGCCACAGGTAGATCGTGACCGCGCGGTTGTTGGAGAGGGTGACCAGCTTGTCCCAGCGGGCCAGCTTGCCGGGCAGTTCCTGCCAGGACGGCGAGTACTGGAGCAGGATCACCACGAAACCGAAGGACCAGGCGGCCTGGGCGAGCGGGATGTCATTGAGGTCCCAGCCGTCGGGGCCGAGGTGGCCGGAGGCCCACCACAGGCCGAACGCCATCAGCAACGCCGAGAGGGAGACGGCGAGATAGCGCGGGATCTTCTTCAACAGGCCGTCGTTGTGGGCGAATCCGAGGACCCAGCAGCCGCCGTAGACCGCGAAGTCGGTGACCGCGTTGCCGGTCTCGCCGGGGATGGTGACGAGTCCGGTGCCGACGACCGCCGTCAGCGCGAGCGGCGCGAGGACGGTCGCCCACGGCACCCGGCGGAACGCCCACAGCAGCAGCGGCGAGGCCACCACGAACCACAGGTAGGCCCGCAGGTACCAGAGCGGCCCCGCCGCCTGGACGGCCCAGGTGTCCTCCAGGAGGCCGGACTTGGAGCCGATGTGCCACGGGTAGGGCGGGGCGCCGACCGGGACGAGGTAGTTGAGGAGTTCGACGATGCTCCAGGTGCCGCCGCCGAGGTCGGGGTCCTTGGTGGGGTTCCAGCCGCCCGCGAACATCATCGCGAGCGCCACCACGCCGAAGGCCCACATCGGCGGCAGCAGACGGCGCACCCGGCCCCGGATCACACCGAGGGCGGGCCGCTTCAGCGAGCGCGCCATCAGCGAACCGGCGAGCGCGAACATCACGCCCATGGACGGGAAGAGGACCGTCAGCCAGGCCCAGCCGAACAGGTGGTAGACGACCACGCGGACCAGGGCGATGGAGCGCAGCAGGTCGAGATAGCGGTCCCGGCCCGGCTTCTTCGGGGCGGGCGCGGGCGGCTGCGCGTCGTCGGGCCGGGCACCGGTCCCGGGCCCGGCGGCGTCCAGGGGCCCGGTCGCGGACTCCGGGTCGGTGGGGCGCTGCCGCGGTATCTCGTACGACGGCTGTCCCGTCGTGTATCCGTGGGTCATGCCACGGGCCTCCGATCACTGCTGCTGGTGTGGGTCCGCTGGCGCGGCACCGGGCCGCCGGGCGCCTCGACCGCGCCGGTGCGGCGCAGCTTCTGCCAGCGCAGCCGGCCGCCGGTGAGCGCCGTGATCCAGGACTGGAGCAGCACGACGTACATGAGCTGGCGGTAGAGGATCTGCTGAAGGGGCAGCGAGATCAGGTGGGTCATGCGTTCCCGGTCGAGGCGGAACGCGTAGGCGGCGCAGACGAATTGGAGGGCGAGGACGCCGAGCCAGGCGATGATCGTCTTCTCGGTCTGGCCGAAGACGACGCCGTAGAGCAGGAAGACGTCGATGAGCGGCGCGAGCAGCGGGGCGACGACCATGAAGAGGGAGACCAGGGGCAGACCGATCCGGCCGAAGCGGCCCGAGGGGCCCTTGTCCAGGACAGCGCCGCGGTGCTTCCAGATGGCCTGCATGGTGCCGTAGGACCAGCGGTAGCGCTGGGACCACAGCTGCTGCACGGACTCAGGTGCCTCGGTCCAGGCGCGCGCCTGCTCGGCGTAGACGACGCGCCAGCCGTCGCGGTGCATGGCCATGGTGATGTCGGTGTCCTCGGCGAGGGTGTCCTCGCTCATGCCGCCGACCCGTTCGAGCGCCGTCCTGCGGAACGCGCCGACGGCGCCCGGGATGGTGGGCATGCAGCGCAGCATGTCGTACATGCGCCGGTCGAGGTTGAAGCCCATCACGTACTCGATGTGCTGCCAGGCGCCGATCATCGAGTCGCGGTTGCCGACCTTGGCGTTGCCCGCGACGGCGCCGACCCGCGGGTCGCCGAAGGGCTGGACGAGTTCACGGACGGTGGCCGGTTCGAAGACGGTGTCGCCGTCCATCATGACGATGATGTCGTGCCGGGCGTTGGCGAGGCCGCGGTTGAGGGCGGCGGGCTTGCCCGCGTTGAGCTGCCGGATCACCCGGACGTTGGGCAGGCCCATGGCCTCGACGATCCGCGCGGTGCCGTCGCTCGATCCGTCGTCGATGACGATGACCTCGACGGGGTGCTCGCTGGCCATCAGTGAACGGACCGTGTTCTCGATGCACTTGGCCTCGTTGTACGCGGGCACCAGGACGCTCACCGGTTCGGTGACGGCGGGTCCCCAGCGGAAGCCCTTCCTGCGGACCCGGCGGGCGTGCGCGGCGGAGAGCACCAGCATCAGCACGAACCGGCCGATGACCAGGGTGCCGACGACGGCGAGCAGCACGACGAGGACGCCGGTGATGCTGTCGGAGGCGGAGACCAGGAAGATCCACGCCTTGCCCTCCCAGAGGGAGGCGCCGGTGACCTTGGAGTGGGCGCTGGGCGCGTCCAGGGCCTCGGTGAGGTTGCCGAAGGTGTAGCCCTGCTTCTGGAGCGTGGGCAGGAAGGTGTCAAGGGCCTGCACGGTCTGGTGGCGGTCGCCGCCGGAGTCGTGCATGAGGACGATGGCGCCCTTGCCGTGGTGCGGGGTGGCGCGGCGGATGATCTCGGCGACGCCCGGCTTCTTCCAGTCCTCGCTGTCGGTGTTGTTGACGACCGTGATGTAGCCGCGCGAGCCGATGTACTGGGTGACCGGCCAGGACTTGTCGTCCATGGCGTCGGCGAAGGAGGAGTAGGGGGGCCGGAACAGGGAGGTGCGGATGCCGGCCGCGCCGGTGAGGGCGAGCTGGTTGGTGGACAGCTCCCAGTCGATGCGCTTCTTCGACTGGTAGGAGAGGTCGGGGTGGTTGAAGGTGTGCAGGCCGATCTCGTGGCCCTCGTCGACCATCCGTCTGACCAGTTCGGGGTAGCGGGAGGCCATGGTGCCGGTGACGAAGAAGACGGCGTGGGCGTGGTGTTCCTTCAGGACGTCGAGGACCTTCGGGGTCCACTCCGGGTCGGGGCCGTCGTCGAAGGTGAGGACGAGCCGGTGGTCCGGGATGCGCAGGCTGGCGGTGCGGCCGCTGCGGGTGTCGATGACCGGTCCGCCGTCCAGGATCTTCTCGGGCACCTTGTCGGTGGACGCCTCGGGCTGGATGCGGTGGTCGGCGAGGATCTCGCTGTGCACGTAGCCGCGGAGCATGAGCATCGCCATCAGGGCGACGAGCACCAGGCAGGGCAGCAGCAGGCGCATGGGCACACGGCGGCGGGAGCCGTCACGGGCTCCTTGCGGGGCCTTGTGACGGCGGGAGCGGGAGGCCATCAGAGGGTGTACTCCGGAGGTTCGGGAGGCGCTGCGAGGGAGAGGACGCGGTGTCCGTCGCCCTCGGCGACGGGGCTCGGGTCGCTGGGGCCGTTGGCCACGGGGCCGCCGGAGTCCGCGGGCTCACTGGGGTCGGGCGAGGTGGTGGCGGTGGGGGTGGGCGACGTGGTCGTCGGCTCCTCCACCGGCTGCGAGGGCACGGGGTCGCCCGCGCCGCCGCCGGGTGTGACGGTCGTCCTGGTGGCCGTCGGTTCGAGGCCGCCCGAGGCGCCGGGGACGACGGCGGTGCCCGCGGTGGTTGTGCCGTCGGCCGTGCCGGAGCCGGCCGTCGGCGGGATCACGCCGTCGGTGGCGGTCGGGGAGGCGTCGGGCGAGGCGTCCGGGGCGCCGGACGGGCCGGCCGATCCGGTGGGCGCGGGCGAGGTGTCGACCTTGCTCGCGGGCCGGTCGTCGTTCTGGCCCGGCACCGGCAGCCAGGGCGCGTCGGAGCTGCCGGACATCAGGGTGACGACGATGACGACGGCGTAGACCGCGCAGGCGAGGCCGATGGCCATGCCGAGGCGCCGGAAGCGGCGGCTGCGGCGGCCGGACTCGTCGACGAAGACGGGCCGGTCGGAGCTGTCGGGACCGCCGGGCGGCGCTCCGGCCGCCTGCCGCAGCCGCATGTCCTGGCGCAGGTCGACGGCGTCCAGTTGGACGGTCACCTCGTGCGGGTCATGGGTGTGCGCGGGGTCGGCCGACGCGCCCCAGGGGTCGCGCAGGTCGCCGGTCGGCATCGCCGTGGTCCCGTGGCCGGTACCGGTCGGTGCCGCGGTGGCCCCGAATCCGGTTCCGGCCGGTATCGCGGCCGTCCGGGCGGTCGGCACGGCCGTCGTTCCGGTTGCCGGGAATCTCCGGGTCTCTCCACTGATGAACGGGTCGGCCGGGTTCTCCGCTATGGGTCCGGGCCATTCCGGTTGGGCGTCTTCTCGCCAATTGTTCACACGTACGCACATCCCCCCACGGGACAGTTCGGGAAGCGCACGCGACTCGAGCACCCGTCGGTCGAACCGCGCCCCCACCCGGTCCGAGCGCCCCCTTTACCACACCGTGCTCAGGCGAAGAATGTAGCGCATGCGGGGGTTCTGTGGTTGCGCGGTGTCATTTGTGCGGTCCGATGATCTCTAGATCGATGGCCGGAATCCATCCCTCGACGGGGCGCCGCAGCCACCCCTCCGCCTCCGCCAGCTCGGCCGCGGCCCGGCGCAGCGCCGTGAGACCCCGATGCACCAGCCCCTTTCTCCACACCAGTGACACGAGTGACCACGGGACGGGATCGATCAAGGGCCGCACCACGGTCCTGGGCATGGCCGGAAAATCCTCTACCGCGAGGACCGGAGTCTGTGTCTTGGCCATGATCCGCTGGAACTCCTCGTCCCCGACGGCCAGCGGAAGGGGCGGTGCGACGGCGATCCCGCGTCCCTCGAAGAGGTGATGGGCGAGGTCGGTCCACTCCGGCGTGCGCGGATTGCCCGCCCCGGCGTACACCGTCTCGCCCGCCAGCTCGGCCAGCGGCACCGCGTCGGCGCCGGCCAGCCGGTGGTCGTCGGGCAGCACGATCGCCATCGGCTCGAACCGCACGGGCTGCCCGTCGAGGCGGTCCCGCAGCGCGGGGCCGAGGCCGGCGAACCGTCCGAACGAGGCGTCCAGGCGCCCGGCGACCAGTTCGGCGGCGGCACCGGTCAGGCCGCTCTCGTAGCGGGCCATCAGCTCGCAGTCGGCGGCGAGTTCACGGGCCCGGTGCAGCACCCGGCGGCCGGTGACCAGGCCGGGCGAGTTCAAGTCGACGAGCAGCGGCCGGGGTTCGTCGAACGCGGCGAGCAGCGCGTCCTGCGCGGCCAGCGTCGCACGGGCGAGGGGCAGCAGCCGGTCCCCGTCGGCCGTCAGGGTGACCTGCCGGGTGGTGCGCACGAACAGCTCGGCGCCCAGCTCCCGTTCGAGCCGCCGCACGTCCCGGCTGAGCGCCTGCTGCGCGAGGTGCAGCCGGGCGGCGGCCCGCGTGAAGTGCAGCTCCTCGGCGACGGCGACGAAGACGCGCAGCAGCCGAGGGTCGAGGTGGGAGGGGCGGGAGGCCATCGGGCGAACCTACCCCGGCGGCCCGTCCGGCGTCCCGGCCCGGCGCCGATCCACAACCGGGGTGCGTGAATCGGCGCCGGACAGGTGTTGGACCACGCGAACGCCCCCGCGCCACGGTGGTGCCCATGCCACGTCCCGACGCCCCCGGTTCCTCTTCCCTTGCCGCTGCCGCTGTCGATGCCGCCGTCGCTACCCGTGCCGCCGGCTCTGCCTCTGCCGGCGTCTCTACCCGTGCCGCCGGCTCTGCCTCTGTCCCTGCCGATACCTCTGCCGATGGCTCTGCCTCCGTCCCTGCCGATGCCTCTGCCTCTGCCTCTGCCTCTGCCTCCGCCGCCACCTCCGCCTCTGCCCCTCCCCCGGCCTCCGCCCCTGCCGCCACCTCCGCCTCCGCCCCTGCCGCAGGCTCCGTCTCCGCCCCTGCCTCCGCCGCCGCCCCCTCCGCCGCCGTCCCCTCCCCCGCCGCCGGCTCCCGCGCCGTCGGCTGCCCCGGCGCTCTCCACCCGCGCCCCGGACCCCGCACCCTCCTGCACACCGTCACCGCCGACTCCCTCGTCGTCGTCGACCTCGGGCCGCGTACGCGTCGGCCGCTGCGCCCGGCCCGGTCGCCCGGTCCCTACCGGCGGCTGTTCGCCGTGCCCGGCGCCCGTGCCTTCACCGCCGCGAACCTGGTCGCCCGGCTGCCGATGGGCATGTTCAGCGTGAGCGCGGTCGTGATGATCGCCGGGACGCGCGGCTCGTACGCCCTGGCCGGGGCCGTCACCGCGACCGGCCTCGCGGCGACGGCGGTCGTCGCGCCCTGGATCGCCCGGCTGGTCGACCGGCACGGCCAGGCCAGGATCGCCGTCCCGGCGACGGTGTGCGCGGTGCTGGGCTCGCTGTCGCTGCTGCTGTGCGTACGCGTCGGCGCCCCCGACTGGACCCTGTTCGCCTCCTACGCGGCCACCGCCACCACCCCCAACACCGGTGGCATGTCCCGCGCCCGCTGGGCCCTGCTGCTCGACGGCGACGAACGCGCGCTGCACAGCGCGCAGGCCTTCGAGCAGGCCGCCGACGAACTCTGCTTCATGCTGGGCCCGGTCCTCGCGGCCCTGCTGTGCGGCACGTTCTTCCCGGAGGCGGGCACGCTGGTCGCGGCGGTGCTGCTGCTCACCGGGGTGCTGGCCTTCGCCGCGCAGCGCGCCACCGAGCCGCCCGCGCACGGACGGGTGCGGGGCGGCTCCCCGCTCCGCTCCCCCGGCATACCGCCACTGCTCGCCGTCTGCCTGGCGCTCGGCGTGGTGTTCGGGGCGATGGAGGTGGTGACGATCGCCTTCGCGGACGACCGCGGCCACCGGTCGGCGGCGGGCGCGGTGTTGGCGCTCCAGGCGGCCGGATCGTGCGCGGCGGGGCTGGTGTTCGGGGCGGTGCGCCCGGCCGGACCCGCCGCCGCCCGGCTGCCGTGGTGCGTGGCGGCGATGGCGGCCCTGCTGCCGCTGCCGCTGCTCGCGGCGTCGCTGACCGGCTCGCTCGGATGGCTGGCGCTCGCGCTGCTGGCCGCGGGGACCGCGACCGCGCCGGTGATGGTCACCACCATGACGCTGGTGCGTGAGCGCACCCCGCCTGGCCGCCTCAACGAGGGCATGACCCTGGCGGTGACCGGCCTGCTCGGCGGTATCGCCTGCGGCTCGGCGGCCGGCGGCTGGACGGCCGAACACCTGGGCCCCGCCTCCGGTTTCGCCCTCCCGGCGGCAGCGGCGGCGCTGGCCCTCGCGGTGTCCCTCGCGCACCGCCCGCCCCGGCGGCGCCGTCGCTGAATCCCGTCAGGACCATTGACGCGCCCCGTGCCCGCACCTACGGTCCCCCGTCGAAGCGCTTCGACGTCACGCATCGAATCGATTCGACGGACCCGCGTGACGCCCGCCACCCCTCCCATCCGCATTCCCCTGGAGGACATGGATGTTGACGGCACGAAGGCGTACGGCACGGCGGCTGACCACGCTCACGGCGGCGGCGCTCTGCGGCGCCCTGCTGCTGAGCGCGTGCGGCGGCTCGGACAGCGGGTCGGGCGACGCCAAGACGCTCAGGCTCTGGCACTACGAGGGCCCCGACAGCGCGATGGGCGTGGCCTGGAACGCGGCGATCAAGGAGTTCGAGGCCCAACACCCGGGCGTGCAGGTGAAGTTCGAGGAGAAGGGGTTCGAGCAGATCCAGAAGACCGCGCCCATGGTCCTGAACTCCTCCGACGCCCCCGACCTGATGGAGTACAACAAGGGCAACGCGACCGCGGGCCAGCTCTCCAAGCAGGGCCTGCTGACCGATCTGGGCGCCGAGGTGACCGCGCGCGGCTGGGACAAGAAGCTCAGCGCGGCCGTCGCCACGACCAGCAGGTACGACGCGAACGGCGTGATGGGCTCGGGCAAGTGGTACGGGGTGCCCGACTACGCCGAGTACACGATGGTGTTCTACAACAAGGACCTCTTCGCCAAGTACGGGATCGCCCGGCCGAAGACGTTCGACGAACTGACCGCCGCCATGGACGCGTTCGTGAAGAAGGGCGTCACCCCGCTCGCCAACGCGGGCGCCGAGTACGTCGCCCAGCAGTACCTGTACCAGCTGGCCCTGTCGAAGGCCGACCGGTCCTGGGTCGACTCCTACCAGCTCTACCAGGGGAAGACCGACTTCCACGACCCGGCCTGGACGTACGCGGCCGACACCTTCGCCGACTGGGTCAGGAAGGGGTACATCAGCAAGAAGTCGACCGGCACCAAGGCCGAGGACGCGGGCGTCTCCTGGATCCAGGGCAAGGCACCGATCCTGTTCTCCGGCAGCTGGTGGTACGGCCGCTTCCAGAGCGAGGCGAAGTTCGACTGGGACAGCGGCCTGTGGCCGGGGTCGGAGCTGACCCTCGGCTCGGGCGGCAACCTCTGGGTGGTGCCGAAGAACGCGAAGAACAAGGAACTCGCCTACGACTTCATCGACATCACCCTGTCGAAGAAGATCCAGAACCTGCTCGGCGACAAGGGCGGGGTCCCGGTCGCGGCCGACGCCTCCGCCGTCACCGACCCCCGCGCCAAGGCGCTGATCGAGAACTTCAACGCGCTCTCCGACAGGGACGGTCTGGCCTTCTACCCGGACTGGCCGGTCAACGGCTTCTACGACGTCCTCGTCTCCGAGACCCAGAAGCTGATGACGGGCGCCGAGAAACCGGACGGCTACCTCAGCGCCCTCCAGAAGGCGTACGACAAGGGCGTACCGCAGCGATGACGGTCACCGTCGAGGAGGGCACGCGGGCCGCGGGCCGCAGCCGGCCGGACGGCCCGCGCCGCCCCCGCCCGCGCGAGTCGTACGCGCTGTTCCTGCTGCCCGGGGTGCTCGCCTTCCTGGCCGTCGTCATCGTGCCGTTCCTGATGAACACCGGGGTGAGCTTCACCGAGTGGCAGGGCATCGGCACCCCGAAGTGGACCGGCCTCGCCAACTACCGTGAGCTGCTGGACGATGCGGAGTTCTGGGCGTCGTTCCGGCACAGCCTGTTCATGGTGGTCGCGATGGCCGCCGTCCCGACCGCGATCGGACTCGTGCTGGCCGCGGCCCTGTTCGACTACGTCGCCAAGCACCTCGGTGCCCGCGTCGCCGCCGTCCTGCGGGCCTGCTTCTATCTGCCGCAGGTGCTGCCGATCGCGGTCGCCGGCATCGTCTGGAGCTGGATCCTCGCCCCCGACAACGGCTCCCTGAACGCCCTGCTGAAGGCGGTCGGCCTCGGCTCCTGGCAGCAGGACTGGCTCGGCGACCCGGATCTCGCCCTGTACAGCGTGATGGCCGTGATGGTGTGGGTGCAGATCGGCTTCCCGCTGGTGGTGTTCATGGCGGGCCTGCAACGCGTCGACCCGCAGCTGTACGAGGCCGCCGAACTGGACGGCGCCGGCTGGTGGCGCCGGTTCTGGCACATCACGCTGCCGCAGATCCGCCCGGAGACCTCTGTCGTCCTCACCTGGTGCACGATCGCCGCGCTCAAGGTGTTCGGCGCGGTGTACGTGCTGACCAAGGGCGGTCCCGGCGGCGCCACCGACGTCCCGTCGTACTTCTCCTTCTCGACGTTCTTCGAGAAGACGCAGGTCGGCTACGGCGCCGCGATCTCCACCGTGCTCACCGTGCTGATCCTGGCCCTCTCCCTGGTCGGCCTGCGGTTGCAGACCCGCGCCGAGGACACCGCGGAAGGAGTCCGCGCATGACCGTCGCGCTGCGCCGCTACCCGGTGCTCGCCGCCCTCTGCCTCGCGGCCCTCTTCATGGTCGTGCCGTTCCTGATCGTCGCCGTCAACGCGGTCAAGTCGCCCGCCGAGTACGCGGCGAACGGCCCGCTCAGCCTGCCCGACGGCCTCTACCTGGACGGCATCGAGGACTTCTGGAACCGGGTCGACTACGGGCGGAAACTGCTCAACTCCGTGCTGATCAGCGGCTCGGTGGCGGTCCTCGCCGCCGTCCTGTCGCTGCTGAACGCGTACGCGATCGGCATCGGCCGGATCAGGGGCCGCGCCTGGGTGCTCGCCTTCTTCGTGCTGGCGAACATGCTCCCACAGGAGGCGCTGGTCTACCCCGTCTACTACCTGAGCAAGCAGACCGGTCTCTACGACACCCGGCTCAGCGTCATCATCGTCTTCACGGTGGTCCAGGCCGCCTTCGGGACGTATCTGCTCTCCTCGGTGCTCGGCCGGTTCCCGCGCGAGATCATCGAGGCGGCCCGGATCGACGGCGCGAGCCGGTGGCAGATCCTGTGGCGGATCGTGGTCCCGGTCAGCCGCCCGACCCTCGGGGTGCTGCTGGTGTTCTTCTTCATCTGGACCTGGAACGAGTTCCTGCTGCCGCTGGTCATGCTGATCTCCAACGACAACCAGACCGTCTCGGTCGCCCTCGGCGTCCTCCAGGGGCAGCGGCTGATGGACGCCACGATGACCAACGCGGCCGCCCTGCTCGGTGTCCTGCCCGCGCTCGTGTTCTTCCTCGTCTTCCAGCGCACGCTCACCCGCGGCATCGCGGTGGGCGCCGTCAAGTAAGGACCCCCCACGTGAAGTTCAGCGACGGCTACTGGCTGCTGCGCGAGGGCGTCACCGCGGCCCACCCGGCCGAGGTCCTCGATGTCCACGCCACCGACCGCACCCTGGAGATCCACGCGCCGACCCAGCCCATCAGGCACCGCGGCGACCTGCTGAAGGGGCCGGTCATGACGATCGGCGCGCACACCCCGATGCCCGACGTCATCGGCGTCACCCTCACCCACTTCGCGGGCGAGGACCCGCCAGGGCCCGAATTCGACCTGCGGCAGCAGGAGTTCACCCCGGACATCGCCTACGACGACGAGCACGCGACCCTCACCTCGGGGGCGCTGTCGGTCCGCTTCGCGCGCACCGGACCCTGGCAGGTCGACTTCCTCGCGCACGGCCGCACCCTCACCGACAGCGGCCGCAAGGGCATGGGGATCATGCGGGACGCCACCGGCACCCACCATCTGCGCGACCAACTCGGCCTGGGCGTGGGCACCTCCGTGTACGGCCTCGGGGAGAGGTTCGGTCCGCTCGTCAAGAACGGCCAGGTGGTGGACATCTGGAACGCCGACGGCGGCACCGCCACCGAACAGGCCTACAAGAACGTCCCGTTCTACCTGACGGACGCCGGCTACGGCGTCTTCGTCGACCACCCGGGCAAGGTGTCCTTCGAGGTCGGCTCGGAGACGGTGTCCCGGGTCCAGTTCAGCGTGCCGGGCCAGCGGCTGACGTACTACGTCATCTACGGGCCCACCCCCAAGGACATCCTCCGCAAGTACACCGCCCTCACCGGCCGGCCCGCCCTGCCGCCCGCCTGGTCGTTCGGGCTGTGGCTGTCGACGTCGTTCACCACGTCCTACGACGAGAAGACCGTGACGTCCTTCATCGACGGCATGCGGGAACGCGAACTCCCGCTCTCCGTCTTCCACTTCGACTGCTTCTGGATGCGCGAGTTCCAGTGGTGCGACTTCACCTGGGACCCGCGCGTCTTCCCCGACCCGGAAGGCATGCTGGCCCGCCTCAAGGAGCGCGGACTGCGCGTCTGCGTGTGGATCAACCCGTACATCGCGCAGCGCTCCCCGCTGTTCGCCGAGGGCAAGGCGCTCGGCCATCTGCTGCGCCGTCCGGACGGCGGCGTCTGGCAGTGGGACCTGTGGCAGCCCGGCATGGCCCTGGTCGACTTCACCAGCCCCGCCGCCCGCGACTGGTACGCGGCCAAACTCCAGGCCCTGCTCGACCAGGGCGTCGACTGCTTCAAGACCGACTTCGGCGAGCGGGTCCCCCTCGACGTGGCCTGGTCCGACGGCTCCGACCCGGAACGGATGCACAACCACTACGCCTACCTCTACAACCAGACCGTCTTCGAGGTGCTGCGCCGGAACCGCGGTGACGGCGACGCCGTCGTCTTCGCCCGCTCCGCGACCGTCGGCGGCCAGCGGTTCCCGGTGCACTGGGGCGGCGACTGCGAGGCCAGCTACCCGTCGATGGCCGAGTCGCTGCGCGGCGGACTCTCCCTCGGCCTCTCCGGCTTCGGCTACTGGAGCCACGACATCGGCGGCTTCGAGGGCACCCCCACGCCCGCCCTGTTCAAACGCTGGCTCGCCTTCGGCCTGCTCTCCTCGCACAGCAGGCTGCACGGCTCGTCCTCGTACCGGGTGCCCTGGCTCTTCGACGAGGAGTCGGTGGACGTCCTGCGCCGCTTCACCCGCCTCAAGCTCAGCCTGATGCCCTACCTGTACGAGGCCGCCCGCACCGCGCACACCGAGGGCGTCCCCATGATGCGGGCGATGGTCCTCGAGTTCCCCGACGACCCCGGCTGCGCCCACCTGGAACGCCAGTTCATGCTCGGCCCCGACCTGCTGGTCGCGCCGGTCTTCGACGACGAGGGAGACGTCTCCTACTACGTGCCCGAGGGCACCTGGACCCACCTGCTGACCGGCGGGACGGTGACCGGGCCGCGCTGGACCCGTGAACGGCACGGGTTCGACAGCGTGCCGCTGCTGGTGCGCCCCGGCGCGGTGATCCCGGTCGGCGCGGTGGACGACCGGCCCGACTACGACCACGCCGACGACGTCACCCTGCGCGCGTTCGGCCTCGCCCGCGGCGCCCAGGTGACGGTGGCGGTGGGCGCCGTCACCTTCACCGTCGCCCGGGAGGGCGACACCCTGCGGGCGAGCTGCGCCGACCCCGCCGCGCCCTGGGGCCTGGCCGCAGGGGACCGGGAGGTCAGGGCGGCGGCCGGGACCGGGTTCCTCACCCTGGAGCTGTCCTGATGGTGAAGATCACCGACGTGGCCCGGCACGCCGGGGTCTCCCCCAGCACCGTGTCCTACGCGCTCAGCGGCAAACGCCCCATCTCCGAGGAGACCAGGCGCCGGGTCGAGGACTCCATCCGCGAGCTGGGCTACCGTCCGCACGCCGGCGCCCGCGCCCTGGCGAGCAGCCGCTCCAACGTGCTGGCGCTGGTCGCGCCGTTACGCACCGGCATCCACGTCCCGGTCGTCATGCAGTTCGCGGTCTCCGTGGTGACCACCGCCCGCCGCCACGACCACGATGTGCTGCTGCTCACCCAGGAGGAGGGCGAGGACGGGCTGCGCCGGGTCGCGGACACCGCGCTGGTGGACGCCCTGATCGTGATGGACGTCCAACTCCACGACCCCCGGCTGCCGTTGCTGCGCGACCTGGACCGGCCCTCGGTGCTGATCGGGTTCCCGGCCGAGCCTGACGGCCTGACCTGCGTCGACCTCGACTTCCGGGCGGCGGGCGAGCGGTGCGTGGAGCATCTGGCGCGGCTCGGGCACCGGACGGTGGCGCTGGTCGGATCACCGCCCGAGGTCTATGTGCGGCGGACGGCGTTCGCGCAGCGGGTGGTGCAGGGGTTCACCGGGGCCGCCGACCGGGCGGGCATGGCGTCGTCGGTGCACCCCTGTGAGGCGTCCCCCGCCGCCGCCCGCCGGGCCGCGGAACGGCTGCTGCGCGAGCAGCCCGCGCTGACCGGGGTGGTCGTGCACAACGAGGCCGTCCTCGAACCGCTGATCGACGCCTTCGAGCAGCTCGGGCTGCGGGTGCCGGGCGATCTGTCGGTGACGGCGATCTGCCCGGACGAGCTGGCCGCGTCCCTGCGGGTACCGGTCACGTCGGTGGCGCTGCCCTCGGCGGAGCTGGGGGAACGGGCGGTGGGGCTGCTGATGCGGAAACTGGACGCCGGCGGCGAGCCGGTGCCGGGGGCTACCCTGCTGCCGCCGCGGCTGACCGAGCGGGCCAGCACGGCACCACGGGCGGCGCCCGGCGCGTGAGAGGAGACGACGAGGGCCCGGTGGTCTGGTGACCACCGGGCCCTCAACATGGGGTTTGTGGAGATGGCGGGAATCGAACCCGCGTCCAACGGTGCAAAATCAGGGCTTCTCCGTGTGCAGTTCGCTGCGATTTTCTCGGCCCCGGTGATCACGCGAACAAGTCGCCGACGGGCCCAGTCACTGTTTGATTTCCCATTCGACCCCGTGACCGGGCCGAATGGTTTAGTTCCCTAGATTATGCCAGGGTCCGGGTCGGGAACATCCCCGGGCTGACACCCATTTAGGGTCCTTCAGTCACTGCTTATCAGGCAGCGAGGGCGAAGGACTGGGAATCGCGCTTGGAATTGGCGATTATTGGTTGCGACATATGGTTAACGAGATCATTGCCGCTTCCTCGACACGCTTCCCCTGCTTCAACAGCCGCTGTCGAAACCGATCATCCCCATGTTGTTTTTTCAATCCCCCGGGGAGACCCTCCGAAGAGGTCCTCCGAGGAGGGGTGCGCACCCGCCGTGGGGTGCAGTGCCATCGTACGTGACCAACACGGACGCGTGCCACCGTATTCCCGCGCGCTACTCGCCCCGCTGCTTCCGCTTGGCCGCGGCGATGGCGCGGTCCGACTCCCGGCGGTCCTGCTTCTCCCGCAGGGTCTGCCGCTTGTCGTACTCCTTCTTGCCCCGGGCGAGCGCGATCTCGGCCTTCGCCCGGCCGTCCTTGAAGTACAGGGCGAGGGGCACGATCGTGTGACCCGTCTCCTCCGACTTCGACGCCAGCTTGTCGATCTCCTCGCGGTGCAGCAGCAGCTTCCGCTTGCGCCGCACGGTGTGGTTGGTCCAGGTGCCCTGGCTGTACTCGGGGATGTGGGCGTTGTGCAGCCACGCCTCGCCGCCGTCGATCTGGACGAAGCCGTCCGCCAGCGACGCGCGTCCCTGGCGCAGCGACTTCACCTCGGTGCCGGTGAGCACGAGCCCGGCCTCGTAGGTGTCGATGATCGCGTAGTCGTGCCGCGCCTTCTTGTTCTGCGCGACCATCTTGCGCTTGCCGTCCCTGGGCCTGCCGGACGCTCCCTGGCTGCCCTGCTTCTGCTGGGACTCTTTCGGTACGTACATTGCCTTGGCCATAGTGCTGCCCATTTTCGCACTACACGGGGGGTGCCAGGGAAGTCGTTTAACGGGCGGGGCTAGCGTCCGAGGCCGCCGAGCACCGTGCGGGCCCGTTCCACGGCGTCCCGGTCCGCGTCCAGGTCGGGGGTGATGCCGCGGCCGTCGACGCCGCGCCCGGAGGGGGTGCGGTAGTGGCCGACGGTCAGTTCGGCGACCGAGCCGCCGGGCAGCCGGCTCGGCATCTGCACCGAGCCCTTGCCGAAGGTGCGGGAGCCCACGACGACGGCCCGGCCGCGGTCCTGGAGGGCGCCGGTGAGGAGTTCGGCCGCGCTCATCGTGCCGCCGTCGACGAGCACCACCAGCGGGCTCGCCGTGTCGCCGCCGGACGCGGCGTGCAGGGCGCGCTGCTCGCCGTCCACGTCGTAGGTGGCGACGAGGCCGCCGTCGAGGAAGGCGGAGGCGGCGGTGACGGCCTCGGAGACCAGGCCGCCGGAGTTGCCGCGCAGGTCGAGGATGACGCCGTCGCCCGCCGCGGCCTGCCGGGCGGCGGCCGCGATGGTGTCACCCGACCCCTTGGTGAACGCGGACACCGTGATCACCGTGGCCTCGCCCTCGGCGCGGCGCACGGTCACCGAGTCGGTGGACAGCTCCGCCCTGCGCAGGGTGCGGCTCCAGTCGCGCGCGCCGCGGGCCAGGCCGAGCCGCACCTCGGTGCCCGCCTCCGCGTCGGTGGCGTCGCCGCGCAGCAGCGAGACGACCTCGGTGACCGGACGGCCGTCGACCTTCTCGCCGTCGACAGTGCGCAGCCGGTCGCCCTGGTGGATGCCGGCCGCGGCGGCGGGCGACCCGGACTGCACCCGGGTCACCTGGATCCTGCCGTCCCGCTCGCGCCGCGCGGACAGGCCGACGCCGGTGTATCGGCCGTCGAGCGCGTCCTCGAACTCCTCGTACTCGCCCGGGGAGTAGACCGCGCCCCAGCGGTCGCCGCTGCGGCTGACGGCGCGTTCGGCGGCCTCCATAGGCGACTTGCCCGCGGCCATCGCCTCGGCGGCGGCCCGCGCCACGTCCTCGTGCCGGACCGGGCGCGGACCTGAGCCGTCCGCGCCGACGGCCGAGGCGGGTTCGGGCTCCGCGGCGGGGAGCGAGCCGGTCGCCGCGCCTGCCACCAGGACGCTCGCGAACACCATGGTCAGGGCGGCCCCGCGGCGGACGCGGCGAGGCTGACAGAGGGGTTCCTGGCCTGACATGCCGGTGAGTCTAGGACAAGCGGAAGGGCCGCACGGTCGGTTGACCGCACGGCCCTCTTGGCATGTGTCACACCTTCAAGTACTTGCGCAGCGCGAAGAACGCGGCCAGCGCGGGCATCAGCAGACTGGTCGCGAGGATGAGCGGCAGCTTCGTCAGGACGGCGTCCCAGCCGATGAAGTTGATCAGGTTCAGCTTCTCGGACAGGGCCAGGCCGTGGTCGATGATGAAGTACCGGGCCAGCACCAGGAATCCGCAGGCGACGGTGCCGCCGATGAGTCCGGCGACCGCGGCCTCCGCGATGAACGGCGCCTGGATGTAGAAGCCGGACGCGCCGACCAGGCGCATGATGCCGGTCTCGCGGCGGCGGCTGAACGCGGAGACGCGCACGGTGTTGACGATCAGCATCAGGGCGACCACCAGCATCAGCGCCATCACCGCGCGGGCCGCCCAGTTCATGCCGTTGAGGAGGCCGAACAGGTTGTCCAGGATGCCCTTCTGGTCCTGCACCGACTGCACGCCGTCCCTGCCGTCGAAGGCGGTCGCGATGACCTGGTACTTCTCCGGGTCCTTCAACTTGATCCGGTACGACTCCTGCATCTGGTCCGGCGTGAGGGAGCTGGCCAGCGGCGAGTCGCCGAACTGCTGCTTGTAGTGCTTGTACGCGTCGTCCTGGGACTCGTAGGTGACCTTCTGGATGACGGTCGTCATCTTCTCCAGGTCGCCGAGGATCGACTTCTTCTGGTCGTCGGTGACCGCGCCCTTGGCGCAGTTGGGGTCCGACTCGGCGTCGCTCTTGTTGCAGAGGAAGACCGAGACGTTGACCTTGTCGTACCAGTAGCCCTTCATGGTGGTGACCTGGTCGCTCATCAGCAGCGAACCGCCGAACAGGGCCAGGGACAGGGCGACGGAGACGATGACGGCGAAGGTCATCGTCAAGTTGCGGCGGAGACCGACACCGATCTCCGACAGAACGAACTGGGCGCGCATGGCGTCGGGTTATGCCTTTCCGTGGACGGTCGCGGTCAGTGCTGGTAGCCGTAGACGCCGCGGGCCTGGTCGCGGACGAGGCGTCCCTTCTCCAGCTCGATGACGCGCTTGCGCATCTGGTCCACGATGTTCTGGTCGTGCGTGGCCATCACCACGGTGGTGCCGGTCCTGTTGATGCGGTCGAGCAGCTTCATGATGCCGACCGAGGTCTGCGGGTCGAGGTTGCCGGTGGGCTCGTCCGCGATCAGCAGCTTGGGCCGGTTGACGAAGGCGCGCGCGATGGCCACGCGCTGCTGCTCACCGCCGGACAGCTCACCCGGTCTGCGGTCCTCCTTGCCGCCGAGCCCGACGAGGTCGAGCACCTGCGGCACGGACTTGCGGATCTCGCCCTTCGACTTGCCGATGACCTCCTGCGCGAAGGCCACGTTCTCGGCGACCGTCTTGTTGGGCAGCAGGCGGAAGTCCTGGAAGACGGTGCCCAACTGGCGGCGCATCTGCGGCACCTTCCAGTTGGAGAGCCGCGCGAGGTCTTTGCCCAGCACGTGCACCTGGCCGTGACTGCACCGCTCCTCGCGGAGGATGAGCCGCAGGAAGGTGGACTTGCCGGAGCCTGAGGAGCCGACGAGGAAGACGAACTCGCCTTTCTCGACTTCCAGGGAGACGTCCCTGAGTGCGGGGTGGGTCTGCTTGGGGTAGACCTTGGAGACGTTGTCGAATCGGATCACGGGTGCACCACGGGTCGCCGGGGGTAGATGAGCGTGACCATACGCGAACCGGGTGTGCGAGCGCAGGCGCCGGTCGGGGTTGCGTAGGAGTTGTGCGGTTTGTGCCCACCCGCGTCCACCGCCGGGCCGGGCGGTGGAGGGCGACCCCGCGCACCGCGCGGAGGAACCTGGCACAGTGGAGGGGGAACGTTCTTCGCCCGGGGGACGTTCTGATACGTGGAACCGTCGCAAGGAGGGCGAGCGCATGACGTACGACCGGCTGGTGTGCGCGAACTGCGCGGCCCCCGTCAGTGAGGGCCGGTGCCCGGTGTGCCGGGCCAACCGCGAGCGGCTGCAGCACGAGAACTTCTTCGCCGGGCTGAACCCGGCGGCCCTGATCGCCCTGCTCGCGGTGCTGATCGCGGCGGTGGCCCTGCTGGCCCACCAGACCGCCTAGCGGGCGGGCCGCGGGGCCCGGGGGGCCCATGGAGTACGCCGGAGGGCCCGGAGCGTGGATTCGCTCCGGGCCCTCCGTCGCGCTGTGTGGCGTCGCGCTCACTCAGGGTGTGCGCGTTCGCCCGGGGTCAGGCGGCGGCGCCACCGCGGCCGGCCGCCAGGCGCGGCAGGATGCGGAAGCCGATGCCACCGGCGATCATCGTGGCGGCACCGATGACCAGGAAGGTGGTCTGCGCGGCGCCGGTCTCGGCCAGCTCGTCGCCGCCGCCCTGGGCGGAGGTGGCGGAGCGGGTGTCGGTGAGGGCGGAGGTGCCCTCTTCCTGGGCGGAGGTGCCGGAGCCGCCGTTGGGGTCGTTCTGGTTGCCGCCCGTGCCGTTGCCGTTGCCGGCACCGCCGCCGTGGGTCGGGGCGGTGGTGGGCTTCTCGGAGGGGCCGGAGGTGGGCTCCTGCGTGGGCTGGGTGGGCTGCTCGGTCGGCTGCGTCGGCTGCTCGGTGGGCTGCGTCGGCTGCTCCGTCGGCTCCTCGGTGGGCTCCTCGGTCGGTTCGTCCGTGGGCAGGACGGTCTCGGTGGGCGTCGGCGTCGGGGTGACGCAGATGTCCAGGATGTCGCAGTCGTCGGCGGCGGCGACGCCGGCGGCGGTCACCGAGGCTCCGACAGCGATCACGGCACCCGCGGCGATCCGCGCGACACGGATCCGCGTCTTCTTCGTCATGTGGTTGCTACCCCCAGTAGCTGATCGTCGATGAGGCGGCGCTCGGGGTGGTGATCGACGAGAGCGGACGGCAACAGCCGGATGAGAGCCCCCGGTTCACATGCGCCCCGCAGACACGCATGCCACGCTTCACCCAACCCACTTTTCACCACAACGTCAAGGCTGTCCCGTTCGCAAATGTCCCTCTAGGCGACCTTTGCAGGGTGTTGGCTTCTGTGAGTGTGATGTAAAACCCGGACATCCGGCGCGGGACGGGAGACACGAAAGGCAACTGCCGTCCGGTGGACGGCAGTTGCCTTGTCGACAAACTTACTTCTCCTGCTGCTTGCGCCAGCGAATCCCGGCTTCGAGGAAGCCGTCGATCTCGCCGTTGAAGACGGCCTCGGGGTTGCCGACCTCGAAGTCGGTGCGCAGGTCCTTGACCATCTGGTACGGGTGCAGCACGTACGAACGCATCTGGTTGCCCCAGGAGTTGCCGCCGTCGCCCTTGAGGGCGTCCATCCGGGCCTGCTCCTCCTGGCGGCGCCGCTCCAGGAGCTTGGCCTGGAGGACGTTCATCGCGGTGGCCTTGTTCTGGATCTGCGAGCGCTCGTTCTGGCAGGAGACCACGATGCCGGTGGGGATGTGGGTCAGCCGCACCGCGGAGTCGGTGGTGTTGACGCCCTGGCCGCCGGGGCCCGAGGAGCGGTACACGTCCACCCGCAGCTCCGACTCGTCGATCTCGACGTGGTCGGTCTGCTCGACCACCGGCAGCACCTCGACGCCCGCGAAGGACGTCTGGCGGCGGCCCTGGTTGTCGAAGGGCGAGATGCGCACCAGGCGGTGGGTGCCCTGCTCGACCGAGAGGGTGCCGTAGGCGTACGGCACCTGCACGGCGAAGGTGGTGGACTTGATGCCCGCCTCCTCCGCGTACGACGTCTCGTAGATCTCGGTCTTGTAGCCGCGCTGCTCGGCCCAGCGCAGGTACATCCGCTGGAGCTTCTCGGCGAAGTCGGCGGCGTCGACGCCGCCCGCCTCGGCACGGATGTTGACGAGCGCCTCGCGGGAGTCGTACTCACCGCTGAGCAGCGTCCTGACCTCCATCTCGTCCAGCGCCTTCTTGACGGCGATCAGCTCGGAGTCGGCCTCGGCGCGGGTGTCCGGGTCGTCCTCCTCCTCGGCCATCTCGAACAGCACGGAGAGATCGTCGATCCGGCCGCGCAGCGCCTCGGCCTTCCTGACCTCGGCCTGGAGGTGGCTCAGCTTGCTGGTGATCTTCTGCGCCTCGTCCGGGTTGTCCCACAGGGACGGCGCGGCCGCCTGCTCCTCGAGCACGGCGATGTCGGCCCTCAGCCTGTCGAGGTCCAGGACGGCCTCGATCGACTCCATGGTCGAGGAGAGGGACTTGAGTTCTTCAGATACATCGACGACTGCCACGCGTCCAGCGTAACGGCTGTGGCAACCGGCGAGGCTCCCCGGCGCCGGTCCCGCTCCGCGGACGGCGCCCGCGGCGGCGGGCCGGGCCACCGGGCCCGGGGCCGCCGCCCCCCGGCCCTCCCCCGGCGCCGCGGGGCGTGACGGCCGGGTCAGGGGGTGGTGCGCGCCGGGTCGGGGGCCCGGTCAGGGGTCGTGGGGGCCGGGTCAGGGGCGCCTGGTCAGGAGTGGTGGGGGCCGGGTCAAGGGTGGTGCGCGCCGGGTCAAGGGTGGTGCGCGCCGGGTCAAGGGTGGTGCGCGCCGGGTCAGGGGGCACGGTCAGGGCTGGTGCGCGCCGGGTCAGGGGCGCCCGGTCAGGGATGGTGGCGGCCGGGTCAGGGGCTGGTGGGGGCCGGGTCAGGGGCGCCCGGTCAGGGATGGTGGCGCCCCGGTCAGGGGCTGGTGGGTGCCGAGTTCTTCGTGTCCTGGGGCGGGGAGCCCGCGTCGTCGCCGCCGGTGGCCCACCAGGTGCCCGCGCCCACCGCCGCGATCAGGGCGAGGGCGCCCGCGCTCAGGGCGATGCGCCGGCGGCGGGCCTGGGCGCGGTGGCGGGCCGAGCCGGGGCGGCGGGCGCCGGGCGCGCGGGGCACCCGGGCGGTGCCGTGCGCGCCGCCCGCCAGTTCGTCGGCGGCCGGGACGCGCATCGACGTGTGGGTGTCGCGGTTGGAGTCGGCGGGCTTGGCGCCGGGGACCAGCGGGACCGCGCCCCGGCGGCGGGCCGGGCGGTCCGACGCGGCGGGTGCCGCGTTCTCGGCGCCCCGGGAGTCGGGCTGGTCCGCCGGTTCGGCCGGGCCGGCCGGTCCGGACGGCTCGGAGTCGGGCTCGTCGACGTCGAGCGGGGGCATGCCGGCGAGCATCGGCAGCAGCTCGCGCAGCCTGACGCCCAGCTCGGAGGCGCGCAGCCGGGAGGCGGGGGCCTTGGCGAGGCACTGGACCATCAGCTGCCACAGCTCGTCGGGGATGCCGGGCAGCGGCGCGACGCTCTCGGTGACATGGCGGCGCAGGACCGCCCCGGGGTGGCCGCCGCCGAACGGCGTGAAGCCGGCGAGCAGCTCGTAGAGGACCGTGGCCAGGGCGTAGATGTCGACGGCCGCGCGCGGGGGCAGCCCCTCGACGATCTCGGGGGCCAGGTAGTCGGGGGTGCCGATGATCTTCGTGGCGCGGGTGCGGCGCGGGGAGTCGATCAGCTTCGCGACGCCGAAGTCGGTCAGCAGCGCGGGGTGCGAGCCGCCGGGTCCGAGCGGGCCCTGCATGTCCAGCAGGACGTTCTCCGGTTTGACGTCCCGGTGCACGACCCCGGCCGCGTGCGCGGCGGCGAGCGCGTCGGCGACGTCCGCGACGATCGCCACCGCGGCCTCGGGCGCCATCCGCCGGTCGCGGTCGAGGCGGGTGCGCAGGTCGGTGCCGCGGACCAGGTCCATGACGAGCGCGAGGTCGTTGCCGTCGACCACCAGGTCACGGACCGAGACGACGTTCGGGTGGTCGAGGACGAGGAGGGCGGTGCGCTCCTGCACGAAACGGCCGACCAGCTCCTGGTCGGACGCGAGGTCCTCACGCAGGAGCTTCACGGCCACGGGTCCTTCCGGTCCCTCGCCGAGCCACACCGTGCCGGCGCTGCCCCGTCCCAGGATCTGGTTCGCGGTGTACCGGCTGCCGATCTTCCGTGCCAAGACTGCTCCTACCGACGCGTGTTGCCGCTCAAACTACGCGTCCGAGGAGCCAACCTTCACCGCGGAGACGGAAATCACCCACCTGGTGTCGACAAATCCCCAACGTCAGTTGCCCGGCGTGTTGCCGTTGCTCAGGTCGCCGATCCAGCCGGTCACCGTGGTGAACCAGTCGCTCAGCTGTTCCCAGTAGCCCTTGCCGGTGCCGATCCACTCCTGGAGCGGGCTCAGCTCCCAGACAAGCCAGCCCGCCACGAACAGGATGACCAGCGTGAACAGGCATCCCTTGAGGCAGCCGAGGCCGGGGATCTTCATCGGGTTGGCGCTGCGCTGCCTGGGCTCGCGCGGCTCGCGGGCGGGCTGCCGCGGGGTGGGCGGCGGGGTGTAGCGCTGCGGCTGCGGCTCCTGGCGCGGCGGGGCGTACTGCTGGCGCCGCCCGCGCTCCTGCCGGGGCTGCTGCTGCGGCTGCTGTTGCTGCTGCTGGTCCTGCGGGTAGCCGTAGCCGGGCTGCTGCTGCGGGCGCTGCACCTGCCGCTGCGGGCGGCGGCGCAGCGGGTCCTCGTTCGGGTCGAGGTACTGGACCTGGGTCTGTTCGTTGCGGTCGCGGGCCGCGCGGAGCTGGTTCTGCCAGGGGTGCGGCTGCTCGGGCTGCCCGCCGGGCTGCCCGCCGGGCTGTCCTGGCGGCACCGGCGGCAGCACGGCGGTGGGGTCGGCGGCGCCGGCCTGCCCGGGGCCGCCGGTGTGCGGCAGCACGCTGGTCGCCGCGCTCGGGTCGTAGGCCCCGGCGTGGTGCGGCAGCACCTGCGTCGGGTCGGCGGAGCCGGGCACCCCGGCTCCCGGCCCGCCCGAACCGGGCACCGAGGCGGGGTCCTGGTCGGGTCCGAGGAGCGAGCCGACGGCGTCGGCCGCGGCGATCTGCGCGGAGCCGGCGTGCACGCCGATGCCCTCGGCGACGACCCGCAGGGCGTGCGCGAGGTTCTCGGCACTGGGGCGTTCGTCGGGGTTCTTGCGCAGGCAGCGCTCGATGACCGTCCACAGCGGGTCGGGGACCGTGGAGGGGCGGCGCGGTTCGGCGCTCAGGTGCTGGTGCAGGACTTCGAGTGCGGAGCCGCCGCCGAACGGGGGGCGGCCGGTGACCAGCTCGTACATCAGGATGCCGGCGCCGTAGATGTCGACGGCGGAGGTCTGCGGGCGGCCCTCGGCGGACTCCGGCGCCACGTACGCGGGCGTGCCGACGAATTCGTGGGTGCGGGTGAGGCCCGGGGAGTCGGCGAGGCGCGCGATGCCGAAGTCGGTGAGCATCGGGTGCATCTGGTCGCCGTACTGCCGCAGCAGCACATTGGCCGGTTTCAGATCACGGTGGACCACGCCGTCGGCGTGGCTCGCGGCGAGCGCGTCGGCGACCTGGGCGGTGAGCAGGGCCGCGCCGACCGGGCTGAAGGGGCCGTTCTCGCGCAGGTAGCGGTGCAGGTCGGGGCCGTCGACGAGGTCCATGACGAGGGCGAGGAGATCGCCCTCGACGACGAGGTCGCGGACCCGGACGATGTTCGGGTGGGTCAGCCGCAGCAGCACCGAGCGCTCGCGCAGGAACCGCATCACGATGTCGGGGTCGCTCGCCAGCTCCTCCTTGAGGACCTTGATCGCGACGGTCTCGCCGGGCTGGCCGGGCACGGCCGCCTCGGCACCCGCGGTCTCACGCTGGCGGGCTCGCCAGACGGTGCCCGTGGCGCCGCGTCCGAGCGGCTCCTCGAGCAGGTACTTGCTGCCAACCGGCCGCACGTCATGCGCTCCCTGCTGCTTGTCGCTGCTTGCCTGGGTTCCGACCCACTGTAGTGCCGGGCGGACCGGCACCGGCTCTCATCCTTCCCTGCGCCCTGCGCCCTGCGCCCTGCGTCCCGCGCACCGGCCGTCGCGGTCATCGCCACCGTCGCGGTCATCACCGCCGTCGCCGGCGGCGTCGTCGTGCGTGGTGGTCGTTGTCGTGCAGGTTCGGTCGTTCGTGGTCGAAGGAAAGACGCGCGACCCGGTCCTTCCGGTTGCCCTCCCTGGACGTGACCGATCTCAAGCGGTCGAGAGTGAACTACGGATCAGGCACTTTTGAGGGCAGAGCCGACCAATCAAGATCACTTCTGGCGGGACCGTGGGCGCATTGTCAGTGGCAGGTGCGAGGATGCCTGCAGTACTGGCCGACGTGCTCGTGTGGGGTGGGGGGAAAGTCCGCGCCCGCGCGCAGAAGGGATCGCTGACGGCGATGCAGATCCGGCTGACCGTCGTGGACCCGCTGGGCCCGCCCGACCGGGCGCGGGACCGCGCCGCGAGCTGCGACGTGCTGGTCACGGCCCCCGCCGGAACGGCCCTCTCGGCGGTGGCCTCGGCGCTCGCGTCGGCGGTCGCGGGCGACGGCGCGCTGTCCGAGCGCGGCCGTGAGCCGGGCGGCCCCGTGGTGCTGTACGCGGGCGCGCAGCGCCTCGACGACCGCCGGTGCACGCTGGGCGAGCCGCCGCTGATCGACGGCACGGTGCTCGCGCTCGGCGCCCCCGCCGAACCCGAACCGCACCCCGAGCTGGACGACGCGCCGACCCAGCTGCACGTCACCGCGGGGCCCGACGCGGGCGGGGTCCACCTGCTGCACGGCGGCGAGATCAGGATCGGCCGCTCCGCCGACGCCGACGTCCCGCTGGACGACCCGGACGTCTCCCGGCTGCACTGCGCGGTGACCCTCGCGCCCGACGGCCGGGTCTCCGTCGCCGACCTGGGCTCGACCAACGGCACCCTGCTCGACGGCGTCCGGGTCACCGGCCGCCCGGTCCGCTTCGCGCCGGGCGCGCTGCTGCGGATCGGCGAGTCGGCGCTGCGGCTGACCCCGGCGGGCGGCCCGGGGGCGCGGGTGCCGACGGCACCGGACGGCGAGGGGCACGTGCGCGTGTCCCGCCCCGAGGGCGGTGCCCCCGCCCGCACCGACCCGGGCCGCCTCCCGCACGCGCGCGTGGGCGACGGCGCGCAGCAGATCTCGATGGTCCCCGGCCAGGCCGGCGCACCCCGCATCGAGACGCGCCCGCCGTACGGCGCGGGCGACCCGCACGCGGGGCGCGGGGGCGCGACGGCGTCCGACCCGCGCGACCCGCGCACCCCGGACGCCGGGCACCTGACCGGCGGCCGGGACACCCCGGGCGCCGAAGGCCACGGGCGACCGGCAGGACACGGCACGGAGAGCGCCGTCGGCCGGCGGGCACCGGACGCTTCCGGGCACGGGAGCGCACCCGGGTACGGCACCGCCCCGGCGGACCCCCGTACCGACGGTGCCCACGGCGCCCCAGCCTCTCCGTACGGCACCGGCGAGCGCGGGTCGTCGCGCGCGGGGGGCCCCGGCCGGAACGCGCCCGCCCCCGACCCCCGGGGCGACACCCCGCCCTACGGCACGGGCCACGGCGGTCACGGGACGCCCCGTGACCGCGCGGGCGACCCGCACGCTCCGTACGACTCGCACGCTCCGTACGACCCGCACGACCCGCACGCTCCGTACGGCGATCCCCGCGGCGACGCCGGCGACGGCCGGGAGGCCCGCCGCGCGGGCGCCGCACCCGGCGGTCCCGGCACCGACCACGGCACGGGCACACCCCGCTACGGCGCCTCCCCCGACGCCACGGGCGGCCACCGTGCCGAGGAGTACGGCACCGACGCCCCCCGGGGACAGGCCGGCGCCCGCGGCTCCTCCGGAACCGACGACGGCCGGGACAGCCGGGACAGCCGCCGCGGGAACGTACCCCCGCACCGCGCCGACGCGGACCGCGCCGCCGCGCGCGACCGCGCGGCGTCCGGCGCCGCCGGACGCCGCAAGGGCGGCCTCTCGGCCTGGGCCAGGCGCCTCACCGGCACCCGCGCGGAGCACGATCCCTACGAATACGACGAACGCGAGGAACGCGACGACCGCGACGGACACAGCGGACGCAGCGGACACGGTGGGTATGACGGCTACGACGGTCGTCCCGCGTCCGGTGGCCGCGACGACCGCGGCGGCCGGCCCGCCAGGTCACCCGGCCAGGAACCCCCCGTCGCGGGCGCCGTCGGCGACGCGTCGCCGGAGACCTGGCCGGACGCCGCCAGCCTGCTGCTGACCGCGCTCGGCCCGGGACCCCGGCTGTGGGAGCGCGCCCCCGGGCACCCCGAGGCGCTCACCGTGCGGCTGGGGACCGCCGACCGGACCGCCCCGGACGGCACCGGGCCGCTGTCCGCCGTGCCGGTGACCGCCGATCTGCGGGAGGCCGGGGCTCTCGGTCTGGCCGGGCCGCGCACCCGGCTGGCCGGTCTCGCCCGCGCCGTGCTGGCGCAGCTGGCCGCGCTGCACGCGCCCGAGTCCCTGGAGATCGTGCTGATCAGCGCCGACCGCGCGCGCACGGTCGCGGAGCGGACGGCGGAGTGGTCGTGGCTGGGCTGGCTGCCGCATCTGCGTCCCGGGCACGGGCAGGACTGCCGGCTGCTGCTGGCCTACGACCGGGAGCAGGCCGCGGCCCGCGCCGACGAACTGCTGCGCCGCCTGGAGGACCGTCCGGCCGGGTCGAACCCGCCGTACGGCGGCCCGTACACGGTCCTGGTCGTGGACGGCGACGTCGGCGACCACGCGGTCGGTGACGCGGTGGCGCGGCTGGCCCTGGAGGGTCCGCGGGCCGGCGTCCACGTGGTGTGTCTGGCGGAGACGGAGGCGGCGGCGCCCGACGCGCCGGTGACGGAGGCGTACGAGGCGGCGTGCGCGGTGGCGCCGGCGTTCCGGGAGTGCGGCGCGGTCGCGCTGCTGAGCGGCGACGTGGCGACGGCGCTGCGGCTGGTGCGGGTGGCCCGCGCCGCGCGGGAACCGGTCCCCACCCCGGTCGGTCCGGGCACGATCGCCGCGGTGGACGCGGTGTCGGCCGCCTGGTCGGAGCGGTTCGCCCGCGCGCTGGCCCCGCTGCGGCAGGACGGCACGGCGGGCGGCGCGGCCCAGCCGCGGGTGTCGCTGCCGCTGCCCCAGGCGGCGCGGCTGCTGGACGAGTTGGGCCTGGCCCGTGCCACCCCGGCGTCGCTGATGGCGCGCTGGGCGGACGCGGCCGACGACCCGGAGTCGCTGGGCGGCCGGGCCTCGGCGGTGCTCGGCGCGGGTCCGCGCGGCCCGGTCACCGCGGACCTCGCGGCCGACGGCCCGCACCTGCTGATCGAGGGCCCGGCGGGCAGCGGGCGCACCGAGCTGCTGCGCGCGCTGGTCGCCTCGCTGGCGGCGGCCGAGCGCCCCGACCGGCTGAGCGTCGTCCTGGTGGACGGCCGGGACGGCGTGGGCGCGGCGAGCGGCCACGGCGACGGCCTGCGGGTGTGCACGGACGTCCCGCATGTGACGACCCATCTGACGGCCAACGACCCGGTGCGGATGCGGGAGTTCGCGCAGTCGCTGAGCGCGGAGCTGAAGCGCAGGGCGGAGCTGGTGGGGCGCGGCGGGTTCGCCGACCGGCACGCGGGCCGTGCGGTGCCCGGCCGGCTGGTGGCCCCCAGGGACGCGTCGGCGGGCGCCGCCGACCTGGACTCGGCGCCGAGCGCGACGATCCGGCTGCGTCCGGCGGCCCACCGTCAACAGCGGCAGCAGCCGCCGTCGTTGCCGCGACTGGTCGTGGTGGTCGACGATCTGGACGCGCTGGTGTCCCCCGCGCTCGGCTCGCCTGGCCGTCCGGCCGCGGGCTCGGTGATGCGGGCGCTGGAGGCGGTGGCCAGGGAGGGCGAGCGGCTCGGGGTGCACCTGGTGGCGGCGACGGGCCCCGGGGGGCGGACGGCGGAGACGGAGCCTTCGCGGCTCGCGACGCTCCGCGTGCTGCTCGACGCCCCCGGTGCGGGTCCTGACGCGCCGGCGCCGGGTCGGGGCCGGCTGGTCCTGCCCGACGGCGCGTCGACGCCGTTCCAGGGCGGCCGGGTGACGGGCCGCATCCCGCGGACGGCGACGCTGCGCCCCACGGTCGTCGCGCTGGACTGGCCGCGGATGGGCGACCCGCCGACCCGGCGTCCGGTGCGGGAGCTGGGCAACGGCCCCACCGACCTGGCGCTGCTGGCGAGCGCCCTGGAGCGGGCGGCGAAGCAGGTGGCGGCGACCGAGGTCCCGTCGCTGCTGTAGCCGGCCGTGCGGCGCCCCGGGCGTGGCCCCAGGCGCCGCACGTTTCACTTCTCCGGTACCCGGAGTCACGACGTGGTCACGATCGCGCACTTGACAGCGACCACGGTCTTGCCGCCCTTCCCGTCCCCGTGGACCATGCGCACGGGACAGCGCTCGAACGTTCGTCGAAGGCTCGAAGAACGGGGCATACATGCGCAGTACGGGCAGCAAGATCCGGACACACAGGACAGCCGCCGCCACCGCCGTCGTCCTGGCGGCGGCCGTCGCCCTCGGGGGCTGCGGCGGCAGCGACGACGGGAACAGCCCGGGGCCGGGCGGGAGTTCGGGCTCGACCGGTGCCAAGGGCAGCGTCGAGCTGCCGAACCTGAAGGGGCGGACGCTGGAGGTCGCGGCGGTCTGGACGGGACCCGAGCAGGACAACTTCACCAAGGTGCTGGACGAGTTCACCCGGCGCACCGGCGCCAAGGTCGACTTCGTGCCGACCGGCAACAACACCTCGACGTTCCTCGGTACGAGGATCGAGGGCGGCAAGCCACCGGACGTCGCGTTCCTGCCGCAGGTGGGGGTGTTGCACCAGTTCGCGGAGAAGGGCTGGCTGAAGCCGCTCGGGGCAGACGCGCAGGCGCAGTTGACGAAGAACTTCTCGAAGGGCTGGCAGCAGCTCGGCTCGTGGAAGGGCAAGCGGTACGGCGTCTACGCGAAGGCCGCGAACAAGTCGCTGATCTGGTACAACGCCAAGGCGTTCGAGGCGGCGGGGATCAGCGGGCCGCCGGCGACCTGGAAGGACTTCCTGAGCACAGCGCAGACTCTGTCGGACTCCGGTTCGCCCGCCGTGTCGGTCGGCGGCGCGGACGGCTGGACGCTCACCGACTGGTTCGAGAACGTCTATCTGTCGCAGGCGGGCCCGGAGAAGTACGACCGGCTGGCCGCGCACACGATCAAGTGGACGGACCCGTCGGTCACCGTCGCGCTGACCACGCTGGCGCAGCTGTGGGGCAAGGACGATCTGCTCGCGGGCGGCCGGAAGGGCGCGCTGAACACGGAGTTCCCGAAGTCGGTGACCCAGGTGTTCTCCGGTGCCGCGCCGGCCGCGATGGTCTACGAGGGCGACTTCGTGACGGCGAACATCAACGCCGACACCAAGGCGAAGCTGGGCACGGACGCCAAGGTGTTCCCGTTCCCCGCGGTCGGGGCGCGCTCGCCCGTGGTCAGCGGCGGTGACGTCGCGGTGGCGCTGAAGGGCGGCGAGGGCGCGCAGGCGCTGCTGACGTTCCTGGCGTCGACGGACGCGGCCCAGATCTGGGCGGCGCAGGGCGGGTTCATCTCGCCGAACAAGGCGATGGACCCGGGCACCTACAAGGACGAGGTGACCAGGACCATCGCGAAGGCGCTGGTGTCGGCCGGGGACGCCTTCCGCTTCGACATGTCCGACCAGGCTCCGGCGGCGTTCGGCGGCACGCAGGGCATCGGCGAGTGGAAGGACCTCCAGGACTTCC
This sequence comes from Streptomyces griseoviridis, assembly GCF_005222485.1. NCBI lineage: Bacteria > Bacillati > Actinomycetota > Actinomycetes > Kitasatosporales > Streptomycetaceae > Streptomyces > Streptomyces griseoviridis. The sequence continues at coordinate 3,657,952 of NZ_CP029078.1, forward strand.
TGCGCGACCCGAAGGACGTGGCGGGCACGCAGAAGAAGCTGGAGGCCGACGCGGCCAAGGCGTACGGCTCCGGCTGATGGCGTCGGTGGCGCACCCGGAGGGTGCCGGCCTGCCGCCGGCGCCCGCCGCGCACCCGCGCGGGAGTGTGACCGGGACGCGGCGGCGGTGGGCGGTGCTGTTCCTGCTGCCCGCGCTGGTGCTGCTCGGCGCGCTCGTGGTCTACCCGATCGGGTACTCGCTCTGGCGCAGCCTCTACGACGCCGACGGCTCGGGGTTCGTGGGGCTCGGCAACTACGTCGACGTCTTCAGCGACCGGTCGACCCTGACCGCCGTCCGCAACACCGCGATCTGGATGGCGGTGGCGCCCGCGGTGGTCACCGCGCTCGGTCTGGTCTTCGCGGTGCTGACCGAACGGGTGCGCTGGGGAACGGCGTTCAAGCTGATCGTCTTCATGCCGATGGCGATCTCGATGCTGGCCGCGGGGATCATCTTCCGGCTGGTGTACGAGCAGGACCCGAGCCAGGGCGCGGCGAACGCGGTCGCCAAGTCGATCCACGACACGTTCGTGTCGTCGTCGGTGTATCCGAACGCCCGGCCGAACGTGGCGGCGAGCGATCTGCGGGCGTCGGGCGGCGGGTCGTTCACGACGGCGGGCCCGGTGCGGGCGGGCACCCCGGCGCTGCTGCCGCTGGTGGGCATCGCGCCCGACCGGCTGCCCGGGAGTCCGCGGGACGCTCGGGCGGCGGCGGGTCCCGGGGTCACCGGCACGGTCTGGCTGGACTTCAGGCGGGGCGGCGGCGGCACCAAGGGGCGGGTCGACCCGGGTGAGAAGGCGCTGAAGGGCGTCACGGTGGAGGCGGTGCGAGACGGCCGGACGGTCGCCTCGGCGACCACCGCGGCGGACGGCACCTTCACGCTGCCCGCGGCGGCGGACGGCGCCAGGCTGCGGCTGCCCGGTGCGAACTTCGCGGCGCCGTACAACGGCATCGACTGGCTGGGTCCGACGCTGGTCACCCCGGCGATCATCGGCAGCTATGTGTGGATGTGGGCGGGGTTCGCGATGGTGCTGATCGCGGCCGGGCTCGCGGGTGTCGACCGGAATCTGCTGGAGGCGGCCCGGGTGGACGGGGCGAACGAGTGGCAGGTGTTCCGCCGGGTCACCGTGCCGCTGCTCGCGCCGGTCCTGATGGTCGTCCTGGTCACCCTGATGATCAATGTGATGAAGGTGTTCGACCTCGTGTACATCATCGCGCCGCAGCCGAGCCAGGACGACGCGAACGTGCTGGCGCTCCAGCTGTTCCTGTCGTCGTTCGGCGGTGGCGGCAACTACGGTGTGGGCAGCGCGATCGGCGTGATCCTGCTGGTGCTCGTGCTGCCGGTGATGTACGTCAACATCCGCCGTCTGCGAAGGGAGCGCCGGCTGTGACCGCACTCGGCACGACCGTACGGGCCCGGCGTTCCCTCGCGTCCCGGGTGGCGGGCGGGGCGGCGGGCGGGGCGCTGCGGGTCTTCCTGGTCCTGGTCGCCGTGTTCTGGCTGGTGCCGACCTTCGGGCTGCTGGTGTCGTCGTTCCGTGATCCGACGGACATCGCGACGTCCGGCTGGTGGAAGGTGTTCACCGCGCCGGGCCAACTCACCGCCAGGAGCTACGAGTCGCTGCTGGAGAAGGACGCGGTCACGCACGCCCTGTTCAACACGGTGTGGATCACGGTGCCCGCGACGCTGCTGGTGGTGGTGTTCGGGGCGATGGCCGGATACGCCTTCGCGTGGATGGAGTTCCGGGGCCGCGACTGGTGGTTCCTGCTGGTGGTCGCGTTGCTCGTGGTGCCGGTGCAGGTGGCGCTGATCCCGCTCTCCGACCTGTTCGGGAAGATCGGGATCTTCGGCGACATCATCGGCGTGGTCCTCTTCCACGTCGGCTTCGGACTGCCGTTCGCGATCTTCCTGTTGCGGAACTTCTTCGCGGAGATCCCGCGTGAACTCCTGGAGGCCGCGCGGCTCGACGGGGCGGGTGAGGTCCGGCTGTTCCTCACCGTCGTCCTGCCGCTCGCCGCTCCGGCGCTGGCCTCGCTCGGCATCTTCCAGTTCCTGTGGGTGTGGAACGACATGCTGGTGGCGCTGGTGTTCTCGGACTCCGGGTCGCAGCCGCTGACGGTCGCGCTCCAGCAGCAGGTACGGCAGTTCGGCAGCAACATCGAGATCCTGGCGCCCGGCGCGTTCCTCTCGATGGTGGTGCCGCTGGCCGTGTTCTTCGCGTTCCAGCGGCAGTTCGTGTCGGGCGTGATGGCGGGCGCCGTCAAGTAGCCGCCGCACCAGCGCGATCGGGGGGCGGGGCGCCGGCGTGACGCCCCGCGCTCCGGCTCCTGGTCCCCCGTATGCCGTACGGGGCGTAACCAAGTCACTCCTTTGGCCGTTCCCGGGCAAGGTCCGGTCGACGACCGGACCTGTCGTCCGCGCCGACCCATGGATGTGCCTTGCCCAGGTTCAGTGTCATCGTCCCCGCGTACAAGGTCCAGGCATATCTGCACGCGTGCCTGGACTCCGTGCTGTCGCAGTCGTACCGCGACCTGGAGGTCATCGCGGTCGACGACTGCTCCCCCGACGGCGGCGGCGCGGTCATCGAGGAGTTCGCGGCGCGCGACGCGCGGGTGCGGGCGGTGCGCCTCACCGAGAACCAGGGGCTCGGCCGGGCCCGCAACGCGGGCATGGCGCAGGCGAGCGGCGACTACCTGATCTTCCTCGACGGCGACGACACGCTCGCCCCGCACGCGCTGCGCGCCATCGCCGACCGGCTGAAGGCGACCGGCGATCCCGATGTGCTGGTCTACGACTACGCGCGGCTGTACTGGTCGGGCGAGACCGTCCGCAACAAGGCGGCGGCGCAGCTCACCGAGGCGGGTCCCGCGCCGTTCCGGCTGGCGGACCGGCCGGGGCTGCTGCGGCTGCTGATGGTGGCGTGGAACAAGGCGTACCGGCGGGAGTTCGTGCGGCGGGAGCGGTTCACCTTCCCGCCCGGCCTCTACGAGGACACCCCGTGGACCTACCCGGTCCTGATGACGGCGGAGTCGGTGGCGACCCTCGACCGGGTGTGCGTGCACTACCGGCAGCGCCGGGCGGGCAACATCCTGGGCACCGTCGACCGGGCCCACTTCGATGTCTTCGACCAGTACGACCGGGTCTTCGCGTTCGTCGAGACCCGTCCCGAACTGGCCTCCTGGCGGCCGGTGTTGTTCCAGCGGATGGTCGACCACCTGCTCACCGTGTACACCCGCAGGGACCGGCTGCCGCGTGCGGCGCGCGCCGAGTTCCTGCGCAAGGCCCGTACCCACTACCGCCGTTACCGGGTCCCCGGGGTCCGCCTGTCGCTGTACCCGCGGTTGCGGCACGCGCTGGTCAGGCACGGCCTGCACCGCACCTTCCGGACCCTCCAGCAGGCGGCCCGGGTGTTCCGGCGACTGCGCGCGGCGGGCGTCAAGTCGTCGCGTGCGCTGCGTACTTCGGCGCTGCGGCTGCACTACCGGGTGCAGCGCCTGCTGCCGGTGCGCGCCGACCGGGCCGTGTTCCTGGCCGACGGCGGGCACGGCCACGGCTGTCACCCCGGGGCCCTTGAGGAGGCGTTCCGCGGCCACGCCCCGCACATCCGCACGACGTGGGTGGCCCGCCCCGAGCACCACCACACGGTCCCGCCGGCCACCGCCCGGGTGGCGCCCGGCGGCGCCGCCTACTGGACGGCGCTGGCCCGCGCCCGGTACCTGGTCGGCAACGGCCACTTCGACGCCCGGCTGGTCAAGCGGCGCGGCCAGGTCCTGGTGCAGACCCGGCGCGGCACCCCGCTCACCCACACGGGCCTCGACCTCCAGGAACGCCCCGCGGCGGGCCGTGGCACGGACTTCGGGGCGCTCCTCGCGGACGTCGACCGCTGGGACTACCTGGTGTCGGGCAACCGGCACTCCACCCTGGTCTGGGAGCGGGTCCACCCCGGCGGGTACACCACCCTGGAGTACGGCAGCCCGCGCAACGACGTGTTCCAGCACGCGACGTCGGCGGACGTGGCGCTGCTGCGGGCCTCGCTCGGCGTCCCCAAGGACTCGGTCGCGATCCTGTACGCGCCGGCCCACCGCGACTACCGGCGCACCCAGTGCCCGCCGCTCGACCTGGAGCGGGTCGCGCTGCGGCTCGGGCCGCGCTTCACGCTGCTGGTCCTCGCCCCCGCGGGGCTCGGCGGTCAGCTCGGCCCGGCCGGGCCCCGGGTCATCGACGTGAGCGGCCACTCCCGGGTGTCGGACCTCTGTCTCGCGTCGGACGCGCTGGTCACCGACTACGCGTCGCTGATGGTCGACTACGCGGCCCTCGACCGTCCGATCGTGCTGCACACCGAGGACGAGGAGGCGTTCGAGGCGGCCCGCGGCACCTACGTCGACCTGCGGTCCTGCCCGCCGGGAGCGCTCGCCCGCAGCGAGGACGACCTGATCGACCTCTTCACCTCCGGGCAGTGGCGCGACGCGCGCTCCGGCCGGCTGCGGGCCGCGTTCCGCGAGCGGTTCTGCCCGTACGACGACGGGCGGGCCGCCGAGCGGGTGGTGCGCCGGGTCGTCCTCGGCGAGTCGGCGCTCCCGCCGGTGGTGCCGCAGGCCGAGCGCCGTCCGGTGCCGTCGGCCGCGGCGGACCGCGCGCACCGGCCGCAGGCCACCGTGCCGGCCCCGACCGGCGTGCCGGCCGTGCCCGAACGCCACTGAACGCCGTTGTCGTCCAAGGGAGTCCAGATGCCCTCACGTCCGTCGCGGCCGACCCCGAGCCGCCCGCCGGTCCGGCGCCCCGGCGGCAGACCGGGGCGGGCGCGGGCCGGCTGACGGCTGCCGCGCACCCTCCGGCGGCGAAGGGCCCCTGAGAGCCGGGTCCTTCGACAGAATTCGAGAGAAAGAGCAGAATGCCCCGCTTCAGCATCATCGTCCCGTCCCACGGGGTGGCCGGCCGGCTGCCGACGGCGCTCGACTCGGTCCTCGCGCAGTCCTTCGGCGACTTCGAGCTGATCCCGGTCTGCGACGCGCCCGACGCGCCGGCCGCCGAGGCCGTCGCCGGGTACGCCGCGCGGGACTCCCGGGTGACCCCGGTGCACTCGCCCCCGACCGCCGGTCTCGCCGGGGCGCGCAACACCGGGACGCGGGCGGCGACCGGCGCCTATCTGCTGTTCCTCGACGGCGACGACACCCTGGTGCCCGGCGCGCTCGCGGCCCTGGACGCGCGGCTGCGCGAGACCGCGGACGGCGGCGACGTGGACGTCCTGCACTTCGAGCACGAGCGGACCCCGTGGTGGGAGGGCGAGGCGGGCAACCCGGCCGCGCTGCTGCTGCCGAGGACCCCGAAGGGCGCCTTCGCCCCCGCCGAGGTGCCGCGGCTGACCGGCGTGCAGCTCCCGGCGTGGAGCGCCGCCTACCGCCGCGCCTTCCTCACCGAGCACGGACTCGGCTTCGCCGAGGGCCACTTCACGGACGTCTCGTTCGGCGCTCTGGTCATGCTGTCGGCGGCGCGGGCGGCGGTGCTGCGCGCGGTCCTGGTCAGGCACCTGGTGCGCAGGCAGGGCGGCCGGCTCAGCCTCCCCGACGCCCCCCACTTCGAACTCCTCGACCAGGCCCAGCTGTTGCTGACCAGAGCGGCCGAACTCGGGCTTCCGGCCGCGCGGTCGGGCCCGCTGTTCGAGCAGGTGCTCGCGCTGGTGCTGAAGACGGCCGCCCACCCGCGGCGGCTCGGCCCACGGCGGCGGGCCTTCTTCCGCCGGGCCAGCGCCCTGTACCGCGCCCACCGCCCCGCCGGGTACCGCACCCCGGGCGGCAGCGTCGGCGTCCAGCACAGGCTGCTCGCGACCGGCTCCTACGCGGCGTTCAGGGCGCTGCGCGGCGCCAACCGCGCCGTGTCCGGCACCCTGGAGCGGCTGCCGCGCCCGCGCGGACTGCGCACCCGGCTGCGGTACGCCCGCGCGCTGCGCCGCCCGCTGGACGAGCGGCTCGCCGTGTACTGCGCCTACTGGGGCCGCGGTTACGCGTGCAACCCGGCCGCGATCCACGCCAAGGCCGCCGAACTCGCCCCGGACATGCGGTCGGTGTTCCTGGTGGAGCCGGAGGCGGTGGCCTCGATGCCGCCCGGCGTGGAGTACGCGGTGATCGGCTCGCACCGCGCCTGGGAGGTGCTGGCCCGCGCCAAGTACCTGGTGAACAACGCCAACTTCGCGGAAGGCGTCGTCAAACGGCCCGGCAGCGTGCACGTGCAGACGCAGCACGGGACGCCGCTGAAGAGGATGGGCGTCGACCAGTCGACGTACCCGGTGGTGGCCGCCGCCACCGGCAGCTTCACCAAGCTGCTCGGCCGGGTGGACCGCTGGGACTACAACCTCTCCTCCAACCGGCACTCGAGCGAGGTCTGGGAACGCGCCTTCCCCGGCTCCTGGCAGCACCTGGAGTACGGCTACCCGCGCAACGACGTCTACTACACGGCGACCGCCGACGACGTGGCCCGCGTCCGCCGCGAACTCGGCGTGCCCGAGGGGAAGACGGCGGTGCTGTACGCGCCGACCCACCGCGACCACCACACCGGCTTCGAGCCGGGCCTCGACCTGGAGGCGTTCTGCCGGGCGGCCGGTGAGGACGTGGTCGTGCTGCTGCGCGCCCACTACTTCTACGACCTGGGCGCCGCCCGCTCCACCGGCCGGGTCATCGACGTCACCGCGCACCGCTCCTCCGAGGACGTGTGCCTGGCCGCCGACGCGCTGATCACCGACTACTCGTCGATCATGTTCGACTACGCCAACCTGGACCGGCCGATCGTCGTGTACGCCGACGACTGGGAGGTCTACCAGGAGACCAGGGGCGTCTACTTCGACCTGCTGGCCGCGCCGCCAGGGCCGGTCGCCCGCACCCCCGAGGAGCTGGCCCGCGTCTTCCGCGACGGCTCCTGGGCGGGCCGGGACGCGGCGGCGGCGCGGGCCGGATTCCGGTCCAGGTTCTGCCAGTTCGACGACGGGCGGGCCGCCGAACGGGTCGTGCGCCGGGTCCTGCTCGGCGAGCCGCCCGAGGCGATCCCACCGATCACCCCGCTCGCCGAGCGCGTCCCGGCCCCCGCCGCCACCCTTGTAAGGAGCTGACCCCGCAGTGCCCCGCTTCAGCATCATCCTGCCCGTCTTCAAGGTGCAGGGCTTTCTGCGCGAGTGCCTCGACTCGGTCCTGCGCCAGTCGTACCGGGACATCGAGGTCATCGCCGTCGACGACTGCTCCCCCGACGGCTGCGGCGCCATCCTCGACGAGTACGCCGCCCTCGATCCGCGGCTGCGCGTGCTGCACCTGCCGGAGAACGTCGGCCTCGGCCGGGCCCGCAACGCCGGGATGCCGCACGCCCGCGGCGACTTCCTGTTCTTCCTCGACAGCGACGACACCCTCACCCCCGGCGCGCTGCGCGCGATGGCCGACCGGCTCGACGAGACCGGCGACCCCGACGTGCTGGTCTTCGACTACGCGCGCACCTACTGGTGGGGCGGCACCCGCCGCAACGTCCTCGCGCAGGTCCTCGCCGACGCCGCGGGTGCCACCTTCACGGTCGCCGAACGCCCGGAGATCCTCGACCTGTTGATGGTGGTGTGGAACAAGGTGTACCGGCGGGAGTTCGTGACCGGGCACGGCTTCGCCTTCCCGCCCGGCTACTACGAGGACACCCCGTGGACGTTCCCGGTGCTGCTCAGCGCGGAACGGATCGCGACCCTGGACCGGATCTGCCTCGACTACCGCCAGCGCCGCCAGGGCAACATCCTGTCCACCACGAGCCGCAAGCACTTCGACATCCACGACCAGTACGCCCGGGTCTTCGACTTCGTCGACTCCCGCCCCCAGCTCGCGAGTTGGCTGCCGTATCTGCACGCCAAGATGGGCGAGCACTGTCTCGACATCCTCTCCAAGCCGGACCGGCTGCCGCCCGCCGACAAGGCCGAGTTCTTCCGCCGCACCGCCGAGATGTTCCGCGCCCGCCGCCCGGCCGGTGCGGTCGTCCCGCCCGAACTGCGGGTGCTCCAGGGGAGTTACCCGCTGTACGCGGCCCGGATGCGGGCCGACCGCGGGGTGCGGGAGCTGCGCCGCCGCTCCCAGCGGCCGCGCCGGGCGGCGGCCGCCCGGCTGACCCGCGCCGCCTCGGCGGTCACCGCCCGCCGCTCCCTCGACCGGGAGCTGGTGGTGTACTCGGCGTTCTCGCACCGGGGCGTGCTCGGCGACCCGGGCGCGATCTACCTCAAGTCCCGTGAGATCGCGCCGAGGTTGCGCGGGGTGTGGGTGGCGCGCGACGAGGAGACGGCGGCGCTGCTGCCGCCGGACGTCGAACGGGTCGTCCTGGACACCCCGGAGTACCGGCGGGTCACCGCACGGGCCGGTTTCTTCGTCAACAACGTCAACTGGCCGGGCACGCTGGTCAAACGGCCCGGCAGCGTGCACATCCACACCCATCAGGGCACCCCGCTCAAGTACATGGCGGCCGACCTGCTGGCCAAGCCGGGCGCCCGGCTCGGGGTGGACGTGCCGCAGATGCTGCGCCGCGCCGACCGCTGGGACCACAGCCTGGTCGCCAACCTCCACTCGGAGCTGGTCTGGGAGCGGGCCTACCCCTGCCACTTCACGTCGGCCCGCACCGGCAGCCCGCGCAACGACGTCCTGGTCGCCGCGGATCCCGAGCGGATCGCGGCGGCCCGCGCCCGGCTGGGCGTCCCGGACGGCCACACGGCGGTGCTGTACGCGCCGACCCGCCGCGAGTACCGGCGCGGCGGCCATGTCGAGCGGCTCGACCTGGCCAGGTTCGCCGAGGACCTGGGCCCCGGGCACACCCTGCTGGTGCGGCTGCACCCGTCGCTCGCCACCGGGCCGGCACGCGGCCTCGGCCTGTCCGAGCTGCACCGGCGGGGCGTCCTGGTGGACGCCACCGACGAGCCGCACGTCGAGGACGTGATGCTCGCCGCCGATCTGCTGGTCACCGACTACTCGGCCCTGATGTTCGACTACGCCCTCCTCGACCGGCCGATCGTGCTGCACGCCGACGACTGGGACGCGTACACCGCGAGCCGGGGCGTCTACTTCGACGTCACCGCGGAGCCGCCGGGCCATGTGGCGCGGTCCTACCGGGAGTTGGCGTGGCTGCTGGCCTCCGGGAGCTGGCGGGACGAGGAGTCGGCGCGGCTGCGGGCGCGGTTCAGGGACCGGTTCGGCGGGTTCGACGACGGGCGGGCGGCCGAGCGGGTGGTGCGGACGCTGCTGCTGGGCGAGGACCTCAAGAGCGACGCGAGCGACATGGGCGACGCGGGCCACACGGGCACCGCGAGCGGCGAGGGCGGCGACGGAGAGGGGGCCTCGGCGTCCCGGGTGCCGTCGCCGCACTCCGCCCCCGACGACCTGCTCGCCTCCTCGTGAGGCCGCGCACCTGGGTCCTGGTCCTGGCCGCCGCCTTCGCCGTGCTCCAGCTCGCGAACGTCACCGGCCGGGACACCCCCGACACCAAGAACTACCTGTCGTACGCGCTGCGGCTGCGCGGCGACGACCTGCGGACGGCGACCGCCGCCACCGTCGACTACGTGTGCGCGGGCGCGGGGTCGATCGCGCACCGCAACCAGTTGGTGGACGTGGTGCGCTTCCACGCCCCCGATCCGGCGCCCCGGGTGAGCGCCGAGTGCCGGGCCGACCAGTGGGGCAGCGTGGAGCGGCGGCTGGAGACCGGGGACACCGGCGGGTACACGGTGCCGTTCTCGTCGCCCCGCTTCCAGCGGATCTTCGAGGCGCGGCCCGGGTACCCGCTGTTCCTGGTGCCGTTCCTCACCCTGTTCGGGGTGACCTGGGGGCTGTGGGTGGCGGGGGTCGTCGTGACGGTCGCGGGCGGTGTCCTCACCTATCTGATCCTGCGCGCCCTGAACCTGCCGGTGCCGCTGGCGCTGACCGGGCAGGCGCTGTTCTGTCTGCTGCCGTGCGGGACGACCGCGATGCGCCCGATGAGCGAGGGGCTGCTGCTGACGCTGACCCTGGCCGCGCTGTGGGGCTGCGCGCTGGTGCTGCGCGGCACCCGGACGCGGGCGGGGTGCGCGCTGGTCGCCGGCGCGCTGCCGGCGCTGTTCGCGGTGAAGCACTCGCAGTCGCTGTTCCTCGGCCTCTGCCTGGCGGCGGCGGGCACCACGGTCGCGGTGGCGCGCCGGCGGCGCGGCAGGGGGCCGGGGCGCGGGGTGCTCGCGGTGGCCGGGATCGGGCTCGGCGCGGCTCTCGGCACGCTGCTGCTGGCGCGGCTGCTGGGCTATCCGTCCGAGTCGGAGAGTCTCCAGGATCTGCTGACCGGGCACTTCGGGCGTCCTGACCGGCCCCGGCCGTGGGCGGAGTTCCTCCATCTCCAGCTGAACTTCTGGGTGGAGTGGCTGCGCAGGCAGGCGTGGGAGCCGGTGTTCGTCGCGACGCTCGCGGCCGGCGCGTGGGGTGCCGTGCGGCGGCCCGCGTTCGGGGCGTTCCTGCTGGCGGGCGCCTTCACCGGCGTGCTCACCCAGGCCGCGCACCCGGACATCGGCATCTGGGGCGACCGGCTGATCGTGCTGGCGTGGCTGCTGCCGGTGATCGGGGTGCCGTTGCTCCTCGAACCGATGGTGCGGACCCGGGTGCGGGTCCCGGAGCAGGGCCACGGAGAACGGGCGGCTCACTCGATGAGGTGAAAGGCAGCCTGAGTGTTCACCCGACAAGGTGATCTACTGCCATGCCGTTGACGTGCTCGGGAACATACGACAAATGCTCCGAGCACCCCTTTCGACCCCGTGAGCGCCGGTCTCACCGTCCGGCGGCCCACGCGTGGCGCGACGGCGCTGCGCGGCGGCCGGATCTGGCGTCCGACGCCGTACCAGGTCTTCGGCTTCCTGTTCTGGCTGGTGATGTCGCTGGCGTACTGGAGGGTGCCGCTGTGCTGCGACGCCGGCCAGCACGCGGCCGTCGTCGAACGCCTCAAGGCGTCCCTCCTCGACCCGCGCCACCCGATGGCCGACCTGCCGGGCGCGGGCAGCCCTTACTACTCGCCGTACGCGCTCGCGCAAGGCGTCCTCGCCCGGCTGACCGGGCTGGCCGGCTGGGAGGTGCTGCGGCTCGCGGGCCCGCTGAACCTGGTGGTCCTGCTGACCGGGCTCGGCCGGCTGGTGCGGGCGCTGACGCCCCGCCCGTGGGCGCCGGTCCTCGCGCTGGCCGCGATGACGCTGCTGTGGGGCACCGAACGGGCCTGGTGGAGCGGGTACCTCGGCCTGATGTCGATGACCGGCAACCTCGGCTACCCGTCCACGTTCGCGATCGGCCTGGCGTTCTGGGCGTGGGCGCTGACCGGGGCGCGGGCCCGCAACACCGGCCGGGTGCGCTACGTCGGCCCGAGCGGACTGCCGAACCTGGCCGGGTACGCCGGGCTCGGCGCGCTGTACGGGCTGATCCTGCTGGTCCACCCGATCACGTCGGTCGCGGCGGTGCTGGGCGCGGTGGCGTTCGTCGCGGGCTGGCAGCGCGGCTGGAGCCCCGAGGTGCTGGGCCGCTGGGCGCTGACCGGCACGGTGGCGCTGCTGGTCGCGGCGGCGTGGCCGTACTTCGACGTGTTCGCGCTGGCGGGCGACCCCAGCGTGGACGCCATGCACCGGCGGCTCTACGACGGGCTCGGCGGCCACTTCTGGCTGGCGGCGCTCGGCCTGCCGGCCCTGTGGCTGCGGGCCCGCCGCACCGCCCGCGCGGACCGGGCGGGGGGCGACCGGGGACAGGTCCGGCCCCGCGAGGCCGGATCAGGGCGTCTCCCACCGGGGCGGGGCCGGGTCGCGCGGATCGGGCCCGCGCGGATCTGGGCCTGGGTCAGGGATCCGCTGGTGCTGCTGTTCCTGCTGGACTGTCTGGTCGTCGCCTACGGCTGGGCCAGCGGCCACTACACCTACGGGCGGATCCTGGGGCTCACGCTGGTGCCCGCGCAGTTCGCGCTGGCCGTGGAGCTGGCCGCGCCGCGCCCCTGGCCGGCCAGGCGCAGGGTGCTCGGGTGGCTCGCGGCGGCGGGCGCGTGCGCCGGGTTCCTGACCGTGCAGGCCGGGGCCGTGGTGCCGCGCTCCCTCGACCCGGTGGGGTTCGAGCAGCCGCCGCGCTGGCCGACGTACGGCTGGGCCGCGCGGCACATCAAGCCGGGCGAGACGGTGATCGCCGACGGCTACTACTCCGTGCACGCGCTCGCCGGGTACGGCGCCGACCTCGCCGCGCCGGCCTGGCCCGACGCCTCCCTCGACGAGCGGGAGCGGCTGCGGCGGGTCGCCGACGTCCGCGCCTACCTCGCCCAGGACTCGACCCGCGCCCGGCGGGCCGCCGTCGTACGCCGCTACCACGTGCGCTGGCTGCTGCTGACGCGCTGGCACACGGTGCCCGAGGAGGCGGTGGTGGTGGCGTGGAGCCGGCGGACCGGTGAGGTGCTGGCGCGGGTCGGGCCGTACGAGCGGGCGACTACTCGATGACGAGGTCGACCTCGATGTTGCCGCGGGTGGCGTTGGAGTAGGGGCAGACCTGGTGGGCGGTCTCGACCAGCTTGCGGCCGGTGGCCTCGTCCACGGTGTCCGGCAGCTCGACGCGGAGGGTGACCTTGAGGCCGAAGCCCTCGCCCTGCTTGCCGATGCCGACCTCAGCGGTCACGGCCGCGTCGGTGACGTCGACCTTGGCCTGCCGGCCGACGAGGCCGAGGGCGCTGCCGAAGCAGGCGGCGTAACCGGCGGCGAACAGCTGCTCGGGGTTGGTGCCCTGGCCGCTGCCGCCCATCTCGACCGGCGGCGCCAGCTGGAGGTCGATCTTGCCGTCGGAGGAGACGGCACGACCGTCACGGCCGTGGGTGGCGGTGGCGACGGCGGTGTAGAGCGCGTCCATGGAGAACCATCCCTCTCAAGTCGGAGCCGGCGGCCCCTGGCGGTGCCGCCTCACAGGAGAAGTAGAGCACACAATTAAATTGTGCACAACCAAATCGCTCACCGGCAGCTATCCTGGCGTCATGACCACGCCGCCCACCGCCGACTGGCTCCGCCTCGACCAGCAGATCTGCTTCTCCCTGAACGCCGCGTCGCGCGCCTTCGGCGGCCTCTACCGGGTGCTCCTCAAGGACCTCGGACTCACCTATCCCCAGTACCTGGTGATGCTGGTGCTGTGGGAGGACGGCGAGCTGCCGGTCAAGGAGCTGGGCGCCCGGCTGCGCCTCGACTCCGGCACCCTCTCCCCGCTGCTCAAGCGCCTGGAGACGGCGGGACTCGTCCGCCGCGAGCGCAGCGCCCGCGACGAACGCTCGGTGCGGGTGCGCCCCACCGAGGACGGCACGGCCCTGCGCGAACGCGCCCTCGAGGTGCCCCGCCGGATCGCCGCCGCGACCGGCTTCGACGTCGACGAGATCCGCGCCCTGCGCACCCGCCTCGACGACCTCACGACGGCCCTGGACGCGGCGGCCCGGCAGGCCGGACCGGCGGACCCGGCGGACCAGCGGCCGTGACCGCGGGACCGCGCGCCGCCGGCTCGCGGCGGACGTACAGACGCAGGCTCGCCCCACCGCGCACCGGGGCCTGACCCCGCCCCGCCGGGCTGAACTCGCGCCTCAGCAGGGCGAGTTTGGCCCGCTCGACGGGATCGGCCGGAAGCGGCCCGGGGCGCAGCGCGTACGGCTCGGCGACGACCCAGAGCCGGTGCGCCCCGGCGAGCCTGCGCCGCAGTTCGACGGCGCCCACCTCACGCCCGTACAGCGTCCCCGACCGGGCCCCCGACTCCCGCAACGCCACGTCCCGGGCCGCCGCGAACCCCGCCGGGTAGGCGAGCGCCGACCGCCGCCCGATCGCGGGCAGGAACAACACCGGCTCACCCGGCCGCAGTTGACGGGCGGCCGCCCAGGAGAGGGCGGCGAGATCGTCGGGACGCTGAGCGGCGGCCCGCCCGGCCCGGTGCGGGACGAGGGCGTACCCGACGAGCAGGAGAACGGGGACGACGACGAGACCGAGAGCGACGACACCGGCGAGCGCGGGGGCACGGGCGTCGGCTCGGCGGTCGGCCCATGTCCCGAGGAAGGTGAGGGAATCGGCTGGGCGATCGGCACGGGTGCCGGGGAAGGTGAGGGAACCGGCTGGGCGGTCGGCACGGGTGCCGGGGCGGGCCCTGCGGTCGGCCCAGCTCCCGAGGAAGGTGAAGGCGCCGGTCAGAGGCTCTGCCCAGGTCCGCGGGCGGACGCGCCGGCGGGCCCGGTCGTCGGGCGCGCGGTCGGGTCGGGTCCGAGGGGCCGGGGCCGGGCGGGCCCGCAGCGGGAGGGCGCGCCCCGCCGCCGGGCGGGCCCGTCGTCGCAGGGCGTGCGTCACCGCCCCGGCGAGCGTCGCGAGACCTCCCGCCGTCAGCAGCGGCAGCCCCGCGAGCGCGTACAGCACGTACCGGTCGTCGTACATCGGCCGCAGCCGCGAGACGGCGATCAGCAGCGCCGGGGGCGTGAGGACGAGCGGGAGCGCGACGCCGGTCAGTGCGCGCGGGCCCGCGCACGCCCCGAGGAGCGCCAGCGCCACGCACGCCCAGAACACCACCCCGGTCGGCACCGGCACGAACGCCCGCAGCAGCCGCTCCGCGCTCCCCCACCCCGGGGTGCGCAACCACGCCACCTGGTCCGCCTGGGCCCGGGAGACCAGCGCCAGAGGGAGCGTGACGATCCCGACCGCGCCGACGGCGCACGCCCAACGCCCCCACACTCCCCGTCGCACCCGCGCGCACGCCAGTGAGACGGCGTGCGCGCACACCGCGAGCGCCGCCAGTTCGTGCAGCAGACAGCTGACGGCGAGCACCGCCGCGTACGCCCACCAGGGCCCGTCCCCGTCGACCGCGCGCACCAGCAGCAGCGTCGCCGCCAGCACCCCCGCCGAGACCAGCGCGTACGAGCGGCCCTCCTGCGCGTAGTAGCCGACCATCGGGGTCGCGGCGTACAGCAGGCCCGCCGCGCAGCCGGCCCACGCGCCCGCGAGCCGGGCGCCGAGCGCGCCGACCAGGCCGGCCGCAGCCGCGGCCCCGCACACCGAGGGCAGCCGCAGCGCGATCTCGTCCGCGCGGACGGCGAGCACGGCGTGCATCAGCAGGTAGTACAGGCCGTGCACCGCGTCCACGCCGTGCAGCAGCCGCCAGATCTGCGGGACCGTGCGCCGCGCGACCTGGAAGGTGACGCCCTCGTCGCGCCACATGCCGCCCCGGTCGAGACCGCACGCCCCGATCGCGGACATGACGGCGGCGGGGAGGCCCACGGCCGTCGCCCGCGCCCACCGGCTCTCGCTGTCCACGCCCCCGAGTCTCTGCTGTCGGCGCGCTCTTACCGAAGATTGACGGCGTATCGGCACGCCCGAGGCATTCGCCCGGCTTACGATCCGCCGTGATGAACGCCGCCCCCAAAGCCGTCACGACCCCTCTCGCCCGCGCCCTGCGCGCCGTCACCGCCCCCTTCACGCCCGCCCTGCGCGCCCTCACCACCCTCGCCACGACCGTGTCGCACACCCTGCGCCGAGTCCTCGGACCGCACCGGCTCGCCGTCCTCGCCGCTCTCTGGGTGGCCGGCCGGGCGGCGATGCTGTGGCTGCTCGTCGTCGCCGGGCGGCCCGCGCTGGGGTGGGGCGGGGTCGGGCGGGAGGTGTGGCGGCTCTACCACCACTGGTACGGCGTCCTCGCGCACGGTGCCTTCCCCGCGCACGACCCGCTGTGGCAGTACCCGCCGGGCGCCGGCCCGGTCCTGCTGGCGCCCGCGCTGCTGCCGGGCCTGACGTACTTCCAGGCGTTCGTCGTCCTCACGCTCGCCGCCGACGCGGCCGTCACGGCGGCGCTGGCCCGCGCGGGCACCCGCCCCGGCCGCTCGCTGCGCGGCGCCGCCTACTGGACCTGCGGGCTGCCGCTCCTCCTGCATCTCCCGCTCGCCCGCTACGACGTGCAGGTCACCGCGCTCGCCGTCATCGCCCTGTTGACGGCGACGCGCTCCCCGCGCGCGTACGGCGCGTTCGCGGCGCTCGGCGCCCTGGTGAAGGTGTGGCCGGTGCTGGTGCTGCTCGGTGTGGCGCGGGGGCGGGACACCCGGTCGGCGTGGACCTGGGCCGCGGCCACCGGCGCGACCGCCCTCGCGGTGCTGGCCGCCCTGTTCGCGCACCCGCTCGCGTTCCTGCGCCAACAGGGCGGCCGGGGTGTGCAGATCGAGTCGCTGGGCGGCACCGTGCTCGGTCTCGCGACCCACGCGGGGTGGCCCGGCACGGTGCGCTACCGGTACGGGGCGATGGAGTTCACCGGCCCGTACGTGGGCACGGTCGCGCGGCTCTCCCTGCTGCTCACCGGGCTCGCCCTCGCGCTGATGCTGCTGTGGCGGCTGCGGGCCGGGCACCGCACCCCGGCGACGCCCGCCGACGCCGCGCTCAGCGCCGTCCTGCTGTTCACCGTGACCAGCCGGGTGATCAGCCCGCAGTACCTGATCTGGCTGCTGGGCCTGGCCGCCGTCTGCCTGACCTCACGGCACACCGCGCAGCGCCCGGTGGCCGTGCTGGTGCTGGCCGCCGCCGCGGTCAGCGCCGTCGTCTACCCGGTCCTGTACGACCAGGTGACGGCCTGCACCTGGACCGGGTGCGCCCTGATGGTCGTCCGCAACGGGCTGCTCACGGCGGCGGCCGTCCGGTCCTGCACACGGGTGTGGCGGGCGACCCGGCTCGACACCGCGCCTCCCGCGCCCCGGGGCGTGCGCGGGGCCGTCGTTCCCGCCCCCGCGTCCGGCCCGCGCCTGCTTCACTGAGAGGCCAACCGACGAGGGGACGGCCGCACATGACCTGGCTGATCACCGGCGGCGCCGGTTACATCGGGGCGCACGTCGTCCGCGCGCTGGCCGCGGCGGGCGAGCAGACCGTGGTGTACGACGACCTGTCGACCGGCAGCGCCGCCCGGGTGCCCGACGGGGTGCCGCTGGTCACCGGCTCCACGCTGGACGGCGAACGGATCGCGCGGGCGCTGGCCGACCACGAGGTCACCGGCGTCGTGCACCTGGCGGCGAAGAAGCAGGCCGGTGAGTCGGTGGCGCGGCCGCTGCGCTACTACCGGGAGAACGTCGAGGGGCTGCGGGTCCTGCTGGACGCGGTGACGGCGGCGGACGTCGCGTCGTTCGTGTTCTCGTCGTCCGCGGCCGTCTACGGCATGCCGGACGTCGAACTGGTGACGGAGGACACCCCGTGCCTGCCGATGTCGCCCTACGGCGAGACCAAGCTGGCCGGCGAGTGGCTGGTGCGCGCCACCGGCCGGGCGACGGGCCTGGCCACGGCGTCCCTGCGCTACTTCAACGTGGCGGGCGCGGCCTCCCCCGACCTCGCCGACCCCGGTGTCTCCAACCTGATCCCGATGGTCTTCGAGAGGCTCACCGAGCACGCCCCGCCGCGCGTCTTCGGCGCCGACTACGACACCCCCGACGGCACCTGCGTCCGCGACTACATCCACGTCGCCGACCTGGCCGAGGCCCATGTCGCGGCGGCGCAGGTGCTGCGCTCCCGCCCCGGCCGCGACCTGACCCTCAACATCGGCCGGGGCGAGGGGGTCTCGGTGCGCGAGATGATCGACCGCGTCACCGCCGTCACCGGCCACGACCTCGCCCCGGTGACCGCCCCGCGCCGCCCCGGCGACCCGGCGCGCGTGGTGGCGTCGGCCGACCGGGCGCTGACCGAACTCCCGTGGAAACCGCGGCACGACGTCCAGGACATGATCAGGTCGGCGTGGGAGGGCTGGCTGCGCCTGCACCCGGAGGCCGCCGCCCGTCCCTAGCCCCGCGCCTACTGGTTGTTGAGGTACGCCAGCACGGCCAGCACCCGGCGGTGGCCGCTGTCGCTCTGCGGCAGGCCGAGCTTCAGGAACACGTTGCCGATGTGCTTGTGCACGGCGCGTTCGGTGACGACGAGCGTCCGCGCGATCGTCGCGTTGTCGTGGCCCTCGGCCATCAGCCCGAGCACCTCGCGCTCCCGCGGGGTCAGCGCGTCCAGCGGCGAGTCCTTGCGGCGGGTGAGGAGTTCGGTGACGACCTCGGGGTCGAGGGCGGTGCCCCCGGCCGCGACCCGCTCCAGCGCGTCGAGGAACTCGTCGACCCGCCCGACCCGGTCCTTGAGGAGGTAGCCGAGCCCGCCCGCGCCCCCGGCGAGCAGTTCACCGGCGTACGACTCCTCGACGTACTGGGAGAGCACCAGCACCGGCAGCCCGGGGATCAGCTCGCGCGCCTCGATCGCCGCGCGCAGCCCCTCGTCGCGGAATCCCGGCGGCATCCGGACGTCGAGGACGGCCGCGTCCGGGCGGTGGTCGAGCAGGGCGGGCAGCACCTCGGGCCCGGTGCCTGCGACCGCCACCACCTCGTGCCCCGCGGACGTCAGCAGCAGGACGAGGCCCTCCCGGAGCAGGGCGTTGTCCTCGGCGATCACGACTCTCACGGCAGTTCCGCCTCGGCTCGGGTCACCGTGCGGCGACGCTCAGCGGGCAGCCTACCGACCGCGCCCGCGGCGTCTCAGGGCGCCTCGCGTCCGCGTCCGCGACGGCCGCCGTCAGCCGCTGCTCCCTCATGCGCCTCGCGCACCTCACCCGGACCACCCGTCCCGCGCGCGGCTCACAGCGCCTTCAGCGCCGCGGCGGTGGCGCGGGCCAGCGCGGGCAGGTACGCCTTGGGGAGCTTGGGGCTGCGGATGACGACGGCGCGCCAGTACAGCGGCCCCGAGATCAGGTCGAGGGCGAGGTCCTGGTCGATGTCCCGGCCGACCTCGCCGCGCTCGGCCGCCGCGCCCATGATCGCGCTGGCGACGCCGTCCTGGCCCTCCCGCAGCGCCTTCCGCATCGCCTCGGCGATCTCCGGGTTGCGGGCGGCCTCGGCCTGGAGGTCGGGGATGATCTGCGAGGCCACCGGGTGGCGCAGGGCGCGGGACGTCACCTCGTACAGCAGCCGCAGGTCGCCCTCGAGGGAGCCGGTGTCGGGGGCGGGCAGGCCCTGCACGGCGACGGCCGACACCAGGTCGAGCACCAGGTGCAGCTTGGAGCGCCACCGCCGGTACACCGCGGTCTTGCCGACCCCGGCCCGCCGGGCGATGCCCTCGATCGACATCCGCGCGTAGCCGACGGCCGCGAGTTCCTCGAAGACGGCGGCCCTGATGGCCTCCGTCACGTCCTCACGGAGCACGGCCGCCCCGGCGGGGGCGCGGCGCCGCGGACGCGTCTGGGGCTCGTCGGCGTTCGTCGTCATGCCGACCAGCATAGGGCGTTACGACGAAACGGTTGCGTTGCGACGTCGATGCGGCCTACTCTCACGTTGCGACGATACGGTCCCGTCCCGACGTAAGAAAACGTGAAGAGAAGCGTAAGGAAACACCGGGTGACGCCCCCGCAGGACCACGGCCGCAGGCCCCGCCGCGGCCGGCCCCACGTCCCCACCCGCCCCGCCCTCCCCCTCTCCCACCCCCCAATTCCCCGATCCCCCGGTCCCTCCCCCTTCGAGCGAAAGCAGCGGATGTGAGCCAGGCACTCGACACACCGCCCCCGACGCCGGCCCCGCCAGGCGACGACCTCGCGGCGCTCGCCGCCCGCCACGGCCTCACGGTCAGCGGCGCCCGCCCCACCCTGTCGGAGTACGTCCGCCAGCTCTGGGCCAGGCGCCACTTCATCGGCGCCTTCTCCACCGCCAAGCTCACCTCCCAGTACAGCCAGGCCAAGCTCGGCCAGGTGTGGCAGGTCATGACGCCGCTGCTGAACGCGGCCGTGTACTACTTCATCTTCGGCATCCTGCTCGGCACCAAGAAGGGCGTGCCCGACTACATCCCGTTCCTGGTCACGGGCGTGTTCATCTGGACGTTCACGCAGAGCTCGATCCTGGCCGGCACCCGCGCCATCTCAGGCAACCTCGGCCTGGTCAGGGCGCTGCACTTCCCGCGGGCCGCGCTGCCGATCTCGTTCTGCCTCCAGCAGCTCCAGCAGCTGCTGTTCTCGATGTGCGCCCTGGTGGTGATCCTGCTCTGCTTCGGCGTGCCGGTCTCCCTCTCCTGGCTGCTCGCGGTGCCCGCGCTGGTCCTCCAGTTCACGTTCAACGCCGGAGTGGCGATGGTCGTGGCGCGGATGGGCGCGAAGACACCGGACATCGCGCAGCTCATGCCGTTCCTGCTGCGCACCTGGATGTACGTGTCCGGGGTGATGTGGAGCATCGACAAGCTCACGGAGAAGGACCACCTGCCGCATATCGTGACCCTCGCGCTGGAGACCAATCCGGCGGCCGTCTACATCGACCTCATGCGCTACGCGCTGATCGACAGCTTCCACGCGAGTCAGCTCCCGCCGCACGTGTGGCCGGCGGCGACCGCGTGGGCGCTGATCGCCGGAGTCGGCGGGTTCATCTACTTCTGGAAGTCCGAGGAGACGTACGGCCGTGGCTGAGAACACTTCCGAGCTGGTCCCCACCGTCGTCGCCGACGGCGTCGACATCGTCTACCGCGTCAACGGCACCGGCGCCGGACGCGGCTCCGCGACCGCGGCCCTCAACCGCATCCTGCGCCGCGGCAAGGCCGAGAAGGCGGCCGGCGTGCGCCGGGTGCACGCCGTGCGGAACGTGTCGTTCGTCGCCCACCGGGGCGAGGCGATCGGCCTGATCGGCACCAACGGCTCCGGCAAGTCGACGCTGCTCAAGGCGGTCGCGGGCCTGCTGCCGGTGGAGAACGGCCGGATCTACACCGACGGCCAGCCCTCCCTGCTCGGCGTCAACGCGGCCCTGATGAGCGACCTCACCGGCGAACGCAACGTCTACCTCGGCGGCCTCGCCATGGGCATGTCCCGCGAGCAGATCAAGGAGCGCTACGACGACATCGTCGACTTCTCCGGGATCAACGAGAAGGGCGACTTCATCACCCTGCCGATGCGCACCTACTCCTCCGGCATGGCGGCCCGCCTGCGGTTCTCCATCGCCGCCGCCAAGGACCACGACGTGCTGCTCATCGACGAGGCGCTCGCCACCGGCGACCGCAAGTTCCAGAAGCGCTCCGAGGACCGCATCCGCGAGCTGCGCAAGCACGCCGGGACGGTGTTCCTGGTCAGCCACAACAACAAGTCGATCCGCGACACCTGCGACCGGGTGCTGTGGCTGGAGCGCGGCGAGCTGCGCATGGACGGCCCGACGGACGACGTCCTCAAGGAGTACGAGGCCTTCACCGGCGACAAGGGCGACACCAAGCCCAAGGCGAAGCCGAAGGCAGCCGCCGCGCCGAAGACCCCGGCGGCGGCCTCCGTCTGAGCGTCAGCCGAGGGCGCCCGCGTCGTGCACGACCTCGCCGCCGATCACCGTGGCGCCCACGGTCAGGGTGTCGATCCGCCCGGGGTCGACACCCAGCAGGTCGTCCGAGAGGACCGCGAAGTCGGCCAGCATGCCGCGGGCGAGGCGGCCCTTGCGGTCCTCGGCGTGCTCGGCGTAGGCCGACCCCACGGTGTAGGCGTACAGGGCCTGCTCGGGGGTGACCGCCTCGGCGGGGGCCAGCGGGACCCCGGCCGCGGTGCGGCGGTTGACCATGTCGTGGATGCCGAGCAGCGGACTGCCGTGCGCCACCGGGGCGTCGCTGCTGCCGGGCAGGACGGCGCCGGCGTCCAGCAGGCTGCGCATCCGGTAGCAGTGCTCGGCGCGCTCGGGGCCGAGCGCGGTGATCATGCCGTCGCCGATCTCGGAGACGAAGCGCCCCTGCGGCACCGGGATCACCTGGTTGGCGACCAGCCGGCGCACCTGCTGGTCGGAGGCGACGGCGAAGTGCTCGATGCGGTGGCGGGCGTCCCGGCGCGGATGGGCCGCCTGCGCGGCCTCGAAGGCGTCCAGGACGACGTCGACGGCGGCGTCCCCGATGGCGTGGGCGGCGATCTGCCAGCCGCACCGGTGCGCCTCGGTGATGGTGCGGCGCAGCCACTCCTCGTCGAACTGGAGGAAGCCGACGTTGTCGGGTTCGTCCTGGTAGCCGCAGCACATGTGGGCCGAGCGGCCGATCAGGGAGCCGTCCGTGGCGATCTTGGTGGCGCCGATCTTCAGCCGGTCGTCGCCGAACCCGCTGCGCAGCCCCAGGTCGAGCCCGAACCAGGTGGCGCCGTCACCGACGGGCCCCAGGTCGTGCAGAACGGTCATGTAGGGCATCACCGTGGTGCGGATCCTCAGCGCGCCCTCCCGCACGGCCCGGTGGAAGGCGTGCAGGTCGGCGGGGCCGTGCCCGACGTGTTCGGCGGCGGCGATGCCCGGCTCGGTGAGGCTGGTGATGCCCTCGGTCACGCCCTGGTCGTTGCCCGCCGCGATGGCCGCGACGATCGCGTCCGCGGGGGTGGGCCGGAACGCCCTGGTCACCAGGTGCTGGGCGGTCTCCTGGAGCAGGCCGACCGCCCTGCCGTCCGCCGCCCGCTCGACGTGGCCGCCGTCGAGGTCGGGCACGCCGAACCGGTCGGTGAAACCGGCGCGGGTGAAGGCGGCGGTGTTGGCCACGCCCATGTGGCAGGAGACGTGTTCCAGCCACACCGGACGCCCCTGTGCCGCCTCGTCGAGGGCCTCGGCCGTCGGATGGGCGCCGATCTTGTTCTGGTCGTAGCCCGCGCCGAAGATCCACTCGTCGGGCCCGAGACCGGCCGCCCGCTCCCGCACCGCCGCGTACAGGGCGTCGAGGGTGGGGACGGTCCTGGCGTGCAGGTCGAGCTGGAGGAGCCGGCGACCGCGCATGCTCAGGTGCTGGTGGGCGTCGTTGAAGCCGGGCACCGCCGGGGCGCCCCGCAGGTCGTGGACCCGGTCGGCGGTGCAGCCGGCGACGTCGTCGTCCAGGCCGGCGATCCGGCCCCCGATGACCCCGAGGGTGTGGGCGGTGGGCCGGTCCGGGTCGAGGGTGGTGAAGCGGCCGTTGGTGAACAGGGCGTCCAAGCGCATGACTGGTTCCTAGCGAAGAGGGTTCGTGCGGGTGGCCGGATCACGCCACGGCGGGCCGGCCCTCCGGCTCCCGGACGCCGGTCGGCGCCTCGTCGTCCGGCTGGGGGCGGCGCCTGGCCAGGGCCAGCACGCTGACCGTCGTCAGCAGCAGGAGCACGACGTAGTAGCCGACCACCGGCCAGTGCCCGCCGCCCCGGGTGAGCAGCCACTGGGCGAGCAGCGGGGTGGAGCCGCCGATGACGGTGCTGCACAGCTGGTAGGCCATGGAGACGCCGGTGTAGCGGACCCTGACGGGGAACGCCTGGGAGAGGAAGCCGGCCAGCAGCGCGTAGTAGCTGCACCCGGTGAGCACGCCGAGCGCGAGGCCCACGCCGATCAGGGCGCTGTCGCGGGTGGCGATCAGCAGGAACATCGGCACCGCGACGACGATGTTGGCGACCAGGGCGCCCGCCATCAGCCGGACGGTCCCCACCCGCTGGGCCAGCAGCGCCGCGAGCGGCTGCCACAGGAACTGCAGGACGGCGAGGACGAGCAGGATGTCGAGCATGGTCTGCCGGTGCACGCCCAGGTCGCTGGTGGCCCAGGAGAGCACGAAGGTGTTGGTGAAGTAGGCGGACGAGATGCCCATCGCGCTGGCGCCCACGCCGAGCAGGACCAGCGGCCACGAGGTGCGGAACAGCTCGACCACGGGGATCTTCGGGGCGGCCTCCTCGTGCTTCCTGGCCTCCTCGAAGTCGGTGGACTCGGAGACCTTCAGCCGGATGACCAGGCCGATGACGACCAGCACGGCGGAGAGCAGGAACGGCACGCGCCAGCCCCACGACAGGAAGGCGTCGTCGGGCAGATGGCCCACGGCGATGAAGACCAGGGAGGCCAGCACGGCGCCTGCGGGCGAGCCCTGCTGGACCCACATGCCGGCCAGTCCGCGGCGCTTGTGCTCGGTGTTCTCGGTGGCCA
Organism: Streptomyces griseoviridis; assembly: GCF_005222485.1. Taxonomy (NCBI): domain Bacteria; kingdom Bacillati; phylum Actinomycetota; class Actinomycetes; order Kitasatosporales; family Streptomycetaceae; genus Streptomyces; species Streptomyces griseoviridis. The sequence continues at coordinate 3,681,862 of NZ_CP029078.1, forward strand.
TGAGCACCGCGCCGCCCCATTCGCCGCCGACCGCGATGCCCTGCACGGCGCGCAGCAGCACCAGCAGGACGGGCGCGGCGACGCCGATGCTCGCGTGGGTGGGCAGCACACCGATGAGCGTGGTGGCCGACCCCATCAGAACCAGCGTGGTGACGAGGACGTTCTTGCGCCCCACCCGGTCGCCGATGTGGCCGAAGATCAGTCCGCCCACCGGGCGGGCCAGGAAGCCGACCCAGAAGGTGGCGAAGGCGGCGAGGGTGCCGGCGGCCGGGCTGGCGGTGGGGAAGAACAGCTTGCCGAACACCAGGGCGGTGGCGGTGCCGTAGATGTAGAAGTCGTACCACTCGACGGCGGTCCCGATGAAGGACGCGGTGGTGGCACGTCTGGCTCTGCGGCCAGGGGTGGACATGGCGTGGGGCATGGCTGACTCCGGGGATGAGCGGCGGTGCCGACGGATTCGACCTGCGCGGAAGGAGGCCGCGTGAGGACCTGCGATGACCGCGACGCTGCGGGTGCCCGTTCGAACGGTGTTGTCCGGTCCGCCTCAGTTTCGTAGCTCACCGGCCATACGGTCCAGTACCTTCTGAGCTGCGCGGCCATACCCTCAAGGCATGGCGCCCTGGTGGGCGGGCGCGGCGACACGACGGAGGCACGATGGAACTGCGGGTGCTGCGCTACTTCCTCGCGGTGGTCGACACCGGCTCGATGACGGCGGCCGCCGCGCGCGTCCATGTGGCGCAGCCCTCCGTCTCCCGGCAACTACGCTCCCTCGAACGCGAGTTGGGCACCGAGCTGCTGCGCCGCACCAGCACGGGGGTGCGGCTCACTGCGGCCGGACGCCGCTTCGTGCCCGTCGCCAGGGACCTCACGCTGCGCGCCGCCCGGGGCACCGAGCTGCTCCAGGCGCTCTCCGGGCAGAGCCCGTTGCAGTTCCGGGTGGCCTGCCCCAACTCCACCATCACGCACCTGGTGGCCCCGTTCGTCGCCGAGGTCGGCGGGCCGTTCGCCGACGCCAGGGGCTGTGAGCCCGACCAGGTGTACGAGCGACTGCGGGCCGGTGACGTCGACATCGGCATCTCCACCAGCCCGCCGCCCGGCGGCATGGCCGCGCTGCGGCTCGGCGGGCGCCGGATCAGCGCCCAACTGCCCGCCTCCCACCCGCTGGCCCGGGAGGACGGCGGTGATCTGGAGCTGGCGAGCCTGCTCGACCACCCGGTCATCGTCAGCGGCCGGACCAGCGCCGTGCGGCGGGCCCTCGACACGGCCCTGTACGAGCAGGGCACACCGCTGCGGCCGGCCTTCGAACCGCAGTCCGAGGCGATGGCGCAGGCCCTGGCCGCCGCGGGCCACGGCGTCTGCGTCGTCCTCGACCACCCGCAGTTCGACCTGTGCGCCCGCCCGCTGACCTGCCGGGGCGGCGCGCTGGCCGTCTCCCTGTACGCCGGCTGGGACCCCGACCACTACGCGCACGCCGAGATCGACGCGGCGATGCGGGACCTGTCGCGCTGGCTCATGGCCAACGACGGCGGCAGAAAACCCGGCAGCCGCCCCGCCCCACCCACGACGGACCCCGCACCGGCGCCAGCACCAGCACCAGCACCAGCACCAGCACCGGATCAGACCTAGGCCCGGACCCAGGTTCCGGTCGCTGCTGCGCAGGCGGACGGCCGGCGCGGACGGCGAAGGCGCCCGGGACCATGACGGTCCCGGGCGCCTTCGCCTGCGGTCAGCCTCGGGTCAGGGCCTACGAGTGGGTCCTGAGCAGGGTGCGCATGGTACGCATCGCCACCGACAGGTTGGCGAGGTCGAACGCCTCCGAGCCCTGGATCTCCTCCAGGGTGGTGCGCGCCCGGCTGAGGATCGCCGCGTTCTTCTCCTCCCAGGCGGTGAAGCGCTGCTCGGGCGTCGAGGTGCCGTTGCCCGCGGCCAGGACGTCCGCGGTCAGCGCCGAGTGGGCCGCGTAGAGGTCCTCGCGGATCGACGCGCGGGCCATGGACTGCCAGCGGTCCGCGCGGGGCAGCTCGATGATGCGGTCCATGAGCTGGGAGATGTGCAGCCGGTCGGCGAGGTCGTAGTAGACCTCGGCGACCTGCATCGGCTCCTTGCCGGTGCGGTCGGCCACCGAGACGATGTCCAGCGCCGGGAACACCGAGGAGAACCCGGCGACCCCGGTGGCCAGCTCCTCGGGGACCCCGGCGGCGGTCAGCTCGTCGTGGATGCGCTGCCACCACTCGGCGTCGGCGCCGCGCAGCAGCTTCGGCAGCTCCTGCCAGACCTGCTCGACGCGGTCCGCGAAGAACTCCACCGTCTCGGCGATCTGCAGCGGCTGCGGCCGGTTGTTGAGCAGCCACCGCGTGCCGCGCTCCACCAGCCGGCGCGAGTGCAGCCTGATCCGGGTCTGGACGGCGGCCTCGACGGTGTTGTCGAGCCCCTCCACCGCGTCCCACACCGGCGAGGAGCGGAAGATCGCGCGGGCCGCGGTCTGCGCCCTGACGATCTCCTCGAGAGAGGCGCCGGTCTCCTCCCGCAGCCGGTGCAGATACGTTGTTCCGCCGGTGTTGACGGTGTCGTTGACCAGCACGGTCGTGACGATCTCGCGGCGCAGCGGGTGCCCGTCGACGTGCTCGGCGAACTTCTCCCGCACGTCGGTCGGGAAGTACGCGTACAGCAGGCCGCGCAGGTAGTCGTCGTCGGGCAGCGAGGTGTGCAGCAGCTCGTCGGCGACGGTGATCTTCGTGTAGGCCAGCAGGACGGCCGTCTCGGGGCTGGTCAGGCCCTGGCCCTGGGAGAGCCGCTCGCGGATCTGGCGGTCCGTGGGCAGGAACTCGAGGGCCCGGTCCAGATGGCCCTCGCGCACCAGGTGGCGGATGAACCGCTGCTGGGCGTGGAGCATGTCCTTGGACTGGGCGAGCGCGTTGGCGATCGCGGTGTTCTGCGCGTAGTTGTTGCGCAGCACGAGACGGCCGACCTCGTCGGTCATCCCCGCGAGCACCTTGTTGCGCTGCTTGACGGTCATGTCGCCGTCGTTGACCAGGCTGTTGAGCAGGATCTTGATGTTCACCTCGTGGTCGGAGGTGTCCACGCCCGCGCTGTTGTCGATGGCGTCCGTGTTGATCCGGCCGCCGGTGAGCGCGAACTCGATCCGGCCGAGCTGGGTCAGGCCCAGGTTGCCGCCCTCACCGACGACCTTGACGCGCAGGTCGGCGCCGTCCACCCGGATCGGGTCGTTGGCCTTGTCGCCGACGTCCGCGTGGGACTCCGTCGACGCCTTGACGTAGGTGCCGATACCGCCGTTCCACAGCAGGTCGACCCGGGCCTTGAGGATCGCCTTCATCAGGTCGGCCGGGGTCATCTTGGTGACGCCCGACTCGATGCCGAGCGCCTCGCGGATGTGCCCGTTGACCGTGATGGCCTTGGCGGTGCGGGGGAAGACGCCGCCGCCCGTGGAGAGCAGGCTCGTGTCGTAGTCGGCCCAGGAGCTGCGCGGCAGCTCGAAGACGCGGCGGCGCTCGGCGTAGGAGGTGGCCGCGTCCGGGGTCGGGTCGATGAAGATGTGCCGGTGGTCGAAGGCGGCGACCAGCCGGATGTGCTCGGACAGCAGCATGCCGTTGCCGAACACGTCACCGGACATGTCACCGATGCCGACGACCGTGAAGTCCTCGCTCTGGGTGTCCACGGCCAGCTCGCGGAAGTGCCGCTTGACGGACTCCCAGGCGCCGCGCGCGGTGATGCCCATGCCCTTGTGGTCGTAGCCGGCCGAGCCGCCGGAGGCGAAGGCGTCCCCGAGCCAGAAGTTGTACGTCCCGGCGACCCCGTTGGCGATGTCGGAGAAGGTCGCGGTGCCCTTGTCGGCGGCGACGACGAGGTAGGTGTCGTCCTCGTCGTGGCGGACCACGTCGGCCGGCGGCACGACCTCGCCCGCCACCATGTTGTCGGTGATGTCGAGCAGCGCCGAGATGAACGTCTTGTAGCTGGCGATGCCCTCGGCGAGCCACGCGTCGCGGTCCACGGCCGGGTCGGGCAGCTGCTTGGCGACGAAGCCGCCCTTGGCGCCGACCGGCACGATGACGGTGTTCTTCACCATCTGCGCCTTGACCAGGCCGAGGATCTCGGTGCGGAAGTCCTCCCGCCGGTCCGACCAGCGCAGACCACCGCGCGCGACCTTCCCGAACCGCAGGTGCACGCCCTCGACGCGCGGCGAGTACACCCAGATCTCGTACGCCGGACGCGGCGCCGGCAGGTCCGGGATGGCCTGCGGGTCGAACTTCATGGAGACGTACGCGTGCGGCGTGCCGTCCGCTGCCTCCTGGAAGAAGTTGGTGCGCAGGGTCGCCTTGATGACGGTCAGGAACGAGCGCAGGATGCGGTCCTCGTCGAGCGAGGCCACCTGGTCGAGGGCCGCGTCGACCTCTTCGAGGAGCGCGTCGACGATCTCGTGCCCGGCCCGCTGCCGCTCCGGCGCCATCCGCGCCTCGAACAGCGAGACCAGCAGCCGGGTGGTGTGGACGTTGTTGCGGAGGGTGTCCTCCATGTAGTCCTGGCTGAACGGCGAACCGGCCTGGCGCAGGTACTTGGCGTAGGCGCGCAGCACCATCGCCTGCCGCCAGGACAGGCCGGTGCTCAGCACCAGCGCGTTGAAGCCGTCGTTCTCCGCCCGTCCCGTCCAGGTGGCGGCGAACGCCTCCTGGAACCGCTCGCGGCCGTCCTCGCCCAGGTAGTCGCCGTTGCCGACGAGCGACTTGGGCATGCGCAGGCCGAAGTCGTAGATCCAGGCGATGGAGCGGTCGGCGCAGCGCAGCTCGTACGGCCGCTCGTCGACGACCTCGACGCCGAGCCTGCTGAGGACCGGCAGCACCGCGGAGAGGGAGACCGCGTCACCCTTGCGGTAGATCTTGAACCGGCGCTCCTCCGGCGCGGCCCCGACCGGCTCGTAGAGGCTGAGCGCGAACGCGTTCTCCTCGTCGAGCGCCTCGATGTGCAGCAGGTCGGCGACGGCCGCGCGCGGGGTGTGGTCGGCCTTGTAGCCCTCGGGGAAGGCGTTGCCGTAGTGGCGCAGCAGCTCGGCGGCGCGCTCCTCGCCCGACTCGGCGTTCAGCGCCTCGGCGAACGCGTCGGCCCAGGAGCGGGCGGCCTCGGCGAGCCTGACCTCGAGCCGCTCCTTGTCGCTGTCCGACAGCTCGGGCAGCTCGGTGCCCTGCGGCACCCGCACCACGAAGTGCAGCCGGGACAGGATCGACTCGGTGTTCCAGGCGGTGAAGTCGACGTTGGTGCCGCCCAGCTCCTCCTTGAGGATGTCGATGATCCGCAGCCGGACGCCGGTGGTGTAGCGGTCGCGGGGCAGGTAGATGAGGGCCGAGTAGTAGCGCCCGTACTCGTCCTGGCGCAGGTACAGCCGCAGCCTGCGGCGCTCCTGGAGGTAGAGCACCGAGGTGACGATCGACTGCAGCTCGTCGGCGGGCGTCTGGAACAGCTCGTCGCGCGGGTACGTCTCCAGGATCTGGAGCAGGTCGCGGCCGTCGTGGCTGTTGGGCGAGAAGCCGGCCCGCTGGAGCACCTCGGCGACCTTGCGGCGGATGACCGGAACCCGGCGCACGGACTCGGTGTAGGCGGCGGACGAGAACAGCCCGAGGAACCGGCGCTCGCCGACGACGTTGCCCTCGGCGTCGAACTTCTTGACGCCGATGTAGTCCAGGTACGAGGGGCGGTGGACGGTGGCGCGGCTGTTGGCCTTGGTCAGCACCAGCAGCTTGTGCTCGCGGGCCTTGGCGCGCGCGTCGGCGGGCAGCCGCTCGAACGACGGGCTGACCGGGTGGCCCTCGTCCTCCGAGTGGTGCGGGTCGGAGCGCAGGATGCCGAGGCCGGTGCCGGGCACCGCGCTCAGCGAGTCGTCGTCGCGCAGCTCGTACTCGCGGAAGCCGAGGAAGGTGAAGTGGTCGGCGGCCAGCCAGCGCAGCAGCTCGCGGGCCTCGTCGACGTCCTGGTCGCGCAGGTCGGTGGCGACGGGCTCGGCGGGCAGCTCGTCGGCGATGCGCAGCGCGCTGTCGCGCATCTTCTCCCAGTCCTCGACGGCCTCCCGGACGTCGGACAGGACGCGCAGCAGATCGGCGGTGATCTGCTTGAGGTCGCCGCGGTCGGTCTCCCGGTCGATCTCGACGTGGATCCAGGACTCGGTGTGGCCGTCGTGCGGGAGCTTCGCGCCCGGCTGGGCGGGCAGCACCTCGATCAGCTTGCCGGTGACGTCGCGGCGGACGGTGACCTGCGGGTGGATGACGACGTGGATGCCGCGGCCCTGGCGGGTCAGCTCGTTGGTGACGGAGTCGACGAGGAAGGGCATGTCGTCGGTGACGACCTCGACCACGGAGTGGCTGCACGTCCAGCCGTTCTCCTCGACGGTCGGGGTGTGCACGCGCACGTTGGCGGTGCCCTGGGGTCGGTTCTCGGCCAGTCGGTAGTGGGAGTAGGCGGCCCCGAAGACGTCGACCGGGTCGCGGTCGCCGAGGTCCTCCGGTGCGGTGTGCAGGTAGTAGCGCTGGAGGAACGCGAGCACGGATTCACGGTCCGGGGTGTCCGGTGCGGAGGTGCTCTTGTCCGTCTTCCCGGTCGGTAGGTGCCCACCGACCGGGCTGTTCTCAGCTACCCGAGCGGCCCTCTCCAGCAGCTCGGCCTTGGCTTCGTCCAGCTTGGTCTGCATTGTCCTCTGGCTCCTGTCGCGCGCCGTTGCGTGACGTAGAAGGAAGTTCGGTCTCTTCCTTTGCGGCTCGACGCCACGGCCCGGGGTGTCCGGTCCGTTCCGACGCTATGCCGCAGGGTGAGATGAGCGGGGGCTTATCAGCCATATCCGACGCGTCCGGTGGGTGTGACACTGATCTCTGCCGTGACGTCGGAGGTGTGCGCGGCACCCGGGAAGCTCTCGCACTCCCGTCCCGCCCGCGAAGATCAGCGACCGCCGCCCGGTCACGGATGTCCTCCGTGCTCGCCGGGCGCAGGGCGGGGGCGACAGTGCCCCCGCGAACTATCGCGCTGATCACGCCACCCAGGCTATCGCTCCGCCGGGGGGCTCCGTCATGAGCCGTATGTGTACAAAACAGGGGGTGGAACTTTGACGTTCTGCACAGGGGCGGAAGGGGGTGGGGCGGCGTATCGGAGTACGCCGGGACACCGGCGCGGGACGGCGAGCGGGAGGGCGAGCGGGAGCCGGGGTCAGGTGGGGTACCGGTGGGGTCACCGGGGCCGGGGTCGCCTGAGACGCCGGGGTGGGGCGGGGTGCCGGGTTTCGGTGGGGTGCCGGTGTCCCCTGGGGCGCCGGGGTCCGGTGCCCTGCCGGGGGCCGGCCCGGCTCCGCCTTCCGGTGGGACGGCGTGTTCCGGCCGCGCGCCCTCTTGGCAAGCCGCCCCCGCGGGGGCACGTTGCCGACATGACAGCCAACATCCTGATCGTCACCGGTGACGCGGCGGAGTCGCTCGAGGTGCTGTATCCGTACCAGCGCCTCCGTGAAGAGGGCTACGAGGTCCATATCGCTGCTCCTTCCCGCAAGAAGCTCCGCTTCGTCGTCCACGATTTCGAACCCGGCTTCGACACGTACACCGAGAAGCCCGGCTACACCTGGCCCGCCGACCTCGCCTTCTCCGAGGTCGACCCCGACCGGTACGCGGCCCTCGTCATCCCCGGCGGCCGCGCCCCCGAGTACCTGCGCAACGACCCCGAGCTGCGCGCGATCCTCACCTCGTTCCTCGACGCGGACAAGCCGGTGGCCCAGATCTGCCACGGCCCCCTGATCACGGCGGCGGCCGACGGGCTGCGCGGCCGCCGGGTGACCGCGTATCCGGCGCTGGAACCGGACATGCGCTCCGCGGGCGCCACCTTCCAGGACTCCGAGGCGGTCGTCGACGGCACCCTGGTCTCGTCCCGCGCCTGGCCCGACCACTCCGCGTGGATGCGGGAGTTCCTCAAGGTGCTGCGGGCCAAGGCACCGGCTGCCTGACCCGCCGCCACGTCCGGCCGGCGCCGCGGAGGACGACACCCACCGACGTGCCGCCCTCCGCCCGGCCGGACGTCACGCGGTCACGCGGTCACGCGGTCACGCGGTCACGCGGTCACGCGGTCACGCGGCAAGTCTCTCCGCCTCCGCGACGGCCTCCCCCAGGGTGTCCACCACGGGCACGCCGACCTCTTCGAGGCGGGCCCTGCCGTGCGAACCGCCGGTGTACAGCACGGCCCGCGCCCCCACGTGCAGCGCGGCGACGGCGTCGTCCGCGGCGTCCCCGATCACCACCGTGCGGGCCGGGTCCACACCGGCGAGCGCGCCGAGGTGGCGCACCATGTGCTCGGTCTTGCTGCCGCCGGACGGCCCGGTCCGCCCGTCGACCCGCAGGAAGTGCGCCTCTATCCCGAACCCGCGTACCAGCGGCACGAGTTCGTCATGGCCGTACATGCTCAGGATGGACTGGCTGCGCCCCGCCGACCGCCACCCCGCGAGCAGCTCGGCCGCGCCCGCGGTGAGCCCGCACCCGACCCGGTGCTCGGTGTAGTACCGCTGGAAGGTCGCGTCCATGACCTCCCACTCGGCGTCCGTGGGCAGCCGCCCGAGCAGCCGCTCGTAGAACTTCGGCACCGGCACGCAGTACAGCGCCCGGTACTGCTCCATGGTGATCGGCCTCAGCCCCAGCTCGCCGAAGGCCGCGTTCGTCGCCCCGATGATCGCGTCGTTGTCGTGGAACAGCGTGCCGTTCCAGTCCCACACGATGTGGGCCCCTGTCTGCATCCCCATGCCAAGAACGTACCCGCCGCCACTGACAATCGCCGCTGCCGCAGGTCAGGACCGGTTTCGTCGGGGCCGGCCGGTCAGCCGCCGAGCCCGATCAGGTCCGGGATCTCCTGCGTCGCGAACCACAGCAGCTCGTGGTCCTCGGCCCCGTCCACCGTGAACTGCGCGTCGTCGTCCCCGCCGTCCGCCGCGGCCAGCGCCCCGGCCGCCGCGCTCACGTCGGCCTCCGCGTCCCCGGCGTCGACGTGCACGGACGACGCCTTCGCGAGCGCCGCGGACCCGCTCACCCGCACCTCGCCGAGCGCCGCCGGGTCGAGCCCGCGGTCGGGGTCGGCGACCGCCGTGCCGTCGGGCACGTCGACGGCGACCACGACCCGTCGCCTGACCGCCCCGGGGTCGGCGGCCAGCAGTCGCAGGGAGCCCAGCGCGGCCCGGTTGAGCGCCGCGTACTCCAGCTCCTCGATGTCGTCGGAGAGGTACCACTCGCGCAGCGCGGGCGTGACGGCGTACGCGAGGAACGGCCCGGCCGCCAGCTCGCCCGTCTTGTACGCCTCGGCGAGACCGGGGAGGGTCAGGGGGACGTAGACGCGCATGCTCGCCGCTCTCTTCGGGGGTCGGTCGGCTCCTCCGGGGGTCCACGGAGGGTTCTTCAGGATACGTGCGGGTGTCTCCTTTCGGGTTCCCGCCCACCCCCGCGAAACGTCCACCCGGGCACCCGTGACTCACCCGGTCCGCCCCCGTGTTCCCGGGCCCGTGCGACCCCCCGGCCACTCGGACGGATGAACGTCAGCACCCGCGCGACCCGGCACCGGACGTCCTTGCCAGCGGCTCTCACAGCCCGTACAAGATCCCCGACACTAAGTTACTTCCTGGTAGACCGGCGTCCGCGCCATGGACCAAGGAACGGGGATCCCTATGCACAAGGTGATGACCAGGGCCCAACAGCGCACCAGCAGCCGCCCGCCGACCCGCGGCGACTCCCGCCGCCCGTCCGGCACCCCGCCCCGCACCCCCGGCGGCCCACGCCGCCGCACGGCCCCCGCGGGCGACGGCCCCCCGCGGTCCCCCGGCACGCCCCGCCCCACCGCCACCGGCCCGACGGACAACCGGCCCCGCACCACCCCGACCCCCGGCGCACCCGCCCGCCGCGCCCCCGGGCTCCCGCTCGCCGGGCCCCCGGCCGTCGCGCACCCGCCGGCCGAGCCCCCGCGCACCGCGCGCCCGGTCGCCGAGCCGCTGCCCACCGTCCCCGCGCAGTCGCGCCGCCGGGTCCCCGCGCTCCCGCAGCCGACCCCCACCGACCTCTTCGCCGACCGGCTCCTCGCCGTCCTCAGCGGCCGGCGCCCGGTCCACTGGATGCTGCGGCACACCGCGGGCCGCGCCTACGACGACCTGACCCTGCTCGCCGAACGCGCCCCGCTGCGCACCCGCGGCCCGCTGCCCGTGGTCCGCGACATCGGCTACTACGTGCCGCGCCCCGGCGCCATCGAGGCGTTCGCCCGCATCGGCGCGGGCGGCCGGCTGCGCGCCCTCGCGTTCCGGCTGGAGCGGGGTGCGGACCTGCGCTGGCGCTGCACCGCCGTGGAGACGGGCGAGCGGCGCCCCGCCACGGCCTGAGCACGGGCGTACGCCGCCCCTCCACGGCCTGAGCACGGGCGTACGCCGAAGGGCCGGACACCCGAGGGTGTCCGGCCCTTCCGGAACCGCTACGGCGCCCCAGGCGCCGTCATGGCCTCGCTCGCCGCCGCGCCTGATGCTGCCGCCGCGAGGCCGCCGTCACTTCTTGCGACGGCGGCTGCCCCGGGACTGCTTGCGGCGCTCCGCGCGCGTGAGGCCGTCGGCCTCCGAGCGCACGACGTCGTCGTCACCGACGAGCTCGCCCTCGATGGTGCCGCCCTCTCCGTCCACGGTCGGCGCGGAGAAGTGCAGGTTGCGCCGCTGCGGGGCGTCCAGGCCCTTGGCGCGGATCTCCGGCCGGGCGCCCGCCTGGGCCGGCACCGCGTCCTGCGGGGCCTCCGCCTCGGGACGCGCGTCCTCGACCGGGACCTCCTCGACCTGCTGCTCGACCTGGACCTCCAGGTTGAACAGGTAGCCGACGGACTCCTCCTTGATGCCCTCCATCATGGCGGTGAACATGTCGAAGCCCTCGCGCTGGTACTCGACCAGGGGGTCCTTCTGCGCCATCGCGCGCAGGCCGATGCCCTCCTGGAGGTAGTCCATCTCGTAGAGGTGCTCGCGCCACTTGCGGTCAAGGACCGACAGCACGACCCGGCGCTCCAGCTCCCGCATGATCTCGGAGCCGAGCTGCGCCTCACGCGACTCGTACTGCTCGCGGATGTCGTCCTTGATGGACTCGGAGATGAACTCGGCGGTGAGACCGGCCCGGTCGCCCGCCGCCTCCTCCAGCTCATCGACGGTGATCTTCACCGGGTAGAGCTGCTTGAAGGCGCCCCACAGCCGCTCCAGGTCCCAGTCCTCGGGGAAGCCCTCGGCGGTCTCCGCGCCGATGTACGCGTCGATCGTGTCGTTCATGAAGTGCTGGACCTGCTCCTCCAGGTCCTCGCCCTCCAGCACCCGCCGCCGCTCGCCGTAGATGACCTCGCGCTGCCGGTTGAGGACCTCGTCGTACTTGAGGACGTTCTTGCGGGTCTCGAAGTTCTGCTGCTCGACCTGCGACTGGGCGGACGCGATCGCGCGCGTGACCATCTTGTTCTCGATCGGCACGTCGTCGGGGACGTTCGCCATCGACATCACGCGCTCGACCATCTGGGCCTTGAACAGGCGCATCAGGTCGTCGCCGAGGGAGAGGTAGAACCGGGACTCGCCGGGGTCGCCCTGCCGGCCGGAACGACCGCGGAGCTGGTTGTCGATGCGGCGCGACTCGTGCCGCTCGGTGCCCAGGACGTAGAGCCCGCCGAGGTCCTTGACCTCCTCGAACTCGGTCCGCACCGCCTGCTCGGCGTTCTTCAGGGCGGCCGGCAGCGCCTGCGCCCACTCCTCGATGTGCTCCTCGGGGTCGAGGCCGCGCTGCCGCAGCTCCGCCTCCGCGAGGTCCTCGGGGTTGCCGCCGAGCTTGATGTCGGTACCGCGGCCGGCCATGTTGGTGGCGACGGTCACGGCGCCCTTGCGGCCCGCCTGGGCGACGATCGTCGCCTCCCGGTCGTGCTGCTTGGCGTTGAGCACCTCGTGCTGCACACCGCGCTTGGAGAGCTGCTGCGAGAGGTACTCGGACTTCTCGACCGACGTCGTACCGACGAGGATCGGCTGGCCCTTCTCGTGCTTCTCGACGATGTCGTCGACGACCGCCTCGAACTTCGCGATCTCGGTGCGGTAGATCAGGTCGGACTGGTCCTTGCGGACCATCGGCCGGTTGGTCGGGATGGGCACGACGCCGAGCTTGTAGATCTGGTGGAACTCGGCGGCCTCGGTCATGGCCGTACCGGTCATGCCGCAGAGGCCGGGCATCTCCTTGCCCTGGTGGTTGTGGCGCTTGTAGAGGCGGAAGAAGTTCTGGAGGGTGATCGTGGCGAGCGTCTGGTTCTCGTCCTTGATGTCCACCCCTTCCTTCGCCTCGATCGCCTGGTGCATGCCCTCGTTGTAGCGGCGGCCGGCGAGGATACGGCCGGTGTGCTCGTCGACGATCATGACCTCGCCGTCGATGACGACGTAGTCCTTGTCCTTCTTGAAGAGTTCCTTGGCCTTGATGGCGTTGTTCAGGTAGCCGACCAGGGGGGTGTTCACCGACTCGTAGAGGTTGTCGATGCCCAGCCAGTCCTCGACCTTGGCGACGCCGGACTCGTGGATCGCGACCGTGCGCTTCTTCTCGTCGACGTCGTAGTCGCCGGTCTCCTCGACGCCCTTGAGGGGGTTGCCCGCCTCGCCCTTCTTCAGGCGCGTGACGAGCTTGGCGAAGTCGCCGTACCACTTGGTGGCCTGGTCGGCCGGTCCCGAGATGATCAGCGGCGTCCTGGCCTCGTCGACCAGGATGGAGTCGACCTCGTCGACGATGGCGAAGTTGTGGCCGCGCTGGACCAGTTCGTCCTTGGCCCACGCCATGTTGTCGCGCAGGTAGTCGAAGCCGAACTCGTTGTTCGTGCCGTACGTGATGTCGCACTCGTACTGCTCGCGGCGCTGCGCCGGGGTCATGTTGGCCAGGATGCAGCCGACCTCGAGGCCCAGGAACTTGTGGACGCGGCCCATCATCTCGGAGTCGCGCTCGGCCAGGTAGTCGTTGACCGTGATGAGGTGGACGCCTTCGCCCGACAGCGCGTTCAGGTACGCGGGCAGGGTGCCGACCAGGGTCTTGCCCTCACCGGTCTTCATCTCGGCGACATAGCCGAGGTGCAGCGCGGCGCCGCCCATCAGCTGCACGTCGTAGTGACGCTGGCCGAGGACGCGCTTGGCGGCCTCGCGCACGGTGGCGAAGGCCTCGGGGAGCAGGTCGTCCAGGCTCTCCCCGTCGGCGTAACGCTGCTTGTACTCATCGGTGAGGGCCCGCAGCTCGGCGTCGGAGAGGTCGACAAAGTCCTCTTCGATGGAGTTGACCTGGTCCGCAATGCGGTGCAGCTTGCGCAGGATCTTGCCTTCGCCTGCACGCATGATCTTCGAGAGGACGGACACGGGGGTTGGTCTCCTTGCCGGTCGGGCCTGGGACGGTCGGTTTCCATGGGGCTTACTGAGCAACGGCCATCGTATGCGAGGACCCCGCCGGGCCGGGAGGCCTGCCGCGACCACGACCGTGCCCTGTTTCGCACGGCGATCTCACATCGCGCGTACACCGCTTAGAGGGAACAACGGCCCAGGCCCTCGGATGGTGCCGCGTCCGGTCCACGATGTGCGCGAATTGTGATCACTCGCTCACACACGGCAAAAAGATGGCGGTCTCGTGCATCCCGGCAGCAGAATCGGCCGATGGAACCCGTGACGCTCACGACGCCCCGTCTCCTTCTGCGCACGGTCGGTCCGCGGGACACCGACGCGGTGTACGCGGCGGCCCAGGACACCGACATCCTGCGCTGGACCACCCTTCCCTCGCCCTATCTCCCCGAGCACGCGCGCAGCTTCACCGAGGAGATCGTCCCCGAAGGGTGGGCGAACGGCTCCACGTTCACCTTCGGCCTCTTCCTCCCCCAGGGAGAGCTGGCGGGCATGCTCGGCCTGAGCATGCGCTCCCTCAGCTCGGCGGAGATCGGCTACTGGGCCGCCAAGGAGCACCGCGGCCGGGGCTTCGTCACCGAGGCCGTGCGCGCCGTGACCCGCTGGGCCTTCGTCGACCTCGCGGTCGACCGCGTGGAGTGGCGCGCGGAGATCGGCAACGCCCCCTCGCGCGCGGTGGCGGAACGCGCGGGCTTCCGTCTGGAGGGCGTCCTGCGGTCGGGCCTGGTGCACCAGGGCGTGCGGCGCGACTGCTGGGTGGGTTCCCTGCTCCCGTCGGACCTGGAGCTGCCGTCGACCGCGCCGTACCTGCCGACGCCCACCCGGCACTCCTGACCACGGGACCGGCCAACGCGCGTCCACACGCACCCGCGCGCGCATCTCGTCGCCGACCATCGCGTCGCCCGCTCCTCGCGTCCGGCCGGTCCTCGTGGTCGGCCGGTCCTTGTGCCGGGCCTTGTCGTCGGCCGGTCCTCGTGGAAGATCAGCCGACGGCCCACGGACCCGCAGCTCAGGCCGTGTTGTCAGTGCCACCCACTATCGTGCGGACCATGACGACTCCGCGCCCCAGCACCACTCTCTCGGCCGACGAGGCTCGGCGCATCGCCCTGCGCGCCCAGGGTTTCGTCGGCACACCCGACCGCCGGGGCGGGGTCCGCGGCGTCCTGCGTCATCTCGGCGCCGTCCAGTTGGACACGATCTCGGTCCTGGCCCGCTCCCACGAGCTGATCCCGTACGCGCGCCTGGGCGCGGTCGGCCGCGCGACGGTCGAGGACGCCTACTGGAAGGACACCCACGCCTTCGAGTACTGGTCGCACGCCGCGTGCATCCTGCCGATCGAGGAGTGGCCGCACTTCGCCTTCCGCCGCCGCGCCTACCGTGGCCGCCCGCACTGGAGCCACGACCTGCCGGACGGCACCTACGACCAGGTCATCAAGCAGCTGCGCACCGAAGGCCCGCTCACTGCGACGGAGTTGGGCGGCGCCAAGCGCACCAGCGAGTGGTGGGACTGGTCGGGCACCAAGATCGCCGTGGAGCGGGCCCTGATGTACGGCGAGGTGGTGTGTGTGGAGCGGCGCGGCTGGAAGCGGGTCTACGACCTCGCCGAGCGCGCGATCCCGGGCGAGCTGCTCCACGACGAGCTGGACGACAGGGAGTGCCTGCGCCGCCTGGTCGCCCTCGCCGGCCAGTCGCTCGGCGTCGGCACGCGCGCGGACATCGCCGACTACCACCGGCTCAAGGCGGACCAGGTGGAGTCGGTGATCGCCGACTCCGGTCTGGTGCCGGTCACGGTCGAGGGCTGGGCCAAGCCCGCCTGGGCCGACCCCGAGGCGCTGGCGACACCGGTGCGGGGCCGTCACCGCACCACCCTGCTGTCACCGTTCGACTCCCTGGTGTGGGAGCGGGCGCGCACGGAGCGGATCTTCGGCTTCATACACCGCCTGGAGGCCTACGTCCCCAAGCCGAAGCGGGTGCACGGCTACTTCGCGATGCCGGTGCTGTCCGGCGGCCGTCTGGTGGGCCGGGTGGACCCGGCGCGCGAGGGCACCACCCTGGTGGCCAGGCAGGTCACGCTGGACGGCCCGAAGGCGGTCCCTGGCGTGGCGCAGGCACTGGTGGAGGCGGCGGGCTGGGTGGGCTGCCCGGAGGTCCGGGTGGAACGGGTCGACGCGCCCGAGCTGCGCGAGCCGCTCGCCCGCGAGGTGGCGCGACTGCTGGGCTGAGGCCGGGCCGCCCGGCGGATCGCCGTGCCGGTCGCGTCCGGCACGGCTGATCAGACCGCCCGTCGCACACGGTCGGCCGCTCGGCGAATCCGGCGGGTCCGGCGGATCCGGTGAATGGTGAATCCGGCGGATCCGCTGGGGCGGTCCCTACCGGATCTCCAGGATCTTCTCCCGCATCGCGTAGACCACGGCCTCCATCCTGGAGTGCAGCTGAAGCTTCTCCAGGATGTTGCGCACGTGGTTCTTCACGGTGTTCTCGGAGATGAACAACTCCTTGGCGATATCCCGGTTGTTCATTCCGGTGGCCACCAGCTTGAGCACTTCCAGCTCACGGTCGGTGAGCCGCGGGGCGGGGACGAGCCTGCGCTCGTCGGTGCGCTGGATCATCGACTTGAACTCGGTGAGGAGTTTCGACGCCATGGACGGGCTGATCTGCGACTGGCCGTCGGCGACCGCGCGGATGGCGGTGGCGACCTCGTCGGTGGAGATCTCCTTGAGGAGATATCCGGTCGCGCCCGCCTTGATCGCCTCGTAGAGGTCGGCTTCCTCGTCGCTGATCGTCAGCATGATGATCTTCGCGCTGGGTGCCACCTCCTTGATGGAGGTGCACGCCTCGATGCCACCGCGCTTGGGCATCCGGACGTCCATCAGCACGATGTCGGGCAGCAGGTCGGCGGCCTTGTCGACGGCCTCCGCGCCGTCCCCCGCCTCGCCGACGACCTGGATGTCCTCCTCGGCCGCGAGCACGATCTCCAGGCCCCGGCGGAACAGCGCGTGGTCGTCGACGACCAGCACTCTGATCGGCTCCTTGCGTGGAGTGCCCGTGTCGGGGCCCATCCCGACGACGCCGCCGTCGGCATCCTCGTCCCGCATCGGTCCGAAGCTGTCCGCCATCGTTCCTCCCCCTGAAGGCCGTGGCCCGTCGAGCGCCATCGCCAACCCAAGGCAACGGCCCACCGGTTGAGCCGTTGCGGCCATGATTCCATGCCTGGACGGCAACCCGGTGACAGTGCGGGGCGCGAAGTGGTCGCACGCCGGTGCCCCTGGGGGCGCACACGCGCTCCAGGGGCACCGGCTCAGCTGTCAGCCGGGCGGGTCAGCCGCCCAGCGTGCCCCCTGCGGCGGGGGGTTCTGCCTGCGCGACCATCGGATCGGTGCTCAGGTGGATGACGCCGTAGTCGTAGGCGTGCCGCCGGTAGACGACGCTCGGTTCCTTGGTCTCGGAGTCGACGAACAAGTAGAAGTCGTGGCCGACCAGTTCCATCTCGTAGAGGGCCTGGTCGAGAGACATCGGTGACGCGACGTGGGTCTTCTCGCGGACGATGAGGGGCCCGTCGCCCTTCACCTCGAGCGAGCCGATCTTCCTGGTGGGGACGCCGTCCGGCTCGTCGTCGTGGACGGGGTCGCCGTTGATGTCGAGCGTGGCCGCGTCCGGGACGTGGTCGGCGACCTCGGCCGCCGGGATCCGGCGCGCGCCACGGCGCGAGAACCTCTTGTCGTGCTGCTTGCGCAGCCGGGCGTCCAGCTTCTCGGCAGCCAGGTCGAGTGCCGCGTACGGGTCATTGGCCGCCGCCTCCGCCCGGATCACCGGACCGCGGGAGCGGAGCGTGATCTCCACTCGGTCGCATCGGTCGGCCTGTCGGGGGTTGGGCTCCTTGGACACCTCGACGTCGAGGCTGATCACCTTGCCGTCGAGCTTCTGGATCTTCTCCAGCTTCAGCTTCTCGGCCACGTGCTTGCGGAACCGCTCGGGCACCTCGGTCTTGCGGCCCTTGACGACGATGTCCACGCAGAACTCCGTTCCCGGATAGCTCCGCTTCAGTGGCGGAGCGTCTCCCTTTCGC
This sequence comes from Streptomyces griseoviridis, assembly GCF_005222485.1. Classification (NCBI taxonomy): domain Bacteria; kingdom Bacillati; phylum Actinomycetota; class Actinomycetes; order Kitasatosporales; family Streptomycetaceae; genus Streptomyces; species Streptomyces griseoviridis. Next base: position 3,699,348 of record NZ_CP029078.1, read on the forward strand.
ACCAAGCTCCGGTTTCACCGGAACCTCGGACTGGGTGACTTCCACCTCCTCCCCCGCGGGAAAGATCTCTGTCCCGCCGGCTCGGGTGATGGGCGAAAAAACCGCGACACGGCGTTCGGACAGATGAGGTACGGGCCAGCGCCTTTTCCTCACAACCGAACATATCTCGCCCGGAGGTATGTCGTCACCCTCTACTGAGCCGTACCTCCGTTCAGGTGAATTGGCCCTCTCATTACCTGCAACGATGCAAGATCTCGATCAGTTCCGGTTTATTTCGAAAGAGTCCGGTGCTGCCGCGACCACTGCCGCGCAGACCACTGTTCCGGCACCGCCCTTACCCCGCATCTCCGGCCCGGCGCCCGTCCGCAGGGCCTCTCCGTCGTCTCGTCCAGTCGTTCGTTCTCCTCTGCCTTCCCGGCTCTCGGCGTCGTACACGGCCCATTCGGTCAGCACCTCCGTTCGCGCTGTCGCCCGCGCCACCGCGCGCGCCGCCTCGGTGAGCGAGGCGCCCGTCGTCATGAGGTCGTCGACGAGCACCACCGGGCCGCCGTGCAGCAGCCGTTCCACTCCGGGGGCGACGGCGAGCGCGCCCGCGAGGTTGGCCGTCCGCTGCCGGGCGTCCAGTCCCGCCTGGTCGGACACCGCGCGGCGCTGGCCGAGCGCCGCGAGCACCCGGGCCGGTGTCCCGGTGCGCCGCAGCTCCCCGGCCGCCGCGAGCGCGATCCGCCGCGCCGGGTCGTGCCCCCGCGCCCGCACCGCGGCCCGCGCGGACGGCACCGGCACCAACAGCACCGGCGCACCCCCACCCGGGTCCGTGGCGCCCTCGTGCGCCGCCTCCCGCAGCGCCGACCTGACGGCTGCCGCGAGGGCCGCGCCCAGGGGTCCCCGGAGGCCGAGGGCGCCCCGCTCCTTGTGCGCGAGCAGCAGCGCCCGTACCTCGTCCGCGTACCGGGCCTTGGCGTGCACCAGGGGCAGGCCGGGCTGCTCGACCTCGGGCCGTACCCGGCCGGGTACGGATGCGCCCAGCGCGGCACGGCACCCCGGGCAGAGCGCCGTGCGAGGCGCCCCGCAGCCTCCGCACTCGGCCGGCAGCACCAGGTCGGTCAGGTCCCGCCACAGCCCCCGCATGTCCACCACTGTGCGGCAGCGGCACCGGACCGGCCACCCCTGTGGACAACTCCCTGTGGACAACGCCCCGGCCCGGCGGCCGACCGTCACCCACAGGTGTCCCGGCCAGGACAGACAGGCCGTCTCAGCCACGTCGGCCGGGACGGACCGGCCGGGTCAGCCGTCAGCCGTCAGCCGTCAGCCGTCAGCCGTCAGCCGTCAGCCAGGACAGACCGGCCGTCTCAGCCGGGATAGACCGGCGTCGTCCCGTCCGAGACCACCTTCTGCCACTGCGCGCCGGCCTGGAGCCGCACGATCCCATCCTCGGAGTAGGCCACCAGCGGCAGCCGGTCGTCCTCGGCGGCGGTGATCTCCTTGACGCCGGACAACGCCGCGGGCGCCGACCCCTCGGGTGTGGAGCCGTCGACCTGGACGTACCGCGTGGTCTGCACGCCGCCCTGTTCGCGTCCGACCACCACGAGGCGGCTGTCGCCGGCCCACGACATGGTCGTCACGTCCTCGAAGTCCGGTGTCGCGGAGTGCAGTTCGAGCACCGAGACGGTCGGCTTCTCGCCCGTCTCGCCGGTGCGTTCGATACGCCCGATGAGCAGCGACTTCTTGTCGCCCTTGGTCACCACGAGCGCGATCCGGACACCGTCGGCGGCGACCTTGACGTCCTGGATCCGCCCGTCCAGGCGCGGTGCCTTGACGACGACGGGTTCACCCGCGCCCTGCTCCAGCAGGAGCAGCCTCGGGTCCGCGGTGTCCCGGTCGGCCACCCACAGGTCGCCGCGCGCGTCCCAACTGGGCGCCGTCAGCCGGTCGTCGTCGGTGGCGCCGTGGCTGACCAGCACGGGGTCCCCGAGCGAACCGCCCGACACCAGGGAGGTGACGTACAGTTCGCGGCCGTCGGTCGTGACGGCGGCGGCGGAGTGCTCGTCCCTGGCCACGGCGACGGACCGCAGCGGCCTGCCGCCCTCGCCGAGCGCGCCCGGCACCGGGTCAGGCCGGGTGCCGGTGCTCCCGGACGGCAGCCGGACCAGCCGGTTCTTGCTGTCGAGGAAGTACAGGTAGTCGGGGTGGCGCCGCGAGCCGCGGAGGGCGACGTCGTCCGCGTGTTCCTCGTCGAGCGAGCACAGGCGCTGCGAGCCCGACCGCAGTTCGACCTGGTCGACGGCCGGGGTGAGGCCCTGCAGGGAGAACAGCAACTGGGCGGCCATCTCGGCGCACTTGGTGGCGCCGACCCGGGCCGCGTTGGCGTTCAGCGGCACGGTGAGCTTGTTCTGGTCGTCGGGCGTCAGCGCGGTGACGCCCTTCTGGAGGCCGGTCCCGGTGGGGAAGCCCGTGCGCACCACGGGGTCGAGCCACCGGGTGGGCCCGCTGAGCACCGACCGGACCAGCTCCGTCACGGGGTCCACACGCCGACGCACGTACACCGGGTCGGCGACCGCCGAGGTCTGCTCGGCGGCGCCCGCGACGGTGTTCGAGGCGAAGAAGTACTTGTCGACGGACATGTAGATGCGCTGGAAGTCCGACTTCCCCATGACGACGCCCTGCGGCAGGCCGTCGATGCGCCACTGCTTGGTCTTGGCGTCCCGCGCGAGGTGCACGGGCGCGTCGTAGGCGCCGCCCGCGGGCGCGTACGAGTCCTGGGCGTCCACGGTGGCGACCTTCGTGCCCGCCAGGTGGAAGGCCAGGTCGTCGGTGGCGTCGCGGCCGTCCCGGTTGCTGTCGGCCACCATGCCGGGGCCGTCCGCGAGGACCGTCACGGACTGGCCGGGCCGCCAGGTCTTCGAGGCCCGCTCGGTCAGATACTGCCTGGCCGTCGAGTAGAGCGGGTCGTCGCTGGTCAGCGCCTCCAGGAAGCCGGAGACGATGTCCGAGGGCTGGGCGTCCTCCTGCGGCGGCATCGCGAACACCCGCACCTGGGTGTCCTGCCGTGGCGTGGAGTCCACCCCGCGCAGATCCCCGCTGTCGGGCATCGACGCGCACCCCGAGAGGAGGACGACACCGCAGGCGGCGTACGTCAGCACGCGCGCGTAGCCGCGCCGGGCGTCCTCCGGGCGGTCAGCGCCCACGAAATGCCTCCCCATGCGTGTGCGAGCCGTCCTGCGCGGTGTCCGCGCGCCCCTCGGTCTCCTCGCGCGCCCCCTCCGGGCGCCGAGCGCCCGACACCGGTCGCGGCACCACGCGCGCGCCGTTGCCCGGCAACGCCGTGGGATCGGCCGTGGCGCCCGCGCCGGTGCTCCTGGGGGCGAGCTGCGGCCTCTGGTCCCCGGCGGGCTGTACGGGCACGGTGGCGGCCTTGGCGGCGCCCTCACGCGGCAGCCCGGCGGCCTTCAGCTCACGGTTGCGGCGGGAGTCCTTGGGTTCCAGGGGTATCGGCGAGCCCCGCAGCGGCTCGTCCGCGGTCCTCGGCAGCGTCAGCCGGAACTGCGAACCGCCGCCCGGCTCCCCCCACGCCTGGAGCCAGCCGCCGTGCAGCCGCGCGTCCTCCAGGGCGATCGACAGACCGAGTCCGGTGCCGCCGGTGGTACGCGCGCGTGCCGGGTCGGCCCGCCAGAAGCGGCTGAAGACCCGGGTGGCCTCGCCGGGCTTGAGCCCCACGCCGTAGTCGCGGACGGCGACGGCGACCGCCCCGCCCGCCGACGCCAGTTTCACGATGACGTCCTTGCCCTCGCCGTGCTCCACGGCGTTGACGACGAGGTTGCGCAGCACCCGCTCCACCCGCCGCGCGTCCGCCTCGGCGACCACGGGCTGCTGGTCGCCGACGATCCGTATCGCGGTCCCCTTGCGCTCGGCGAGCGGCTCGGCCCCGCTGACGACCCGGCGCACGACCTCACGGAGGTCTATCGCCTCCGCCTCGAGCGCCGCGGCGCCCGCGTCGAACCGGCTGATCTCCAGCAGGTCGGCGAGGAGCGACTCGAACCGGTCCAGCTGGTCGGCGAGCAGCTCGGCCGAGCGCGCGGTCACCGGATCGAAGTCCACCCGCGCCTCATGGATGACGTCGGCGGCCATCCGCACGGTGGTCAGCGGGGTGCGCAGCTCGTGCGAGACGTCCGACACGAACCGCCGCTGCATCCGCGAGAGGTCCTCCAGCTGCTGGATCTTCAGCTGGAGGTTCTGCGCCATCTTGTTGAAGGCCTCGCCGAGCCGCGCGATGTCGTCCTCGCCGGTGACCTTCATCCGCTCCTGGAGCCGTCCGGCGGAGAGCCGCTCGGCGATCCCGGCCGCCATCCGCACCGGCGTGACGACCTGCCGCACCACCAGCCAGGCGATCGCCCCGAGAAGCACGACGACGAAGAGCCCCGCCGTCGCCAGCGTGCCCTTGACCAGGCTCAGCGACTTCTCCTCCTGGGTGAGCGGGAAGAGGTAGTACAGCTGGTAGGGGTCGCCGTTCGGGTCGTTGACCTGCTTGCCGATGACCAGCGCGGGCTGGGACTCCTTGTCGGAGTCCTTGTAGATGATCCGTGTGTAGCGCTGGGACGCGGCGGTGCTGTCGTTGATCCGCGCGCGCAGGTTCTCGGGCACGCTCACCGTCGGGTCGATGCCGCCGGAGGCACGCGGTCCGCGCGCGGGGCCGCTGTCGTCGCCCGCGGGCAGCGTGACGACGTCGAAGGCGCCCTGGCCGCCGCTGGACAGCGACGAGACCAGGTCGCTCATCCACGCGATCACGTTCTGCGAGGAGCGGCCGTCGGGCGAGGTGGGGTCGTCGGCCGTGCCCGCGGCGGCCTCGTCGGCGCGCTGCTTGGCCACCGCGAAACCACCGGTGGCCTGGGACTGGGACGCCTTCACCTTGGCGTCGAGCAGCCCGTTGCGGACCTGCCCGATGACGACGAAGCCCAGCAGCAGCACCACGCCGAGCGACATCAGCAGGGTCGTGACGACGACCTTGAGCTGGATGTTGCGCCGCCACAGCCGCATGACCGGCAGCAGCGGCCTGCGCAGCCAGCGCATGAGGAGCCGCAGCACCGGACTGCCCTGGACCCCGCCCTGCAACAGGCCGCCCGCCGGCAGGCGCCCCCAGCGGGAGCCGGCCGGGCTCCGGCCGACAGGCCGCCCCGCGCGGGCCCCGTCGCGCCCGTGCGCCGGAGCGGCACTGTCACCGGACATGTCAGCTCGGCCCTGCCTTGTAACCGACCCCGCGGACGGTCACCACGATCTCCGGCCGCTCCGGGTCCTTCTCGACCTTGGAACGCAGCCGCTGCACATGCACGTTGACCAGCCGGGTGTCGGCGGCGTGCCGGTAACCCCAGACCTGCTCGAGCAGCACCTCACGGGTGAACACCTGCCACGGCTTGCGGGCCAGCGCCACCAGCAGGTCGAACTCCAGCGGTGTCAGCGCGATCGACTGACCGTCCCGCTTCACCGAGTGCCCCGCCACATCGATGACCAGGTCACCTATGGCGAGCTGTTCGGGCGCCGGCTCCTCCGACCGGCGCAGCCTGGCCCGGATCCGGGCCACCAGCTCCTTCGGCTTGAACGGCTTGACGATGTAGTCGTCCGCCCCGGACTCGAGGCCCACGACGACATCGACGGTGTCACTCTTCGCCGTCAGCATCACGATGGGCACCCCGGACTCCGCCCTGATCAGACGGCACACCTCGATGCCGTCCCGACCGGGCAGCATCAGGTCGAGGAGCACCAGATCCGGCTTGGCCTCCCGAAAAGCGGCCAACGCCTTGTCACCGTCGGCTACGAAAGACGGCTCAAAACCCTCACCACGCAGCACGATGCCGAGCATCTCGGCAAGTGCGGTGTCGTCGTCGACGACAAGGACTCGTCCCTTCATAACGACATCATCCCATTAGCTAATCGTTACCTGGCGTGACCTGGCACACAGCTCAGCAAGAGCCTCTGCCGTCACGGGCGAAACGGCGCCCTCTTCCGTGACGATCGCGGTCACCAGCTCGGGCGGCGTCACATCGAACGCCGGGTTGTACGCCTGGGTCCCCAGGGGTGCCACCGGAATCCCGCCTCCCGCTCCCGCCACCGCCCCCTGCGGCGTGGTGATCTCGGTCACCTCGAACCCCGGACGCTGCTCCACCTCGATGGAAGCGCCGTCCGGCGTCCGGAGATCGACCGTCGTCACCGGCGCCACCACGATGAACGGCACGTGGTGATACCGGGCGAGCACGGCGAGCGGATAGCTCCCCACCTTGTTGGCCACCGAACCGTCGGCCGCGATACGGTCCGCCCCGATCAGCACCGCGTCCACCTCACCGGACGCGAACAGCGAGCCGGCCGCGTTGTCCGTGAGCAAGGTGTACGCCATGCCGCTGCGAGCCGCCTCGTATGCCGTCAGGCGAGCACCTTGCAGCAAGGGACGCGTTTCGTCCACCCAGAGTCTGCGCAGCTCGCCCGCCCGGTGCGCCGCGAGGGCCACCGCGAACGCCGTCCCCTCACCGCCCGACACCAGCGCCCCGGTGTTGCAGTGCGTGAGGATCCGGTGCCCGCCGCCGGGCAGCAGCTCACCCAGCAGCGCCAGACCGTGCTCCGCCATCCGGACACTCGCCGCCGCGTCCTCCGCGTGCAGCCGCCGCGCGGCGGCCAGCGCCGCCGCGGCGGCCGACCCCTCCTCGCCGCTCCTGGCGAACTCGGCCCGGTGCGCCTCCCGCGCCCTGCGCACCCCGAGGGCCAGGTTCACCGCGGTGGGCCGGGCCCCGGCCAGCGCGTTCGCCGCCTCGTCCACGTCGAACCCGCGCGCGGCGGCGAGCGCGACGCCGTACGCCCCCGCGATGCCGAGCAACGGCGCTCCCCGCACGGCGAGCGACCGGACCGCCTCCACCAGCGCGGACGCGTCCGTGCAGACCAGCTCGACCTCCTCGGCGGGCAACCTGGTCTGGTCGAGAAGGACCAGGACGGGACCTTCGGGTGGCTCCTCCCAACGGATCGCCGGTATCTCGGTGGGCCTGCTGTTCTCGCCGGTTCGCGCCTGCTGATCAGCCATGCGATCAGTCTGCCCCGTGCACGCCGGACAATTGAAGGTGTCCAGCGCACACCGCGGCCGGTACCGCGATGACCACCCCATGGCACGATGGCAGCCAACCTGCCGCCGCGACCGCGGACGGGCACCGTGAAGGAGCGACGATGAACGACACTCCGGGCTGGGCGTCGCCCGGATCTGCCCCGTCCGACGGGCACGAGCCCGGCACCTCCGACCCCGCCGACCAGCAGGGCCGCCAGTCCGACGGCCAGGGCGTGAAGTGGTCCAAGGACCAGCCGCCCGCAGGCCAGTGGTCCGCGCCCACCGGCGCCCAGGTCCCCGGCCAGGCGCAGCCGCCGTCGACCGGCCAGGGCTGGGGCGGCACGCCCCCCACCGGCCCCGCGGGCGGCTGGGGAGCAGGCCAGGGCGGCTACGGAGGCCCCGGCGGCCCAGGGCCCTACGGCGGCGGCTGGGGAAGCGGCTGGGGCGGCCCGCCGCCCGCGGCCAAGCCCGGCGTGATCCCGCTCCGCCCGCTCGGCGTGGGCGAGATCCTCGACGGCGCCGTCTCCACCATGCGCACCCACTGGCGCACGGTCCTCGGCATCTCGCTGACCGTCGCGGTCGTCACCCAGGTCGTCGTCATCCTGCTCCAGGGCCTGGTCCTCGACGACGCCTCCCGCACGATGGACCTCGACGACCCGAACGCCTCCTCCCAGGAGGTCTTCCGCGCGATGGGCAACGCGCTGCTCGGCCTCGGCGCCGTCTCCCTGATCGCGCTCATCGGCACCGTCGTGGCGACCGCGCTGCTGACGACCGTCACCAGCCGGGCCGTCCTCGGCAAGCCCGTCACCACCGGCGAGGCCTGGCGCGACGCCCGCCCGCAGCTGCCGAAGCTGTTCGGGCTGATCCTTCTGCTGCTCGCCATCGTGTTCGGCCTGGTCCTGATCGGCGCCGTGCCGGGCATCATCGTCGCCGTCTCCGGCTGGGGCGACGCGGGAGCCGCCCTCATCGGGCTCGGCTGCCTGGCCGGCGCGGCCCTCGCGCTCTGGCTGATGATCCGCTTCTCGCTGGCCTCCCCCACCCTGATGCTGGAGAAGCAGGGCATCGGCACCTCGATGCGGCGCTCCGCCAAGCTCGTCAGGGGCTCCTGGTGGCGCGTCTTCGGCATCCAGCTCCTCGCGACGATCATCGCGAACCTCGTCTCGTCCCTCGTCGTCCTGCCCTTCAGCGTCATCGGCGCCCTCGCCGCCGACGGCGGCTTCGTCGGCCTCCTCGACGAATCCAGCGGCCTGGGCTGGACGTTCCTCATCGTCAGCGGCATCGGCTCGGTGATCGGCTCCATGATCACGTTCCCGATCACCGCGGGCGTGACCGTGCTGCTCTACGTCGACCAGCGCATCCGCCGCGAGGGCCTCGACCTCGAACTGGCCCGCGCCGCGGGCGTCCAGGGCTACGGCGCCGAAGCCGGCGCGGGAGGATGATGCGGTGAGCCTGGCGGGGGGAGCACTCACCACGGCACCGGCAGCCCTGCCGGACGCCACCGAACCGGCCGCACGCGCCCTGCCGCGCGCCGCCGGCCCATCCGTACGGTCCCTGCTGACCGCCTCGGGCGACCAGCCGCCGCTCACCGTCCCCCGCGACCCCGCGCGGGAGGCGGCCCGGCACGAGCTGTCCAAGGGCATGTACCACGAGAACGATCCCAGCCTGGTCGAACGCGCCCTCAACGCGTTCTGGGACTGGATCGGCAAACTGTTCGAAACCGCCGCGTCGGCCACACCCGGCGGGACGGTCGGCCTGATCGTCGTCATCGTCGCCGTCCTCGCCGTGATCGGCGCCCTCTGGTGGCGCCTCGGCACCCCGCGGCGCCACCCGGTCTCGGCCGCCGTCCTCTTCGACGACCGTCCCCGCAGCGCCGCCGAACACCGCTCGGCCGCCGAGGCGCACGCCGCCCAGGGCCACTGGAACCGGGCCGTCCAGGAACGCATGCGCGCCATCGTCAGGTCCCTGGAGGAACGCGCGCTCCTCGACGTCCGCCCCGGCCGCACCGCCGACGAGGCCGCCACCGCCGCGGGCCGCCCGCTGCCCTCCCACGCGGCGCGACTGCGCACCGCCGCCCGGGACTTCGACGACGTCACATACGGCGGACGCAGCGCGACACCGACGTCGTACCAGCGCATCGCCGACCTCGACCGCGACCTCGAACGCGCCAGGCCCCGCCTCGCGAGCAGCACGGCCGCCCACGCCCACAAGGGGGCCGCCGAATGACCACCGAGGCCACGCTCCCGACCACCTCCTCCGCCCTCGGCGTCCGCCAGGTGTGGACCCGCGCGCGGGGCGTCACGCTCGCCGTCGTGCTGCTGCTGACGGCGGCCGTCGTGATCGCCGTGATCCGCTCCGACAGCAAGCACGGCGTCCTCGACCCGCGCTCCGTCGACCCCTACGGCAGCCGCGCCGTCGCCGAACTCCTCGCCGCCGACGGCGTCTCCACGCGCACGGTCGGCACCCTCGACCAGGCCCTCACCGCGGCCGGCCCCGACACCACCGTCCTCGTCACCGTCCCCGACCTGCTGACGCGGAGCCAGCAGACGCGCCTGCGCAAGGCCCTCGACGGCTCCGGCGGACGCACCGTCCTGCTCGCCCCGGGCAGCGCCTCCGTGGAGCGCCTCGTCCCGGACGTCACCGCGGACCCCGCCACCAGCGAGGTCTCGGCACGCGACCCGCGGTGCGACCTGCCCGCGGCCCGGCGCGCGGGCCCCGCCGACACCGGCGGCCTCCGCTACACCACCACCCACCTGGGCGCCGACGCCTGCTACCCCAGCCAGCGCCTGGCCACCCTGCTGCGGGTGCCGGACAGCACCGGGGACGGCGACACCGTCGTCCTCGGGGCGCCCGACATCCTCTTCAACGAACGTCTCGACAAGCAGGGCAACGCCTCGCTCGCCCTCCAACTCCTCGGCTCCCGCCCCCATCTGGTCTGGTACCTCCCCTCCCTCTCCGACTCCTCGGCCACCGGCGCGGGCGGCGAGCAGGACTTCATGGATCTGCTGCCCTCGGGCTGGCTCTGGGGCACGCTGCAACTCTTCATCGCGGCAGCACTCGCCGCCCTCTGGCGGGCACGCAGGTTCGGCCCGCTGGTGCCCGAGAGACTCCCCGTGGCGATCCGCGCCTCCGAGACCGTCGAAGGCCGGGCCCGCCTCTACCGCAAGGCGAACGCCCGCGACCGCGCCGCGACCGCTCTGCGCTCCGCCACCCGCACCCGCCTCGCCCCTCTCGTAGGCGTCCCCGTCTCCCAGGCGCACACGCCCGAGGCCCTGCTCCCCGCCCTGTCCGCCCACCTCCACGGTGACGGCCAGGCCCTGCGGACCCTCCTCTTCGGGCCGCCGCCGGGCGACGACAAGGCGCTCGTCTCCCTCACCGACCAACTCGACGCCCTCGAAAGAGAGGTACGCCGTCCATGATGGACCCGACCACTGACAACGCCGGGCCGACCGGGGACCAGGGCAGTGCCCGCGCCTCCCTGGAGGCCCTGCGCGCCGAGATCGCCAAGGCCGTGGTCGGCCAGGATCCCGCCGTGACCGGCCTCGTCGTCGCCCTCCTCTGCCGCGGCCACGTACTCCTCGAAGGGGTCCCGGGAGTCGCCAAGACGCTGCTCGTCCGCGCCCTCGCGTCCGCGCTCGAACTCGACACCAAACGCGTCCAGTTCACCCCGGACCTGATGCCGAGCGACATCACGGGCTCCCTCGTCTACGACACCCGCAGCGCCGAGTTCTCGTTCCAGCCCGGCCCGGTCTTCACCAACCTGCTGCTGGCCGACGAGATCAACCGCACCCCGCCGAAGACGCAGTCGTCCCTCCTCGAGGCGATGGAGGAACGCCAGGTCACCGTCGACGGCACCGCGCGCGCCCTCCCCGACCCGTTCCTGGTCGCCGCGACCCAGAACCCGGTCGAGTACGAGGGCACGTACCCGCTCCCCGAGGCCCAGCTGGACCGTTTCCTCTTGAAGCTGACGATCCCGCTGCCGTCCCGGCAGGACGAGATCGACGTCCTCACCCGCCACGCCGACGGTTTCAACCCGCGCGACCTCAAGGCCGCAGGCGTGCGCCCCGTCGCGGGCCCCGCCGACCTGGAGGCCGCGCGCGCGGCCGTCGCCAAGACGACCGTCTCCCCGGAGATCACCGCCTATGTGGTCGACATCTGCCGGGCCACCCGCGAGTCCCCGTCCCTCACCCTCGGGGTGTCCCCGCGCGGCGCGACGGCCCTGCTCTCCACGGCCCGCGCGTGGGCCTGGCTGACCGGCCGCGACTACGTGACCCCCGACGACGTGAAGGCCCTCGCCCTGCCCACCCTCCGCCACCGGGTGCAGCTGCGCCCCGAGGCGGAGATGGAGGGGGTGACGGCGGACTCCGTCATCAACGCGATCCTCGCCCACGTCCCCGTCCCCCGCTGATGGCGTTCACCGGACGCGCCGCGCTCCTCGCGGCCCTCGGCTCGCTCCCCGTCGGCCTGTGGGATCCCGGTTGGACGGGCATCCTCGCGGTGAACGCGCCGCTCGCGGTGGCCTGCGCCTGCGATTTCGCGCTGGCCGCGCCGGTACGCCGGCTCGGCCTGTCCCGCTCGGGCGACGCCTCGGTACGGCTGGGCGAGGGAGCCGATGTCACCCTCACGGTCACCAACCCGTCGGGCCGCCCGCTCCGCGCCCAGCTCCGCGACGCCTGGCCGCCCAGCAGCTGGGAGCCGGGGACGGAGGTGGCGGCCTCCCGCCACCGTCTGACCGTGCCCGCGGGTGAACGCCGCCGCGTCACGACCCGTCTGCGCCCGACCCGCCGCGGCGACCGCCGGACGGACCGTGTGACGATCCGCTCGGCGGGCCCGCTCGGCCTGTTCACCCGCCAGGGCACCCACCGGGTTCCCTGGACGGTACGGGTCCTGCCGCCGTTCACCAGCCGCAAGCACCTCCCCGCGAAGCTCGCCAGGCTCCGCGAGCTCGACGGCCGCACCAGCGTCCTGACCAGGGGCGAGGGCACGGAGTTCGACAGCCTGCGCGAGTACGTTCCTGGTGACGACACCCGCTCGATCGACTGGCGTGCGACGGCTCGCCACGCCACGGTCGCGGTCCGCACCTGGCGTCCGGAGCGCGACCGGCACATCCTCGTGGTCCTGGACACCGGACGCACGTCGGCGGGCCGGGTCGGCGATGTGCCGCGCCTTGACGCCTCCATGGACGCGGCCCTTCTCCTGGGGGCGCTGGCCTCCCGCGCCGGGGACCGCGTCGATCTCCTGGCCTTCGACCGCCGGGTGCGCGCCCTGGTCCAGGGCCGCTCGGCCCGCGATGTCCTTCCGTCTCTCGTGACGGCGATGGCGACCCTCGAACCCGAGCTGGTGGAGCTGGACGCCAGGGGTCTCACCGCGACGGCTCTGCGCACGGCCCGTCGCCGCTCGCTGATCGTGCTCCTGACGAGCCTGGACGCGGCCCCGGTGGAGGAGGGCCTGCTTCCGGTGCTCTCCCAGCTCACCCAGCGCCATACGGTCCTGGTGGCGTCGGTGGCGGATCCGTATGTCGCCCGTATGTCCGAGGCCCGGGGTGACACGGAGGCGGTGTACGAGGCCGCTGCGGCGGCCCAGGCGCAGAGCGAACGCCGCCGCACCGCGGAACAGCTCCGCAGGCACGGTGTGACGGTGGTCGACGAGACGCCGGACGATCTGGCGCCGGCGCTGGCGGACGCGTATCTGGCGCTGAAGGCGGCCGGCCGCCTGTAAGGAATCCCGTAAAAGAAAAAGGGGCTCCGCAAGGAGCCCCTGAATAGACCGATCTCTCGATCCGTCACCACACCTGAAACGAAGAGAGCCCCGCACCATACGGTGCGGGGCTCTCCCCAAAAATTGTTCGGCGGCGTCCTACTCTCCCACAGGGTCCCCCCTGCAGTACCATCGGCGCTGAAAGGCTTAGCTTCCGGGTTCGGAATGTAACCGGGCGTTTCCCTCACGCTATAACCACCGAAACACTATGAAACTATCCAGCCACACCACAACCAACCCAGCGGGTTCAGGTGTGGGGCTGTTCGTGGTTTCAGAACCAACACAGTGGACGCGAGCAACTGAGGACAAGCCCTCGGCCTATTAGTACCGGTCACCTCCACACGTTACCGTGCTTCCAGATCCGGCCTATCAACCCAGTCGTCTACTGGGAGCCTTAACCCATCAAGTGGGTGGGAGTCCTCATCTCGAAGCAGGCTTCCCGCTTAGATGCTTTCAGCGGTTATCCCTCCCGAACGTAGCCAACCAGCCATGCCCTTGGCAGGACAACTGGCACACCAGAGGTTCGTCCGTCCCGGTCCTCTCGTACTAGGGACAGCCCTTCTCAAGACTCCTACGCGCACAGCGGATAGGGACCGAACTGTCTCACGACGTTCTAAACCCAGCTCGCGTACCGCTTTAATGGGCGAACAGCCCAACCCTTGGGACCGACTCCAGCCCCAGGATGCGACGAGCCGACATCGAGGTGCCAAACCATCCCGTCGATATGGACTCTTGGGGAAGATCAGCCTGTTATCCCCGGGGTACCTTTTATCCGTTGAGCGACGGCGCTTCCACAAGCCACCGCCGGATCACTAGTCCCGACTTTCGTCCCTGCTCGACCCGTCGGTCTCACAGTCAAGCTCCCTTGTGCACTTACACTCAACACCTGATTACCAACCAGGCTGAGGGAACCTTTGGGCGCCTCCGTTACTCTTTAGGAGGCAACCGCCCCAGTTAAACTACCCATCAGACACTGTCCCTGATCCGGATCACGGACCCAGGTTAGACATCCAGCACGACCAGACTGGTATTTCAACGACGACTCACACCGAACTGGCGTCCGATGATCAAAGTCTCCCAGCTATCCTACACAAGCCGAACCGAACACCAATATCAAACTGTAGTAAAGGTCCCGGGGTCTTTCCGTCCTGCTGCGCGAAACGAGCATCTTTACTCGTAGTGCAATTTCACCGGGCCTATGGTTGAGACAGTCGAGAAGTCGTTACGCCATTCGTGCAGGTCGGAACTTACCCGACAAGGAATTTCGCTACCTTAGGATGGTTATAGTTACCACCGCCGTTTACTGGCGCTTAAGTTCTCAGCTTCGCCGAGACGAATCTCGACTAACCGGTCCCCTTAACGTTCCAGCACCGGGCAGGCGTCAGTCCGTATACATCGCCTTACGGCTTCGCACGGACCTGTGTTTTTAGTAAACAGTCGCTTCTCGCTGGTCTCTGCGGCCACCCCCAGCTCACCGTGTAAAACGGATCACCAGACGTGGCCCCCCTTCTCCCGAAGTTACGGGGGCATTTTGCCGAGTTCCTTAACCATAGTTCACCCGAACGCCTCGGTATTCTCTACCTGACCACCTGAGTCGGTTTAGGGTACGGGCCGCCATGAAACTCGCTAGAGGCTTTTCTCGACAGCATAGGATCATCCACTTCACCACAATCGGCTCGGCATCAGGTCTCAGCCATGTGTGCGACGGATTTACCTACCGCACGGCCTACACCCTTACCCCGGGACTACCATCGCCCGGGATGGACTACCTTCCTGCGTCACCCCATCACTCACCTACTAACCGCTTGGTCCGGCGGCTCCACCACTCCCCTCAACTCCGAAGAGATCAGGGCGGCTTCACGGCCTTAGCATCACGATGCTCGATGTTTGACGCTTCACAGCGGGTACCGGAATATCAACCGGTTATCCATCGACTACGCCTGTCGGCCTCGCCTTAGGTCCCGACTTACCCTGGGCAGATCAGCTTGACCCAGGAACCCTTAGTCAATCGGCGCACACGTTTCCCACGTGTGTATCGCTACTCATGCCTGCATTCTCACTCGTCAACCGTCCACAACTCGCTTCCGCGGCTGCTTCACCCGGCAGACGACGCTCCCCTACCCATCCATACAGGCGTTGGCCCTATAGTATGAATGACACGACTTCGGCGGTACGCTTGAGCCCCGCTACATTGTCGGCGCGGAATCACTAGACCAGTGAGCTATTACGCACTCTTTCAAGGGTGGCTGCTTCTAAGCCAACCTCCTGGTTGTCTGTGCGACTCCACATCCTTTCCCACTTAGCGTACGCTTAGGGGCCTTAGTCGATGCTCTGGGCTGTTTCCCTCTCGACCATGGAGCTTATCCCCCACAGTCTCACTGCCGCGCTCTCACTTACCGGCATTCGGAGTTTGGCTAAGGTCAGTAACCCGGTAGGGCCCATCGCCTATCCAGTGCTCTACCTCCGGCAAGAAACACACGACGCTGCACCTAAATGCATTTCGGGGAGAACCAGCTATCACGGAGTTTGATTGGCCTTTCACCCCTAACCACAGGTCATCCCCCAGGTTTTCAACCCTGGTGGGTTCGGTCCTCCACGAAGTCTTACCTCCGCTTCAACCTGCCCATGGCTAGATCACTCCGCTTCGGGTCTTGAGCATGCTACTGAAACGCCCTGTTCGGACTCGCTTTCGCTACGGCTTCCCCACACGGGTTAACCTCGCAACACACCGCAAACTCGCAGGCTCATTCTTCAAAAGGCACGCAGTCACGAGACACCAGCAAGCTGATGTCCGACGCTCCCACGGCTTGTAGGCACACGGTTT